>JBDTUD010000012.1:0-68630 GCA_040007915.1 Sphingorhabdus sp.
GGCAAGTGAATCACATCAATAATCAAAATGCCACGAGTTTTTCAGCAGCCTGCTAAAGCAGGTCCATCGCTGTGCGGACAAAATAGTGCTGCGGATTATAGGCAGAAGGAAATGGGCGATGCCGCTTGCTCAGCACCGCCCATGTCAGATCAGAGAAATACTGCGCGCGACAGGCCGCCGTCGACCGCTATTGATTCGCCGGTGATCCCGCTGCCCAGCTTTGAGCAAAGAAATACGATCGGGTCGGCCACCTCTTCAACTTCAAGCATACGCTTCAACGCAGCCGGATCGCCAGCTTCCCGCTTTACAATCGCATCAAAGGTCGTGCCCTCTTCGACGGCCATTTCGGCGAACCATTCCTCGATATGTTCGGTTCGGGTCACACCAGGGTGAATGATGTTGACGGTAATCCCATCGCGCCCGACCTCATCCGACAGGGTCTTGGTGAAGTGGACCAGCGCGGTATTGCGCATGCCTGACAGTGCTTCGGTGCAGCGGGCGGTCAGCCCGCCGACGTTCACGATCCGGCCCCAGCCGGCCTTGCGCATGTGCGGCACGCAGGCCTTGGCAGTACGGAAGTAGCCGAACAGCTTGGTGTTGAGATCGAGCATCAGCATGTCTTCGTCGGCCAGTTCGATCGCGTTGCGCACCAGGCCGCCCGGCGCGGCTGCGCAGTTGACCAGGATGTGGACTGCGCCGAACTTCGCCACGGCCGCCGCCACCATGGCTTCGACAGATTCCTTGGATGTCGTATCGGTCGGCACGGCGATGATCTCTCCGCCGGTGCTCTGCCGCAGCTCCTCAGCAGCAGCTTCCAGTTTGCTTGCGGTGCGCGCGGCGATCACTACCTTGACCCCGGCCAGCAGCAACTTGCGTGCGGTTTCCTTGCCGATGCCGACGCCGCCACCCGTGATGACGGCAACTTTTCCTTCCAGACCCAATTCAAGACTCATGAGATATTTCCTTTCAATTTGATGGGTTGAATGTGACGCGCGCGCCTTCGACGTCGTCAAAACCCACGATGATCTTGTCTCCCGGGAAAACTTCGGTGACACCCGTGCAGGTACCCGACGCAACCAGTTGTTCGCGCGACAATCCCCGTTCTTCATGCTCGCGCATCCAGTTTGCCAACCAGACGACCGCATCGATCGGATTGCCCATCGCCTGTGCAGTGGAACCCCGCACGGCAGGCTCCTCATTCCGGGAAAGCGAGACCGGCAGGTCGGCCAGCCTGTCTTGCCAGCCCGTCGAAAGCTTCTTGCCGAGCACCAGGCCATGCGCCATTGCATTGTCGGCCACCAGCAGGCCGAGTGGCAAGTCGCTGCTCTGGAAGCGTGTCCTCACCACCTCGATCCCGGCATAGATACCTTTGAGCGCAGCGCAAATATCCTGACGCGTATAGGGTGTCTCTTGTGCGGGAAGGTCGCGGCCAAATTCGAAAACAAGTTCGGCCTCGACATACATTTCAGAACCTAGAAATGCGATACTGCTGCGATCGCAAAAAATGGCGCTTGCAGGAAGGCGGCCGACAATCGGTTCGCTCGCCCCAAAAGCCCCGCGGGATGCAAGGCCGGTCAAGCCAAGCTTCCAGACCATGACAGGCAAATTGCTTACAGCCGCGATTCGCCGCTGGATCGCATAAGCCCCCTCAAGCCCCGGTACCGATGCCGGTATTTTCGCCGCCAGCTGCGGCGCGCGATGGGCGTCAAGCAAGGCTTGTTCGAGATTATCATTTGACTCAGGCACAGGTTTCTCCCCGGTTGCCAGCAGTTTCTTATTGTCCCGCATATGCAACAACAAAATGTATAAATCTAGTATTGTTTACAAAATGAGCTTGAGCTATTGTCATTCCAGATTCGAGGCAATGCCCCGGCAGGTAGCGCGCAGGTAACGGGTCGCCACATATAAAATAGGAAATGCCATGTCAGAACAATCCACGGCCTTTGTGAAAGCGGAACAACTTCGCCGCTCGCTTGCGGCAAAACCGCTTGGTCTGATCATCGACGGCAAGTCCGTACAGGCGCAATCGGGCAAGACGTTCCCGACCCTGAACCCGGCAACGGGCGAAGAAATCTGCCAGGTTTCCGAAGGCGGAGCGGCTGATGTAGATCAGGCCGTGCGGGCGGCGCGAAAGGCGCTGAACGATCCAGCCTGGCGCGATATGAGTGCGGTTGATCGTTCAAAGCTGTTGAACCGTTTGGCTGACCTCATTGAACGTGATGCAGCAGAGCTCGCCGTGCTGGAATGCATGGACAATGGCAAGCCGGCGACCTTGACTCAGATTGTCGAGATAGAAGGGTCGATCAAGACTTTCCGCTATTTTGCTGGCTGGCCCACCAAATTCGGTGGCGAAACTCTGCCGGTATCACCGCGCAGCGGGGCAAAGATATTGAACTACACCACCCGCGAACCGGTCGGGGTGTGCGGTCTGATCGTGCCATGGAACTATCCGATGTCGATGGCGGCCTGGAAGGTCGCGCCCGCGTTGGCGGCAGGGTGTACCGTCATCCTGAAGCCTGCCGAACAGACCCCGCTGACCGCGCTACGCCTGGCCGAACTGGCGCTGGAAGCTGGTGTGCCGCCCGGCGTGTTCAACGTTATCACTGGCTTTGGCGAGGCGGGGGCGGCCCTGGTTGACCACCCCGGCGTTGACAAGGTTGCGTTCACCGGCTCGACCCAGGTCGGCAAGGCTATTGTACGCGGATCGACAGTCAATCTCAAAAAGGTGAGCCTGGAGCTGGGCGGAAAATCGCCACAGATTGTGTTGCCCGATGCCGATCTGGATGCAGCGGCAGCCTCGATTGCGGCGGGCATCTTTTTCAACCAGGGGCAGACCTGCACGGCAGGATCACGGCTCTATGCCCATGACTCCATCCATGACGATCTTTTGGCCCGCGTGGCGGATCATGCCGCGCGCCTTACCATCGGTAACGGGCTTGATCCGGCGGTCAACTTTGGCCCGCTTGTTTCGCAGGAGCAATGGGATCAGGTAAGTTCATATGTCGAAATCGGCAAGAACGAAGGCGCCGAAGTGATGATCGGTGGAGGTCGCCCCAAGGGGCTGGGCGAAGGCTATTTCTTTGAGCCCACCATCATGGCCAATGCGGGGCGCGACATGCGGATCGTCAAAGAAGAAATCTTTGGGCCAGTGCTAAGCGCTTTGAGCTGGAGCGATGCCGATGACCTTGTCGCCCAGGCGAACGATTCCGATTTCGGGCTCTCCGCCGGAATCTGGACCAATAATCTCAAGCAGGCGCACCGTCTTGCCGGAGCGGTCAAAGCCGGTACCGTGTGGATCAACTGCTTCAATCTGGTGGACAATGCGACCCCATTTGGTGGTTTCAAACAATCCGGTTGGGGTCGGGAGCACGGCCGCCAGGCCATGGAGCTCTACAGCGAGATCAAGAGCATCTGGGTAAATCTCAGCTAAGCAATCAGTACAGTTTATACGTCTGAAGTGATAAAAGCAGGAGTGGAATATGAGCAGGACGTTGATAGTTTCTACCGATGGACAAGCTGTGATGCGCAGCCATGACGATGGCAAGAACTGGTACCGGATCAATATCAATCAGGACCTGGAATATGATGACCGGGTGCGCTGCCTGCTGGTTGATCCTGCGAACCCCGAAGCATTATTTGCCGGAGCTGAAAAGGGGCTTTTCTACAGCGAAGATTGTGGTGTCCATTGGCGCCGGATCGATTGCGCGCTCAACGGCTTTGCGGTGTGGAAGCTGGTCGCCAGCGAGAGTGAACCGAACGTCATTTATGCCGGCACGGGTGCGCCTTCGCTCTCGATCTTTTTCCGTTCGCGCGATGGTGGCAAAAATTGGGAACCCACGCCGCTGGAAATGCCCGAGTTCTGCGCCGGGGTGAACCGTCCACGGATGCTGGCGCTTGCTGTTGATCCTGACGATTCAAACGATGTCTGGGCCGGGATTGAGGAAGGTGGCCTGCATCGCAGCCGCGATGGTGGTGACACTTGGGAGCGAATAGATACCAGCTGGTCGGAGTTCGGCGGCAATTCCGATCTGCATGATATAATGATTCTGAAACAGGACGATGGCTCAAAGGTGCATCTCGCGCTGACAGTCATCGCGCTGTACCGATCGACTGACGATGGCAAGACCTGGGCGCGCCAGCCCGCAAAAGAAACCTGGGGGCTGCGCTATTCTCGCCTCCTCTTGCGCAAGCCCGGTAGCAGCACCGAAATCGCGGTGGGCATCGGCGATGGTACGCCCGGCACCACGGCCTCGATCCTGACATCCTCAGATGCGGGTCAGACCTGGACCAAGGCAGAGCTGGACCGGCCGTCCAATTCTTGCATGTGGGCCTTCGGCTCCAATCCTGCCGACCCTAATTTCCTTCTGGCCGGTAGCAAGTTTGGGTATCTCTATCGGTCGACCGATGGCGGCAGGTCATGGGAAAAGGAGTGGCGCGAGTTCAACGAGATCACTGATCTCGCCTGGGTTTCCGGTGTTCCTGCGGATTTGGGATTGCCCCATGTCACAAACTAAACTTTCGCCGATCAGTGTAGAGAAAATCGCCCATATCGTCCTTTTCGTGAACGACCCGGAGGTGTCTGCCAAGTGGTACTGCGAAGTGTTAAACATGAAGATCACGGCGCGCGCAGGCGATGGTCCCTACAAGGGCGGCGTGTTCCTCAGCTTCGGCATGAGCGACCATGACATTGCACTGTTCAAGGCAGAGGAGGGTGCCTCCAAAGGCAAGGAGTTCGAGCATATCGGCTTGATGATGGCTGGTGTTAATATCGACGATTTGCGCCGCAATTACGATTACTTCCGTGAGCGCGGAGTGGAGATTGCAGAAATTCTAGATCACGGCGTTTCGACAGGAATCTACTTCTATGACCCTGACGGGCACATGCTCGAGGTTTTTTGCCAACGGGTTCCGCAGATAACGGGTGAATCGCAAGTCGAAATCAACCGCAATCAAGGCCAGGCCGACCCAGTTACGTTTTAACATTTCGGTCGTCCGCATCTCTCGGCTCGCTTTCGAGCGCAGCGGCAGAATTGCGGATTTAGATATTAAGGAGAGACATATGACCACCTACGCGCCGAACTTCGGTTCTTTTCACATTCGCAAATGGTTCAGTCAGGTTGAGGAAATCTGGGCTGGTGAAACCGGCGCGGCCGCCGATGGGAAGCCGCTGTTCAAGTACATGATCGGTGCCTGCATCAAAAATCCCTATGCTGGCGAGTTTGTCGAGGATCTCTCGGCATGGATCGACGCCTCGCCCGCTCTGGGTGCCGAAATTGGTCGTCGACTGAACGTCCTGTCGGGCGGCGCGGCGATCGAAAGCTACGGCAAGGCGATCATGGTCGGTACCGATGGTGAATATGAGCATGGCAACGCCTTGCTCACCAACCCTGCCGCCAACCCGGTGCGCGATGCCGTCGGCGGGGGTGCTTCCTGGGTGCCCTCCACCGGCAAGCGCGGTGTTCCCGGCACGATTTTGGACATCCCCTTTGGCCACAAGGACGCGCTTTATGTTCGCTCCCACTATGACACAATGAGTGTTTCGTTCGGTGACGCGCCCAATCGTGACGAAGTGATTGTGTGCTGGGCCTTTGCCACCCGCGGTCGGCTCAACGCCCGGCTTGGCGGCCTCAAGGCTGAAGATGCCGAAGGCAATGGTTTGACCTGAGCCATGGCGACACTTGCTCTCGATTTTCCCGACCATCCACCCGAGCCGGTAGCCCTTCTTCCCCGAGAGCGCACAAGCCGGGTCGTCAATGGCGATGTCGGGATTCACATCCGCGAATGGGGCAATCGGCAGGCGCCGACGATGGTGCTGCTCCACGGCCTGCGTGGCTATTCGGGCACGTGGCGACGTCTTGCCGAGGCTTTTTCTGACCGCTGGCGGCTGATTGCCTTTGACGCACGCGGACGAGGTGAAAGCGATTGGGATGCTGGGCGCAACTATTACACAGACAGCTATCTGTCCGATCTGGAAGCGGTGGTCGATGGTCTTGGCCTTGATCGGTTCGTACTTGTTGGCCATTCGATGGGAGGAACAACTGCTTATTGTTATGCCGCGAAGCATCCGCAGCGGCTGAACGGCCTTGTGGTCGAAGACATCACCGCCGGTTCCTCGATCTCCGGTGCGGGGTTTGAACGGATCGTTGCGGAAATGGCAGCGCTTCCAACGCACTTTGCCAGCTGGTCCGAAGCGCGCGGCTATTGGCGCACGCTGCGCCCCGGGGTGTTGGATGCCGCGATCGAGGAGCGTCTGTTCGAATCCATGCGGGCGGACGATGCAGGTGGTGTGGGCTGGCGTTATGACGCCGATGGTATTGCTGCTACCCGCGTGGCGCCGGACCCATCGCGCGTGGTCGATCTCCATCCCGTGATCGCGGCGATCCGCACGCCCACGCTGGTGATCCGGGGCGGCCGATCGGACTTCTGCAATCTTGCGAAGGTCCAGGAACTGGAGGCAGCCAATCCCGTGCTGAGCCACGCCAGCGTGGCCGAGGCATCCCATTATGTCCACGATGACGCGCCCGAGAGCTTCGCGCGGCTGGTGGAGGGCTTTCTGGCCGGGCTGAAGACCGGTCGGGCTGGCGCAGGCTGACAGGAATATATAGATGGAAACGCAAATGTCCCAGCAAGGCAATATCACAACGCGGCTTGGTGCCGACCTGCTGCTCGATAGCCTATACGAGGGCGGGGCGCGTATTTGCTTTGCCAATCCGGGTACGACGGAACTGGGCCTGGTCAGTGCGCTGGCTCGGGATGGACGGATGCGCTGCGTGCTCAGCCTGTTTGAAGGGGTGTGCGCCGGGGCGGCAGATGGCTATGCCCGCGTTTCGGGGAAAGTGCCGCTGACCTTGTTGCACCTTGGCCCGGGTTTTGCCAACGGCATCGCCAATCTCCACAATGCCCGCCGCGCGGGGTCGCGGATCATCAACCTGATTGGCGATCATGCCACATGGCACCGCGCTTTTGATGCGCCGCTGACTTCGGACATCACCTCCCTTGCTTCGCCGGTCTCGCGTGAGGTGATTTATCTCGATCGGACGGACAGCATTACCGGTGGTGTCGAGCAAGCATTCGCCGCGACCAATATTGGCGAGGGCGGAATAGCCACGCTAGTGGTGCCAACCGATGTTGTCGATGCGTCTGCACCTGCGGATGCGATACCAGCGGTGGCCACCCCCTATCGCTCGCTGCCGGTTTCCAACAGCCAAGTCGAAGCAGCTGCCGCAACTCTCTCTCAAGCTGGTGACGTCATCATCATCCTTCTCGGCGGCAACGCATTGGGGGAGGCGGGTATCCGTGCCGGAGCAGCGGTCGCAGCAAAGCTGGGCGGGCGATTGCTGATGGAGCCTTATCCAGCCATTGTCACCCTTGGCGGCGATCTGCCCGTGGTTGAACGGCAGGCCTATTTTCCCGACGACGTGATTGCGCAGATGGGGGAAGCTCGCGTGGTGCTGGCCGGAGCGCGCATGCCGATCAGCTATTTCGGCTATGAAGGTTGGCCCAGCCAATTGGTGCCCGACGAACGTCTGGTCCGTCTGGCAGAACCCGGCGAAGATGCCGTCGCCGCGCTAGAGGCACTTGCCATGCGGCTTGGTGCGACAGTTCCCGCGTCGCAGCCTGTTGCTGCAGCAAACCCGGTACCCGATTCGTCCGCTGCGCTGACACCCGCCGCGGTTGTCGAAGAATTGCTGCTGCAACTTCCTGAAAACGCGATTGTCTCAGTCGAAGGCTCGACCCTTGGCGGGCCATGGCTCCGCAATGCTCACCGCGCGCGGCGCCATCGTGTCATGACCAATACCGGCGGTGCCATCGGTCAGGGGCTGCCCTGCGCGGTCGGTGCGGCGTTGGCCGCGCCGGATGCTCGCATAGTATCGGTCCAGTCTGACGGCAGTGCGCAATATACGTTGCAAGCTTTGTGGACCATGGCACGCGAAGGGCTGAGGGTAACGGTTATCATAGCCGCCAACCATCGCTACGCCATTCTGCAGACCGAGCTGAACCGCGCTGCGGCCCCACTTGACGATGCCTTGATCGCCAATCTCACCCGTCTCGACAAGCCGAAGGTTGATTGGGTCGCTTTGGCTCAGGGCTATGGGGTAGAAGCCGTGCGCGCAACCACCAACGGCGAACTGGCCGACGCATTGCGTGATGGCCTCACCCTTGATGGCCCATTTCTGATCCAGGCGGAACTGCCGTGACCAGCTCTGGCAAGGTTGCTATCGTGACCGGAGGCAGCGGAGGGCTGGCTCCTGGAATCGCGATCGAACTTGCAAGGGCCGGGATGGCCATTGTCCTGACTGCGCGGGGCGCGGAAATGCTCGATCAAGCCGTTGTCGGTTTAGGTGCGCAGGGTCTGACGCAGGTTGAAGCCATGGTTTCGGACGCACGCGATGCCTCCTCGACCCGGGCCCTCGCCGAGACCGTATTGGCCCGGTTTGGCCGGATCGACGTGCTCGTCAACGCGGCAGCCACTTCCACGCCCATCGGGGGCGTGATCGAGGACGTGGATGTCGACGCGCTAATTGCAGACGTCAATGTCAAAGTTGGCGGCTACTTGCGTTACGCCCAAGCCGTGGCACCCGTGATGAAGCGACAGGGCAGGGGGCATATTATCAGCATCGGCGGCCTCACCGGCCGATCCAGCGATACGCTGAGTGGTCTGCGCAATGCGGCCGTATCGCACTTCACAAAGGTTCTGTCGGATCAGCTCGGGCCGTTCGGCATTACGGTCAACGCTGTGCACCCTGGCATTATGCGGACCCCGCACCTTGAGGAATTGTTTGCTGAAATGGCGCATGATCGCGCCACCAATGCCTCCGCCATCGAGGCGGAATTCATCGATCAGATTCCCACACGCACCATCCTGACCCCGTTGGAAGTGGGGCGCGTGGTTGCGTTTCTGGCAAGCGCAGAACAACCAGCCATCACCGGACAGTCCATCACGGTTGATGGGGGCTATTCGCGCGGCGTCTTTTTATAGCAAAGAAAGGGTAAGGTGATGAACACGAATTCTGTGGAGGGGAGTGTCAAATACCCCCTCACCATGCGGTTGCTGCACTGGTTGCGGGCTATCATCATCTTTGGGCTGATCTGGTCGGGTTGGTATATGACGGGCCTGCCCGAGGATACACCCATGGAAACTTTTGGGTTTTTTTATAACAATCACAAGCAGTTTGGCGTTCTGATCTGGCTACTGGCCCTTGTCCATCTCACGATCCGCTGGCAAAACCGCCATATCCTTCCCCAGACACCACAGAGTCTGGCCGGATGGGAAAAGACGCTGTCGCATCTGGTCCACCGGCTGATCATTGTATTGACGATTGCGGTGCCATTGCTGGGCTATTCCATGTCGTCCAGTTTCACACAGAGCGATGGCGTGCCGTTCTTCTTCTTTGGCCATCTGCCGGAAGTTCTGCCCAAGAATGACGATGCTTTCGCAATCTTCGATGCCTTGCACATGTACTGCGCCTATGTTTTGCTTGGGCTCATCGTTTTGCACCTCGCCGGGGCGTTGAAGCATCGCTTGCTCGACAAAGGCGGCGAAACCGACGTCCTGCCGCGGATGCTCTGAACGGCATTTCTTCAACCTGGAGTAACCGACCCATGACCGACCCGGCTTTGCAGCTTTTGCAGCCCGAATATCTCGACGATAACGGGTTAAAGGTCTTCAACCCTGCCGATGGCAGTGTCGTCGCTACCATTCATCGCTTCGATACAGCGGCGCTGGGAGCTATCATCGATCAAGCCGAGGCAGCCCGGCATGGCTGGGCCGCCCGCACGGCCAAGGAACGCAGCGATGTGCTGCGCGCCTGGTACAATTTGATGTGCGAGAATGCCGAGGCGTTGGCACGGCTAATGACGCTGGAAAGCGGCAAGCCGCTCGACGAGGCGCGCGGTGAGGTAAAGTACGGTGCTGCCTTTCTTGAATGGTTCTCGGAAGAGGCCCGCCGCGCCTATGGCGAAGTGATCCCGTCCCATGCCCCGGGCAAGCGGATACTGACGCTACGCCAGCCGGTCGGGACTTGTGCCGCAATCACACCGTGGAATTTTCCGCTGGCGATGATCACGCGCAAAGTCGGTCCGGCGCTCGCGGCTGGTTGTTCGATCATAGTCAAACCTGCCGAAGCTACGCCGCTTTCGGCGCTGGCGCTGGAAAATCTGGCGCATCAGGCAGGTGTGCCGCAGGATCTGTTCCGGGTGACGCCGGTCTATCGTTCGTCCGAAGCCGGCGATCTGTTCTGTACCCATCCGATGGTTCGCAAGATCAGCTTCACGGGTTCGACCGAGGTCGGAAAGGTGATCATGGCCAAGGCGGCGGGGCAGATGAAGCGGCTTAGTCTTGAGTTGGGCGGAAATGCTCCGTTCATCGTATTTGACGATGCCGATCTGGACCGTGCTATCGAAGGCGCTATGGCCTCGCGCTTCCGTAATGCTGGGCAGACCTGTGTATGTGCCAACCGGTTCCTGGTGCAGGACGGCATCCACGATGTATTCGTTGAGGGGCTGGCCGCGCGTGTTGCCGCGCTGCATGTTGGTGACGGCATTGAAACAGCTTCGGGCATGGGTCCGCTGATTGACACGAAGGCCGTTCAGCGGGTCGCAGGACTCGTCGATGAGGCATTGCAAGAAGGAGCTACATTGGCCGGCAATTCGCCGGGAGTTCCTGAAGATGGCGCCTTCTACGCGCCAATGGTCCTGTCCGATGTTACGCCGTTGATGAAAATCGCCCATGAAGAGATTTTCGGGCCGGTGGCACCGGTGATGCGCTTCACCGACGAGAGCGAGGCGCTCCGGATCGCCAACGATACGCCGTTCGGCCTAGCCGCTTACGTCTATACCGCCGATACAGCACGCCAGTGGCGGTTCATGGAAGGGCTGGAATATGGCATGGTCGGAGTGAATGACGGCCTGATATCAACCGAGGTCGCGCCTTTTGGTGGCGTCAAGGAATCCGGTTTCGGTCGGGAAGGATCCAGCCATGGTCTGGCCGATTATATGAACATCAAATATTGTCTGGTCGGCGGACTGTAAGCAAGGCGGAGCAGGCCAATGGATGAGGATTGTTTCGCCCGGGGACTTGCCATCCGAAAGGAGGTGCTTGGCGAAGAATATGTAACCCGTTCAATGGAGCAGGCAGATGAATTTTCACTTCCGATTCAAGAATTGTCGACGCGTTATTGCTGGGGAGATATCTGGTCGCGCGACGGCCTGTCTAGGCGGGATCGCAGCCTGCTGAATCTGGGTATGATCAGTGCGCTCAACCGACCGCATGAGTTGAAGCTGCACGTGAAGGCGGCGCTCCGTAATGGGCTGACCCAGATAGAAATACGAGAGGCGCTACTTCAGGTTGCGGTCTATTGCGGCATCCCGGCAGGCATCGATTCCATCCGGATCGCTCGGGAAGCAATTGCGGAATATGAGGCCGAGGCAACCTAGAACGCTACTCGCTTTCTCCCTCTACAACCGTTTCCCCATAGGGTGCTGGCCGCTATTGATGTCGCAAATCTGCCAGACTTTCGCAGAAAATGCGCCCTGGATGAGTCGAGTGGCCGAAATTACAAACTATCGGACCTTTCCGGTAATTCCGTTGCGCAAGAGCGGTGGCAAACTTCATGCTCAAAATATCCAAGGCTGTTCTGAAGCATAAGGAGGCCCCGAAAAATGCTGACTGCAAATCCATCGTGCCACCGCCATCGGGGCAGTGACAGCGTCTTTGACCACTTGGGCGATCATGGGCAAATCCTCCTGGACTGTGAATTTGAATAAGGCGCAGAACTTTCGAGAACTGATGGGCAAGGTACACCGGTATCTTGGCCTGTCGCTTGCATTTTTTCTGATCATCATTGGCGCCACGGGCAGCATCATTGCATTTTATGACGATCTGGAGCGCACCTTCAACGCCCGCTTGCGGGTGGTCACGCCGCAGGAACAAAGCTGGACTTTGCACGACCTTCTTGTGATCCGGGAGAGACTGGAGGCGCAAGACCCCCGTTCGCATGTCTTTTCCCTTCAGTTTCCGCAGCAGCCCGATGAGCCCATTTTTTCGCGCGTAATGCCAGCGATCGACCCCCTGTCCGGAGAACCATATCAGCTTGATTATGATGAGGTTTTCGCCAATCCCTATACCGGTGACCGGTTGGGGCAACGGGTGATAGGGGAGGTCTCGCTCAGACCTGACAAGCTCCCCTCGATGATTTACTACCTGCATTATGCGTTGATCCTGCCACTCGGGGTGGGGACGCTGCTGATCGGTACGCTTGGCCTGGTCTGGGCGTTCGAAAGCATGGCGGGCTTTTACCTTACGCTTCCTGCAAAGTTGAAGCAGGGAAAAAGCAGCAGCAAGCCGAGGCCGTTTGCCCGGCGCTGGATGACAGCCTGGCAGATCCAGCGCGGGTCGACTTCGACGCGGCGGATCCTTGACCTACATCGCGCTTCGGGGCTCTGGCTCTGGCCTCTGCTTTTGCTTTTTGCAGTAACCGGGTTTGCCCTTAACCAGGGTGGTCCTTATGCGAGCTTCGTCGGCAAGTTCGCTGACTATGTGCATTTCCAGGAAAAACCACCAAGCGTTCCGTTGGCGCGGCCGCTGCTCAATCCGCCGGTCGACTGGTTTGAAGCAGCGCAGTTGGGACAGCGCTATTTCGCGGAGAAAGCCAGGACCGAAGGCTTCACTTTGGGGAAACCGGCGGCAATCGAATATCGACGCGATCTGGGAGTCTATTTCTTCCAGATGCACACCTCGCGGGATTTGCTCGACGCACAAGGCAACCCGACCGAAACCAATTCACCTGCTACTGCGGCGACCATAGCTATCGATGCGCGCGATGGCCGTTTCTTAGGTTTGCAACTGCCCACGGGCCAGCGGGCGGGAAATACGGTCACCAGTTGGCTGATGGCGATACATGTTACGGCTATTTGGGGGCGCCCCTGGCAGTTCGCCGTTTCCGCATTCGGACTTCTCGTCGTTGGCATTTCGGTCACGGGTGTTCTGATGTGGTGGCGCAAACGTAAATCACGACAACCGCGCCAGCGCACAGTCGCACCGCAACCCATTCAAAATTCCGAGAGATCAGTTGGCGGCACGTTACGTGGCCAGCAACTGATTTCGGATGTCGTGCAATAATATCAACTCAGGGATAAAGGGAAGTATAATGAAGATATTTCAGAAAAGACCATCAAGACTTTTGGCGATGCCGTTGTCAGCGACCATCGTGGCCTCGCTTGCGCTTTTGCCGTCTGCGGCATTCGCTCAGGCATCCGGGGAAGAGAACGCCAATGATGGCGAGATCATTGTAACTGCGCAAAAGCGGGAAGAGCGCCTGAAGGATGTTCCGGTTCCGGTTACAGCAGTCGGTGGGGCTGACCTGCTGGCCCAGAACCAGACCAAGGCGCAGGAGTTTTTCGCCAGCGTTCCCGGCGTCAATCTCCAGTTCCAGAACAACCGCTCGCAGTTGGCGATCCGCGGCATCTCGACCGGTCCGGTGAGCGGCAACCCGGTGGTCGGCTATACCATCGACGATGCCCCCTTCGGCGCCTCGACCGGGCAGGGCGGCCTGTTCGGCTCGGCACCCGATCTTGATCCCTCCGAACTGGCGCGGGTCGAAGTGCTGCGCGGTCCCCAGGGCACCCTTTACGGCGCCAGCAGCATGGGCGGCCTGGTCAAATACGTCACCCTCGACCCCAGCGTAAGCGAGTTCAGCGGTGCCCTTGCCGGCGGTGTCAGCCTGGTCGATGGCGGCGGCAAGTCGGGCTACAACCTGCGCGGTTCGCTCAACATCCCGCTGGGCGACACCCTTGCGGTGCGCGCCAGCGCCTTTACCCGCAAAGAGCCCGGCTATATCGACAACATCCGCACCGGCGAAAGGGACGTCAATTCTTCGCGCGTGTCGGGGGGCCGGATTGCGGCGCTGTGGAAGCCATCGGACGCGGTTTCGCTGAAGCTTGGCGCGATCTACCAGGTGCGCGACATCTACGGCTCATCGAACGTCGATTCGACGACCGGTTCTTTCTATCAGCAGACCGATCAATTCGGTTCCGGGCGCAGCAAATCCGAAACCGAGATGTACACCGCTGCGCTCGACGTTGACCTCGGTGGCGTGGATCTGACCTCGATTTCGGCGTTTTCGCGCGCCAGAAACTTCGACAGCCTGGATTTCACGGCATCGCCGCTGGTCGTCTTCGCCCCGATCTTCCCCATCCTGTTCCCTGGGGTCAATCCGATCGGTGACATATTCCGGCAGGGGTACGACGTTGACAAGTTCTCGCACGAAACCCGGTTGTCCGGTTCGATCGGCGACAGCATCGACTGGATTGTCGGCGGTTTTTATACCTATGAAGATGCCAAATATGATCTCGATAACTATGCGATCGATCCTGCGACGGGCGCTTCGCTTGGCATCCCGATCAATGACGGCACTGGACCTCAGCTCGGCACCATCATCGTCTGGCGCGACACGATCAAGTACAAGGAATATGCCGGGTTTGCCAATATTGCGGTCCGACTTTCGGAGAAGTTCGACGTTCAGTTCGGCGGGCGTTATAGCCGCAACGACCAGTCGATGTTCCACCACGATTGGTTCCAGTTCGACCCGTACCCGGCCGCTCCGTTCGAATCGACCAACCAGCCCGAGGCCAGCGGCAGCGCCTTCACCTACCAGATTTCGCCGCGCTTCAAGCCGACGCCCGATCACATGATCTACGCCCGCGTCGCCTCAGGCTACCGCCCGGGTGGCACCAATGCGATCTGCGGACCTCTCGCTCTGCCGGAAGTCGTTCCGTGCCAGTTCAAGCCGGACAAGACCGTGAACTACGAGCTCGGAGCGAAGGGTGACCTGGCGGGGGGAGTCTTGTCCTACGATGTGTCGCTGTTCAACATCGACTGGAGTGACATCCAGATCGTCCAGGTGCTGGGCAGCTACACCGCCAACGGCAATGCGGGCAAGGCGCGCAGCCGTGGCTTTGAGATCGCACTCGAAACGCGACCGACCGACCGCCTGACCCTGTCAGCATGGTGGGCCTATGTCGATGCAACCCTGCGTCAGGATGCCGTCAGCAATGCGAACTTCTATGCCCTCAAGGGAGATCGCTTGCCGTTCTCGAGCAAGCATTCCGGTCGGTTCTCGTTCGATTACAGGGCACCCGTTGCAGATAATGCGAGGCTTTCGTTCGGCGCGTCGGCAACCTATGTCGGCGGGCGCAAGGGCGAATTCGTGCCCTTTGCGGGCGTGGCTGATCTGCGCGCACACTATCCCGGCTACGTCCAGTTCGATGCCAACGCCGGGCTCGAGGTCGACAATTTGAAATTTAACCTCTTCGTCCAGAACCTGACGAACAAGCACGGTGTGATCGGTGGCGGCTTCTGGAACCAGACCTCGTTCAACGCGGACTGGTTCAACTATGCCCAACCGCGCACAGTCGGCATCAATGCCGAAGTGTCGTTCTGACTAGGTCGGGGGCAGTGGTAGGACTGCCGGTCTGAACGAGAAAGCCGCGCCGGGTCGGACCCGGCGCGGCTTTCGCTTATACCCCTATTTCCCTGCCGGCGTAAGCGGACGATCCTGTTCAGTGGGCCCATTGAACAGTTTTGCGCCCGCTATCTTTCCAGAAGCATCGACGGTGAGCCGCACAGGTTGCAGACTGCGGTTCTGCCAGTGCCAGCCATGGATCCCAGAAAAAGCTGCGACGTATCGGCCACTCTGGCGGTCGCCCTTGGCGATCGCGTAACTCTCGGTCAGGTCCGCCCCACCATCGAAGGGATGGGCGTGCATGTCGTAGTTCAGCGAACCGTCTGCGCTCCAAGTGAAGGTGATCGGTGCGCCCTTGTCGAGTATATATTTCAACTCAATCTCTCCATAGGGCTGTAAATCATAGGTCCAATGGTCGCCTACTCCTGGCTCTGCAGCAAGAGGTTTGGCGCTGGACGTCAGCACGCCTTTTCGCTTTTTGCCTCGTTCAAGAAGTTTGTTGGCCTCGGGATTGGCGATCTCCAAAAGACCAGTTGCTTTTCCGAACCCGGTTGGGTCGATGCCCGTTTCCGCCGGCAGGACGAACAGCACCGCGACGATGCCCAGTACAAGGGTCGCTCCTGCTGCAAGGAGGATGGAGCGGCGGCGGATGCCACTGCTTTGGTCGTTGTTGGTCATGCTGCAAGATACTCCCTTGTCTGATCGATCATGATGAACGTGCCGCAGCCGATCAGCATCCAGTTCGCCAGCGTCGCACTTTTCGCGAAATCCGGTCGCGCGCGCCACAGATTAAGCAGGCAGACGATAAAGAACAGGACGAGGATCTGGCCGAGTTCCACCCCGACATTGAAACTGAGCAGATTGATGATGAGGCCATCGGGCGAAATGGCGAGGCTTAACAATTTGGTGGCCAGCCCCAGACCATGGCAGAGGCCGAACACCAATACCATCAACCTTGGGTCAATCGCCACGCCCAATTTTCTGAATGCGCCCAGATTCTCACATCCCTTGTAGATGATTGACAGACCGATGATTGCATCGACCACATGGCTGTTGGCACCCGTTCCAAACAGCACACCCAGCAGCAAGGTGAGCGAATGGCCGAGCGTGAACATGGATACAAAGATAATGATGTCGCGCAGGCGATAGAGAAACATGACCACACCGAGCAGGAACAGGATGTGGTCGTATCCTGTCACCATATGCTTCGCGCCGAGGTACATGAAGGGTATGATTGCAGGGCCGTGCGTTGCCTGGACAAAGGCGCGGTCGCCTTGGGCCACATCATGGGCAAATGCGGCAATCGGCCAGACTGTTATTGCGACAAGCGCGACTGCGGACCAGCCCAAACGCGCGCAAAGATTCAATGGCTTGGCCGGTTCGTGCCCTCGACAACTGGTGAGAGGCCGGTGGGGGAGGGCATATAGACTTCGTGGCAGGCACTACAGACATTGTACACGGTGCCGCCCGCTTCCAGCACCTTTTCCGGGCTGCGTGATCTGGCCGCCTGTTCCGCCTGGCCCGCCGCATCAACAAGACCCTGGGCGAAATCCTGCCAGTCGGTACCCCGGCCAGCAGCATTGGCGGGAAGCTTGAGTTCTTCCCCCAGTTGCTTGAGCGATCGGGCCGCTTCAATGGTGCGATTCCAGTCAGCGTCGGTCTCTGGCCTGATCTCGCGCGTTCCCGTTTCGTCGCTGATATACTGCACGGCATTCCAGTACACTACGGCTACCGGTTGTACTTTTTGCGTCATGAGCGCCTTTATGGCGGCAGGATCGGCCGGCTCCTTCCGGCTACAGCCGGTCACGATTGACAATGCAACAACAGCAACGACGGCAAGATTCCGCATTGGCTTTCCCTCTCACGTTACAGGACTTCACCCTATGATGGCACATTTACTGATTTGCCAAGCAGCGCGGACGATGAAAAGACATTAGCGGTAACCGGTGGGTTACAGCAGCGTTACAGCACCTACTGGTTTTCGAAGAACGCCCGATTTCTCCGTGGTCGACCACATCAAATGTTTGCCGGGAATGATCTCAAAGATAACCATCCACCTCCCGAAGCGAACGATTGCGAACCGTTCGTAACTTGTCTGCTTCTCCAATACGGCCAGACGTGGACCAAGAACGAGCCGTACATATGGACAATGACGGGTAAAGGAGGAGGAATCCCATGACGAAATCGCGCATGCCCGGGGCAATCGTTCACTCAATACTGCGCGCCGGTACGGTGTTGGCCGGAACGGTGGCGATGCCATTATGGGCGGCGGAGTACGAAGTCGACGAAGGCCGTGAAATTGTCGTCACGGCCCGAGGCGAGCATCGTATCGGCACGGCTGTAGCCGCAAGCGAAGGATCCGTGGATGGGCAGGACATCGCCAACCGTCCATTGTTGCGACCGGCCGAACTGCTTGAGGCCGTGCCGGGCCTGATCGCTACGCAACATTCGGGCGGAGGCAAGGCAAACCAGTATTTTCTGCGCGGCTTCAACCTCGATCACGGGACCGATTTTTCGCTCAGCATCGATGACATGCCGATCAATTTCCGTACCCACGGCCATGGCCAGGGTTATCTCGATGTTGGTGGCCTGATCCCGGAAGCGGTCAACCGGATAGACTATCGCAAGGGGCCGTACCGGGCGGAGGATGGCGATTTCGGTTTTGTCGCCTCGGCGCGGATTTCGACCAGGGACACCATCGCACCGTTCGTCGCAGCAGAGATTGGGGGATATGGCTATCGGCGTTTTGTCACAGGCGGTTCTGTCAATGTTGCGGGAGGCGATCTGCTTTTTGTCGGCCAGGCCAAATTCTACAACGGGCCCTGGGCGCTCCCCGAGAATCTGGAAAGCTATGCGGGGCTCCTGAAGTACGGCAGCGACACGTCGATCGGCCGGGTTCGGCTGGGCGCCAATCTGTATCGCGCCCGCTGGAATCCCACCGAACAAATACCCGAACGCGCTATCGGAACGCTGGTCGAGGATGCGTATGGTACGCTCGATCCGTTCCTGACCGGGCGCACAGACCGGCAGGTACTGACCCTTGGTGTCGCTGGCTTGGACGGTTGGAATCTGTCGCTTTGGGCGCAACGTTATAACTGGAGTCTATTCTCCAACTTCACCTTCTTTCTTGATGATCCGATCAATGGTGACGAGTTGCGCCAGTATGAAAAAATGTGGGGCTATGGCGGCAGGATCGACAAACGGTTCACATTCGGTGACAGCCTCAGCCTGACAATTGGCGGCGAGGCGCGTGTAGACGACATCTCAGAGGTCGGGCTGGATCATAGTATAGAAGGTGTCGTTGATTTCACACGAAGCCGCTTTGCGGTTCATGAAAGCTCTGGCGCGTTATACGGCGAAGTGCAGTGGAAGCCCGTGCCGCGCGTAATGGTGACGGGCGGCCTGCGTGGTGACTTTTATCGTTTCAATACCAGGGCTTTGGCCGGATCGGCCTGGAGCGGTCTGGTCAAGGACAGCATGCTGTCGCCGCGCATCGGCGCGAATGTCGAGGTTGCTGACGGTCTCGCCTTCTATGCAAATTACGGTCAGGGCTTTCACAGCAATGATGCGCGGGGCGTCACTTCTCCGACCGATCCGGCCCCGGGTCTGGTCAATGGCAGCTTTCGCGAACTGGGCGTGCGCTTTGAGCAGGGACGCTTGATCCTGACCGGCAACTATTGGTGGAGCGGGATCGACAGCGAACTCATCTATGTGGGCGATTCAGGAGCCGTTGAACCGAGCGGCAGCGGGCGCAGGCGCGGTTATGAGTTGACGGCATGGTGGAAGCCAACCGACTGGATGACCGTTGATGCGGTGTGGACCGGCGCGAAAAGCCGCTTCGCCGATCTGCCCAAGGGCACCAATTTCATACCGGGCGCCCTGCGCAGTTCGGGCGAGCTGGGTGTTGCGACTCATTCTGATCGCTGGAATGCATCGTTACGCATCCGTCATCTTGGACCGCATGCCCTGAACGAAAGCAACAGTGCGAAGGGCAGCGCTGCCACACTTGCAAACGCTCGTGTTGCCTTCACGCCCGGGAATTGGGCGTTCTCGCTGGAGCTGCTCAACGCCTTCGACAGCGAGGAGCATGATGTTGATTATTTTTACCCGTCCCGGCTGCCCGGTGAACCGGCGGAAGGTGTGGAAGGGTACAACAGCAAGATCGTGGAGCCGCGACAAATCCGCATCGGCATGAAGCGGGTGTTTTGATCATGATCCAACATAATGGACCGGCGTCTCAACGGATTCCGGCCAACAAGGGCCGCAGTCCTAGCCGACCCGTACCGTTTCGCTTCCTTCTGTTCCGGTATCAAACCGTTTCAGGATATGGTTCAGAGCCGGTTGCGTTTAACCTTTAGGCAAAGACGCATGGAGATGGACGGTACGGGAAGAGTGTCAAATCAGTTTCATGGCTAGCCTACACCAATCGTCTCAAAGAGAGGGAACCCAACATATGTCCATAGAAGTATTCAGCGAATGGCTATACGCTACGTCTTTCTCGACCGGACTGCGAGAAACGACCTGGGCCATTCCCACAATTCAAAGTATTCATATCTTTGCGATCTCGATTATAATCGGTTCCGCTCTCGTTACTGAACTGCGTCTGGCCGGGATGTTCGCAGTAGACAGGGCTGTTCCGGACGTATTGCGACGCTATCTGCCGTGGATGGGTCGCGCGCTTGCAATTCTCCTGTTGACCGGGTTGTTGCTCGTGGTCGCCGAGCCGGGAAGAACGATTGGTAACACGGTGTTCTGGATCAAGATGGCGCTTGTAGTGGGTGCCAGTGTCGTCACTCTCAAGGCACGTGAGCCGCTGTTGCGCGAGAATATTGTCGTCGAAGGTGATGAACTGGCCTTTGAAGGCGAAGATAGGGCAGAGGCTTCGAAGTTGCTGGCCTGGTTCATGGTCCTCGTCTGGTGCGCCATCGTCTTTTGCGGCCGCTTCATTGCCTATACCTGAGCCATGTAGCCAATTCATTCCAGCCTGTTCGAAGCATTGAGAGGGAAACTCTGGTCATGATTAACACAATTCTCCAGCAGATTTATGATCTGCCTGTATCTGCTGCGATTCGCGAAAATGTGAACGCCTTTCCGGTGCTTGAGTCATTTCATGTGCTCGCTATAGCGCTTGTCTTTGGCACGATATTGATTGTCGACCTGCGACTGGTGGGTTGGGCATCACACCGTGGCAGCGCCCAGCGCCTGATTGCCGAACTCCTGCCATATACCTGGGTCGCATTCGTTCTGGCGATAATCAGTGGCACTCTGATGTTTATTTCCAATGCGCCTGCCTACGCCAATAATACCCAGTTCCTGCTCAAGCTTGTGGCAATTGCCGTGGCCGGCCTGAACATGGCGGTCTTCCATATGACGGCTTTTCGCAAGATCGCAGAATGGGATGAGAGCATGCCAACGCCGCGGGCAGCGAGGACAGCCGGCATATTGTCCCTGATTCTGTGGGTTTTGGTGATCTTCCTCGGTCGTTGGATCGGATTCACGCTGGAGATGGTGTTCTGATCCGTTACGCCTCCAACGCATACTCGTTCCAGATGAGAGTGAGAAAGGCTTGGCACGGCGTGCCAGGTGCTTGCGGACCTCTCCAGGCCACCTGCATGACTTCAGTCCTCTCCCCATGCAGGTGGTCCATCATCATCAGGCGAATGCCAGGATTGGTGACACTTGCCCTCAAGCTGCGAGTAACCGACATGACGGGAAATGAAAATTTGCGTACACCGCGATTTGCGATCCATGACGGGGGCTGGCGTTGCCCGGGGCTATTTTCCGAACGCGGTTTGCTTCGTGGCGTTGCCATTGCGGGCATGCTTGCCGCCCTGACCTTCGCTGTCGGGCTGCACGCGCAGATTCCGTCCATGCCGACAGCCATATCTGTGCCGCCCACATCGCAGCCACCCCTTTCGTCCGCATTGCGGCCCGGGACAGAATTCAGCGACCTCGCCAAGGCAGGCTATGTTGAAGAGGAATATTATCTTTCGGGCGTCGCCCCCGCGATCACGGCTGCGGGCGATACCCTCCTCGAAGCACCTTATGTGACGCGAATACTGGTTCGTCGGCCCAAAGAAGGGGCGCGCTTCAACGGCACGGTCATCATCGAACCCTTCAGCTGGTTTGGCGAACGCGCGGCTGGATGGATTCTGACGCGGGATTATCTCTTGCGCAAAGGCTATGCCTATGTCGGCTATACGCTCAACATCAACAAGCCGGGCGAAGACCCCAAATTCCCGCCCGCTGATCAACCGGTGGCGAATCCCGAAACGGATCCAAACCAACTCTACACCGGTATCGTCAATTTCGATTTCATGCGCCGCTTCGATTATACGCGCTATGCCCCGCTTGGTGCTTATTACGATCCTGTCCGTTTCCTGCGTGGCGGTGCCCCTGATCCGTTCGTCCCGCAATCACAAGCGATCGGCGCGCAGCTTGCGCTGCTATTGAAGACCAACGATCCGAATGGCCCGATGAAGAATCTTCGGGTCGATCGCGTCTATGTCAACAGCTGGGCCGTGACCGCGCAGGTCTGGATGGACTATCTCGACCAGGGGCGACACCAGGCATGGCGGATGCCCGACGGAAGACCTTTGATCGACGCCTATATGACTGGAAGAATGGCCTATGGTGAGGTTGGCGGAGATGTTGTGCGGGTACCCCGCAAAATGCCGAGCGACGTACCTTTCGTAACCGTCTATAGCCAATCCGAGCTGATGCACGATGTGATGGAAAAGATCGCATTGCCGCCCGACACCGATCATCCCAAACTGCGCTATTACGAAGTCACAGGCATGCCGCATCTTCGGAAGGCTGATCTTGGCACTTCGCATCGCGAATATTTTGCTGCGGATGTTGGCAAGGGTGACGATCCGCGCTGCCAGACCGTGTATGATGAACCCGTAGAGGTAATCGTGGCTGCCTTGCTTGACGGTATGGACAAATGGACTCGTGAGGCCAAGCCAATGCCGAAGGCCCCACGCGTTACTCGAAAAGGTAGTTCTGTTGTCCGGGAAACTTCGACAGGAAATATGATCGGTGGCGTCCGCCCGCCTTGGATTCAGATCCCGACAGCTAGCTATTTGACCGAACAGGAAGCCAGTTGCGGCCTCGTATATGATACCAAAATTGCATATGACGCACAAAAGCTCCGGAAATTATATGGGTCTTACGATGCCTATATGAAGCGGTTTGAGGCCGCCAAAATGAAGGCGGTGAAACAAGGTTACCTTCTTCTTGAAGATTTGGACCAGGTAAAGCCCACAGCGCGCGCCGAGGACTTTGAGCAAGAATAGCCCATGACTTCAGCATGTCTGCGCAGGTCAGAGAATATAGGCTAGTTCGACGTCGCCCCAGCGTCGGCCCTTGATGTTTAGGGGAACATACACGTTTCGCACGACAGTTGAGTCGCGGTTTCCCTCCTGAGATGAAGCGCCGGTGTGGCGGTAAACCGCCATCATATAGTCCCGCTCGCTTGCCTTTGCGACGGGATCGATGCTGAACACGCGACCATTGCGGCAATAGCGGGAGTCATGCGCCACGTCACCGATTGGCGTACGCGAAAACTCACTCAAATGGGTTGGCATGAATCCCTGTCTGGTAGAGCATGCGAAAGTAAGGATTTCCGTCCGCAGTGCCTTGGTTTGATCGAAAATGGTGCGCCAGTTCTGGTCTGCCCACGCGGTCAGTCTCGAGGTGAAACGCTGCGGATTGCTGCCAGGGATCAGAACCAGCTCTTCATCGAAAAGATCTTCAAGCGTCAATACACCGCTATCGATCGCCGCTTCGGTAATTGTGACGATCTCTTCTTTCTTTTGAAGCGCAAGTTCTACGAAGGCACCATCTTCGTTGGACATCCCACTATGGACGATCTTGTCGAACATGACATTGGCACGCTGTTCCAGTTGGGAAATTTCCTTGTGCGCCAGCTGCAAATGAGTGTGCATTTCGTCGTTGGCGGATGAAACGGCGAGACGGACATCGCGCGATTCGGCGAGGCCCTTGGTGATCGCGGCGGTATTGTTTGCGATTTCGGTTGTCCGGTCGTCGACATGACCGACGATCTGCGCAAGGCTTCCCATCAACTGTTCCATGGTGGAGAACTGCGTCTGCGCTTCGCCGCTTCCTTCAATGCCATTACCGATCTCGACGGCCAGCTTTTCCGCTTCGGCGGACAAAGAGTTCACCGTCCCTGTAATTTCGACTGCTGCGGTGCGAGAATCGAGCGCCAGCTTCTTCACTTCGTCAGCAACTACCGCAAAGGTGCGTCCCGCCTCGCCTGCCTTCTGGGCTTCGATAGCTGCATTCAGCGCAAGCATGTTTGTCGTGCGGGCAATATTGTCAATTGCCTGAGACGCGCCCTTCACCTGCTCCATTGCGGCAGCAAAGCCTGCAATGTGATTTCCCAATCGATTGATCAGGCCGATCATGTCCGAGAAACCAGCCATAGATGCTTCGATCGTCGCATTGCCGGCTTCGAGCTTTTCGCGCGCAGCGTCTGACAGCTCTTTTGCTTCTTCGGTCGCATGCGCGACATTTTCAATTTCGGCGGTAAGGCGATCCGTTATTTTCTCAAGCGTGCTATGTTCCTGGCGCAATTCATCTGCGGCTTTGGTCGCAAGTTCGAGCGTGCCGGCGGTATCAGAACAGTCGACAGCGACCTCGCCACAGATCTTGGCAGTGTCGTCGATCCATTTGTTGGCCTGAATTGCGAGCTGTTTCATTTTCATTCCAGCCAAGTTGAAGACAGCAATCTTGGTAAACCAGGATGCTTAGCAAGTGGTTAAATCCTCTCGGCATTCTGGTGGGGCATCATCGGAGGTATCCGGGTCGGCGCTATGCAAAAAACGCCCCGGCGAAACACCGGACCATTCTTTGAATGCTCGGGAAAATGCTGCAGTATCGGAATATCCGAGCTGTTCTGCCGCCACGGCCATTGAAATTCCCGGCTTCAGCAAGATCGTCTGCGCGCGCTCCTTGCGTACAGACTGGAGTAGCTCGCGAAATGATGTGTTTTCCTCGGTCAGCCGGCGTCGCAACGAACGCTCTGATAGCTTGAGTTCAGCTGCGACGGTGGCGCAATCGATATGGGTTCGGCCCAGCCAACGCGAAATGATGTCCCTGGTCAACTCCACGAAGCCTTCGCTCGGCGTTGCCGCGGGCCCCATCAGGTCAAGTAGATGCCATTCCAATATGGTCCGCAATTTCTTGTCTTCCGAAGGCGCCGCGCTGACCAGAGGCCTGTCGAGGTCTTCATTCCGGATGACCAACGAGTTCGCCAACTGGTTCCCCAGCACAGGCGCGCGGAAACGTTGAACCAATCGCTCTTCCCTTCCATCCAGGGAATGTTCAAAACGGACTTCAACCGGACCCCAATTTGGGGATTTAAGCTGCTGGATCAGGTTGACATAGCCCGAAATGGCAAACTCCGAATCCTGGCGGCGCGGCCAGATACGCGAGTCCTCGATACGGTAGGAATAGGTGGTTGTTTCCGCGTCGATCCGGCTGTCGAACAGGGTATGGCTTTGCAGTCGCGATTGAAACAGCACCAGATAATTGAGTGCGCCCCGCAAGCTGCCAGAAGCCCGAAGCAGGGCGTAGAAGGGACCCAATTCGGCCAAGCCGAACGCTGAGCCCATTTCCAATCCCAGATAAGGGCGGTCAAACTTCTCGGCTGCGCATTCGAGAAGCGCGACATAACGGTGAAGCGGTACGAATTCATAGGGCGTATCAAGTTGCGCGCGAAACATGCCATGCTCGCGCAAGACCGGGTCGATGCGTTTTCCAACATCGGCAACGGCATCAGTCAAAGCTGTGAGAAACAGCAGACGAATTGTACCAGGGCTCGCCCTCCCAGAAGAAACCAGGCCATTTTCAGGGATATCGCCAACCATGATCTTGCACAGGTTGTGGCCGATTATGCAAACTGTCAAGCCCTAGTTGCAATTTACCCCGACGTCTCCGCAGTCGATGCAAAGTGCACTGTCGAGAGCTTGCTGAAGAAAAAGTGGTTGGCGCGATGGCAACTCATCCAAGTCTGATGGAGATATGCGTGTGACTGAGCCGATTTTGGCAACATCTGGGGTAGGCGCATCGACTGGCAATGTTGGTTCGATCATCGCCACAGGTCAGGGATCGAATTTTGCCCCAACATTGCCGCGTATTGATTTCCTCTACCTTTCGGAGCCGGATATGATCCGTGCTGGGGTGGCCGACATGGCAAAGTGTGTCGATGCGATAGAGGAGATGTTTCATCTACTCCATATTGGCGATTATCGTATGGCTGGCGGGAACAACAATTCTCATGGAGCGATCATCGTCTTTCCCGAGGATTCGCCATTTCCGGATATGCCGAAACCGACAACAGATCGGCGGTTCATGGCCATGCCCGCCTATCTTGGCGGATCGTTCCGCACCGCAGGCATGAAGTGGTATGGTTCCAACGTCGAGAATCGAGCCAAAGGCCTGCCGCGCTCGATCCTGACCTTCATTCTCAACGATGCCGATACCGGCGCGCCACTGGCGTTGATGTCAGCCAATCTGCTGTCGGCCTATCGCACCGGTGCTGTTCCTGGTGTCGGTGCCCGCCATCTGGCGCGAAAGGATTCACGCGTCGTTGGCATCGTCGGGCCGGGCGTGATGGCGCGCACTTCGCTGGCCGCTTTCATGGTCGCCTGTCCGTTGATCGATACCGTGAAGGTCAAGGGGCGAGGCCAGGCCAATCTTGATGCGTTCAAGGCCTGGGTTGTCGAAAGCTATCCCCAGATCACCACCGTGCGGGTGGTCGAAACCGATGAGGAAGTGGTCCGCGATTCCGATATCGCTACCTTCTGCGCCTCAGTTGCCACCGGTGACCCTTCAAAATATCCGACCGTTCGTCGCGAATGGGTGCGGCCCGGCACGTTTCTGTCGATGCCGGCACCGTGCAATGTCGATGAAGGCATGGAAGCGCCCGAAATCCGCAAAGTGCTCGACTTCACCGGCCTGTATGAAGCCTATCTGGAGGAATTGCCCGCCCCACGCCACAATCACGTCCCCGCCGTGGGCGTGCGCTATTTCGATCTGGTAATGGACGGCAAGCTCTCGCGTGATGCACTTGAGGATTTGGGTGCGATCGTGTCCGGCGACACGCCGGGTCGGCGCACCGACGAGGAGATCATCATCCTTTCGGTCGGCGGCATGGCTGTCGAGGATGTCGCCTGGGGGACGATGGTTTACCGAAACGCGATCGCACAGGGCATCGGCGTCAAGCTCAACCTCTGGGAAGAGCCCGCGCTGAAATAGGTGCGATTTGTCATTTCTTTTTTCAATTTTTGTAGTGAGGCCCCATGCCAGAAGTCATCAAAGTTAAAACCGGCAACAAGTTCGAAGAGCACGGTTCCTATTCGCGCCTTGTCGCGGTGGACAATCTGATCTTCGTCTCCAACACAGCCGGCCGCAATCCACGCACCAAGCTGATCCCGGAAGACCTGACCGAGCAAACCAACCAGGTGCTCGATAACATCGCCGCCGCGCTCGCATCCGTCGATGCGGTGCTGGCGGATGTAGTGTCCGCCCGCGTTTTCGTTCAATTCCCGGAAGATGTCGAAACGGTCATGGCCGCCTATGGCCTGCGGATGCGCGGCATCAACCCGACCTTGACGATGACCTGCCCGCCATTGGGTTCGACCCAGTACAAGGTCGAGATCGATGTCACCGCCTGGCGCGGCGTTTCCAAGGCCGAGGTCAAGGAACTCCTGATTACGCTTTGACGTCCGTGCCGGGTGGAATTTTCGACCCGATCATCTTTATCTCATCCCGAGGCTCCACATATGGCACCCCTGATCGTTCCCGTCAAAACCTCGTCCGACCTTCCAAAATCCACAACGGTCGTGGTGATCGGCGGCGGGATTGTGGGCCTGTCCGCCGCCCTCTGTCTGGCCGAGCGCAACGTGCCGGTGGTTGTGATCGAAAAGGGACGGATTGCAGGCGAGCAATCGTCTCGCAACCTCGGCTGGGTGCGCAAGGTGATGCGCCCGCCCGTGGATCTGCCCATGGCGCAGGCGGCTGAGCGGTTATGGGCCGAAATGCCCAAGCGTGTTGGCGACGATTGCGGGTTTCGGCAGGCCGGTATCGCCTATGTCTCGCGCACGCATGAAGAGCTGGCAGTGCATGAAAGCTGGCTTGAATCAGTCAAGGGATCGGGCGTCGATTCCCGCCTGCTCACCTCGGCCCAGATCGCCGAGCTTGCGCCCGGCAGCACGGGAAGCTGGGTCGGAGGTATCCTGACCCCGTCTGATGGGCGGGCAGAACCGACACTGGCATCCAGCGCGATCGCCCGCGGCGCTCTCGCAAAGGGGGCGGTGATTATTGAGAATTGTGCGGTCCGCACGCTGACCACCACAGGCGGAGCCGTCAGCGGGGTGGTGACCGAACGGGGCGAGATCCGCTGCGAGCAGGTCGTGTTGGCTGGCGGCGTCTGGTCGCGCCGGTTCCTTGCCAACCACGGCGTGCGACTTCTGACCTTGCCGTTGGTCGCTTCAGTCTTGCGGACCCAGCCCATGGAAGGGCCGACCGACTGTGCAGTGGGCGGCGCCGATTTTTCCTTTCGCAAGCGACTTGACGGTGGCTATACCATCACCCAGCGCGGGGCGCTGTTCGCGCCGCTGACGCTGGATCACCTGCTGATCGGTCTCGAATATCTGCCAACGCTGATGGCGCAATGGCGCAACCTCAGGGTCTCTTTCGGGCGCGAATTTTTCGCGGACCTGGCATTGCCACGCCGCTGGAAGGCGCATCAGACCTCGCCCTTCGAACGGGTGCGGACGATGGATCCGCCGGTCAACCAGGGCCTCAATGACGAAGCCATGCGCAATCTCGTGGCCGCCTGGCCTATCTTCGCCCAGGCAAAGGTCGCCCAAGCCTGGGGTGGAATGATTGACGTAACTCCCGATTCGATGCCCGTGATCGGCCCGGTCAAGCGGTTGCCGAACCTGATGCTGGCAACCGGCTTTTCGGGACATGGCTTCGGGACGGGGCCAGCGGCCGGTGAACTGGTCGCCGACCTTGTGATGGGCACAAAGCCAATAATTGATCCTGAGCCTTATCGGTTCGACCGTTTCTGACACTGGGCATACCATAGGAATGGACATTCTTCTGCCCCTGCTGGCGGTTTTCCTTTGGGGCGGGAATGCGGTGGTTACAAAGGCTTCAGCGGGGCTGATCGGACCTGTCGAGATTTCCTTTTACCGGTGGCTGGTTGCTGCGGTTCTCCTCGCGCCAATGGCTGTCAGGCCGATACTGCGCAACCCTGTAGAGCTGCGGCAGAATTTGCTCAGACTGATCGTGCTCGGCTTGATGGGCTGCGCCTTGTTTCCCTATCTGATGTATCTGGCAGCCCGACACACGTCGGCGATCAATATCGGGATTATTCAAACCGTGATGCCTCTGTTCGCCATCGGTCTTTTGCGAACCATGTTTGGGGCACCGATAAGCCGCAATGCCGTGCTTGGCGCGGTGATCTCTCTCATTGGCGTCGCTGTAGTGGTGTCGCAGGGCCACCCGTTCTTGCTGTTCTCGCAGCAGTTTAACCGGGGAGACCTCATCATGTTGGCCGCAACCGCCTGTTTTGCGCTCTATAGCGTCCTGCTTGAACGATGGCGCTCGGCCCTTCCCATGACAACGGAGCTGTTCGTTCAGTCCGCCGCAGCTGTCGCCGCATTGTTTCCAGCTTTTCTTTTCGCCAACCATGAGGGTCTCAACCAGGAGAATTTCCCTTTGGTTGTCTATGCTGGAGCTCTAGCTTCTATTGTTGCGCCGCTGGTCTGGATGAAGGGTATTGACCGCATCGGTCCAGCCAGGGCGTCGTTATTCTTCAACCTGTTGCCTGTCGTTACGGCTGTCTTTGCAGTCGCAATTCTTGGAGAACCGGTCAGCGGTGCGCTCATGTTCGGCGGAGCCTTGGCTATTGCGGGGGTGGCGCTGTCCGCACGCGGCGGGCGGGCCGAAGCATCGGGCCAGCGGCCGGATCAGCCGAACTCGCTCACCCCTTCGAGCCGCATGCAAACGGCCTTTGGTTCGGTAAAGGCATGCACGGCCTCGCTGCCAAACTCGCGGCCAAGGCCCGACAATTTGCTGCCCCCGAAGGGCATCGCCAGATCAAGGACATTATGAGTGTTGAGCCAGACCGTACCCGCTTCGATCCGGTCGGCCAGCAGATGGGCCCGGTCAAGATTGCGGGTCCATATGCTGGCGGCAAGGCCAAAGGGGGTGTCGTTGGCCAACGAAACGAAATCAGACGGATCATCGATGCGCATTGCGCAAACGACGGGACCAAAGATTTCCTCGCGCATGACGGTCATCTCCCGGGTTACCCCGGCTAGCACGGTCGGCTTGTAGTACCAGCCCTCGCCCGCACCCGCTGCGGCTCCGGTCAGCGCGCTGGCGCCTTGTTCCAATCCCGTTTGAACGAGGGAGCTTACGCGGTCGCGCTGGCGTCGCGAAATCAGCGGGCCGATCTGTGTGGCTGGATCGAACGGTGAACCGAGACGCAAATCGCTGGCGATTTTGCAAACCCCTTCCATCACCTGCTCGTAAACGGGTGCTTCCACCAACAGGCGCGAACCAGCGGTGCAGATCTGGCCAGAATTGGAAAAAATCGCGGCCGCCGCACCGGGAATGGCCCGCTCAAGGTCAGCATCGGCCATTATGATCGTGGGCGACTTGCCGCCCAGTTCAAGCGTGACGCGCTTCATCGTCACGGCCGAAGCGGCCAAGATTCGCTGGCCGGTGGCGGTCGATCCGGTAAAGGCGATTTTGCGTACCATCGGATGTTCGACCAGCGCCGCACCTGCATCCGCGCCATAGCCGGTGACAATATTGACCGATCCTGCCGGAAAACCTGCCTCGGCAATCAACTCGCCCAGCCGCAAGGTGGTAAGCGATGATTCCTCTGACGGCTTGAGCACCACCGTGCAGCCAAAGGCGATTGCCGGCGCAATTTTCTGGATCGCCTGGCCAATCGGGAAGTTCCACGGCGTGATCCCCCCGACGACGCCTACGGGACGCCGCTGGGTATAGGCGCGGTAGATTGCATCCTCCGGGACAAGCGGATTATGCGCTATATATTCGCCGTTGATCTTCGATGCCCAGCCCGCGAAATAGCGCAGGCCGTCGATCGTGAACTGAAGATCGATAGCCCGGGTGACGGCGAGGAGCTTGCCGCTATCGAGCGATTCCAGCATGGCCAGTTCGTCGCGATGCTCTTCGACCAGCAAGGCCAGTTTTTCAAGCAGCCTGCCGCGATCGAGCGAGCGCATGCCCTGCCAAGCGCGGCTCTCAAAGCAGGTCTGAGCGGCTTGCACTGCCCGGTCGACATCTTCCGCGCCGCAGGCATGGAATTGCATGATCGTGCCACCGGTCGCGGGGTCAATGGCATCAATCATGCGGTCAGAACCGAGCGGCGTGACCAGCTGGCCATTGACCAGAATCCGTCCGCTGGGCAGCTTTGCTGCGGGCGGGATGGGGGAGGTGGTTTCCGATGTGGCGGCGATTATGGTCATGCTGGGCTCCGTGTTGCAGCAGCAACTGGCTGGTCCTGCGCTTGTGTGTGTGCAGTAGGTCCGGGAGTGTCGCCTTCAACCTGGGTCGAGCCCACACGAGCATGAATTTCAGGACGGTACTTGCGCAGGTACAGACCGTGCAGCAAGCCAATCGCCACAAAGAGCAGGAATATCAGAGGCAGACGGTTGACGACGACGAGGTTGGTACCGGTTAAGGCCGAATAATTGGCAAGCGACAGATAGGTGATCACGGCGATGATGAGACCGGCCACCAGGGGGGCCACCGTCTTGCCGAACGAGAATTCGCCGCGGCGTGCGAAGTACAGCGGAATCGACAGGGAAGTTGCGGTGAGCAGGATTTCCAGGCCGACCGCCCCCATCGACGAAAGGCTGGTGGACAGGCTGAGCAGGGGGTCAAGCCCCGCCCAGGCAAAGAGTCCGATGATGACCGCCAGAACAACCGTGAGAAGTACGCAGGCGACATAGGGGGAGCCGTGGTGTGCATGAATCCGGCTGAGCGGCTCAGGAATCAGGCCATCGCGTGACAGCGCGAACAGATAGCGCGCAATATTGTTGAAGAACCCCAGTGCTGCGGCAAACAGGCTGGTCACGATGAGCAGATTAAGTGCATCACGGCCGAACTGCCCGAGATATTGCGAGGCAATTCCGGTCACCAGCCGACCGGGATCGGCGGCGGCGACCTGTTGCACCTTTTCCGGCGAGATCGCGAGGACAAGGCACCAAGATGACAGGACGTAGAATGTGCCAAGCACCAGCACCGCTCCGTAAGTGGCGCGTGGAATGGTCCGTTCCCTGTCACGCGCTTCCTCCTGGTAGATTGCGGTGGCTTCAAAGCCGATGCAGCCGTTGATCGCATAAATCAGGGCAATGCCCAGACCAGGCGCGAAGATGGCATTTGGATCGAAGCTGCTGAAATCAAGACCCGAAAAGCCCTTGTCGTACAGGATCAGCGCGTCGATCAAAAGGATCAGCCCGCCTTCGAGCAGCAAGGCGATGGCCAGCACTTTTGCCGCCATGGTGATCTTGTGATAGCCGAGCCATGCAATCATCATGATGCTGAGTCCGGCCCAGAGTTCCCAGCGTGTGGAAAGGCCCATGGAGCTTTGGACGAGGTCCGATGCGAAGAAGGCCATCGCCCCCAGCACCGAAGCGGCTGCGCAGACATAGGCGATCACCGCGACATAGGCAGCGGCAATCCCGACCTCCTTGCTCAGGCTGACTGCGATATAGGCGTAGAAGGCGCCTGCATTGCGAACATGCGGGACCATCCGAACATAACCCACCGCAAACAGCATCATCACAACACATACGATCAATTGTGTTCCGGGCATTCCCGCGCCGTTGCCGAAGGCGAGAGCAAGGGGAATAATTCCGGCCAGCACCCCCATAGGGGCAGCACAGGCGAGAATCATGAAAATAATGTCCCCTGTACCCAGCACCCCGGGTAGAAGCCCGTTACTGGCAGGCTGATTTTCGAGAGATGAACTCATAGAGGCAGGAGTGTCCGTTGAGCAGATTGCACGTCGCGATCTTTCGTAACAAGCAATGGCAAATTCGCCGCTTCGCGGTATTGCATTTACATCACCATAATTTGTATTTTCGGCCAGCACCAACGGCTTGGTCACGCTTTACTTGCATTTGAGCAAGGGCGCGACAAGGATCATGGGACGAGGATGATGGTTTATTGCGGTAGCGCGACGATAATCTGCACACTCGGGCTTGGGCTCCACTTGGCCGAGCGCACAACCTTCAAACGGTCAATCGGAATGGGAACGGTACATGATACAAAAACGTCTTGCGCGAAGCGCATTACCAGCATTGGCGGCATTACTGATGGCTAATTGTCCTGCTCTTGCCTCGGAACAGGATGAGGTGATGAAGACTGTTCACCAATATGTCGACAGTCTCAACAAGGGTGACCTGCCCCAGGTGATTGCGGCTTGCGCCAAGGAATCCTCGATCATCGATGAGTTTGCACCCTATCAGTGGCACGGGAAGGATACCTGTGCCCGCTGGCTGAAAGAGTTGGAGGTCTTCAACAAGTCGATTGGCCTGAGCCATGGATTTAATACATTACGCAAACCGAAGCGCGTGGATGTCTCGAACGATCGGGCCTATGTCGTTGTTCCGGCGGATTTCCGCTACACAGTGGAGGGGAAGAAGGGTGCTGAAATCGACGCCACCTTTACCGTTTCCCTGCGCAAGGAAGAAGCGGGCTGGCGGATTACAGGATGGGCCTGGTCACGGCCGGAACTCGATTTCGACTATTGAAAGATGGTGGGTCGGGCGGGGTAGGCTGTTTCGGCAGCTTCCTCGCCTCCGCCGTCACTGATTGCGCCCGGCGATATCCATTCGTTCTTCAAGACGGCGGACGATATTTCCTTTCACGCCCAGCCTACCGGTCGCCGGTCGCGCGTTCGACATAGGATGATATGCTATCTGGTGTGGGGACAAACCCCATCTCCCATTCTTGTTCAGATGCCGTGGCCGCCGCTTTCACCAGACCCGGTATATGATCGATGGCGGTTGGCTCCAATTTGATGCCGTTGTCCGCCAGCCGGATGGTTTCGCTCGTAAAATTCCATGTCATCTGCAAAGTCGCTTTACATCTGCTATTGCTTTGCTGAGGCGAGCGCGATCACCCGTAGCGGACTTCCCGAACCGCCCTTGATCTTCAATGGCATCGCGACGATTACCGATCCGAATACCGGCAACTGGTCAAGATTGGTCAGGCATTGCAGACCGAACCGCCCGTTGCCATGCAGGATTGAATGGGCGGGCAGTGGTTCGTCGAACAGTGAGGCCTGGCCTGCATCCGTTCCCACAGTTTCGACCCCCAGGCCTATGCAATCACGCTCATGAACCAGAAAACGCATCGCGTCAGCATCGGGGCCGGGTGAATGCGCGCCGTCATCCTTGAGGTTCAGGTAGGATAGCGTTCCGACCCTCTTCGACCAGTCGCTGCGCAGCATGATCCAATGGTGCGGCGGGATCGGTCCATTGGCCTGTTCCCATCCTTCAAGAAAGGAACGTGTTATAATGAAATCTTCATCCTCGGCCGCTTCGTGGCTGATATCGATCACGACAGCCGGATGAATAAAGTCTTCCGGCGGGATTGCATCGACGGTTCCATTCGCCACGTCCCGTCCGGTAATCCAATGCGCAGGGGCGTCGAAATGCGTGCCGGTATGCTCGTTCATCGAGATATTGTTCCAGTACCATGCAGGCCCGTTCGCATCATAACGCGAGACAGTCTCCATCCGGAATGGTTCGCATTGTCCAAATTCAGAAGGCAGCACGATAACGGGAAAATCGCTGGACAGAATATTGGTGAGGTCGATGGCGCGAATTCCACCAGTGGCGATCCCGTTCAACAGCGCTGCGAGTGTCGGATTGACAGTCATCATAGATTTTTCTCCCTTGCGTATAGAGCCGGGTCTGCCAGCCAGCGATTCATCGCATCGATGGCAATTTCGCCAACGCAACTCTGTTCACGGCCGTGCCCTAGCGCTTCGACGATGCCCTTGGCCAACCGGGTTGGGGCGACCTTGGGCGGGGGAACGGCCTGATGATGTTCATCATCGGTGGGGCCGGTAAACACACTTATCACGCGCACACCGGCCTCGCGCATTTCGTGCCGGAAACTCTGGATCAGCGACAGGCGGGCGGCTTCTGCCGCAGCATAAGCGGCATGATCAGCGGCGCCGGACAAGGCATCACTCGAGATGATGTCGACAAAGGCGCCGGAGGGCCGACCCGCCAGCATCGGCGCACAGGCTTGTGCAAGGCGTGATAGGCCGATCGCCGAGACCTCGAAGGCACGGCGCTGTTCGACCAGATTGGCGTTGCTGCTGACCCCGCCACGCCGCACATGGCGGGCAGTGTTGATGACGATATCAAGCGGCCCGCCGATCTTGCTCAGCGCCTCCGACAGGCTCACCTGATCGACGGCGTCCAGCAGGATAGGCTGCACCCCTTCAAGTGCCAGGACCGGGTTGTCCCGATCTGTTGCTCTGGCCGGGGGTTGCAAGCCGGCAACGATCAGGCCTGCACCAGCATCGAGCAGTGCCTTGACTACGGCCGCGCCGATCGCACTTCGTGCATCGGTAACCAGCACGGTTGCGCCCTTTACCGGCACGACAAATTCCCGCAGTTGCGGATCGGCCATATCGAAACCTCCATTGACCGGGAGCGCGAACAGTGCCGCATTGCCGCCCCTGTCGAGAAAAAGATGCATTTCCGTCCGGTCATCCGGCGAAAGATCGCGATGCAGGTGAACGAGCGCCACCGGGCCAGCATCCAGCGCAACCTTGCCCATACGCCAAGGCAGGTGATCGCGGAAATAGAGGTCGGTGGAAACGCGGATGGTCGTTTCGCAAAGGACTTGCGCGCCGCGCTCGCAATCCTGCCATGCCAGTTCGCCCCAGCAAGCTGGACAGGCATCGCGTGGCGGATATGTCGCCTTGCCGCAGTCGGTGCAGACCTGAAGAACGAAGCGGCCTTGGGCTGCCCGCGCTGACATGGCGTGCATTGCCCGACTGCGGTCCGCAGGCGAGGTGTGCCTGGCCTTTTTGCGCGCCAGTGGATCGCGCTTTTGGCGGGGGAAGCGGTCAGTCATCGAATCGCTTTCAGAGCGGCGGCGGCAGTGCAGACGCCGCGATCATAGTTGACCAGGCCAAAGCCCGAGACAACCGCGATATCGGCATCTGGCACCTGATCGCCCAATGGTTGCCGGGTGATCTGGCGCAGGCCCTCGTTCATGTTCTGGAACCCCCCGGCCGCGCCCGCCTGGCCAGCGGAAAGCTGGCCGCCATTGGTATTGAGTGGCAGGTCTCCACCGATAACGAAGCTGGTGCTCCGGATATACTCTGCAACCTTGCCTTTTTCGCAGAAGCCAAGATCTTCGATCTGCATAGCCACAATCACCGGGTAATCATCGTAAACCTGCAAGGTATCAACATCGGCAGGAGCGATGCCGGCCATGGCCCAGAAGTCGTCGATATCCACGGCCCAGCCACCACGCAGTTGCACCGGATCGTCCGCAAAAGCGTTGTGCCGTTCAATCGTCGCCAGAATGCTTGCTGAGGGAAGCCCGCGTGCCGCCGCGATCTCGGGCGTGGTGACGATAAAGGCTTCGGCTCCAGCGCAGGGCATGACGCAATCGTAGAGGTGGACCGGTTCTGCGATCGCGCGAGCCTGCAGATATGCATCCAGCGTGAGCGGCGAGCGCTGCAGGGCAAGTGGATTCGATCGGGCGTTAGCGCGCTGCGCTACGCAAAGCTTTCCGAAATCTTCGCGCGTGACGCCGAAGGCGCGCATATAGGCATCGGTGATCAGTGCAAAGGTCGCATTGGGGCCGCCAAAGCCATAGGGATAGGTCGCATCCTGCGAAAAGCGCGAGAAGCCGGCAAGGCTATGGCGGAAGCTGTCGATCTGGTTGGTGTCTGCAGCGAGGCAAACCACGATATCGGCATCGCCGCATTGCACGGCCCGCGCCGCCCGGCGCAGTGCCATTACTCCGCTGGCTCCACCGGTGGGCAGATGATCGAGCCAGCGCGGAGACAGGCCCAGATGCTGGGCCATCCCCACGGCCGTATCAGGGCCAGCGGAGAAGCTGGCAAAGCAGAAGCCGTCAATGTCCTTTGGTTTGAAGCCCGTCGTTCGCGCCAATTCGCGCAGTGCTTTTCCTGCCCACCAATGAGCACTTTCGGCCGAGAATCGCACATAGGGAGCGGTCACCGGCGCACAGACAACAACCCCTTCATAAGCTGTGCGGCTGCGGCTCATCCCTTTCGCTTCTTGAACGCCCGGGTATCATGAAGGGCACCCGCCGCCATCCTTTCGGCGACAAGTTCCTTCAAGGCCGCGCGCAGGATCTTTTCCGTGGGCGTGCGCGGCAGTTCTGTGACGAAACCGATCCAGCCTGGCACTTTGTAATAGGCCATCTCCTCGAGGCTCCAGCGCGCAATCTCCGCAGCGGTTGCTTCCTCGTCCGTCGATGCATCTGCTACGATCAGCGCCGCCACCTCGTCACCCCGAACGGGGTCGGGTGTAGCGGCGACGGCAACCTGACGGATTGCCGGGTGCTTGGCGAGGATCGTTTCAACCTCCACCGCGGCAATGTTTTCGCCCGATCTGCGGATCACGTTCTTCTTGCGATCAACGAAATGCAGGTCTCCATCGGCATCGCGCGAAACAATGTCGCCGGTGTGAAACCATCCACCCTGCCAGGCTTCCTGTGTGGCCTCAGGGTTCTTGAGATAGCTCTGGAAGAAACCGTAGCGCGGGTTGGCACCGGCTCGCCTGACCAGCAATTCCCCCGGAAGATCGCCGACCACATCTTCGCCCGCCTCATCGACGATCCGGATGTCCACGTCCGCCGTCGGTCGGCCGAAGCAATTGGTGCCGATCTTGCGCGGTTCGCGATGGGCGCTGATCACGCCGCCGCTGCCGGTTTCGGTCATAGCCCAGGCTTCGATCAGTGGAAAACCGAAGCGCTCTTCGAACGCGCCATGCAATTCGGCAGGAGCCCCAGCGCCAAAGCCGAAACGTAAGCTATGGTCGCAGTCTTGCGGGCTTGGCTCGGCTTTCATCAGCATCGCCGGCATCACCCCGAGATAATGGACGCAAGTCGCCCTGCTTTGCCGCACCGAATCCCACCAGGTGGAAGGATGGAATCTGTCCAGCATGGTCAGGCAACCTCCGACCGTGACCATTGCGATCACCGACACGGCCATGGCATTCATGTGGAATACCGGTAACGGGGTAAGCATCCGTTCTTCACCGAGGCGTAGTGCGATCAATCCGCCGGTGTCACGATACCAGTCACCCGAATGCAGAAAATATTCGTTGGAGAGGACGCAACCCTTCGGGCTGCCGGTGGTCCCTGACGTATATAACAGTCCCGCCTCGCATGCGGCATCGTCACCTGACCCGACATGGCCCTTGCGCAGGAGCGGACGGACAGGTTCCTCCGGAGTGATCGGAACCATCGCGCTACCCACAGCCAAGGATGCCTCAGCGACTTCTGCCCGCCGTCCAGCCAGTACGAAAGCGGCGGCCATCTCCGAATGCTCGATCAGATACTCAAGCTCGCTGCGCCGCAGGTCGGGATTGATCGGAACGACTGACGCGCCAAGACTGTTGGCAGCGAACCAGATCTCGATGAACTCAGGCCGATTCTGCAGCAGCAGACCGACCCTTGTGCCATGACCATAGCCTGCTTCTGCCAGCGCCTTCTGCCGGACCAAAACCTTTTTGAGCATGGCCAAATACGTGATCTCTCCAGCAGGAATTCCATATATGGCCGCGGTTTCAGGCAGAATGTTGAGGAACGGCTTCTCCGGCCATTTAACGGCCGCGGCCCGGAAGCGTCCAAATATAGTCCCGTTGTTCACGATCTTCGACCAGCCCTTCTGCACCCGGAACCTCGGGCGAGCTCATTGATATGCACTCGCATATGTTTATAGATAAACTAATTATTGTCAACGCATCTGATGCAACAACTATTAAGCCTGTCGGGCTAGATTCTCTAGCATTCGCGCCAGAATCTTGCGGCAATTCTCTCGATCTTCTTGCGAGGTCCCTTCGCACAACATCGCAAAATAGCTGTCCATGGTCGGCCAGCATCGCAGCAGTTGCTCACAACCCAGATCTGTGAGGATAATTTCACGTCTGCGTTGGTCCTGTTCCGGAGTTCGCCGTTCCACAAGTCCTTGCGACACCATCGCATCGATCGCCCGGCTGGCGGACGACTGCTCCGTAAAGGTGCACGCAGCGATCTCGTTGATGGTTAACCCGTTTTCGATATGGAGAATGGACAGAGTGCGCAGGAAGACAAGGCTGATGCCATTCGCGCTGAGCATTCGATTCTGGGTAGATTGCCCGAGACTTGCCAGCCGGTTGACCAGATAGGGCAGATAGCTTTCGAGTTCGTCATAGCTTGCAGGCGGCTTGACCTTAGTCATGACGGGCCCTTGCTGCCGGTGATCCAAAGTGCCTGGTCAGGGCAGACAGGGAATGCAAGGCGGAGCGCATGTCGTCATCCGGAACGCCCGCGAACCATTCCTGCAGCAGGGCATCGTGGCGCTTGCGGGCCTTCGTGTAAATCGTGGCACCTTTTGGGGTCAGCCGGACAATGAAAGCACGCCGATCAGTAGCAGACATTTCGCGGGTGATCATGCCATCGGTTGCCAGCCTGCGGACCAGTCCGGTCACATTTCCGCCAGTCACCTTGAGGTAATGGGAAAGCACACCCTGGGTCAAACCTTCCTCAAATCGGGCGAGCTGCGCCAATACGTCGAATTTGGCCAGAGTGATGCCGAATTCTTTGCTGAAAGCGCGATTGAGCCGGTTGAAGATATCTCCATGCACCGCCAGTACGCCAAGCCAAACCCGCGTTTCGATATTGCGCTCTACTGAGCTGTCGCGATAGGAGTGCTCTGTCGGATCGGCCAAGAAACTCATTTCCTCGTCATGTTCGCGACACTTCAGCAATGCCGTCTTCTTGCCGTATTGCGACTTAGCTCCGACGTGGGCAAGACCTATCATGCAAAGGACCGAATAGTCCGGATCAGACCATCGAGGTCGCCGCCTTCTCCATCCTTGATCGCGGTCTCCCGCAGGCGGCGGGCCCAATCGGCGGCATCATCGCTAGCGGCGATCCGGCGAATCTCGCTCGTCACCTGGTCGAACTTGGAAAGCCCGCGCGCATGCGTGTCCGAATAGCCCTTGATCAGGCGCCGGCACTTCAGAATTTCGACACCGAGCGCGTAATTGGAGGAACCCAGCTCAATTGCAAGGGAAAGCCAGGCGTCACGGTGCGAGACCTCTTCGGCATGGCGTAGCGATGCGCGCCGCAGCCTGCGCAAACCGGCGACGATGTACAAGAGAAGGAACCATCCAGGTGAATAGGTCCGCACGCGCCGGCCTTTACTGATCCGCCGATCGAGCCAGTCGTAAAGGCGCGGCTTGCGCTTGAGCCACTTTCCCAACCGAACAGGCATCATTCCGACCACCTCTTCGATGCGAGGATGCATAAATTCGGTGGTCCCGAAAAGCTGATCCGGACCGACGCCAACCTCTAGCGCGATGCGCCTGCGCCGCGCCGCGCGTGTTTTGAGATCTGCGACCCGGATAACATCGTCATAGGCCATTGCATTGGCTAGATATTTCGCTGCGTTTACGCTCAGGGCGTAATCCCGCTCTCCCCCGCCAAGACCGATGTCCAACACGTGGACCGAATCGAGGGCGGTCAGATATTCATGGCCATAAGCCAGGTCCTGAAAATCGACCACCTTTGCCAGGCCCATCCGCGCCATAGGCAGGACCGTTGGGGAAATCGTCGTTTGGAGTCGGTTGAGAAGCTTCGTTAGCTCTTGCCTTGAAGCCCCGGACGAAGGCGGCGATTGCGGGAGCAGTTGTTCGGGAACTGGCGGAGGCGCCTCCTGGCGAGGCTCTGTCACGCGGGCAAAGGCTGTGTCAAAGGTCTTGAGGCTGGCCTTAACGCCCTTGCCATCTGCCGCAATCACTGCCTGATAGGCTTCTATCGGGAAAGGAAGGGCACCTGACGCTGCCAGCGCGCCGAACATCGCGGATGAAATGACACTGCCGTTAGATATAGCAAGTTCGTTCATGTCGAACACAATGCTGCGCAGCGCCGTGACACCGATTGCATCGGTTACAGCGCTGCTATCGGCAATGCCTTTGCCGGGGGCCATCTTCTCTGCAATTGCAAAGGAACGATGGCTCGATGCGATCAGCGTCGTCCGACCGGGTGTGACGATGCCACGCAGGATCGAACGGCCTGCCTCGATATACTCCGATGCGATTACAACATCGACATCGCCAGGGGTCGGCATCTGCGCAAGGATAGGCGTCTGGCCTTCGCGCATGGGCATCATTTCCACATAGTAGATTGTTGCACCCGTGCGTTGCGCGACGCCGGGAACCGATGTGGACTGGGCAACCCAGCCAGCATCTTCCGCCAGTTTGACAATCCACCCGGTCAGGACGCCCCCGCCTTGGCCACCCATCGCCACGATGGCGAGCGAGATCGGACGTTCGGTTTGCGGTCCAGCCGGAGCAAGCGCGAGCTTCACTATATCGTCGCGCATCAGGCGGCCTCTACCACGAGGCGCTTATGATCGCGCCGGGATTGCAGATAGTCGATCATCGCCATCGAAGCCCGAGCCTTGAACTTGTCCCACCAGGTCGGGTTGTGGATCACATCTGCGCGGTAGAATGACGGGCATAGCACCGCCGCCTCCGCTACCTCACCGCAGTTCCCACAGCCAACGCAGCTATTGTCGATTGCCGCTACCGGATCATCGCGCAAGGGATCGTCGAGATGCTTGACCGAAAGCGAAGGGCAGCCCGACAGGCGAATGCAGGCGTGGTCGCCTGTGCAAACATCCTCGTCGACGCCGAACCGTTCCTTGACCACGCGCTTGCCATCATTGATCGCCTTGGCCACCTGCGGTTTCACGCGGCGCTGCTTGTTGAGCATGCATTCGGAAGATGCGATGATGATCTTGGGACCTTCCTCCTTGGTGGTCAATGCTTCCGTCAAGACGCGCTTCATTCGGCCGACGTCATAGGTATGGTCCACTTCGCGGACCCAGGTGGCACCAATGCCCCTGACGGCTTTCTCAATCGGGTTGTTGGTCTTGCGGTTGCGGTTTGGTGCCCGTGAGGAAAGGACGTCCTGTCCACCGGTGGCGGAGGAATAGAAGTTGTCGACAATGAGGAAGACGCCATCATGCTTGTTGTACACGGCATTGCCGATGCCACTCGTCAACCCGTTATGCCAGAACCCGCCATCGCCCATCACGGCAATGGATCGCTTGCCCGTACTGCGGCTGAAGGCAGAGGCGGAAGCGGCACCAAGGCCGAAGCCCATTGTGGTCGTCCCAATGTTGAATGGCGGAAGGATGGAGAAGAGATGACAGCCGATGTCGGCAGACACATGATGCTCCCCCAGATCTTGCTCCACCAGCTTCATCGCCGCGAAAATCGGGCGTTCGGGGCAGCCTGTGCACAGGCCGGGTGGCCTCTCGGGGACGGCTGACTTCAGTTTCTCGACTTCAGGCTGCGCAAGGATCGGGCGGGCGTCGGGGCGAGGGGGGCGGTTGCCCAGCAAGCCCACATCGGTCTGTTCGAGAAACGCTTCGATCCCCTCCATGATCGCCTCGACGGAATAATCGCCGCCCATTGGCAGCACATCCTTGCCATTTACGCTGGTCTCGATGCCGCGACGGCGCAAAACCGTGTTGAACGCCTGTTCCAGATATTCCGGCTGGCCTTCCTCGACCATCAGGATTGCATCTTTACCGGCGGCGAACGCCTCGATTTCGCTTTCGATCACTGGATAGGTGACGTTCATCACATAAAGCGGGATGCGTGTATTGCCATAGGCATCGGACAGCCCGAGATATTGCAGCGCGCGGATCACATTGTTGTACATGCCGCCCTGCAAGACGATGCCAACCTTACCCTTGTCCGGCCCGAACCGTTCGTTGAGGCGGTGCTCCTGGATGAACTTGATCGCGGCGGGCATGCGGTGGCGAATTTTCTCCTGCTCGTGCTCGTAGGCAGCAGGGGGCAGGACGATCCGGCTCAGATCGCGTTTGGGCGTATTCAGTGCGTCGTCGATCGTGAACGCCGGCCGGACATTGTCCTTGCAAACGAAACTGCCGTGCATGTGGCAGGTGCGAACGCGCACTTCCAGCATGACCGGCGTATTGGAAACCTCCGACAGTTCGAAGCCTTTTTCGATCAGATTGACGATGCAAGTATGATCCGGGCGGGGATCGAGCAACCACATCTGCGACTTCATGGCAAAAGCGTGGGTGCGCTCCTGCATGATGGAGGAACCTTCGCCATAGTCTTCGCCGATGATGACCAGAGCACCGCCAGTCACGCCGCCCGAAGCGAGATTGGCCAGCGCGTCGGAGGCGACATTGGTACCAACGGTCGATTTCCATGCCACTGCGCCACGAAGCGGATACATGACCGAGGCGGAAAGCATCGCTGCGGCCGTGGCTTCGTTGGCCGAACTCTGGAAATTGACGCCCAATTCCTCAAGAATGTCTTGTGCATCCGAAAGAACGTCCATCAGATGCGAAATGGGCGATCCCTGATACCCCCCGACATAAGACACACCAGCCTGTAGCAGGCCTTTGGTGATCGCAAGGATCACCTCTCCTTTGAAGACATCTCCGTCTCCCAGACGCAGATGTTCTACTTCTTTGGCAAAAGATCGTTCAGCCATATCCACCACCTATAATTGTATGCATTTGCATATATTAATAGGTAAAGAGAGTCAATCGTGCTGACGGGTTATCTAATCTGGAGGTCCACGCGCTGGGCGCTCATGGCAAATCCAGGCATGTAGCGCCGCAGGATTTCAGCTTCGATCGTGGTTCGTTCCTGCGCATTGCTGGCTTTGTCCATTTCAGCGCTAACCAGAGCGTCATCCCGACCAAACTCGCGGATGCCCTTCAGGTCCGCCCACACGAGCCAGAAAGACTTGCCGTCGGGTGCGATCCAGCCTGGCGAAATCTGCGGGGCATAGGCGCGAGCAGCCTGATCGCTATCTGGTGCCCAAGCCGTATCCTCGTGGATCTGCCGCCAGGGGCCCCAAGGTTTATCCGAGACCCACAGACCCAGATAGCTGGGTTTGCCGAACTCGGTTCCGTCAGAGGCCAAGCCGATCCCGGCGCTCGCCATCATATAGAGCCCCAACGGTTCGTTATAGACGACGCTGGGCAACCAGGATTCGACCACCAGATCGCCGGGGAAAAGATTAGTGTAATTAACCCAGCCGTGCGGAAAGCTGTGCACCGGCTGGCGTGACGCTATGTCGGGGGACCATCGGGCGCTGCCGTCGCGCTTGCGCCCGGCAAAGAACCGATAGGCCGACCGGTCAAGCAGGCGATCCTTGCGCACCCGGAACATGACCAGCTGGTTCATCAGGCCCTCAACGCTGCCATTGAGACCATAGATATAGACATAGCCGTCGCGGTTCGCGGTATAGGCCTTCCCCGCTTGCAGGAACGACAGCAGAGAAAAGCAACCGTCCGGTTCGTTGAAGAACTGGAAGCGAGTTCGCGACTGATTCTGCCAGTCTTCCCAAACCACCGGACTGGTGCCATCGCTGTTGTGCCAGGAACCACCGCGGTCGACCGAATAGATAAGCTTGGCACCGGTCCAGTGGCGCGGGCGATCTTCCGTTTGATCCAGCGTGGCCAAGAATTGGTATATCCGATCCCCTACAGCAAGGATCCCATGGCCGTAATAGGATGGGGCATTTTCGGGCCGCTCTGCCCGATCCATGTGCGGATAACCCGGGAGTTTCGCGAACCGAGCATTTTGCGCTCCGCCTTCGATCGTCCACAACCGTGTACTGTAAAAGGTGGCAGGCGGAGGGGTCCAGCCGGGGCCATCATTAACTACGACGATCTGACGGCTATCTGCGCCGATGGTCATCTTGTAGCCGTCGCCCAGCCCGCCGAGTCGAAGGATTGATCCATCCACGGGCGTCGCTGAGTTGATCGCCGCGGCACCACGCGGTTTGGCCATAGTTGCGAAAGCCAGTGGACTGAATATGCCCTGCATTGTCAACAGGCCGAGGGCAGAAGTCCGGCCCAGAAATTCTCGTCTACCGACCATCAACTGATATCCCTCGAACCGGACTGTGCCTTGATCACGCGACTGAACCCATGTCACCTTGCGGCGGGCAGGACCTGGCCCGCCCCGCCCCGGGATCGAGTCTAATTGACTTCGTCGCCTGTCTTCATTTCGACCGTGCCATCTTCCGCGACCTTGAACAGCGGGTCTTCTCGATCACAGAAATACTCCATGATCTCATATGAAGGGTTCCGCTTGTAACCGTGTGTGAACCGGTACGGTTCGACGAGGGTCTTGGGATCCTCAATGGTGATAACGTCTTCCATCAGATCCGGACCAGTCAGCCGGATCCGTTCGGTAATGACCATTTCCGGGCTGTGCGGGATTTCGAAGAAGCGAACCTCTTCCTTCACACCTTTTGTCGTGATGACCAGAGTGTCACCCTCCCATCGGGCCGAAGACATGCCGTAGAAAGAGGGGGTTATGTCGTCAAGAGACGGCAATTTGCGGTTTAGCTGAATGCGTCTGGTCTGGGTCAGAAACTCTGCCAGAACGGTTACGCGACCTGGCGTTTGCAATATCTCGATCGGGAAGATCGCGCCCATGATCATCGGCATGCCTTCGGGCTGACACTGCGTGCTGGGATCGGTGAGCGGGGTGCCTTCCTTCAGCTTGGCATCCCGGGTGTCGCGAAGCTTCTTCCACTCGCTAGCATAAGGCTCCTTGAGCTTCGGGCCACCTCCCGGGACTGGCAGTTCAAGGAAGGTATTTTCTTCGCCTGCGAAGGGATCGGGATAAATCTCCCAGATGCCTGAAATGTTCGGCTCGGTAGCCTGGCCTTCGCAGGCACTCAACGAAAGGAGTGCGGCGGAAAGCAAAGCGAGCTTCAGTTTGTGCATTATAATTCTCCAACCTGCGATATCATGGCGGCTATGGTGTTATTTTTGATCAATTTTCTTGTCGCTCTTTTCGACTGCCAAATATGTCACCAACCGCTGAGCGTTCGCCCATCGGGTACTTTGATTGTCTTGAGCATTCCGCCTGGCTTTCCGTTTCTCAACGGATAGAAAGTCACGTCAACCTTGTCGCCAGCCTTGATCAAATTGTGTTTCCAGCCCGCCTTGCTCATCATGTTGACGCTGCTGCACTCGAAAACATAGCGCTTCATTGCGCCCCCCTCGAGGACGTTGACCACCACAAAGGAGTGAGGATTGGTATATCGGAATTGGACAACCGTTGTACGCATCTTCTTACTGATTTTGGTCTGATCAAACATGGCGAACGAATGGTGCGCCAGCGCGGGTGCAATCATGACAGCGCTCATGATACACGCTCCCATAAACGCATTGACTGTCTTCACTCGTAATTTCATCACCTAAAGCTCCTCAATCTCTACGTTTGTGCCGCTTGGCCTTGAAGGAAGGCACGCAAGCTTTCGTCGAACTCAAATTTACCGTAACGCCGGAGTTAACGAAGGCTATTACTGTTGTGAAACCGTTACAGAACCCCTCGGGATTCGCTATCCGCCGGCCAGACACACAACGGTATCCAGTGAGGAGCGCTATCGATGGATGGAGTGCGAAGTGTTGCATTCAGGATAACAATCCGTTCATAAGACGGTGATTGTTGAGGATTTAAATACATGGCACCGAATGAAACGCGGCAGTATTTAGCAGGGGAAGCCGCAGGTGACGACCGCTTGCTCGCGGCGGCCGATGTCGTCCGGGCGGCAATTCAGCACAATCGCTCGGACAAATTGCTTCGTTTGTTCGAATATTTGCTAGCCAAGACATTTGAAGGCAAGATTCCTACCGAAATGCAGATTGCCAGCGACGTGTTTGCAAAGGACAAGTTGATAGACGGCGCCCCTGATGCGAATGTGCGCGTGCACATTCACCGCCTGCGAAAACTGATGAAAGACGTTTTTACCGGTACAAGCGGACCGCGCATCACCATACCCGTTGCCGAATATCGCATTCATCTGTTGAACGATACGCCCATCGCCGATGAGCCAAGGCCCCCGGGCGGGCGCAACAAATTGTGGGGTAGCATCGCACGTTCCCCAATAATATTGCTGATGTCGATTGCCATAGCAGTCGTCCTGTTTGCCGCCTTGCTTACATTCTGGCCACGTCGCGAGTCTGATTCCATAGCTGGCAGCCCAGTCTGGCAAACATTTGAAGCCAGCGATCGGCCAATCACCGTTGTCGTGGGGGATTATTATATGTTTGCCGATCAGGCCGGAACTGGCGCCGACAGATTCAAAGGCCCCCGGTTGATCTGGGATAGTTCCGTGCCAACCCGCGAAGACTTGACCATTTTCCAAATGCTCAATCCCTCGGCCGCACATACGGTAATCGACTTCGACCAACATTATGTGACGTCCGGCACCATTGCCGCACTTGGCGATATCCGCGCTGCGCTTGCGCAGATTCCGCAGTTGCGTAATATACCGATTAAGTTGATGACCTCTTCGCAATTGACGCCAGAAATCCTGAAATCATCCGATATCATCTATGTCGGATTGTTCAACGGAATGAGCATGCTCTTGCTCGATCCGCTTCTAAATGCTTCCGGATTCCGGTTCGATAAGGACCATGGTGGATTAACCGATTCGGCAAGCGCAACCCGCTATCGATCGGACGGAATGGTCCTTACCGATGAGCGGATCGCCAGGCGCGACTTCGGCTATATTGCTAATGTACCAGGTCCGGCGGGAAACAGGATAATTGTTGTCGCGGGGACAGGTGATGCCGGCTTGAAAGAAGTTGCAGCACTTGTAGGTGATCCCAATCGTTTGCGAAGGCTTCAGTCGAACGAGGCAAAACGGGAGTTGGGTTTTGAAACCCTTTATCGGGTTCGCACCATAAAGAGCGTAAATGTTGGTGCTACCCTCCTGATTGATCGACCCTTGCAGTCCAAGGGAATCTGGGACCAATCGGGTAAGGCACCAGCATATCGTCCGCTGGACACAACTTTGCCATCCAACCAGATCGATTGAATTCAGGTGGGATAGGGCCGGGCCGGGGCCATCCGCGTGACCGCTACTAGAAACATTTTGGCCGGTTCGGTAATGTCGCTTCTCCGATTTCGAATGCAAGCTTTTGGGATGACTAAAATTCAAGTTATTCTGTTGGCGGCAATCCTCAGCTTTGTGCCCGGTGGCGCTATGGCCGAACCGGTCAGTAACTTCATCCAGGAGGAAATGACCCGCCACAACGTGCCCGGTGTCGCAATCACCGTGATACAAGAAGGCAGGGTTGTTCGGGCGCAAGGTTTCGGCCAGGCCAATATTGAACACAATGTACCGGTTCATCCGGACACGGTGTTCAAGACCGGGGCTACCGGAACGCAATTGACCGCAGCAGTGGTTATGCTTCTGGTCGAGGACGGTAAAATCGCACTTGATGCACCTGTAACCCGATATCTGGCCAAGGCCCCCAAGAAATGGGAAAAGGTGACAATCCGCCAGTTGCTGAATCACACATCCGGCCTGCCGGCGACGCCCAACGGCAATTTCCGGACGGATTATACCAACGACCAGTTGCTGGGTATCATTGCTGCCCAGGATTTGAACTTTCCAGCGGGAAGTCGCTGGCGTTTCAGCTATGCGGGTTACATCGTCCTTGGTTTTGTCGTGCAAGAGGTGTCGGGCGAGCATTGGACGGCTTTGATGAAGCGGCGTCTGTTCGGCCCGCTTGGAATGCAGTCAGCGCGCGGGATTGACGAACTGGAGATCATTCCCAATCGCGCTGCCGGATATGAGCAACGCGACGGTAATTTGCGCAATGCTGAATGGGTTTCCTCTACCGCCAATTCGACGGCCGATGGATCGCTTTACCTCTCCGCGCTCGACTATGCCGCTTGGGCAGCTGCCGTGTCGCAGAGGCGCATTCTGAACAGCAAATCTTGGGATGAACTAACGCGTCCCGCCAGGCTGAATGACGGCAAGACATGCGCCTATGCCCCAGGCTGGTTTAGCGAACGGGCGGTGCAGATTGAAGCCAGGTGGCATTCGGGCAGCTGGCAAGGGTTTCAAACCTATGCCTTGCGTTATCCGGACAAAGATTTGACCGTCGCTATCTTTGCAAATGGCGAAGGGGCGGATGTGCAGCGTTTGGCGCGTGGCGTTGTAGCCTTGGTCGAACCGTCGCTTGCCCGGCCCGTGGCCCTTCCCCTTTCCGATAGTAAACCCGCTGTCACAACCAAGGTGCGGGCGCTGCTCGAGGCGATTGCAGTGGGCCGCGCCAATTATGCCGACTTCACAGACTTTGCCAGGCTCGATTTCACGGAATTGACTGCACAATATGCCGGAATGCTGGGCGAGCCAAGCTCGCTGGAGGATATTGCCCTGTTCGATGTTCGTGACGCATGTGCCGAGACTGCCTATCGCTACCGCGCGCGGTACAAGCAGGGGCTGGTCGAAATCCGCATCGGTTTTGCAACAAACGGCAAAGTAGGCAATCTGGAGATCGTTCCGCTAAACGACTGGAATGAGCCGCTTTGAAGCTTATGTAGTGCTGTCTAGCCACTCGCTATAGACAGGCCTTTCCAGCTGGAACAAGTCAGTACACCGCGTGTACCAGCCAGCACCGTGCATACGCGCAACCAGCCGCATGGCCAGCGTATCGACGTAAAGGTTTACGGGATCGACCAGTTCATCGCGAATGTGGAAATGCAGGACTTCGCCCAAAACAACCGTTGATAACCCCGCCTCCACGCTCTGGAAAAGGCGGCATTCCATCGCAACAGGAGCAGAGACGATGCGTGGCGGGGAGATTGAGGTGGACTGGATCGTGGCGATATCGCCCGCCGCCAGTTCGTCTACTTCTGGTGGTGCGTCCATGCAGGTGAAGTTCATGACCGGGGCATCGTCCTCTGCTACCAGATTTACGACGAACTCTCCGGTTTCAAGCACGTTGCGAGCGCTATCCTTATGGCTGCCATCGGGTCGGCGCATCATGCCGATCGCCACCAGCGGGGGCTCTGCACCCATCATATTGAAAAAGCTGTAAGGTGCCGCATTGTGCAGGCCTTCAGGAGAGAGCGTGGTCAACCAGGCGATCGGGCGCGGAGTGATTGCAGCACTCATCAGCTTGTAGCGTTCGGCTGCGCTCAATTGGGAGAAATCAAAATCCATTCTACTTCTCTCCCACACGACGTACAGCCCGCTGTGGCGCGGTGTTTACCGAAAGGCTGAATATGTCGGGCCGGGCATAATGGCCGGCCACATCGAAATCATATTTGCCGCGCACCACTTCGGCTGGGTCGATTTCGGCATAGAGAATCGTCTCGCCAGAGAAATCGGGCTCAACCAGCATGTCACCCAGCGGGGCAACGATCATGCTCCCCCCACGTAACAGGACGGTATCAGGATCGTCGCCGAGTGCACAGTCGAAGTCCGCCGGATAGGCACCGCGTGTGATATGCTGGCAGGCAGAAAGAACAAAGCAACGGCCTTCGAGCGCGATATGTCGCATCGAGGAAGCCCATGCATCGCGATCATCTGCGGTGGGTGCGCAGTACAGGGTGACGCCCTGATCATACATCGCCATGCGCATCATCGGCATGTAGTTTTCCCAACAGATTACGGCACCAATTTTGCCAAGCGGAGTGTCGAGTACGGGCAAGGTTGAACCGTCGCCAAACCCCCAGATCAGACGTTCTGCCCCTGTCGGCATTAGTTTGCGATGCTTGGCAACCAGGCCCTTGTCGCCATCAAAGAACAATGCGGTGCAATAGACGGTGCCGCCATCGCGTTCGATCACTCCGATCACCACGAAGGCACCGGTCTCTGCCGTCGCGTCGGCAAGGGCGACCACTTCCGGCCCGTCAAGGGTGATCGCTGCTTCGTGATAGCGCCGATAATCTTCGCGCCCTTCGGGTCGGCGCATGCCAACAGGCGTTCCGAATGATGCGCCCTTGGGATAGCCACCCAGGAACGCTTCGGGAAAAACGATCAGTCGGGCACCCTCGCGCGCGGCTTCGCGGATCAGGCCGGCCGCCTTCTGGGCCGAGGCCATTGCGTTGCTCGGAAAGGATGCGGCCTGGACAACGGCCGCAGTGAATGACTGGGTCATAAAACTCCTCTTCAGATCGCTGGGTTGGGCTGCGAACCAAAGTTCCAGCATAGTTATGTTTGACTTTTGTGCAATTTATTTTAAGCCTATAATAAATGAGCGAGAGGGAATCATGTCCGACACCAGTTTTGATCTTTACCGCGAGGATATGCTCGGTCGTGCGAATGTGGTGGATACCCCTGAACGGGTTGCCTACTATCAACGGCTCGCTGAACTTGGCACCGGTGCCTTGTGGACTGTGGCCAACAAGATTGAGCCGTGGGAACCGGCTTCGACTTCGCTCCCCATGCTGTGGCGTTATCGCGACCTGCGCGAAGATGTGCTAAAGGCGCTCGATCTCGTTACACCGGAAGAGGCGGGACGCCGGGTCGTGTATCTTGAAAATCCTGGCCGCCGCGATGTCGTCGCCGCAGTTGGTTGGCTCTATTCGGGATTGCAGGTGATGAAGCCGGGTGAATGTGCGTCCTCGCACCGCCACAGCGCCTCGGCCTTGCGCTTCATCATGGAAGGCTCGGGCGCTTTCACCAATGTCGACGGACACAAGATGACGCTCGGCGCGAATGACTTTGTGCTGACTCCGAACGGAACATGGCACGAGCATGGCGTGTCTGAAGACGGAACGATCTGCATCTGGCAGGACGGGCTCGACATTCCGCTGATGAACGCGCTCGAAGCGAACTTCTACGAGGTCCATCCTGATCTCAACCAGGCGATCAGCCACCCGGTCGATGATGCCGTTGCCACTTGGGCCAACCCGGGCCTGCGGCCGTGGGGAACGACCTGGGACAAGCGCTATTCGCCGCTCCTGAAATATGAGTGGGCACCGACATATGAGTCGCTGCTGAAATATTCACAGGTGACGGACGGTTCGCCCTATGACGGCGTAATCATGGAATATGTGAACCCCGATACCGGCGGTCCGGTGATGATGACCATCGGCGCACACATGCAGATGCTCCGTCCAGGCGAGCGGACCAAGGCCCATCGGCAGACGGGCAGCTTCATCTATCAATGTTGCAAGGGCAGCGGTTGGTCGATCATCAACGGCCAGCGGTTCGACTGGCAGGAACGCGACATCTTCGTCGTGCCGGCCTGGATGTATCACGAACACGCCAATGCCTCGGACAGCGACGATGCGTGTCTTTTCGCCTTTCACGACCTGCCCGTGATGCGCTCTCTCGGCCTCTACCGCGAAGAGGCATTCGGAGACAATGGCGGGCATCAACCTATCCTTTCCTGACCTTCGATATCAAGGAATTTCCATGCGACTTGTTACCTACCGCGCCTCGATTGAGGCCGAAGCACGCCTCGGCGCCATTGTCGGCGATCTTGTTCTGGATATTGCCCGCTTCGGCGTCGGCAAGGGCGTTGATTTGCCAGCAACCATGCTGGACTTTATCGACCTCGGCCCGGCGGCCGTCACCGCCGTATCCGCGATGATCGCCGATTGCGCCGGAACCTTTCCGCTGGGTAGCGCAGTGCCGGTGAGCAATGTAAAACTGCTCGCGCCAATCCCGCGCCCGCGCAAGAACATATTTGGCATCGGCCTCAACTATACCGAACATGTGGCTGAGAGCGCCAAGTCGCTTGACTCGTCGCCCGATCTGCCGCGCCAGCCGGTGATCTTTTCCAAGCCGCCGACCACGGTTATCGGCCCGGACGATCCGATATTGCATGACAAGGAGATTACCCAGCAGCTTGACTGGGAAGTGGAGCTGGCCGCCATCATCGGTACTCGCGCCAAGGGCGTCGCGCGGGAAAATGCGCTGCGTTATGTGTTCGGCTATACCGTTTGCATCGACATGAGCGCACGCGATTGCCGTCGGGCAGGGCAGTGGATCTACTCAAAGGGACAGGACAGCTACTGCCCAATGGGTCCGGTGGTTGTCACGGCGGACGAGATTCCAGATCCGCAAACATTGGAGCTGTGGCTGACGGTCAACGGCGTGGAAAAGCAGCGCAGCAATACTGCCAACATGCTCTTCAAGGTGGACGAACTGGTTGCCGACATAAGCAAAGGCATCACGCTTGAGCCGGGCGATATCATAGCTACCGGCACTCCGGCAGGCGTCGGCGCGGGCCGCGATCCGCAAGAATGGGTATGGCCGGGCGATACGATCATTGCCTGTGTCGAGGGTATCGGCAGCTTACGCCATCCGGTCGTCGCTGCCTGAAGTCGTCAGCCGGTTCACCCGAAGCGGCTCCATCAAAATGGTGGTGCCGCTTCTGCGCTTTGGGTTCAGGAAACCAGAGCCAGATCCTCCATCATACGCATCCGGATATCGTCCGGCCAAGGCACGGATTTCTGAGTCTCCAAATGCATGCATACCAGCGTGGCACTTACCTTCAATCGGTCTCTGCTATCGGCTGTAAACAGTGCATCATATTGACAACTGCTGCGTCCGATACGGGTTGGAATGATGCGGATTGTCAGCTCATCGCCAAGCGTGCTGGGGGATAAAAAATTCGCCGATAGCTGGACTGTAGGCACTCCGATGCCGCGTTCGGAATGCATCGACCTGAAGTCGGCGCCGATCGCGCGGGCAAACCAGTCTTCCACCGCACCATTTAACATCTCGAAATAGCGGGGGTAAAATGTGATTCCTGCAAAATCGACATGGGCGAAGCGGATCTGCGCCGAAGTTTCAAACACCATGTTCAGACGTCTCCGCCAAGCAAGCTGCGCAGTTCCCCAAGCATAAGTCCAAGCTCTTGCATCCTGCTGTCTGGCACGCCTACAAATATCTCGCTGATCCAACTATGATGCGCCTCGGCCAGCATAAAAAACCGCTCCCTCCCTGTCTCAGTCAGCGAAACGATCGCCGAGCGCGCATCCTGCGGGTCGGTCCGGGCGTGCACCAAACCCTGTTCCTGCAATTGTCGCACGAGCAAGGTGACGTTGCCGTTGGACACAAGCAGTGAGCGCGAAAGGGCGCTCATCCGCAAGCCATCGGGAGAACGATATAGGGCAGCGAGCACGTCAAAACGTGGAAGCGTAGTATCGAATTCATCTTCGAATCGGCGACGCAGCTGCTTCTCTCCTATCTTGGCGCAAGCCAGCAGTCGCACCCACATGCGCAGTTCAGGAGAGCCTGCACCAGCGGGAAGGGCATTCTCGATGATTGTCTTTGATGAATTCATGGCTGTGCCCCGATTGATGTGTTCACTTGCCCTCCATCACGCTATTTTATGACCGGCCGCAAGCCTAGCCATGGTCTGATCCGAAAAGACCACACCCCAACCAAAGGTCTCCCCGGCGTGCTTGCGCTCGAACACGTGGATGTCTTGAGCAGGATTGCGCAGCTTGGCCGATATGGTGAAGTACAAGCCGGCCGGTCCGCCTCCCAAACAGGCAATGCGCATAGTTGCTCCTTTTATTTTAGGCTTAAAGTAAAAGGAGCAATGTGACAAGGGGGTTGATGAGGTCCGTCCGTTACAACAAAGGACGCGATACGAGCAGACGGCGATCAGTCGACAATCCTTTGTGCGACCGGATCTCGAATAGAGCTTCGAAAGACCGGCGATTTCCCAGCCTCGTCCGCGTGGTGGCAATCTCACCAGGTTTGGAAACAAATTCGGTCATGGCCAGCGTCGCCTGGTCGCCCAGCCCGGAAAGGATTACAATAGTCCCGCCATTGGGTGAAGGAAACACCGCTATATAGCCATAATCGACACGAGGTGACTGCTCGGATTCAGAATATACGTCAGCGCTATAAACACGCCCATTCGCGTCGTCGGTAAGCTGATTGTAAGCCGACAGCCGAAAGCGCGATTTGGCGAAGACCGATCTTGTTAGAGGACCAAGATTTGAGATTCGCCCAACATAGATCACGTCTCGTGATTTTAGCATGTCGTCAGTCAGTACAGATATCGGCAGGATGGTTTCGCGGCGAGTCTGCCCCGCCATCTGGTCCCCACTCTGCCCTTGCAGTTCCCACGCTGCGGCTACAGAGCTGGCGGGAGCAAGCCGAAGGTTGAAATCGAACAAACGGTAAAAGGTTTCTGGATGAGTTTTCAGATAACGTCCCAGATCTTCTCTTGATGCTATGTCGGGATGGAGGATCATGCGCTGCACGCTGCGTTGATCTTCGGTCTCGGCAATGAGCAGACGGTCTCCAACAGCAATGATGGGATCCGAAATGTTTAGCAGGGCTTCAAGCGCGCTGCCTTTTCTGTTCAAACCCGTTGTTGAGGGCGATGCTGGCGACATGAACCATATCATGAACAATGCCAAGCCAAAGGCGATCATGCTCAATCCGACGCCCAAAACGGGGCTAATGGAAGATGGAAGGGCGGGGTTCGTTTTGCTGAGTATAATCCGGTACTCGCCCTTGGGAATGACCAGTCGCGGGCCGGATTTGTCCCGATAGAAATCGTCGAACCGCTTTCTGAGCCGATGGACATAGACGCGTACTCCGGAGTCTAGCGTTGCATCTTTCAACCCGTCCGCGCCAAACAAGGCGAGCGCAATTTCCACTTCCTTCGGTGCCCGATGATCGGTGGATCTTTCGACAAGCAAGTCGAAAAGCAAGAGTTGGATCGCGGAGCGTCCCTTGGACAACTCAGTTCGGAAGCGCGCGGTTTCCTTGGCAAATTCGGAAACCGTTTCAGAAGGTTTGTCTGACACTGGCCCTGCTCAATCCAACGCATCCCCAGCCTTGCATTTAGGCTGGAGCCATGGCGTCCAGCGGTTCCACACTGCAGGCGCGCTCATATATCCGTAGCGCCGAACGTCGGAAATGCAATCGCGCATCCGCAGCACGGGACGGGCGTCAAGCAACGCTCGTTGGGATTATCATATGATTCTGACACAAGCTTTGGGGTCCCACGCGACGTCTCATTGGCCCCTGATATGCAACAACAAATCATATCAGTCTATAATTGTTTACAAAATGGTCATTTGCAGATTGCATTTGCTTCAAACTTAAAATACATGCCTTGTCGAGCGAGGCGAGGACTCTACGGCAGCCGTGATCGGTCATCGTCCTATTCGAGGGGTCGGCAGCTGCTGATCCACAAAGCTGAACATAAAAAGCGACATACCAGGTGCTGGTATATGTTGCACGAACCGAGGGAGAGTTAAATTGATCCAAGAACTCCGTGCCAAGCACTTCACAGCCAACAAGGCACGGCTCTTTGCTGGCCTGGCACTTCCACTCTTCTTGTATTCCGTGCCGGCTGAGGCGCAGGATGCATCTACCGCGGCCCAGGATGCAACGGTCGCGGCGCAAGACACGCAGCCCGAGAATGATGAGGCGGTGAACGAGGGTGAAATCCTGGTTACCGCTACCCGCAAGTCTACGGCATTGAGCCGAACGCCTGTGAGTATCGTTGCCAAGAGCCAGGAAGAGCTGGATATCCAAGGCGTGCGATCAATCGCCGATATCGCTCAGATAACCCCCAGTATTACCTTTGGTCAAAGCGCTATTCTCTATGGGACGGGTCAGACCGCGATTTCCATTCGGGGCGTCGGCTCGTCCTCAGGCATTCCAACGACCGGTGTCTACATCGACGACACCCCCATTCAGACCCGGGTGGGTGTGAGCCCATCATTGAGCAATGCCTATCCGCAGGTTTTCGATCTCGAACGCATAGAGATATTGCGTGGTCCTCAAGGCACGTTGTTCGGGAGCGGTTCGGTCGGTGGTGCAATCCGCTTTATTACGCCCCAGCCGAACTATGACGATTTGAGCATTTATGCGCGCTCGGAATTCGCCGAGACCAAACATGGCAGTGCCAGTTATGAAGCAGGTCTCGCCGTTGGTGCGCCTTTGGTACAAGACAGGGTAGCATTTCGTGCGAGTGCTTCGCTGCGCCATGACGGAGGATATATCGACCGGCTCGACTCCAATAGTTTCGGTTTGGCCCAGAAAGATATCAACAGTTCCGATAGTGTGACCGCGAGGTTGGCACTTGGCGCACGAGTGACCGATAGCTTCACGATCACCCCATCGATCTACTATCAGAACCTGGAGATCGAGGATGGATCCCGGTTTGAACTCGCCCAATCGGATCTGGAAAGCGGCGATTTGCGGTTGAGTCTGAACAGGCGAGCGGAACCGCGAAAGGACAAATTATATCTTCCGGCGATCAAGGCGGAACTGGATCTCGGAGGCGTGACCCTGATTTCCGATACCTCCTATCTCCATCGTACAACGGAGACCATAAACGACGACACTTCGCTTAGCTTTGTCTTCTCTGGCGGCTTGACAGAGCGTCCATTCCCGGCCGGTTTCGAAGATTATGCACCCTATACTCTGAACGAAACCAAACAAACTGCGGTCACCCAGGAACTGCGGCTTCAGGACAATAATCAGAATGATCGGTTCAACTGGATCGCCGGACTCTTTTACCAGAAATCCTATGTCCGCGACCAATATGCTGCGAGCGACGAGCGCCTGCTCGATGTTATCAACTTTGGGCAGGGGCAGATTGGCGAGCCTCCCTTCGCCAGTTTGACCGATTCCTTCTTCGGAACCGAACTTTACCAAGGGCAATTCTCTGTTTTCACGCGCAACATCAGCCGGGACAAGCAATATGCTGCATATGGACAGGCAGATTTCGAGATTGTCCCGCGTGTGAAGCTGACTGCAGGAATGCGCTACACGATCGCCAAATATAATTTTACGGGATTTGGAGCCGGGCCGGTTCTGTCGACCGACGGGCAAACCGATACTGCAAAAACGACCAGCAAGACCTTGACGCCCAAATTGGGTATATCGTTCCAGGCTGATCGCAACAATTTGTTCTATGCCAACGCAAGCAAGGGCGTGCGCGGTCCGGGCGTCTCTTCGCCGGTCGGTGCCAATTGCATTGACGATGCCGCAGCGATAGGTTTCGATCCCTTTGCTACACTTGAGGTGAAGCCGGATTCAATCTGGAGCTATGAAATCGGCAGCAAAAATCGCCTGTTCGGGGGAAAGGTGACGCTTGACGCATCTGCCTATCGGATCAATTGGAGCGACGTGCAGACGCTGTTCGCGCTCCCCCAATGCACGATCCAGACCGCACTTAATCTTGGCAGTGCTAAGATCGACGGGTTCGATCTTTCCGTTTCAGTCAGGCCGGTCAGCGGATTGACGCTCGGCGCGTCCGCTTCCTATATCAACGCCCGGTACACGACGGCGATACCGGGGCCAGGTAACACAGTGATCCGCAAGGCTGGCGAGCCCTTCCCGTCAGTCGCGCCCTGGACGATCCAGCTAAATGCCGAATATGTCCGTCAACTGGGCAGCAGTGAACTCTATGGCCGCGCAGATTTTAGCTACAGCAGCAAGAACGACACGCCTGTTGATGTTAACTCTCCGCTGGTCGATCCCACTTTGCCGCGGCCCCCGGCAACATCGCAGCTTGATCTGCGGTTCGGGAGCCGTTTTGAACTGTCTGCCGACAGCGATCTGGATGTAAGCCTGTTTGTGAACAACGCCACAAATAGCCAGCCGTTGCTCAGTCTGTTCCATGAAACGCCGGATTCGACATTTTATCGGTCCGGAACGTTCCGGCCGAGAACGATCGGCCTGACTGTGTCCTTGAGAAAATGAGGACGCTCTCTCAATCCTACGGGGCGTAATTGACCCGGCCATACTCTCCCGTCTTACCCGGCGCTGCTTTTGCAGTGCCGGGTTTTTTCGAGCGATCGGCCCCATGTGTGGGGTCCGGCGATGTTTAGCTGGTTTTGTAAGGCCAGCAACGGCAGAGCGATACCATTACGGTATGGGATAGCCGCTCCAGCGCTTGATCGTCCGGATGGCGAAGCTGGAACGCATGGAACTAACCCCCGGGAGACGGGAAAGACAATCGCGGTGGATCCGATCAAACTGTTCCAGATCGCGCGCGGCGACACGCAAGATGTAATCAGCGTTGCCAGACATGAGGTGACATTCAAGGATATCGTCGAAATCGCCAACTGCCTGTTCAAATCGGTCCATCGCGTCACGGCTTTGGCTGGTCAATGTTATCTCGACAAAAGCCTGCAATTTGAGCCCAAGCCGCTGCGGATCAAGCACGGCGGCATAACGCACAATCAACCCTGCCGCCTCTAGCGATTTGATCCTGCGATGGCAGGCTGAAGGAGAGGCGCCGACCATCTCCGCCAAGTCGGCAATTGATCGGGATGAGTCGTTCTGAAGCGCATGCAGAAGCATATTATCGACGTTATCCATGAAACTATTTCCCGCCTATATCCATATATTCGGGAATTTATACCATAAATGTCCGTTTGAACATTGCCTTTGGCAAGAATGTTCAGATTGTCTGGCCTATATCCCGCGCATCGAAATTTTTGGGGAGAGCTACGATGCGTGTCGGTACTGTCAAGGAAATCAAAAACCACGAATATCGCGTTGGGCTGACTCCGGAAAGTGCGCGCGAACTGGTAGCACAAGGCCATGAAGTGTGGGTAGAAACCGGCGCGGGCAACGGTATCGGCGCGAGCGATGCAGATTACTCAGTCGCTGGCGCGGCAATTAAGCCCACAGCCGCCGAGATTTTTGCAGAATGTGAAATGATAGTTAAGGTCAAGGAACCGCAGGCTGTCGAACGCGCTCAGCTGCGCAAGGGCCAGATTCTTTATACCTACCTTCATCTGGCACCCGATCCCGAGCAAACGGCTGACCTCGTCAAGTCGGGGGTGACCGCAATCGCCTATGAAACCGTAACCGGTACTGACAATTCGCTGCCGCTTTTGAAACCGATGAGCCAGGTTGCGGGGCGCATGTCGATCCAGGCCGGAGCTACGGCGCTGGAAAAAGCCAATGGAGGCCGCGGCGTGCTGCTGGGAGGCGTTCCGGGTGTGCTGCCTGCCAAGGTGGCGGTGATCGGCGGCGGCGTCGTTGGTTTCAATGCGGCGCAGATGGCGGTTGGCATGGGAGCTGACGTTACCATTCTGGATCGCGATCCAAATGTACTGGAACGGCTCGACAGCCATTTCGGAGGCCGCGCCCGCACGCTTTACTCTGGTCGTGCATCCCTTGCCGCTGAAGTGGCCGCAGCTGATCTCGTGATCGGTGCTGTACTCGTCCCGGGCGCTTCAGCGCCCAAGCTTGTGACCCGCGACATGCTAGGGACGATGAAGATTGGCGCGGTGCTGGTCGACGTCGCGATCGACCAGGGAGGATGCTTTGAAACCAGCACGGCGACCACCCATGCCGAGCCAACCTATGTGATCGATGGTATCGTCCATTATTGCGTCGCCAATATGCCAGGCGCCGTGGCGCGCACCAGCACTTATGCGCTCAACAATGTGACCTTGCCACATGCTCTGCACATTGCAGCGCTGGGCTGGAAGGAGGCGCTCAAGTCCAATCCGCATCTGGCGGCAGGCCTGAATGTGCATGAAGGCAAGATCACCTACGAAGCGGTCGCCCGCGACCTGGGCTATGCTTACGTGCCGCTGGATGACGTTCTGCGGTAAGTTTGCCTTGCTAGGCAAATGCGGCTCCATCCTGGCCCAAACGCTGTCGCTCATTTTCTGTCGTCCGACTTCCATCCCGGCCAGCAGCTTGAATCAAACGTCCGGACAAAAGCCATGCCCACGCCGGTTCCGAACCGAACTTAGGCAGTCCTTCAAGGCATAATGCTCACCGCTTAAAGATCCTGACAATCATTCTCGAAACCGAAAGCCAGCCCGCCTAGGTTGCGCGCGTAGGGATAGGGATTGTTGGCAACATGGGCGCGGGCGCAATGGATATCGAGGAATGCGCGCTGAATCGCGTTACCGCTGTAAATCGCCTTGCCGCCGGAAAACAGCATCAGCTTGTCGATCGCTTCGACACACTTTGAAACCATCGCAGTGGTATGATGTCCAAGCTGCGCACGGCGCTCAATCGGCCAGTCGCCGCTTTCCGACCGGCATTCAAGCTCCGAAAGGTCACTCGACAGGCGCAGTTCCAGATCGTTAAGGGTTAGCATGACATCGGCCACCGCCTCCTGAATCGTCGTATCCCCAGCAAGCCGAAGCCCGGTGTAGGTCGCACGCTTCTGGCGGGTATTCTCGACGAACACCTCCAGTGCCCGGCGCAGCGAACCTAGCGAGGTGGTCGAAACGGTGCGGTTGAACAACTGGGCGAAGGGGATACGGTAAAGTGACGATTTGCTCAGCGCATGACCGGGACAGGCAATATTGAACATGTCCTTCTCGCGGAGGACGCGGTGCGCGGGTACGAACACATCATCGACCACGATATCGTTGCTCCCGGTCGGGCAAAGTCCCATAACATTCCAAGTGTCAAGGATGTCATAGTCACTGCGTGGCAGCAGGAAGTTGTAAGGCTCGGGTTGCCCGTCGCTGTCGTCCGCCATCATGTTGGCGCCCAGGATCACCCAAGAACAGTGCTGCGAACCGCTTGAAAAGGCCCACCGTCCGCTGAGGCGGTAGCCGCCGTCGACTTTGGTAACCTTACCGGCGGGCATGTAAGAGGAACTGATAAGGACCGAGGGGTCTTCTTCCCAGACATCGTCCGCCGCCTGTGGATCGAACAGCGCCAACTGCCAGTTGTGCACCGCGATCACCCCGTAAACCCAAGCGCTGCCCATACAGCCTTCGGCAAGTGTCTTGGCCACCTCGCAATATACTGCGGGCGACATTTCATACCCGCCAAAGCGTTTTGGCTGAAGGATCTTGAAGAAACCGGCCTGCTGGAAGGCGATGATCGTTTCCCCAGAAACTTGACGATCCCTTATCGCCTGAGTCTCCCGCTCGCGTAGTGTAGGCACCATCGCACGTGCCTGCTCGACAAGAAGCTCGGCGCTGGGAGCATCGTTGGTCGGGTCCTGTCCGGCGAATTTGGCAAGTTGAGACATCCTCTTCTCCTCAGATGTGACGAATCGTATTCGCAGCATAAAGTTTTTGATTCGACATTACCACGTAATAAACAATGTGGTGAGTTTTCGTCATATTGTTACGAATAATCAATTTTCGGGCTTAGGAAATGTGTATCTATATATCTGATATACATATGTTTTACGTTAGGCCTCTGTGGTGATTGCCAGAGGGTGCGTAGAGCGCTCATCACGCCCAGGATACTGTTCCTTTTTTGCAACAATCATGCCCTATTGATGTTCACTGTAAATTATGAAATAACGAAAGAGCGTCGCATTCATGGCTCGAGCGGTCGGTCGTGACGGCTAGGTGACAAAGAACACTAAGATTTGGGGACAACGGAATGAAACATGACTTATGGGCTGCAAAGCGTGCAGCGATCTTCTTGGCTGGTACAGCGCTGGCTTTCCCGCTGCAGGCTTTGGCTCAGCAAACAGACATTGACAATTCGGACCAAGGCATTGCTGGGGAAATAGTCGTCACTGCCAACAAGCGCAGCGAAAGTCTGCAAAAGGTCCCTATCTCGGTAAGCGCATTTACCGGAGAGCAAATCGAACAATTAGGTATTACCGACACGACGCAAATCACCCAGCAGATTCCTTCACTGCGGGTCAACGCCTGGTCGCCGAACCTGACGATCTTCAGTCTGCGCGGCATTTCGCAGAGCAACTTCACCGACAATCTCGAAGCGCCCGTCGCTGTCTATCAGGACAATTCCTACATCGCCTCGATGAATGCCATTTCCGGGCAGCTGTTCGACATCAAGCGGGTTGAAGTTCTGCGTGGTCCGCAGGGCACGCTGTTCGGTCGCAACGCCACGGGCGGCCTGATCCATTACCTGAGCCAAGACGCGAGCAACGACGAGTTCAACGGCTACGTGCAGGGCGAATACGGTCGCTTCGAAAGCTGGTCGCTCGAAGGCGCCGTGGGCGGCCAACTGGCCGAAGGCATCCGCGTTCGTGCTGCCGCGCGCATGGAAAAGGCCAACGGCTATATCAAGTCGCGCGACACCGATGCGACGGCGCTGGGCTTCGGGATCATCCCCGGCAGCGGCCAGGATCTGGGCGGCAAAAACGGCTGGGCTGCGCGCATCAACCTGCAGGCCGACCTTTCGCCCGATGCCACGATCAGCCTGTGGTACAAGCACGCCGAGGACAACAACGTCGCGACCGGCGGCTATGTGTTCGAAAACTGCGTCTATCTTTCCAACGGCTTCTGCGACACTAATGCCGCTGGCCTGAGCGATGCGCAGAACGGCGTCATCAACGGCATCACCGCAGAACCTGCCTCGCCGTGGGAGCATTTCGGCGAACGGCCCGGTCAGCTGGACCGCGTGATGAACAGCTACCAGGGGCAGCTCGACTGGAACCTTGGCGGCGTCGAACTGACCGCGATCACCAATTACCTGTCCATGGACAAGCAATACTCCGAGGACGGCGACGCCCTGCCGTTCCTGATCGTCAACGTCGATACCGGGATCGATTTCAATCAGTTCTCGCAGGAAGTCCGCCTCGCTGGCGATACCGACAGCCTCAAGTGGCAGGTTGGTGCCTATTACCTCGACATGAATTATGATGGCAGCCACGCGGTGACCGGAGCGCCGATGATCGATCTGGCGATCGCCGGCAACGGTGGTTTTTCCGTTCCGACCATCGACCAGCAGTATAAGATCAAGTCGAAGAACTGGTCGGTCTTTGCCCAGGGTGACATCCAGCTGAGCGACAAGCTCTCGCTGACGCTGGGCGGGCGTTACTCGAAAGACAACAAGTCGATCGACTATGTCAACGTGCTGAGCGATCCGACCTACGCACCCCAGCCCAATCCGGTCGTCCTGTTTACTGATCAGGATCTCGCCGCCGTCGTGCCGGGCGTGAACCAGGAGCATTATGGCGACTGGGCCGCGCGCGTTTCCCTCAACTACCAGGCAACGCCCTACACTCTGCTGTTCGCGGCATGGAACCGGGGCATCAAGGGCGGCAACTGGTCGTTGTCCTCGAACATCGCCCCGCAGGATTTCCGCCACCGGCCGGAGACGCTCAACAGCCTGGAAGCCGGGTTCAAGACCTCCCTGATGGGACGCAGTCTACGCCTGAACGGTACCGTCTTCCACTACATCTATGACGACTATCAGGCCTTCTCGCTGGCCGGTGGTGTCCCGCACGTGTTCAACAGCGATGCGCGATCGACCGGCGCCGAGCTCGAAGCGTTCTGGTCACCGTCGAAGAACTTCGATGCGGTCTTTGGAGCGACCTGGCAGACCTCTTCGGTCGACAGTATTCCGGCGACCGACATCCAATTCGGCCCTGAACTGTTCCCCGGCGCGCCGGACTCGCAATACTGCACTAATCTGGGCGGCGTGTTCCGTTGCGACTTTCCGCAGAAGACGATCGAGGGAGCCGAGTTGCCCAACGCGCCGCAGTTCAGCTTCAACTACCTGCTGCGCTACAATGTCGATATTGCTGGCGGAAATCTGGCGGCCCAGGTTGATGGTGTTTGGTATGACGACCAGTATCTTGAAGTGACCAATGGCTTAGGCTCCAAGCAGGATGCCTACAACGTCACCAATGCGTCGCTGACCTATCGCCACGAGAACTCCGGAATCTCGCTGACCGCGTGGGGTCGGAATGTGTTCAACAAGCAGTTCCGCGCCTATGCGCTCAACCTCGGCATCCTCGGGGTAACCTCGATCTATGCTCCACCGGCCACCTATGGGGCCACGCTGCGGGTGCCGTTCGGCGCACGCTGATTGTTACGACTGAACGCGCTCGGGGCCATTGTGCCCCGAGCGAACCCCTGGGACGCGAATCCATGGAAGCAATTGAAGCCGCTGATTTCCGTTCCGCTATGGCCCGCCTAGCCAGCGCCGTCACCCTGGTGACGACCGATGGGGCGGCTGGCAAGCGGGGTCTTGCTGCTACAGCGGTGGCCAGCATCACCGACGCGCCACCGAATTTGCTGGTCTGCGTCAATAAATCGGCGCGCAGCAACGCCATGATCAAACAGAACGGCGTTTTCTCGGTCAATGTCTTGAGCAAGGAGCAGGCGCCTCTTGTTGCTGCATTTTCCGGCCCGTCTGAAACAGATCCATTCGCCGATCCGGAACTTTGGCAGAAGTTGCAAACTGGGGCTCCCGTCCTCAAAGCCACACTGGCCAGCCTGGACTGCACGCTGGACCAGATCATCAACATTGGCACACACAGCCTGTTTGTCGGCCATGTTGTCGGGGTTGAAATTGGTCCTGCCACTCAAGGTCTCGTCTATTTTGATCGAAGCTTTTGCGGAGTTGAAACGTCATGAGAAAAAGGTATCCTGCCACAGAGGTCGTAAGCCCGAAACAGGGATCAGGTAATCACAACCACAGCCGTATCGCGGCTGGAATTCTGGCAGTATCACTGCTTTTGACGGGATGCAGCAAGTCGGAAGGAGATAAGGCGGCGTTCGAGCGTCTTTCTCCGAACGGTTTGGCCGATAGCCAGAAGCTGTGGAACTACAGCCAGGTGATCGCGATTGCCCCCGGTGCGCGCCTCATTGAAATTGCCGGCACGACCGGTGACGATAGCAACGGCAATATCGTGACCCCTAGCGACATGACTGGGCAGGTGAACAGGGCCTTTGAAAACCTCGAAGCCAGCCTCAAGGCCGCTGGCACCTCAGGCAAGGACGTTGTCCGGGTGCGGATGTATGTGGTTGGCCTGGATGGCGAGACGCACTGGCCGATTATCAACTCCGCCATGCGCCGTCATTTCGGCGAAAGGGGGCCAACTTCCACACTTGTTGGCATTCAGACGCTTGCGGCTCCCGATATCCTTTTCGAGATTGATGCCTCCGCTGTCACCGCCAAAGAACAACGGCTTCCGAACCCGGGTTTCCGTCCTTGATATAACATAAAAGGGAGAGTGACTGGCAGCTCGTTTCAGGGAATGATTGCTCCCAGTGAATGTCGGGGCGACATTTCCTGGATATTGCGGAGCCGCCTGGTGATTTCGTCGATATGCTGACTCATCGCTGTCTCCGCCGCCCTCGCGTCCTGACGCCGATCCTGCCTTATGTGACGGACGTGTCAAATTGACTGAATTTTCCCATTCCGCAAATATTTGGCTGAACGTTTTTGTCCGTATTGAGCCACCCCTTTTTACATGGTGATAAAGCTCATCGTATAATTGGTAAGCGAAACTCTCTGCTTCGCCGCGTTTCGATGATTTTGTAGAGACGACCTTATATTGGCTTGCTCCTGGGATACGTAGTCGCACCTGCCATTTGGGATTTTTCAAACCCAGGCGTTTGTAAAGAATGATCCGTCCATCGCCTCGTACATCGATGCGTTCTTCTACTTGAACTGAGTTTGTATGCTCATCCATTTATCTTGTATAAACAAAATGATGGTACCCATAAACCTTTTTTGTAAAGGTTTTGTATATACGAAAATACCGTAAGTCTCTGTTTTTGGAAAATCATGAATGCGAATAACATATTGAGTTTTATATTAAAAACTGGTGCACCCAACAGGATTCGAACCTGTGACCTCTGCCTTCGGAGCTTGTACCAGTGGGGTATGCCAGTGACAAGAGAACCTTTCCAAAACAACGCTAAGTTACGATAACTAAATAGAATTCTAGAACGAACTTCTTCGCTGGCCTAACCTGATGTTCGCCACTTTTTCCGTTCAATTGCTGACGCAGTGCTTACGCGAGAAGTGGCCTCTAGCGGAGCCGATGCATGCCAAAAATCAATAAACGCATTGTCGATGCAGCGCTACCCACCGGGAGCGATTATGTCGTTTGGGACGACGATCTGGCTGGTTTTGGTTTGCGTGTTTTTTCATCTGGAAAGCGCAGCTACATTATCCAGTATCGTGCCCTCGGACGGTCGCGCCGCTACACAATTGGACCGCATGGCGTTTGGACGCCGGAACTGGCGCGGCAAGAAGCCAAGGTGCAGTTGGGTCGGATCGCTCAAGGCAATAATCCCGCCGAAGAAAAGCTGATCGACCGCCAAGCGGTCACGGTCAAGGAACTTTGCCATATGTATCTGGCCGATCTCGATGCAGGCCTAGTGCTTGGCAAGGGCGGTCGCCCCAAGGCGCGCGGCACCGTTGTTTCTGATATTGGTCGCATCAACCGGCATATCATCCCATTGCTTGGCAACCGACGGCTCAAAGATTTGGTCAAGGCCGACGTCAACCGGATGATGAAGGACATCATACTCGGCAAAACCCGGATGTCAGCCAAAACCAAGAAGCTAAGGGGCAAATCCATCGTGCGCGGCGGCGCTGGCACTGCCGCGCGAACCGTCGGCTTGTTGGGTGGAATGCTCACTTATGCAGGCGAGGCGGGTTTGATCGATAGCAACCCAGCCCACGGTATCCGCAAACCCAAATATGCAGTTCGACAAAGAAGATTGAACGAGGACGAGTATCGCATTCTTGGAGAAATGCTACGTGTTGCAGAGTCGATCTACCCGATCACCGCCAACGTTATCCGCCTGATTGCGATGACGGGCTGCCGGCGCAGCGAGATCATTAACTTGCTTTGGAACGATGTCGATATCGACCATAGTTGCCTCAGGCTGTCCCAAAGCAAAGAGGGTTATTCCGTCCGTCCGATCGGTCTACCGGTTGTCGAGTATCTGGAGAGGGAGCGAGACTATGCCGATGGAAGTTTCGTGTTTTCCGGCTGGGGTTACGACAACGCGTTCGGTGGATTTCCGAACCAATGGGATGCCATTTTCAAAGGCTCGCCGCTTGATGGGGTTACGGCCCATGTGCTGCGGCACAGCTTTGCAAGCATTGCCAACGACCTTGGTTATACCGAAATCACCATCGCCGCGCTGATCGGCCATTCCAAGGGCACGATGACCAGCAAATATGTTCACACGCTAGACACAATGTTGGTGATGGCGGCGGACAGCATTGCGGGCTACATCCACGGTTTGCTGAATGGCGAAGAGTTCCGACATGCGACTTACGCGCTCGATCATGCGTCTCGCAAAGCCGCGCTCGCGCAGTTTTTATCACAAGCCAAGCGCGGCGGTGCCGATAATCCTGTCGAACAGCTTCTTGGTCCGAACCAGCCACCTGTGCGGGATATTCGAAATCGAAAAGCGGTGGGGGGAAACCATAAAAATCATGAATCGTGCGCGGGCGCGGCATCGCAGTAACAACTGTTGATCCGATGAACCAATGTGCTGAGATAACAAGGATGGCACGAGGCTTTGGTAAGATCGTCCCAAGCGCCCGCCATGCAAGAGTGTAGCTGTTGAGTTCCAGCGTGTTCATCGGGCTCCCATGCCCGATGAATAAGGCAGGCATTTGGGTGATAAGCGTTCTCAACTTTGGGGCATTATTTCTGACCCAAGCCGACTTGGGTCATGAACGACGCATTGTCCAAAAAGAGCCATTCTTCCTTCATCAAGCCATTCTCCCACCGGCCCACAGTCATCATCGGCAGGACAAACTTCTTGCCAGTGGGCTGGATTGTCTTCCCGTTCCCGATATCCATGGGCTTTGAGAAACGCGTCCTTCACGTTAGCATTTGCTGCTCTGTTGTCCAAATGAGCCTAAAGCCGCAACGAAGGCGAGGATTTTTTATTGAATGACCAATTAAACTATGTCATTGTGCGGGTCGTTGGAAAGTCGAGGCGTAATGATTGATCTTCTCACCGCGCCTATGGCTCTCCGACAATCTTCATTGGCGGAACGGACATGTATTTCGGCAATGATCAACTCCCGCTTGTTCGCCGTGCGTTGGAACGTGGTGTGCCGACGTAACTGGCCCCCACCATGTTCGGTTGTGATTTGCGGTCCGCAGCGTTTCGTGTCTGCGTGCACCGTTCGGTCGGATGACCACTGCGATAATGAATAACGTGGTTTTGTAGTTTATGATGGAGACAGGAATGCCCGCAATTGATATTTCGCGCCCGGATTTCATGTCCGAACCGGAGCTTGAACAGTTCGCGGACTCGGTGAGCGGCTTCTTTGGTCGAGAAGCTCCGCCGGAAGTAGTTCAGGCATGGCGTGATCAGGGTCGTGTCGATCTGGAAATGTGGCGGAAGTCGGGTGAGCAGGGGCTCCTTGGGGTTT
>JBDTUD010000013.1:0-68395 GCA_040007915.1 Sphingorhabdus sp.
GCCGCGCTTAGTTGACGAGTTCCGATCCTTGATCGCAGTTGCTTTGAGATATGGCTGTTCGACCGCCACCGTTTCCCACTGATCGGGTACAGCCTGCTCGAATGTCTCGACGTGCGCGAGTACGGAACGCATTCGATGCGTCGAACGAAGACTTCGCTCATCCACAAGGCTACGGGCGACCTGCGGGCTGTTCAAATCCTGCGGGGGGGGGGCGTATGCCATCAACTGAACCGAGGGCGGCTCTCAGCAGAGCAAACGTGGAAGCAGTATGCCCTCATCGCGGACATTCCCTGAAATTTGTGCTTAGGGTGTTTCCGACATATAGCATCCACCGTCACGGTGGTGATTATGGCCCAAAGCGACGTCGCTCGTCAATTGCGGGGCGCAAGGGGTGAAAACGGAATCGGGAGACGTGTGAGCGCATTGCTCCCAGCCACCCTCTATTCTATCAATACTGCTCCGTTTGGACTCCTGTCAGGGCCGAAATCGCGCTTCCGTGCCAAGACCTCGGGGTGGACAAACAGCCCACCCCGCGCGTCTCACATACCATCGACTGCCTTGCTGACCAGAATGTTCACCGCAACGCGGCGGTTCTGGGCCTTGCCTTCGGGTGTCTCGTTATCCGCTAGCGGATCGGCTTCGGCCATCCCGGCCGGCGTGAGCATGCGATAGGGTTTCCAGCCGCACGCCTGCTGAAGGTGGTTGACGACTTTAGAGGCTCGCTTTTCGCTTAGCACCTGATTGAAATCCTGGCTTCCGGTCGAATCGGTGTAACCGACGACCAGCAGCAGGGCGTTGTCCGTCCCGCTGGCCTGGCTTGCCGCATTGCAAAGATCGGCCTTGGCCTGTTCGGTCAGGACGGCTTTGCCCGTGTCGAAGTTCACGTTCGTTGTGCCTCTGACATTGTAATTATCGATATCGCCAAAGCGACCACGTAGAGCCGCAGTCGCCGCGGTCTGCTCGGCAAAGCCTTGGGCCGTGCCGGTGCGGATCATCGTCGCGGTCTTCATATCGGTATTCTTGAACTTGATCTGGGTTGCGACCAGGCCGCCACCCCATTGCACCGTCTTGGCGGTAACCGGCAGGCCGTTCGACAGCTGGGCTGCCGTAAACTTTTTGCCCGAACCGAACAGACCCGAACTTGCTTTGACTGTGGTCGCTTCGCTCAAGAACACCACCGTGTCGGTACCCGCGACGTTGGTGACCTGAATTTTCTCGGCATTGCGCGCCGAAATATAGCCTTGTACCTCGGGCCCTTCGGCCAGACCGGTGAGATCAGCCGGGGGCGTACCGGTTACGGTCGTCCCGACTTCGGCCCCAGACGGCTCTTGCTGCTGTGCCTCGGGCGCATCCTGCTGCTCCTGCGCAGACAGGCTGGCCGACACTGGCAAGGCCAGCATGGCAAGCAGGGTGAGAGCTTTTGGACTGTTGGAAATAATACGCATTATGATCCTCCTTCAATAAACAGCCAGCCCTGCACGTTCGCGGCCTTGTCAGACCGCCCCCTTTGTGATGGCGTACCCGGCTGTCGGAAGCCCCCTTCATCTCGTCTTTACGATGGGCAGCCTTCTTGCTGCACCCTTAACGTTATGCAAAACCTGCTTGGTTAATATAACCTTTCCGGCAGATGAACGTGTGCGGCAGCAGCCTAGTTGGGCGGATAATGCGAGCCTGTGGTGCGACGAACCGTTACAGGCCGCGCTGGTAGACTTACCCGACAAATTTTGTGAAGCGTGGCCTCAATTGACAGCCAGTTTTTTCAAAAAATGCAGAGCTGATTTTCGCGGTCGAAGCTGAGGGTCTGCTTCTCATCCCAAAGGTGTCATTCTTTTGGCGTGGATGGCCGGCAGGCATTGATGAAGGAGATTTGCCTGCCTGATCACGCTTGCCGTAGCTGTTGGCGTAAGCTGGCGAGAGCAGTGCCAAGTCGAGTTTCGGGACCGTGCCGCTTTTGGCTTCCTCACATATTTTCCGTTTTCCTGGTAGGCAACATCATCGGCGCAAGTAGGCGACGCTTTGGCGTTTCAACGCACCTCGAGCCCAGCAGGGCTCGCTTTCGCAGTCGACCCGGCAAAAACGGGTGCCCGGCACCCGTATAACCTCGTAGTCAGGAAAAGCACCAAAACCCGTCCCGATGATTTTGCGACTTTTTAACCAGTAGTCGCTTATAGTTCCGGGCACCCGATCAGGCTGACCCGCAGGAAATTATTTTATATGTACAAAGTGATGGTAATATTCGGGACCCGGCCCGAGGCTATAAAATTATTTCCTGTAGTCAATGTATTGAAGACCATTTACAAGATTCAGTGTGAAGTGTTGGTGAGTGCCCAGCACCGACAGATGCTCGACCAGGTACTCGAAATAAGCGGCATTACCCCCGATTACGATCTCGACATCATGCAGCACGGGCAGACGCTGGATGCGCTCACCGCGCGTCTGTTGGGAGCGATTGGCGGCGTCCTTGATAAAGCAATGCCAGACCGCGTAATTGTTCAGGGCGACACCGCAACCGCTATGGTCGGCGCACTAGCAGCCTATTATCGCAAAATTCCGGTGAGCCATGTCGAGGCCGGTTTGCGCAGTTACGATATCTACCAGCCATGGCCCGAAGAGGTGAACCGCAAAATCATCGGTACTATCGCTGACCAGCATTTTGCACCGACAGAGGTATCAGCCGCAGCATTGAAGGCCGAAGCGGTGCCAGAACCCCGTGTGTTCGTCACGGGCAATACCGTAATCGACGCTTTATATTGGGTAACCGACCGGATATCGCACACGCCGCAATTGGCCGCTGGATTGGCTGGACTTGAACAAAAATTCGCGGGCAAGAAGATTATCGGCATTACGACCCATCGGCGCGAAAATTTCGGCGACGGTATGGAAAATATTGCCGCCGCTATCGCCGCAATTGCCAAACGCGACGACGTCGCCTGCATCTTCCCTGTGCACCTGAACCCCAATGTTCGCGTGGTCATGGACGAGGCACTTGGTGGTCTAGACAATGTCGCGATGATTGAGCCGCTTGACTATCCGCATTTCGCGCGGCTGCTGTCGATCAGCCATATCATGCTGACCGATAGTGGTGGTGTTCAGGAAGAGGCACCTGCGCTTGGCAAGCCGGTTTTGGTGATGCGTGACACCACGGAGCGCCCGGAAGGTGTTACCGCCGGTACCGCGAAGCTGATCGGCACGGATAAAGCCCGCATAGTTTCCGAAATTTTCACTCTTTTAGACAATGATACCGCTTATTCGGCGATGGCCCGTGCCCATAATCCCTTTGGGGACGGCAAGGCGAGCCAGCGCATTGCGGAGATCATATTGGATGCTAGTCGACAAAAAACCTGACGTTTGCGTATTGGGCCTGGGCTATATCGGTTTGCCGACGGCCGCCGTTATCGCCCGGTCGGGCTGCAAGGTTCTGGGCGTTGACGTCAATGCTGGCGTGGTTGACACCATCAACCGCGGCGAAATCCACATCGAAGAAGTTGATCTCGAGGGTCTTGTCCAAGGCGTCGTTGCCCGAAAAATGCTGCGCGCCTCGACGATGGTTGAAAAAGCCGATGTCTTCGTAATCGCGGTACCGACACCGTTCGACCACAAGCAGGCGCCCGATATCAGCTATGTCCTGGCCGCCGCGACCAACATTGCCGCCGTTCTGAAGACCGGCGATACGATCATTCTCGAATCCACATCTCCCGTCGGCACCACCGACCAGGTGCGCGATTTGATCGCAAAGCTGCGCCCCGACCTCAAAATTCCGGGGATTGCCAGCGAAACTCCAGACGTCTCCATCGCTTATTGCCCCGAACGCGTGTTGCCGGGACGGATATTGGAAGAATTGACCAACAACGACCGCTCGATCGGCGGCATCACGCCGCGCTGCGCACGCAAGGCACTCACGTTCTACAAGCGCTTCGTCCGCGGTGAATGCATTACCACTGATGCCCGGTCGGCCGAAATGACCAAGCTGGTCGAAAACGCCTTTCGCGACGTCAATATTGCTTTCGCCAACGAACTTTCCATCGTCGCTGATCATATGGGGCTTGACGTGTGGGAGGTCATCCGCCTCGCCAACCGCCACCCGCGTGTCAACATTTTGCAACCCGGCCCCGGCGTCGGCGGCCATTGCATTGCGGTTGACCCATGGTTCATCGTTCACGGCGCGCCCGACCAAAGCCCGCTTATCCGCACAGCGCGCCAGGTGAATGACGGCAAGGTCGATCATGTCATTGCCCGCGCAAGCGCGATGATCGACGCAGATCCGTCGTTAGTCATCGGCTGCCTTGGACTCGCCTTCAAGGCAAATATCGACGATTTCCGCGAAAGTCCGGCGAAGAAAGTCGCCTCAGAACTGGCCAGGCGCTTCGGCGCCCGTATCCGCATCGTGGAACCTTATGCCGCCGAGTTGCCGGCAGAATTTGCGGGAACCGGTGCAAAGTTGATCGATATTGATAGTTCGCTGTTGGATTGCGATATGCTGATCACATTGGTCGATCATGACGCGTTCAAAGCCATTCCGCTGGCCGAACGGGCCAATAAGCTGGTGTATGATGTCCGCGGCATATGGCACGATCAGCCAGCCATCAGCTATCAACGGGAGCGCCCGTTGCGGTTGGTTGGGTAAGAAAACTCCCGTTGACTTGCAACAGCAACATCTCAGGGTTTTCAGTTTATCCCTTGTTACGCATCCGATAGCAGGATGCGAATATGGATACGACCAAATTAGCAAGTGCCGAACCTAAATCGTTAATATAGGAGACGCTGGCCACGCACAGATCAACATCGTTTGGGAAAGTATCAAGTAATGACCGACCGCCAGTCCATCGTGGTCACCGGCACCGCCGGCTTTATCGGCTTTCATGTCGCCTCCGCATTGTTACGCAGGGGCGAGACCGTTATCGGGATCGACAGCCTCAACGATTATTATGATCCGCAATTGAAGCGTGACCGGTTGAATGCGATCGATCAGACCAACGGTCATTTTGATTTTATCCAATGCAATTTTGCTGACCATCACGCCTTGGAAGCAGCATTGGATGGCCGGAATTTCGACCGCATCGTGCATCTGGGTGCGCAAGCCGGGGTTCGATATTCGCTTGAAAATCCTCGTGCTTATGTCGAATCGAATCTGGTCGGCCATCTCAACATGCTGGAAATTGCCCGCCACCGGGGCGTCAAGCATCTGGTCTACGCCTCTTCTTCGTCGGTCTACGGCCAAAACGCGAAAACGCCTTTTAGTGTCGGTGACCGTGTCGATCGGCCAGTATCACTTTATGCCGCGACCAAGAAATCGGACGAACTGATCAGCGAGAGCTATGCCCATCTCTACCGCATTCCGATGACGGGCCTGCGCTTCTTCACGGTCTATGGCCCTTGGGGGCGTCCCGATATGGCGCCATGGCTGTTTACCGAAGCGATTCTGACCGGGAAACCGATTAAGGTTTTCAACGATGGCAAAATGCGCCGTGATTTCACCTATATTGACGATATCGTCGCGGGTGTGGTGGGTACGTTGGACAAGGCACCGGTCGATGACGGGAATATCAAACCTGGCGGGAGCAGTTCTCCACATGCGATCTATAATATCGGGAATAATAAGGCGGAGGAACTGAGCCGCTTCATTGGCGTCATTGAAGAGGCTTGCGGCCGGGAGGCGGAAAAAATCATGCTGCCAATGCAGCCGGGGGATGTTCCGGCTACCTTTGCCGATATTGATGATATCGCTCGCGATACCGGCTATGCTCCAACGACACCGATCGATGTCGGAATTCCGGCTTTTGTCGAATGGTTTAGAACTTATAAAGGCTTGTGAGATACTTGCCGCCAACGTCCTTTCACACTAAAGCGCCACCAAATATTCTCCCGCTCCCAAAAGGAATATAGTTATGAAAATAGCAATGATCGGTTCAGGCTATGTTGGTCTGGTTTCGGGTGCTTGTTTTGCTGATTTCGGCCATGATGTCGTTTGCGTCGATAAGGACGCATCGAAGATCGAGCGCTTGGACAATAATATCATGCCGATCTACGAACCTGGCCTTGAGGGGCTGGTTAAAGGCAATGTTGAAGCGGGGCGGTTAAGATTTTCAACTGATCTGGCGGCGTCGGTCAAGGGATGCGACGCGGTTTTCATCGCGGTCGGCACACCGTCACGGCGCGGCGACGGACATGCGGATCTCAGTTATGTATATGCGGCTGCAGAAGAACTGGCGACCGCAATTGACCCGAAAACCGTTGTTGTTACGAAATCCACGGTCCCTGTCGGCACCGGCGATGAAGTCGAGCGGATCATATCGAATGCAAATCCTGACCTGGATTTCGCGGTGGTATCGAACCCTGAATTCTTACGTGAAGGGGCCGCAATTGGTGACTTCAAACGGCCTGACCGGATTGTTGTCGGTAGCGATGACGAATGGGCACGCAACGTCATGAGCGCAATCTATCGTCCGCTATTTCTCAATGAATCGCCGATGCTGTTTACCAGCCGCCGGTCGTCGGAACTCATCAAATATGCCGCCAATGCCTTTCTTGCTACCAAGATCACATTCATCAATGAAATGGCTGATTTGTGCGAGAAATTGGGGGCAAACGTCCAGGATGTCTCGCGCGGCATTGGCCTCGACAACCGGATTGGCTCCAAATTTCTGCACGCTGGTCCCGGTTACGGCGGCAGCTGCTTTCCAAAAGACACGCTGGCGCTCCTGAAAACTGCGCAAGATAACGATACTCCGGTACGCATAGTCGAGGCAGTGGTTCAGGCAAACGACCTGCGTAAACGCGCTATGGGACGCAAGATCATCAACGCGATGGGCGGCGATGCGCGCGGTAAAAAGGTGGCGCTGCTGGGCCTGACTTTCAAACCCAATACCGACGATATGCGCGATGCCCCGTCGATCGCAATTGTACAGACGCTTGTCGATGCAGGCGCCATCATCCACGCCCACGATCCCGAAGGCATGGAGGAGGCAGCTAAATCTTTGCCCGAAGTGATCATGACCGACAGCGCATATGCTGCTGCCGCAGATGCAGACGCCGTGGCGTTGGTCACCGAATGGGATGCCTATCGTGCGCTTGATTTAACCAAACTGCGAGCCGCGATGAAAGGCGATGCACTTGTCGATTTGCGCAACATTTATCGTTCGGCCGACGCCGAAGCAGCAGGATTTACCTATTATAGCGTTGGGCGGTGAAATAGGGCCTCGATTATCGGCCCCTTCGCTCGCTTGGCGTTTGACAGAGCTATTATGTCGCTTTGACACACCGACGGAATATTAGAGACAGGTTGTTTGCTGGCATTTCGACGATGGACTCCAGCTTCAAGCCCACAGCATCCGCCGCCGCCGTCACATCCTCTACATCACGCAAACCCCATTCGGGATTGCGTGATTTCAACGATATGTCGAACTGCTCATTGCTCGGCGCAGTAACCACATCATGCTGCCGATAGGGACCGTATAGATAAAGCGGCGCACCCTGTGGCAATATCCTTGCCGCCCCCGTCAAAAGGCCCAATGTTGCTGCCCATGGCGCGATATGGACCATGTTGATGCAGGCTATGGCGTCGGCTGTGTAAACCGGCCAGCTTGCCGCTGCATCCAGTTCAACCGGCGGTAAAAGGTTCGGCAGCTCCGATTCCTGCCGCCACGCCGCTATAGAGGCCAACCCTGCAGGATCAGGATCACTAGGTTGCCAGTCAAGCGCCGGAAAGCTGCGCGCGAAATGCACCACATGCTGACCGGTGCCGCTGGCCACCTCCAGCACCAATCCTGTTACTGGCAAGACGGTTCGCAAAACCTCGACAATGGCGTCCCGGTTGCGTTCGGTCGCCGGGGCATGACGCTTCGTTTCGCCCGTTTGGCCGAAAACAAAGGGTACAGGCCCCGTCACTCGGCTGCCACCGCCAGGTCGGGATCTTTCCAGACCAAAACCGGCCTGCGCGCTGCCTGGGTTTCATCAAGCCGACGGCGCGGCGCGTGATGTGGGGCTGATTTGAGCGAAGTATCTCCCGCCTTTGCCCGCTCGGCCACCGACCGCAACGCACCGATGAATTGGTCAAGCGCCACCTTGCTTTCGGTTTCGGTCGGTTCAACCAACATCGCACCGTGGACAACCAGCGGGAAATAGACCGTCATCGGATGATAGCCCTCGTCGATCAGGCCTTTGGCGATGTCGAGCGTCGAGAATCCTTCAGCCATTCCGTCGTCGGAGAACAAAGCCTCGTGCATGCACGGCCCACTCGCTGCAAAGGGCGCGTCAAGCACGTCTTCGAGGCTGCGCAAAATATAATTGGCGTTAAGCACCGCATCCTCGGCCACTTGACGCAGACCGTCGGCTCCGTGGCTCATGATGTAGCTTAGCGCGCGCGTGAACATGCCCATCTGGCCGTGAAAAGCGGTCATCCGGCCAAAGGTGGCGTGATGGTGCTCTCCAGCGGTTTCTTCTTCGACCAGCACGAACGCATCGCCCGCTTTGTCAACAAAGGGCAACGGCGCAAATGGCGCGAGTGCTGCGGATAAAACCACTGGTCCCGAACCCGGTCCACCGCCACCATGCGGAGTGGAGAATGTTTTGTGTAAATTGATGTGCATCGCGTCGACGCCCAAATCGCCCGGGCGCACACGTCCGACAATCGCGTTGAAGTTCGCGCCGTCGCAATAGACAAAACCACCTGCGGCATGCACCGCATCGGAGATCGCCCGCATATCCCGTTCAAACAAGCCGCACGTATTGGGATTGGTGATCATAACCGCCGCGACATCGGGGCCGAGCCGCGCTTTCAAAGCATCCAGATCGACCCGGCCTGCCGAAGTGGCGGGGATATTTTCAACTATATAGCCCGCAAATGCTGCTGTTGCCGGGTTCGTACCATGTGCGCTTTCCGGGCAAAGGATAACCGAACGGGCATCGCCGCGGGCGGTGAGCGCCGCCCGGATCGCCAATATCCCGCAAAGCTCGCCATGCGCGCCCGCTTTGGGCGACATCGCAACCGCTTTCACCCCGGTCAATGTAATCAGCCAATGCGCAAGCTCATGGATAACCGCCAATGCCCCCTGCACCGTTTCGACCGGTTGCAACGGGTGGACATCGGCAAAGCCCGCCATGCGCGCGACCTTTTCATTAAGGCGCGGGTTGTGCTTCATCGTGCAACTGCCCAGTGGGAAGAAACCCAGGTCGATGGCATAATTCTGCCGCGACAGGCGGGTGTAGTGCCGCACCGCTTCGGGCTCTGACAGGCCGGGCAAGCCGATTTCACGGTTGCGCTCCAGCCCGCCAAGGCATGATTTGACCTTCGGAGCATCTGCCAGATCAACGCCCGTAGTTGCCGTCGTGCCAATCTCGAAGATCAAGGCTTCTTCGAGCATCAGCGCGCGGTTGCCGGTGTAGGTCGCCGGTTTGGACTCGCCTGATCCGCCCATTTCGGGCTTCCACCCGCTTTTGTTGATCCCGCTCATGCCCCAGCTCCTTCAGACAAAGTCTCCGTCAGCGCTGCGGCCAGCGTTTCGATATCCTGCGCTGTCACCACTTCGGTGACGGCTACGACAAGCCCATCCTCAAGCGTGGAAACGCCCGGATAGAGTCGCCCAAGCGACACTCCGCCCAGAACTTTCATGTCGGCCAATGCCCGCACCACCGGACGCGCCGCTTTTGGCAGTTTCAAAGTGAACTCATTGAAGAAGCTGTCATTGACGAGTTCCACACCCGGAACCTGTCCGAGCCGTTCAGCCGCCTGCACCGCCATCGCGTGATTAAGCATCGCCAGATCGCGCAAACCCTTTTCACCGAGCAAGGTCATATGGATACTGAAGGCTAACGCACAAAGACCTGAATTTGTGCAGATATTTGACGTCGCTTTCTCGCGGCGAATATGCTGCTCCCGCGTCGACAGTGTCAGCACAAAACCGCGTTTGCCCTCGGCATCGACAGTTTCGCCACATAGCCGACCCGGCATTTGCCGAACGAATTTGTCCTTGCACGCGAACAGCCCGACATAAGGCCCGCCAAATTGCAGGCCGACACCGATCGATTGTCCCTCACCGACGACAATATCGGCACCCATTTCGCCAGGAGCCTTGATCGCGCCCAATGCAACCGGCTCTGTAACCACGGCGACCAGCAGCGCGCCATGTTCATGCGCTTTGGCAGCAATCGCCGATAAATCCGTTATCCGCCCCAATATGTCGGGATATTGCACCACCACGCAGCTGGTTTCGCCATCAATCGCCGCCAGCAAACGGTCGCTATCGGTGGTCGCGGACAGTTCCGGCTTGGCCGTATCAAGCGCGTCGCCGGTGAATTTCGCCATCGTCTCGCAAACGCTGACATAATGCGGGTGCAGGCCCGACGACAGTATCGCCTTTTTGCGCTTCGTAATGCGTCCGGCCATGCTGATCGCCTCCCAGCAGGCGGTCGAGCCGTCATACATTGATGCGTTGGCGACGTCGCACCCGAACAGCCGCGCCACTTGCGTCTGGAATTCAAACAGCATTTGCAGCGTACCCTGCGCGATTTCGGGTTGGTAAGGCGTATAAGCTGTCAGGAACTCGCCGCGCTGGATCAGATGATCGACGCTCGCGGGCACATGATGTTTATAGGCCCCGCACCCCAGAAAAAACGGGTGGTGCGACGCCGCCATATTCTGCCGCGCAAGATTGGAGAAATGCCGCTCTACCGCCATTTCACTGGCATGGTTGGGCAGGCCCTGGATCGGCCCGTCCAGCCGCGCTTCGGCAGGGACATCGACGAACAGATCATCGATGGACTTCGCACCGATAACCGAAAGCATCGCCTGCCGGTCGGTCTGGGTTAGCGGGAGATAGCGCATGATTTTTCCTTAGCTCAAAGCGAGGCGACAAACGCCTTGTAGGCGGTTTCATTCATCAGGCTGTCGAGTTCGCCGGAGTCTGAAAGCGTTAGTTTGAAAAACCAGCCCTCACCTTCGGGATCGCTGTTGACCAGAGCCGGATCGGCCTCCAGCGCATCATTGCCTTGGGTCACGGTACCCGTAACCGGTGCGTAAACATCTGACGCCGCTTTTACGGACTCGACAACCGCCGCATCGCCACCCTTATTCAGCGTCGAGCCGACTGCAGGCACTTCAGCGAAAACGATGTCACCCAATTGGCCTTGCGCATAATCGGTGATGCCGACAGTGGCTAAGTCGCCATCGACTTCGATCCATTCGTGATCTTCGGTATAATATCGGGTCATGCAGGTGTTCCTTTCTGAATAACTTGGCCTCTCCGGTGATAGCGATGGGGGACAAAGGGCATTGCCGCGACCTTGACCGGCACACGCTTGCCCCGGACTTCGGCTTCCAGTGCGGTGCCGTGCATTGCATAAGTTGTCTCGACATAGCCCATGGCAATCGGCGCATCGATAGTTGGAGCAAAGCCGCCTGACGTCATGACGCCAATTTGGGTGTCACCTGCGAAGATTGGCGCACCTTCGCGCACTGGCATCCGACCCTCGACAGTGAAACCAACCCGCTTGTTGGGCGCGCCGCCTGCCAGCGCGCCAAGGATGCGCCCGGCACCGGTAAAACCGCCTTCTTCACGACGACGTTTGGAAATCGCGAAGGACAGGTCAGCTTGCACCGGGTCGATCCGGTCGTCGAGATCATGCCCGTAAAGCGGCAATCCAGCCTCCAGCCGCAACGAATCGCGCGCGCCAAGGCCGATGGGTTTTACTTCGGGTTGGGCGCATAATGCGTCGGCAAAGGCGGCCACATGTTCGGCTGGCACCGAAATTTCGAAACCGTCTTCGCCGGTATAACCCGACCGGCTGATCCAAAGCGGCTCATGGCCCCACAAATAGCTGCTGGCCTCCATGAAATAGAGTGCATCGACGCCGGGCACGACGCGTCGCAAGGCATCCACCGCTTTTGGCCCTTGCAACGCCAGCAGCGCGCGGTCGTCCATGTGATTGATGGTGATTTCATCGGGTAACCGGTCGCGCAGATAGCTGATATCGTCCCATTTGACCGCGCCATTGACGACCAGATACAGCCCCATTGGTGCCGCCGTAATCATGAGATCGTCGAGAATGCCGCCGTCTTCTGCGAGCAGCAGCGAATAACGCATGCGTCCTTCTTTAAGCGCGGAGATGTCGCCGGGGACGATGGCCTCCAATGCTTCAGCCGTATGTTCCCCCGACAGCATCAATTGCCCCATATGGCTCACGTCAAACAGCCCCGCGTTTTCGCGCGTCCAAGCATGTTCGGCCATGATACCTTCATATTGGATCGGCATATGATAGCCGGCAAACTCCACCATCCGCGCACCGTGCGCGCGGTGCCAATCGCCCAAAGGCAGTTCCTCGGCTGGTAATTCGGGTTGTTCGATTTCGTCGTCGCTCATCATATTTCCCGTTCCAGAGTCACAGCCATACACGCCGGTTGGCGCATATCTGCTGCCCCCTCTGTCACGGAACCTGAGAGCTTTCGCCTACTGTTGTAGCAGACTTACACCTTCGGTGGCCCTCGCCTGCGCGGGGACGCTTTCCAGAGTGTCGCAAAAGCCGAAGCGGTCCTTTTGCCTGAGAGATTCCGGGGCGGTTGCTCCTTCGGCGTTGGAATACAGGGACACAATACTTAATTCACGGCATTGGACTTTTGATCCGGCCATTTCCCAAAAGGAAATAAGTATTGTGTCCCTGTATTCCAAGCTCTCCCGCTTCGTCAGCGACTTGACCGCATTGACTCGGCTGGCGGGCGGAGTCAACCGGTGAGCGAGGCAATCGCATCATTTCCGTGAATAAATGCGCCTTGCCCCGCAGCGGCCATTGTTAATCAGGCCATCTCGCCAAATATCTGCCGGTGACAATTTTGCGCGTAGCGGTCGGTCATCCCGGCCAGGAAATCGGCGATGTGACGGCTTCGGTCCGGTTCAGATTGGGGCAATCCTTGCCGCCATTCGTCGGGCATCTGGCTGGCATCCGCCGAATAAGCCGCGAAAAGGTCATTCACGACCCGTTTGGCCTGGACCGCAGCCTCATTCTGCACCGGGTGATGATAGAGATTTTTGTACATGAAGCGTTTCAGGATGCGCTCTCGATCGGCCATTTCACTTGAAAATCCGCCTAACGATGCGTCGGCGTTGCGGATATCATCGACGCAACGAATGCCATGCGCTTCGATCCGGGCGCGTGTCGCGTCGATCACATCGTTGACCATCACGCCAATTTGTTCGCGGATCAGTTCGGATACCAGGCGGGGCGGCGAGACATCGGGATATCGAGTAAGGATTGCCTGCCAACGCATTCTAATAAATGGTAATTCTAATAACTGATCGACCGAGAGCAAACCTGCCCGAATGCCGTCATCGATATCGTGATTGTCATAAGCAATGTCATCCGCCACCGACGCAATTTGCGCCTCTAGCGACGGCCATTGATACAAAGACAGGTCAAATTCGGCATTCACCGCCGACAACGCCCATCCGGGATGGACCACCGGTCCATTATGCTTGGCCAGCCCCTCCAGCAGCTCCCAACTCAGGTTCAAGCCCCGCCAGCGTGGGTAAGGAGCCTCCAGCAGCGTCAATGTGCGCAATGTCTGGGCGTTATGGTCAAAGCCGCCAAAGGGCTTCAGCGCCTCCTCCAGCGCGTCTTCACCGGCATGGCCAAAAGGTGGATGACCGATGTCGTGCGCAAGGCATAATGCCTCGGTCAAATCTTCGTTCAAACCCAGCGCCCGGGCAATCGTCCGCCCGATCTGTGCGACTTCCAGACTATGCGTCAGGCGGACCCGGTAATGATCGCCATCGGGGGCAACAAACACCTGCGTCTTGTGGCGCAGACGGCGAAAGGCGATCGAATGGATAATCCGGTCGCGATCACGCTGAAAAATATCCCGTGGCCCCCTGATATCGCTGACCGGTTCGATATGAAGTCGCCCCCGGCTCGCGTCGGCGTGGCAGGCATAAGGTTGGAGCAATAACATCGGCGGCTTATGCCGGTTAGGCGGCGGAACCGCCAGCCGCTATTTGCCCTTGAGAGCGGTAACTACGACCCCGATTTCACTTTTCCAGGCAAAACCATCACCGCCCGCCTTTTTGAAATCGGCTTCCCATTTTTTGGAGGCCTTCAAGTCACCAAACGGCCCCACAAGTAAACGGCTGGTCTTGCCCCAGGCTGAGGTCCAGCCGCTTTTTCCCTTGAATAAATCCGGTTTTTTCTTCTGCCAGCGTCCGTAATCAAAGCCCAAAGCTTTCGCTTCACCCGTGGCGATTTGCACCCAGAAACGCGCCGGGTTGGCGGCGGCGGCGGCTTTCTCTTTTGCTTTGGGATCTACCTTCGTTTCTTTTGCCTTCGGATCAATCTTCGCGCCTTTTGCCTTGGGATCAACTTTCGCGGCCTTCGCCGCATCAACAGCAGCGATTTTTGGTGCCGCCGGTCTGAGCTTCTTGAGATCGACCGGCACCGCAGATGGCTTTTGCTCGCTTTCGGGTATCTCGATCGCGCCCACGATTACGGCCAGATCAAAAAAAGGCGGTTTGGTAATAGTTGGTGCGGGCGGGGTAACATCCGCCGGTCGGATAATGGCAGGCGCGGGATTGGTTGCGGTCGTTGCAACCGGCGCTCCGCTCTCGCTTGGGCCCTGCATGGCGGCGGATGTAACGACGCCGCTGTTGGTATCAGGCGCCGGAATGGAGGGCGAGGCAACGGGTTGGGACTTATTTGTCGCGGCGATTGCCGGAGACGAGCCCCCCGTGCCGGGGGGCCAATTGGTAGTAGTTTCGGTTTGTGGGCCTCTCACAGGCGGCTCTGCAGCGGGAAGCGCCACCCTGACCAGTGGCCTTGCGGTTTCCGGCGGTGGTAGATCGCCCGCTTTAGCAACCGTCATCGTTGCAACTTTTGCCTCGGCCACTCTCACACGCGCAGCCTCTGTAGCGAGCGCGGTTTTGTCGGTCTTGGCGCCCTGTACGGGATCGCGCTTTTCCTGAGCAATGACGGATTTAGACGCCTCTGCCTTTGCTTTCGCCTCACGTTCGCGCTCACGAGCAGCCTTTTTGCTGATTTTGGCTGGCTTTTCCTTGGCTTTTTTCTGTCCCAGGGGCTCGCCCGACGGGATCAGCCGAGAGTCATTCCTAGCCGGTTCGACTGCCGGAATTGTCGCCGCAACCCGGCGCACATCCTCGCTATCGCGGCCAATATTGCTGGCCGGGAAATGCCCCAAATGGATCGCTGCCGCCTGTTGCGCGCGGGTTAGATCTGGCATCAACCGCAGATATCGCTCCATCTTTTGAGCCGAACGGACATCCATGAAACCCTGCGTGACCTTGGTCGATTCGCGGTAGTCGCCCCGCGCCGCCAACATGAAGGCTCGCGCCCGCCACGCCGCCGGATTGTTCTTTTGCAAAAGCGGCACCAGCATAGCGTCCGCGTCATTCTTCTGACCCATTAACGACAATGATATAGCTTGCCGGACGATCAGGTCTTCCGAAGGCGAGGCACCGCGCGCAAGATTATAATCCTGCTGCGCTCGCGCAAAATTGCCTAATAAGTCAAAGGCAAGTGCTCGGTCAGCAGCAATAGAGCGGTCTGCGACACCCAATCTTACTGCGTCATCAAACAGCCGCAATGCTTCAAAGGGATTTTCGGTCCTGACGGTGGCCGAGGCCAAACCGGAAATTATCCTGGCGTTACGCGGACGGATTGCGTTGGCGCGCGTGAAGAAATTAAGCGCCGCATTGGCATCACCCAAGGTTAGAGCGGCGTTGCCGGCATCGGCGAGCGCGTCTGCATCATCGGGGAAAAGCGCAATCCGTCGCATCGCCGCGCGCAGTTCCACAGCGCCTGCCGGCTCACGCACCACCGGAACCGTAGTCGCACCCTTTTTGTCGAGTTCCTCAAGTGCCCTTTCGTCAACATCTTGGGCAACCGCAACCGTCGATAATCCGATCAACGATGCTGCGAACAAACAACGTAACATTATCACATTCATGCCTGACCCAATGCGACACCAATCGGCGACACGCAAAACATGGTTGCGCCACCGCCGGTCAACGGTTCTACAAAACAGATGAAGTGCTCCGCTACCAAATCCGGGCTTGCGCAGGCCTGAACGATCAGTTGTTGCTCTGCCGGTCCAGAAAGCGCGGGATGTTGAGGCCGCCAGCGGCGCCTTCATCCTTGCCTGCTTCTTCTTCCTCGTCCGAACGCGAAAGTCCGCGTGACAGGTTGGACATGCGTTCAAACAGCGTCCCGCCTGTGGAAATACGTGGTGGTGCACGGTCAGGCGCAGGGGTCACATCTACCTGGGGCGCTGCTGCTATTTCAGTCTCAACGACCTCCGCATCGATCTGGGCATCGCTCAGTTCAAGAAGGTCATTGTCATCCTGGGATGCCTGGACAGGAGCCCATTCAGCGGCCACCTCTTCTATGCCATCGCTCGCTTCGTCGACGCCATATTCGCTGGTCAGGTCCAGGCTATCATCTTCTGCCGTTTCGGGTTCCGTCGCCTCGGACCCCGAACCATTGATATGCAGGCTTGATGCCGCAGGGGGAGCTTCAACAACCGGTTCAGCCGGACGGTTAAACGCGAAGGACCGCGCTGCCGACGACGACGCAACCGCAGCGGCATCGCTATCAATACCGGTCGCGACCACCGACACACGGATTTTGCCATTGAGGCTTTCGTTGAATGCAGAACCCCAAATGATGTTTGCGTCGGGATCAACCAGTTCGCGGATATGGTTTGCGGCCTCGTCGACTTCCATCAGGCGCATATCTTCGCCGCCGGTGATTGAAACGATGACACCCTTCGCACCCTGCATCGATACGCCGTCGAGCAGCGGGTTGGAAATCGCCCTTTCAGCGGCTTCAAGCGCACGACCGTCGCCTTCGGCTTCGCCGGTACCCATCATCGCCTTGCCCATTTCATGCATTACAGAACGCACGTCGGCAAAGTCGAGGTTGATCAGGCCAGGCATCACCATCAGATCGGTAATTCCGCGCACACCTTGTTGCAGCACTTCGTCGGCGAGCAAAAACGCTTCCTTGAAGGTTGTATTGGGGTTGGCGACCAGGAACAGGTTCTGGTTTGGAATGACGATCAAAGTATCGACATGTTTTTGCAGTTCATCAATGCCGGCGTCCGCCGAGCGCATCCGCCTGGAACCTTCAAAGATAAAGGGCTTGGTAATGACGCCCACCGTCAAAATGTTTAGCTCACGCGCAGCTTGCGCGATGACGGGGGCCGCACCTGTGCCCGTACCGCCACCCATGCCGGCAGCAATGAAGCACATATGGGCGCCGGAAAGCGCAGCCTTCACCTGATCGATTGTTTCTTCGGCAGCAGCCCGACCCACTTCAGGGCGAGAACCGGCGCCAAGGCCTTGCGTGATATCAGGGCCAAGCTGGATGCGATATTCCGCCGGCGAAGCGTTGAGCGCCTGTGCGTCGGTATTGGCGACGATGAAATCAACACCTTCGACCTTCGCGTTGATCATATTGGCAACCGCGTTGCCGCCAGCACCGCCGACGCCGATTACAGCGATCTTCGGCTTCAACTCATCAACCACGGGAGGACCGATATTGATGCTCATGACATTACTCCCTTGCCCAGTATTGGCATATTCGAAAAATTTTCACGCTTCTGACACAAAAGCTAGATCAGCACACCACAAAATTAACTATTTTGCACAGCTTTCTGTCAAAAATTCTCGCGGATGGCCCGCTTTATTCGTTCAAACAGACTGGGCATCGCACCAGCCGAATAATCATTGCTTCGATTAAACCCCGATTTCAAATCGATCCGGTCGGAAGCGGCATATTGAACCAATCCGACCAGCGTCGCAAAGGCAGGACCGCTATGTGCCTCCGGCATCCCGCTCAATCCTGTGGGTCGCCCGATACGCACGGTCCGGCCAAGTGCGCTTTGCATATGCTCGGCAATGCCCTTTAATTCCGCCCCACCGCCGGTCAGCACAACCTGGTGACTCGATGGGCCGGTAAAACCGAGTTCTTTTAATGCGCGGCCGATATCGGAAACGATATTGTCGACGCGTTGGCACACCACACCGTTTAACTGCGCTTTGGTAATACGCGGCGTGTGACTGCTTGCCTCCGCGCCATTTTCGTCAGGACCGACGTCCAGCACTTCTTGATGGTCGCGCGGACTGGTCAGCGCGGAGCCGTGAAAGCATTTCAGCCTTTCTGCCTGGGCACGGCGGATACCAAAGGTGGAGGCGATATCGTCGGTAATGTCGGCGGCACCCCGCTGAATGGTTTCCAGCCCGACCAGCATCCCGCCGATAAAAACCGACACATTGGTGATTGAGGCACCAAATTCGACCAGCGCCACGCCCAGCTCACGCTCTTCAGCGGTTAGGCAAGCGAGGCCGGTGGCGATCGGTGCAACAACGATTGACTCGACTTCAAGATGCGCGGCGCGCGCCGTCATATCAATGTTGCGCACGGGTGACTGGTCGGCCAGCACAACATGGATATCGACGCCCAAGCGGTCGGCGTGCAGGCCAACGGGGTTGGCAACGCCACCCACGCCATCGAGAGAATATAGTGTCGGCTGGATATGCAATGGCATTTTGCCACCTGTATTGATGTTGGCGCGACCCGCTTGCAACAGTTCGTCAATATCCTCCTGCGTAATCCGGTCGCCGCCCAGTTCGATTTCAACAGGGGCAAGCAGGCTATCCAGACCGCCCGCCGACATGCCGACCCAGATGCGGTCGATGTTGATGCCCGCTATCCGTTCAGCCTGTTCCACGGCGTGGCGCACTGATAATTCGGCTTGTTCGATATCCGCAATACAGCCGCGCGTAACGCCGCGGCTTTCGCGCTGGCCGGTGCCGAGCGCGAGCAGCTCGCCGCTATCGGTCCGGCCCGCGATCAACGCCGACACTTTTGATGACCCGATATCAATTGCGGAAATGATCTTTTCTACCCGCGCGGCTTTCATGCTTCTTTACCGCCCTTGTTGGTGCCGGATTCGTTGTCGCCTTTCACCGGTTCAGCCTTTGGTGCCTTTCGGAGATACATTCTACTGGGGTCGCGCAGGTCAAAATGGATGATGTCCCTGCCCAAAAGGCGGCTTATTCCGTCCATCCTGGCAAAATTGACCAATGCCTCCGCCGCCTGCTTTTCGCCTTCGGGCAACGCCAGCGTTTCGCCGCTTTTAAACTTCAGATCCCAACGCCGGTTCCCGATCCAGCTGGCCCCAACAATTTGCGGCTTTAACGAAGTGGCGCTGTCGAGCAATTCACCGAGCGCTACCGCGTGGAGGTTGGCATCGTCGCCATTCAGCATGGGCAAATCGCCCGCTTTTTCCGGACTGGTATTTTCCAGCACGATGCCTTCGGCGTCAATCAGCGAGAATTTGCCTGCCCGTTGCCATAACGCCGCTGGCTTGCGCTCGATAATTTCGACCACAAGCGTATCGGGTAACCGACGCGACACGCGAACTTCTTTGATCCAGCCATATTTAACCAGATCATCCCGAATTTTATCGATGTCGACAAGCGGCATAGCGCGATCTTTTTCTGCGAGTACAATATCGTAAACCTTCAGCTGATCGACCCGTTCCATGCCGGTGATTTCAACCCGCTTGACCTCGAAACCCGCCTTTGCCGCAAGTTGGGCATATTGCTGATAAGCCGCCGCCGTCAGCCCGAAATATTGCGCCGCGATAATGGCGGCGACGGCGAGTGCCGCAATCACAAACCAGGTAAACACCCGCTGAATTTCGTCTTCGGAAAACGGCAATGTCCTCAAAAAACGGTCAAACAGCGAGATATGATGTACTTTCTTGCGCGCACTAGTGCTCTTCGCCCTGGTGCGGGCCTTACCGCCCTTGCGCGCCGCTGCGGCCATTATGCCAGCGCCTCTTTGACAATGATATCGACCAATTGCTCATAGCTGATGCCAATTTGCTTCGCCTGTTCGGGGACGAGGCTGAGCGGCGTCATGCCCGGTTGCGTATTGGTTTCGAGAACAAAGACTCCCTCCATACCCAGTTCGTCATCCCACCGGAAATCGGTACGCGATGCGCCCTTGCAACCGAGCAGTTGATGGGCCTTGAGAGCTGTATCCAGCATAAACCGCTCAATTTCGGCAGGGATTTCGGCCGGGCAAACATGCTCGGTCAGCCCTTCGGTATATTTGGCGTCGAAATCGTAAAAGCCGCTTTTGGGTTTCAGCTCGGTGACGCACAATGCCTTGCCCCCCAGCACCGCTACAGTAAGTTCGCGGCCCTTGATGAAAGGCTCGGCCAAAAGTGTGTCAAACTCCATCCACGGACCCTTGGCATCACGCGAAATCGGGTTGCCGTAATTGCTGTCGGCTTTGACAATCGCGACCCCGACCGAGCTGCCCTCATTGACTGGTTTCAGCACATATGGCCTAGGCAGCGGGTCGCCCGCATAAAGGCTTTCGCTCTCCACGATGGTGCCTTTGGGCATCGGAATGCCTGCGGGAACGAGGCATTGTTTGGTCAATTCCTTGTCGATCGCGATGACCGATGTGACCATACCGCTATGGGTATATTTGATGCCCATAAGGTCGAGCATGCCCTGTACCGTACCGTCTTCGCCAGGGACGCCGTGGAGCGCGTTGAACACAACGTCCGGCCGGATTGCCGTCAGCACTTGCGCGACATTGCGGTCCATGTCGACGCGGGTGACCTTGTAGCCCACGCGTTCAAGCGCGTCCGCCACGCCATTTCCGCTCATCAACGATACCGGCCGTTCGTTTGACCAGCCGCCCATCAGAACGGCGACATGAATTTGTTCGCTCATACTTCAATCTCTCCGTGATCGTCACCCTGAACTTGTTTCAGGGTCCATCTATCGGCCGAAACCATCGGCCCGAGAGGAGAAATGGATGCTGAAACAAGTTCAGCTTGACGGTTTGTGGAGCAGCGCAGGGTCACTTCTTCACTCCCACGCGCTGAATTTCCCATTGCAGGTCGACGCCCGATTTCGCCTTCACACGCCTACGGACTTCTTCGCCCAGTTCCTCGATATCGGCGCTGGTTGCGTCACCGACGTTCAGAAGGAAGTTGGTGTGTTTTTCCGAAACCTGTGCACCACCGATTTGCAGGCCGCGACAGCCAGCCTCGTCGACCAATTGCCAAGCCTTGAGCCCCTCGGGATTTTTGAAAGTTGAGCCACCGGTTTTGGAACGCAGCGGCTGCGAAGCTTCGCGCGCGTCGGCGATAAGGTCCATCGCTGCACCGATTATCGCCGGATCACCGGACACACCGCGAAAAACGGCGCTGACTACCACACTGCCCTCGGGCAACTCGCTGTGCCGGTAGCTGTAGCCAAGTTCATCGAGCTGAAGCGTGAGCAATTCGCCGGAACGCAGGACGACCTCGCATTCGACCAATATGTCCTGGACCTCACGGCCATATGCACCACCATTCATCCGCACAAAACCGCCAACGGTCCCCGGGATACCGCGCAAAAACTCAAGTCCGGCTATTCCGGCATCGCGAGCGTTGCTTGACACCAATATGCCCGATGCTCCGCCACCACAGCGCAGGGTTACATCGTTCAGCCTTTCGACTTTCGCAAAGGGCTTTCCCAGCCGGACAGTAACACCCGGCACACCGCCGTCGCGCACGATCAGGTTGGAACCGAGACCGAGCGCCATCACCGGCAATCGGGGATCGAGCGCGCGCAGGAAAGCTGTCAAATCAGCAACATCTTTGGGCTCAAACAACCACTCGGAATTGCCGCCGGATTTGAACCAAACGAGCGGGGCGAGCGGCGCGTTGGCGGTGAGTTTACCGACCACCCGAGGCATGACGGCCACGCTCATCCCCGGGCCGCCTTGATGGCATCGGCAAGCCCCGCCGCCCATTTCGTAATGTCGCCTGCGCCCAGGCAGACAACCATGTCGTTGGGTTGCAATATTTCGGCAAGCTTGGTGGCCAAATCTGCCGCATCGGTCACATAGGCCGCCGACCGGTGGCCGCGCCGTTTAAGCCCGGCAACCAATGCTTCGGAATCGACGCCCTCTATGGGTGCTTCACCGGCCGTGTAGACCGGCGAAATAAACACAATGTCGGCATCGTTAAACGCTTGCTGGAAATCATCCATATGGTCGCGCAACCGGGTAAAGCGGTGCGGCTGGGCAACCGCAATCACCCGGCCCTGCGCACCTTCACGCGCAGCCGACAGCACCGCACGGATTTCAACCGGGTGGTGGCCGTAGTCATCAATGATCGTAACGGCCCCAGCCTCACCCAGGGCGACCTCGCCCACTTTGGTAAAGCGCCTTTTTACACCGCCAAATTTGGCAAAACCGTTCTGCACTTTTGCGTCGGCCATTCCCATTTCAAGACCAACCGCAATCGCAGCCAAGGCATTCTGCACATTATGTCGGCCGGGCATCGGCAGCTCGATACCTTCGATAGTCCGCTGCGAACCGTCACGTGAGCGCACCACGACATCAAAGCGATTGCCGCCGGGAAATGGCGTCACATTCTCGCCGCGCACATCGGCCTGCGCCGAAAAGCCGTAAGTGACAATCCGCCGGTCACGGATCTTTGGCAGGATTGCCTGCACTTCGGGATGATCAAGGCACATGATGGCACAACCGTAAAAGGGCACATTCTCGACAAACTCGACGAAGGCGCGCTTGATCGCGTCGAAATCGCCATAATGATCAAGATGTTCGGGGTCGATGTTGGTAACCACGGCAATGGTGCCATCGAGCCGCAGGAAACTGCCGTCGCTCTCGTCGGCTTCGACAATCATCCAATCACTGTCGCCCAGCCGCGCATTGGAGCCATAGCTGTTGATAATACCGCCGTTAATCACCGTCGGGTCGATACCGCCATGATCGAGCATTGCCGCGATCAATGAGGTTGTGGTCGTCTTGCCGTGAGTGCCGGCCACAGCCACCGTGTTTTTAAGGCGCATCAACTCTGCAAGCATTTCGGCGCGACGAACCAGCGGAATGCGCCGTTCGAGCGCGGCGTCGCGTTCCGGATTGCCTTTTTTGACTGCAGTCGATGTCACCACGACCGCCGCGTCGCCCAGATTATCGGCGCTATGTCCGATCATCACATTGATCCCAAGCTTGCGTAGACCATCAACGACATAGCCTTCAGCAATATCGCTACCCTGAACCTTGTAGCCCAGATTGTGCATCACCTCGGCAATACCCGACATGCCGATACCGCCAATGCCGACGAAATGGACGGTGCCGATATCGGTCGGAACGCCCCTCATGATTTTACATTCCTTGCAAGCGCGGGCGAGCCGTTAAACGCAGATGCGTTCTCGCTCTTGGGCTTGATCGTGTGCATCAACGGTGATGCTCCGAACGATTCTACCAGATCGGCCAAATCGGCCACTGCATTGGGTCGGCCGCAACTCTTTGCGGCCTTTGCAGCATTTTCCATCGCACCCGGCTCCAGCGCGATCTTCTGGATTTGCTTGGCCAGTTCGACGGGTGTAAAACCCGATTGTGCAATCGCCCGGGCACCGCCGGCCTGCACCATTTCCTTCACATTATAGGATTGATGATTATCGGTAGCACTTGGCAGTGGAACCAAGATCGCAGGCCGACCTGCGCATGTCAGCTCGGCGATCGTTGAGGCCCCTGCCCGCGAAATCACAAGATGCGCCCAGCCCAGCCGTTCGGGCAAATCGGCAAGATAGGTTGCCAATTCCGCCGGTATGTGGTGATCGGAATAGGTTTTGCGCACGACCTCAATATCCTCGGGCCTGCATTGCTGCGTCACTTGCAGACGGCGGCGCAAATTGAGGGGCAAGCGCGCCAAGCCATCGGGCACCACATCGGACAGGACCGAGGCACCCTGGCTACCGCCCGTTACCAGCACGCGAAAAATCCCCTCCTCGCCGAGCGGCGGATAGGCCTGGTCGCGCAAAGCCAAGACATCGGCACGCACGGGATTGCCAACCAGATGCACTTTATCCCTGTTCCTGTTCGCCAGCCGCAGAATATCGGGATAGGCTGTTGCTATCGCATTGACCTTGCGCGCGGCTAGCCGGTTGACCCGACCCAGTACGGCGTTCTGTTCGTGGATGACGGTCGGGATATCGCAGGCAAATGCTCCGAGCAGCGCCGGAAATGCCGGATAACCTCCAAAGCCGACGACCGCGCTCGGGCCGAAGCTTGTATAAAGCTGCTTTGCCATCCGGCGTCCGCGCCAAATTGCGCGCGCACCCGATAGCCAACTGCGCGGGTCTTTGGTGATCCGTCCGGCGGGCAAAACATGGGTTGCAATTTTTTCAGGGCAACCCGGAATCCTGGTGCCGCGCTCGTCGGTTACAAGGGCGACATAGTGCCCCCGGTTCAGTAATTCCTGGCCCAGCGCAAAGGCCGGAATCATATGTCCACCAGTGCCGCCGGCGGCCAGTACATAATGCCTTGAAATGCTCATGGTCTCTGTCCCTTCACCATATAGAGCGACCGGTCAAGATAGGGGTTGCGCTTGGTCAGTGCCAGGATGAGACCACAGGTTATAGAAAGCGCCAATATCGACGATCCGCCATAGCTGACAAAGGGCAACGTCATGCCCTTGGACGGAAAAATGCCCAAGTTTACGGCCATATTGATCATGGCCTGACCACAGAACTGGGTGGCCAGAGCGGTGACGGCGAGCACGACAAACTGGTCCTTTTCATCGAGCATCCTGATGATGATCCGAACTAGGATTGCGAAGAACAGCACCGCAATCACCATACAGGCAAGCAAACCAAACTCTTCGCCAATCACCGAAAAAATATAGTCGGTATGCCCTTCGGGCAGCGAATATTTGCGCGTGCCCAGCCCTGGTCCCACACCGATCAATCCGCCAGCCGTCAATGTCGCAAGCGCCATCTTGTCGTGCGTCAATCCCTCTGCGCCAAATATCCACGCGTCGATCCTTTGGGTGGCCACGGGATAAAAATTATAGGCGAGCAGCAGGCCAACAATCCCGCCGATGACCATTGCCCACAACCGCGATGCCGGAACTCCGGAAACCATCATCAATGCAAACCATGTTCCCGCAAACAATATTGTCTGACCCAGATCGGGCTGTGCCATCAGCAAAACGCAGACAATAGCCGTGGCAACCATACTCAGGACACGCACCGGCAACGAAGGATCCTTGAACCGCCAGCTAATGATCCACGCAATGGTTACCGCGAAAAACGGTTTGAGAAACTCCGACGGCTGAATAGTTGCGATACCCGCGCCTATCCATCGCTGTGATCCGTTGACCTCTTTGCCGATTATCGGAACCAGCGCGAGCAGCGCAAAAACCATTACAAATCCGACCACGGCAAATCGTCGTGCCTGTTCGCGCGGATACATGGAGACTACCAACATTAACGGTATTCCCAGGATCACCCACATCAGTTGGCGATAGAAGAAATAAAGCGCGGGCAATTGTGTTTGGGAACTGGATAAACGCTGCGCCCCTGCGGGAGATGCGGCAGCTACCGCCAGCAACCCGATCGCAACCAGCACCAGCATCAACGACAACAATATCCGGTCCAGTTCCCAGAACCATACGCCCAGCGGCGAACGGTCACCGCGCCCAAGCCGGTTCGCAAGGCCGATCTTTCCGGTTTTGGCGGCCAGCACCCAAGGCACTTCGTTACCGCTCTGGCTCATGGCAAAGCCTCGACAATGGCCTTGAAAGCGTCGCCGCGTGCCTCAAAGTCCTTGAACTGGTCAAACGAGGCACAAGCGGGGGAGAGCAGTATGACGTCGCCGGGTTGCGCCTGCGCGGCAGCGGAATGAACGGCGCTCCCCATCATTTCGCAACGCTCCACCGGCATATGCGGTGACAGCAGATTGCTGAACAACGGCCCGGCCTCGCCAATTGTGTAAGCCTTGACGACATGCCCGAAATTTGGCGCACATTCGTTCAGGTCTTCACCTTTGGGCAAGCCACCGACTATCCAGTGAACGCGGGGATATGCCGCCAATGCGGGTGCAGTGGACGCCGGATTGGTTGCCTTACTGTCATTGACGAACAGGACACCTTTACGCTCAGCGACAATTTCCATGCGGTGTGCGAGGCCTTTGAATGTCTTTAATGCAGGACGCCATTGCGCCTCTTTGATGCCCAACGCTTCCACCAGAGCGACGGCGACCGCGACATTCTGCAAATTGTGCGGTCCTTGCAGCGAAGCCCAATCAAGCTGTCCTTGCAAATTTGTTGGGTCAGCCAGATGCACAACGCCCGCACCACGTTTCGCCAGTACATCGTCAAAGATACGCCGCGTGTCGTTATCGCCTTTGCCGAACACCGAATGTTGCTTGGGCGTTTGCATATCAAACAACCGCGCTTTCGATGCGATATAACCGGCATAGCCATCATATCGGTCGAGGTGATCGGGCGACAAATTAATCAGCGCCGCCGCATCGCAAGCAAGGCTATACGTCAGATCAATCTGGTAACTTGAAAGCTCGATTACATAGACACCGCCCGCTGACAGCGGAGCCTGTGATAAAATGGGCAACCCGATATTCCCCGCCATGCGCGTCGGCAATGCAGCGCTCCTTAGCAGGTGGTGCACCAATGCGGTCGTCGTCGATTTGCCGTTGGTGCCGGTTATACCAATGACCCGGTGCGGTGGCAGGGCGGCCCGAGCCATCGCGAATAATTCGATATCGCCGATTAGTGGCACCCCGTCAGCACGCGCCTTGTCGGCAATCGGATGTCTGTTGATCGGCACGCCGGGGGACACAACAATGCCGTCATATCCGCGAAGATCAACCTGCAAAGGATCGGTTATTGTTGCAATATCTACGGCCTTGGCACGTGCCGCTTCATCATTGTCCCATGCCAACAATTGCGCACCACCTGCGTGCAGTGACCGGGCCGCAGCAAGACCCGATCGCGCAAGGCCCAGCAGGGCGAATTTGCGGTTTGCGAAGGCCGGGCTGCTAATCATCTGAGCTTGAGCGTTGATAGCCCTGCAAGCGCCAAAACAAAAGCGACAATCCAGAAACGGATAACGACCGTTGGCTCTGACCAGCCCAGCTGTTCAAAGTGGTGATGGATCGGTGCCATACGAAAAATCCGCCGACCGGTGCGCTTGAACCAGAAGACCTGAATGATCACCGACAGCGCCTCGACCACGAATAGGCCACCGATGATGACAAGAACAAATTCATGGTGCGCGACAACGGCAATGGCGCCCAAAGCACCGCCAAGTGCCAGACTGCCGGTATCGCCCATGAAGACGGCTGCAGGTGGTGCATTGAACCACAGAAAGGCAAGGCCAGCGCCAACGATAGCGCCGCACAGCATCGCCAGATCGCCCGCACCCAGGTAAAACGGAATGCCCAGATACTCCGCATATTTGGCGTTACCAACCATGTAGACAATCATCATAAAGGCAACCGAGGCGATGATCACCGGCATGGTCGCCAGGCCATCAAGTCCGTCGGTCAGGTTGACGGCATTACCAAATGCGACAATCACAAACGCCCCGAACGGCACATACCACCAGCCAAGATCGGCAACCGGCCCGTTGACGAACGGCAGATAAAGCATACCCCCCGATTGCCAGACAATCAGCGACACCGCCACCCCGGCAATGGCAAACTCGAACAACAGCCTAATTCTGCCCGATACGCCGTGGTGGCTGCGTTTCGTGACCTTGTCATAGTCATCCATGAAGCCGACTATGCCGAAACCGCCCATCACCAGCAGGCACGCCCATGCATAAATGTTGGCCAGGTCCATCCATAACAGCATCGAAACCGAAACGGCGGTCAGAATCATCAGCCCGCCCATGGTGGGCGTACCGACTTTTGCCAGATGGGTTTGCGGGCCATCATTGCGGATCGGCTGGCCTTTGCCCTGCCGCACCCTCAACATGCTGATGAAGCGCGGGCCGATGAACAGGCCGATGACAAGCGCGGTAGCCACTGATGCACCGGCGCGAAAACTCAAATAGCGGATCAGGTTAAACCCGCTGGGAAACCCTAAATACTCCGCCAACAGATACAGCATCAGCCACCCTCACCCACCAGCGAATTGATAATCGCAGAGAGCCCCATCGAGTTGGAGCCCTTTACCAAAATCGTATCGGAATCGCGCAAATTGTCCCTCAGGAGGACGAGCGCCTCCTGTGCGGTAGCGCAATGCGCGAATTCCGCCGGTCCCTCAAGCCCTGCTTTCAACTTTTCGGCGAGAATCTGCATCTCTTCACCGACAAATATGGCATAATCGACGTTGGCCGCCGCAAGCGGTACTGCGAGGGCGAGGTGATATGCATCGCTCTTGTCGCCCAATTCCTTCATCGCGCCCAGAACAACAACGCGCCTGCCGGTTCCAGCATTTGCCAGCTCACCAATGGTCGCCGCCATGGATGCCGGGTTGGCGTTATAGCTTTCGTCGATCAGCAACGCCCTGCCCCCATCCACTGTAATCTGATGCCGCGCGCCCCGGCCGACCATTCCACCCAGTTCTGCCATCGCAAGGCCAGCGGCGGCCAAGTCACCGCCGACCGCTTCCACCGCAGCCAGAACAGCGAGCGAGTTCGCAATCCAATGCCTTCCCGGCTGCGAAAGCGTATAGCATAATGCCCCACCAGGCAGCTTCGCTGTGATCAGCGATCCGCCACCGGGGGCGGCGACATAATCGAGCACACGGACGTCCGCGTCTGCGGCGAAACCGAAACTCACGATACTGTCGGTATGTTGTTCAGCAGCGGCGCGCAATTGGGCATAATGCGGACTGTCGGCCGGGATTATCGCCGTTCCGCCGGGCATCAGCCCTTCAAAAATTTCCGCTTTTGCGTCGGTAATCTCGGTTTCATCCTTGAAAAAGCCGATATGCGCTGGCGCTATGGTGGTGACGATAGCAACATGCGGGCGTACCAGCTGTGTAAGTTCACGCAGCTCGCCCACATGGTTCATGCCCATCTCGAACACGCCAAATCGGGTATCACGCGGCATCCGGGCCAAGCTGAGCGGCACACCGACATGGTTGTTGTAGCTTTTCACCGAACGATGCGCGTAACCTCGCGACGAACGGTCAAGTGCTGCGTAAAGAGCCTCTTTCGTACCGGTCTTGCCCGCCGAACCAGTGACCCCAATGACTTTGCCGTCGATGCGCGCGCGCGATGCTTTGGCGAGCGCATTCAGCGCATCCATGGTGTCATCGACCAATATATGCAGATGTTGCACAGGTTCACTAACAATCGCGCCAGCTGCACCATTGGCGAAGGCCTTGTCGATAAACAAATGCCCGTCGGTCGCCTCGCCTTTCATCGCAAAAAACAGATCGCCTTTACCGATCTCGCGCGAATCGAATGCTACACCATTGACCGAAAAGCTCCCTGCCGCCTCGCCGCCGACCGCTGCGATCAATTCGTCATGGGTCCAGAGCGCCGTCACGCCGCCGCTTCCCTTGCGACTTCAACATCGTCAAACGGCAGAACCCGGTCGCCGATAATTTGCCCCTGTTCATGGCCCTTGCCGGCGATCAGGACAATGTCCTCGGCGCCGGCCTGTTTGATAGCAAAGGCAATTGCCGTGCGCCGGTCGCCAATGTCATGCGCGCCGGGCGCACCACTTATGATGTCGGCGCGAATCATAGCGGGATCCTCGCTGCGTGGGTTGTCGTCGGTGACAATCGCGATATCGGAATCGGCAACGGCGATGGCCCCCATCTCCGGACGCTTGCCCTTGTCACGGTCACCGCCTGCTCCAAACACAGTGATGAGCCTGCCTTTGGTATGCTGTCGGAGCGCCGCAATGGCTGCTTTCAAGCCGTCCGGTGTATGGGCGTAATCGACGTAGACCGGCGCACCGGTGCGTGTAATTACCGCGCGTTCCAAACGGCCCCGCACTGGCTGCAGCCTGGCCAAATGGCCGAGCATATCTTCTACGTCACCGCCACTCGCCAAAACGATCCCTGCCGCCACGAGCACATTCGCCGCCTGATAGGCACCAATCAGCGGCAATTTGACTTTGCTAACCTCGCCCTGAATCCTAAGCTCCAGCGTTTGCCCCAGTTGCGTTGGCGTGCGTGAGACAAGGCAAATTCCTTGACCCTTTTCACCGACGGTGATCAGCCGCAATGCCCGTTTCTTGGCGCGCGCGATGGCCTTGTCCGAATATTCGTCATCCGCCCAGATCACCGCCGTTCCGTTGTCGTCAACGACCTCGTCAAACAACCGCATCTTGGCTTCGAAATAGTCGTCCATAGTGCCGTGATAGTCGAGATGGTCGCGGCTTAAATTGGTAAATGCCCCGACATCGACCTTAACACCTTCGCTTCGATATTGCGAAAGCCCATGGCTGGATGCCTCGAATATCGCATGGCTCACCCCTTCTCGCGCCAGGCCCGACATGTTGGACAGGAATGTCACAATGTCCGGCGTGGTCAGGCCGGTGCGCACCTGGTCAGAGGCGGTGGTGATGCCCAGAGTGCCAATCGATGCGGCGCTATGTCCCGCCATCCGCCACAACTGACGCGTCAGTTCAGCCGTCGATGTTTTGCCATTTGTGCCGGTGACGGCGGCGATATGGCTGGGCACCGGTGTAAAAAACCTGGCGGCCAGATTGGCAAAAGCGCAACGCGGGTTGGCGTCGGCGATGTGGACAGCGCCGACAACTTGTGCCTCCGGCCGAGCAACGATTGCAACGGCACCAGCGGCGACTGCTTCTGCGATAAAATCCTCGCCATTGAACGACGCACCCTGAAACGCACCGAAGACGGTTCCGGGGGCAATCTTGCGATGGTCAATCGCGAAGCCGGTAATCGTCTGGTCGGCCACCGGGCCTTCCAGACCGGACATCAATTGTCCAAGGCGCATTATTGCTCCCCTTTAGCTTTCCAGAGCAACGGCATCAGTTCCGAAACATCGACATCGCGCTTCATGTCGGGAATGATCCCTAAAAGCGGCCCGATGCGTGTCACTATCTTGCGCACAATTGGCGCAGACGTCCAGCCCGCAGTGCGCTGAAAGCCGGTTTCCGCAGTGCCCTTGGGCTCATCAACCATCGCCACAATAACATAGCGGGGGTTATCCATCGGGAACGCTGCCGCAAATGTTGCAACCACCAGATGGCGGTCATAGCCGCCAAGGCCCGGCTTTTCAGCCGAACCGGTTTTGCCGCCGACACGATACCCTTCGGCGTCCGCCTTTTTACCCGTGCCGTCAACGACGATCATCCGCAACAATTGCCGCATGCGGGCACTGGTTGCGGCAGAAAAAACCCGCTTACCTGGGCTATTGGAACCCGGTTTTACTTTCAACATGGTTGCCGGACGCCAAATGCCGCCATTGACCAAAGCGGCGTAGGCGCTGGCCAGATGCATCGGCGTAACGGCGATACCGTGACCGTATCCGACCGTCATCGTGGTGATGCGGCCCCAGTTCTTGGGCCATAAGGGCATCGCCTTTTCGGCAAGCTCGATTTCAGGGCGCTCGTTGAAGTGCATGCTCCGCAGCATCGTTTCCAGACGTTCACGCCCGAGATTATCGGCGATCTGGGCGGTCACGACATTGGAACTGTGCACCAATGCCTCCGGAACATTCAGCCAGCGACCGGCAGAGTGGGTGTCGCGAATTTTGAAACCGCCCACTTCCAATGGCCCTGTAGCATCATAACGGATCGACAAATCACGCACGGTTCCCGCGTCAAGTGCTGCGGCTACCGTCAGCGGCTTGAACGTCGAACCCAATTCGTAGAAGCGGTTGGTGACACTATTGACCTGCCGGCTGATTGGCGATCTGCCAGCAACAATGACTTCGCCATTATCAGGAATATTGGCAAAAACCGGGCGATTGGGGTTGAACGAAGGCAAGGTCGCCATTGCAATAACCTCACCGGTTTGAACGTCCAATATGACGCCCGCCGCACCCTTTGCGCCTGTGCTTACCATACCGGATGCCAATTCGCTTTCAAGCGCAGCCTGTACCCGCACATCAAGCGCAAGGTTGAGGGGCTTGCTCCGCTGGGCAGGATCGCGCAACTGACCATCCATCGCCCGCTCCATACCGAGCGCGCCCTTACCGTCGCGATTGATAAAACCCAAGACATGCGCCGCCAGATCATGCTGCGGATATAACCGCGTCGCTTCGCGCGGAAATTCGATGGCGATTTCGCCAAGATCGTGCACGCGGCGCACTTCTTCGGGTAACGCACGTTTGCGTAAATAGCCCGACTTATCTGATGTCAGTTTTGCATAAAATTCGGCCACAGGCGTGTCCGGAAAAATCTTGCCCAACTGGGCCGCCAGTTCCTTTTTATCGCCCAATATGTCCTGCGGCCTGACCCAGATGGCATAGCCATAAATGCTGCGTGCCAGCGGCACACCGTTGCGGTCGACAATATCACCCCGGTCGGGGATATAATCTGTCGTGGTCGCACCAAAGGCTCTCGTGCTTTCAAACAACGCCAGCGTCGCCAACCGGCCAATCAGCAACATGATGAAAAGCGCGAATATCGCCATCAGTATCAACAGCCGCCAGAACGCATTTGCCGCAAATGGCGGCGCTCCGATGCCGCTTTTGCGTGCAGTCGTCCGGGCAGCGAAGACTGTCATTAGCGTTTGCGTTCCTTATCGGCCTTTGCCGAAATATCGCGCATGAGGTCGTCGGACAACAATTGTTCGTCCATTTGCGCAAGCCGTTCGGTTCGTGTCTTTTCAACCCGCGGCGTATCAATTTTGGCAATTTTGAGCGGAGCGGATTGCGCTTGTTTGGGCTGGTCCGAAACGGCGAGGACGGTTTCGTGGTGACGCCCGGCACCGACGACGCCAGCGGGTGCCGCGCCGTCGCTCACCGATGCCGCAACCATAACGGGTTTGTTGACCGGCAGATCACCGCTCAAACCGGCCAAAGCCGCTTCACCGCTTATGAATTGCTGTGCTGTAGGTGGTTGATATCCATAAAGAAGATCATTCCATTCTTCGAGCTGCTGCATACTGGCGCGGGTCCGCAATTCGGCTTGCAAGAAACTGATCTCGCGCTTGGTGTTGAGTATCTGGCGGTCAACGCGTACCAGATCGCTGTGCAAAGCGGCCACATTGAGCGAAAGCGGGTACAGCAAAATGGCAACCAGAAACACCAGCGCCAGCCAACCCAGATTTTTCAAGCGTTTCATAGCCAAGCTCATGCCGCTAACTCCTCATCATTCCAAGCCGCAGCAGCGGTGCGCGTAGCCGAGCGCAGCGTAGCCGAACGGGCGCGCGGGTTGCGCTGGACTTCACTGTCGGACGGCCGGACAGCCTTGTCCGCTTTTGCAAAAGTGGGTGCAGGGCCGACATTTGCGACCGTTGGCATATGCCTCGATCCTGCACCTTCGCCCCCGCTACGGCGGCGCAGAAACTGTTTTACGATCCGGTCTTCCAGGCTGTGGAATGTTACAATCACCAACCGCCCACCGGGCTTCAATATCCGCTCGGCTGCTTGCAGACCACCGGTCAGTTCATCGAGCTCGCGGTTCACATGGATGCGGATCGCCTGAAATGTACGCGTTGCCGGGTCTTTGGGCGCGCCCTGTTTATAACCGACTGCGCGGCGAACGATGCTGGCGAGTTCGGCAGTGGTGTTGATCGGGCGTGCAGCCACAATCGAGCGCGCAATCCGGCGCGAACGGTGTTCCTCGGCATAACGATAAATGATATCGGCAATCTCGGCTTCGTCGGCTTCGTTGACAAAATCGGCGGCACTCATTCCGTCTTGCGCCATCCGCATGTCGAGTGGCCCGTCCTTCTGGAACGAGAAGCCACGTTCGGCTCGGTCAAGTTGCATCGACGACACGCCGATGTCGAGTACAACGCCGTCAACCGAAGACACACCATCAGCGATCAACACTTTGTCCATGTCAGAAAAGCAGGCGGAGTAGAGGCGTAAAGCGCCCCCACTCCGACCTGCAAGTTCGACACCTTCGTTTAAGGCATCGGGATCGCGGTCGAACGCGTAAACGCGCGCGTCGCCAGCCAGTATCGCTTGGCTGTATCCTCCTGCCCCGAAGGTACCATCCACAATCTCCGCGCCAGGGGTGATGGCCAGAGCGTGAATTACTTCATCCAGTAGGACTGGAATATGCGGGGCTTGCGCAGTCATTTGCCGCGCTTCGCTTGTTCGTTGAGCCAATAGTTCAGCTCGTCCTTGACGGGCTCAAATGCTGCGGGCGCTTCCTTCAGGAAGACGTCGGGATTCCACAGCATGAAATGCGTTGTCGCGCCAAAGTAAAACGCGCGATCATCAATGCGACCGAAATGCTTTAGCATCGGCGACAGCACGAACCGTCCGCTCGCCTCAAAGGCGGTTTCAAAAATTGATGATGCGGGGATACCGGCCAATTCGCGATCAAACGCGTCACCACGGGCAACCGCGCTTTGCCACTGGGTCTCTATGTCGGCGCGCAGTTTCAACCGTTCGGCACCACCAAAGCCGATCAGGCAAGGCAGGCTGGAGTGGCGAGAAATACAGACCGAATTGGCTCCGCTCGACTGCTGAACGCTATCGCGCAGTTCTGCAGGAATCGTGGTGCGGCCCTTGCCGTCTACCCCCGAAACGCCCGACCCTGCATAGACAACCAGCGCTGACACAGCTTGAAATTACCCCCCGAAACAGGGCGCAGAAGTCCGCTAGCAAAATAGCCTGGCTAATTTGCTCATTCGCGATTGCGAGCGAGAAACAGAAATCCACCCCTTGGATGCACCTGCATATCAAGGGATATCATGGATGAAAAGGGGGATTTTATGGGCAGAAAATCAAGTTCTAGACTAACTACATGTTTTTACTTTGGAAAAATGCTTTTTGCCATTTTGAAAAGGCGTTTTTGTTTGGAATGCAGCGTTGTCCCTCCCTCAAAAACCCGCGTAAATGCTGGCTTATCCAATATCCTCCGCGACTCACCCCTCATTGCTCCACAAAATCCCTGGTTTTTTTCCGGCCATCGCGCAATGCCAGCAGCAGCGCTTCCACCCAGCGCATGTTGCCAAACTCGTCACCGCCGGTCAGTTTGCGAGCGCCGCGGCCTTCCCAATACACCGTATCGAGCAAATCCGCGTCGGCCACCAGAAACGCCCTCCCCTTGCCAATTTCACAATCGGCAACAATCGGCACCACCTCAATAACACACACCCCGCTATTGCCGCCTTTCAGCATTTGCCATTCACCCAGCGTCTGGGTGCGCAGACGCAGGCCATCGATATCGCGAACCGCCAGAGGCGTTTTTTCATTTATCGGTAGCACCAATTCGATTCCCCAATGACCAAATAGTGGCGACAGTAACGATGTGAACAAAGGACGCCTTTTGTCACCGAGCGGATAGAGACTGCCCCATACCAATGCGGGATCGGCCAAGACCAGCAATCGCCCACCGCGACGAACCCAGGCGTCAAGCTTTACCAGCTCGGCAGGGCCTAAGGCCCGAGGCTGGGCCAACAACAGAAGCGACAGCCGGTTTTTCTCGAGAACATCCAGATCATCGATCGGTACAATTTGATAGGCTTGCGCCAGACGGGTATAAACAGGGTGCGGAGCGGCATCAGCGGCGACAGCCGCTTCAATGCCGCCTTCGCTCCACTGCAATGGCAAGGTGGTCATCAGGCCCAGAGTTGGTTGATCGACCCTTGATTCCGGCCGGACATAGCGCATCGCACTCAGCAGCAAAACGAGTGCCACCACCAAGAGCAATCCAACCCACAGGCGTTTGCGTATTGCCGGGCTGAAAGTCTTCAAACTCATAAGCAATGTTTCCGGCAGTCGGATCTGGTTTTTAGCGGGGCTGTTTGGCGGGCACGCGGCGGACATTGTTCGAGCTGGCAGGTGCTAAACCACCAGCCGAGGTTCCCTCGTCCTTCGCAACGGGCGTTACACCCAATTCGGCCAGCGGTTCGGCCGGCGCATCTTCTGCCCCGGTCCCCAAATTACTGTCTAGCGGCATTCCGGGCGCTTCGCTGACAGAAGGGGCGTCGGTCACCCGGTCCAGCACCATATTGGCGAGACTAACGAACAGCAACACAACGACCAGACCGATCAAACCGACCTGAATACGCTGCAATGCAGACTGACGCGCTTCAACCATAATAGCTATATTGTGCTAAAATGCTCAATTGTCCAGTTGCCAAGGCATTGGCGGCAAACCTTTGCTGGTCATCCATTCAGGATTGTAAAGCGTCGAAAGATAGCGAAAGCCGGTATCACATAATATGGTGGCAATGCGTTTGCCCGGACCGAGCTCCTTACCAAGCGCGACCGCGCCCGCGACATTGATACCCGATGACAGACCGAGGCAAAGACCTTCCTCCGCCAGCAAACGCCGGACCCACACAAGCCCTTCCTCATCCGAAATACGGAACTGGGTGTCGATCGGTGCGCCGTCAAGATTGGCCGTAATGCGTCCCTGCCCGATCCCTTCGGCGACCGAAGTACCTTCTGCCCGCAATTCGCCGCATTGGTAAAAATTATAGAGCGCAGCACCATGCGGATCTGACAGGGCAATGATCACGTCTTCATTTTTCGCCTTCAATCCTAACCCAACGCCAGCAATCGTCCCGCCGGTTCCTGCCGCACAGGTAAAGCCATCGACGCGTCCGTCCATCTGGGTCCAGATTTCCTCCGCAGTGGTTTCAATATGCGCCCGGCGGTTGGCAATATTATCAAATTGGTTGGCCCAGACCGCATTCTCGGTTTCTTCGGCCAAACGACGCGAAGTATGCACGAAATGCCCCGGATTGGCGTAGGGTGCAGCCGGCACAAGCACCAATTCGGCTCCCAGCGCGCGCAATGTATCCTTTTTTTCTTGGCTCTGCGTCTCCGGCATGACGATGATCGTTTTATAGCCCAACGCATTGGCGACGAGTGCAAGCCCGATGCCCGTATTTCCGGCAGTGCCTTCGACAATCGTACCACCGGGTTTCAGCAGCCCCTGCACCTCGGCATCGCGAACAATATACAGAGCCGCGCGATCCTTTACCGACGCGCCGGGATTGGCAAATTCACATTTGCCATAAATCTCGCATCCTGCTGCTTCGCTGGGGCCAGCCAAGCGCACAAGCGGTGTATTACCAATAAGGTCAAGGGTGGAAGCCACTGTCATCATGCATGACGGGTTAGTGGCCTTGGTCGCCAATCGCAAGCGAGACTATGTTGGGTACCGCACAGTTGCGCTATCGCGGCAACGGTCGGTGCATTCGGGCACTTCGTCGAATAGCCAAAAATGCGTATTGTTATATTATCACATAGAATCTATGTGCTGCCGCTATCTCCATCTTTGTCAGGCAGTCCCATGCAAATTCGTTCGATCCGCACGCATCTTTTCCTGGCCGGTTCCCTTCTCGCTTCGTTAGCCGCCAGTTCGGCTTATGCCCAATCTGCGGCACCGGCCAACACCGACCAACACGGTGACCATGACTTAACGGATGGTGACATCGTCGTGTCTGGATTGCTGGTCCGCGACCAGTCAGACATATTGGCGGGGACATCGGTGCTGACTTCAGAAGAGCTTACCCGCGAGTTGAAACCGACAATTGGCGAAACCCTGTCACACCAGGCCGGCGTTTCAGCGACCTCGTTTGGGCCTAATGCATCGCGCCCCGTATTGCGTGGCTTTCAAGGTGAGCGCGTCCGCGTGTTGTCGGATGGCATTGGCAGCTTTGACGTATCGAACACAAGCGTCGATCATGCCGTCGTGATCAACCCTTTGACCGCCGACAGGATAGAGGTTTTGCGCGGTCCCGCTTCGTTGCTTTATGGTTCTTCAGCGATTGGCGGTGTCGTCAATGTCATCGACAGCCGGATCCCACGCTCGATTCCGGAAGAGGGCATCCATGTTGACGGCATCACCACTTATGGCACCGCCGCCAACGAACGCACCGGGGGTGCGCGCGTCGATCTTCCACTTACCGACAAGATCGTACTCCATTTCGATGGCACTTACACTAAAACGGGCGACCTTCGAACCGGCGGATTCATCCTGACTCCGTCCTTACGGGCTGCAGCCTTGGCCAGCGGTGACCCTGACATTGCTGACCTAGCCGATTTGAAGGGAAAACTGACCAATAGCGGCGGGCGGACTTGGGAAGTCGCAGGCGGCGGCGCGATAATTACATCAAACGGCAATATGGGCTTCTCGGTCAGCCATTATGACAGCTTGTACGGCGTCCCCGTACGCTATTCGGTTGACCCTGCCGTCGAAGCCGAAGAGGTGCGCCTCGACGTCAAACAAACCCGCGTTGATTTCCGCAGCGAAATCAAACCCGAGAGTGGCTTTATTTCCGCAATCAAGTTGCGCGGTGGTTATGCCGATTACAAACACAACGAAATTGATGACACCGGCGCGATTGGCACCACTTTTCTGAACGACGGTTGGGAGGGGCGCCTCGAAGTTGTCCAGCGAGAGCAAGATGGTTGGCAAGGGGCGGTTGGTGCGCAATTTTTCTTGCGAAACCTGAATATTATCGGGGATGAGAAGTTCCTGCCCAAAAGCGAAACGAGCCAGACCGGTCTGTTCACCGTGCAGAGCATGGATTTCGGCGCGGTGCGGGCCGAAGCCGGTGGCCGCATGGAACGCTCTATTCTATCGGCCAAAGCCGACGCAGATCTTGGCAACCCCGATTACCGGCGCACATTCACGACATTTTCGGGCTCGCTTGGCGCAAATCTAGAAATTTCTGATAGCTGGCGGATAGGCGCCAATATCTCCCATACCCAGCGCGCACCTTCGGCTGAAGAATTGTTCGCCAACGGCCCGCACGCGGGAACACAGGCCTTCGAGGTCGGCGATCCCACTTTCACCAAGGAAAAATCAACCGGCGTTGAATTATCGCTGCGCGGTAGCGGTGACGGATACAGCCTATCGGCTTCCGTCTATCACAGCTGGTTCAAGGACTTCATCTTCGAAACCACCATCGGTGCAATTCAAGATGACCTGCCGGTATTCCAATTCAGTCAGGCCGATGCACGTCATTATGGCGCCGAAATCGAAACATCTTTGAAACTCGCACAGCTTGGAGATTATGCCATCAATGTCGACGGCGTAGGTGACTTCACCCGTGCCCGGATCAAAAGCGTTGGCCCTGCCCCGCGCATTCCGGCACTTCGGTTGCTCGGCGGCCTAGAAGCACAATCGGACACATTAAGTGGCCGCGTCGAGGTTGAATGGGTGGGCGGCCAAGACCGGATCGCGGCATTTGAAACACCGACCGCAGGTTATACGATGACCAACGCCAGCGTCGCATTCAAGCCTTTTGGCGCTGATAACGGTAGCAGTATCACATTGTCAGCCAACAACATTTTTGACGTAACCGCCCGCCGCCATGCCAGCTTCCTGAAGGATTTTGCTCCGCTTGCCGGTCGCGATTTCAGGATAACCGCGCGTTTCAGTTTATGACGATTAGGAACAATCGGCGTCATGCAGGGTTCATTCTTTAAGGCGCATATCGAAGTGCCTAATCGGAGATATATCATGCGTAAGTTTACTGCAGCCTTATTGATCGCGGCGTCACTGCTGGTGGCGGCTTGCAACACAGTCAAAGGTGTCGGTGAAGACATCGAATCGGTCGGCGAAGCTGGCGACAGAGCGATTTAAGCTCTGGTCAGGAAGGAAGAGTGGTCCCGGTATCCGGGGCCGCTTTTTTTTGCCTTCGCTGCGTGAACCAGATCGCGATCAACGCCAGTTCGTACAATATGCATAACGGGATTGCGAGCAACAGTTGCGAAACAACATCGGGCGGCGTTAATACGGCGGCAATCGCAAATGATCCGACAATTGCATAACGCCGCGCTCCCTTAAGTTGCTGCAGCGATACAATCCCCGCTTTTTCGAGCAGCATCAGCATTACCGGTAAGAGGAATGAAATTCCGAAGCCGAAGATGAATTTCATCACAAAATTGAGGTAGTTGTCGACGCCCGGCAATGCCTCCTGCTGCACGCCCCCTACATTGCCGCCAAAGCCGAGCAGGTAATTGAGCGCGACAGGTATCGCCATATAATAAGCCATCGCCGCACCTGCCGTGAACAGGATAGGTGTTGCCAAAAGAAACGGCAGGAACGCACGCTTTTCTTTGGCATAAAGCCCGGGAGCCACAAACCGCCAAATCTGCGTTGCGAAAACCGGGAATGACACAAACGCCGCCGCAAAAAACGCAACCTTGATTTCAACGAAAAACGCCTCAAAAATTGCGGTATAGATCAATTTGCTCTGGCCCGAGGCGAGTAGCGGCTGGACCAAAAAGGCGAAGATTGGCCGTGCGAAATAGATGCACACGCCAAACGCAACAGCCAATGCCAATACCGACCATAATAACCGGCGACGCAGCTCGATCAGATGCTCGAGCAAAGGCATTTTGCTGTCTTCAATGTCGCTCATATTGCAGGATCGGCCTTGGGCTTCGGTTTACGCTTTGCCCTGGGTTTGGGTGCTGCTTCAACGACCTCTGGTTCTACCACCGCCTCCAATACCGGTTCGGGCGGATGGATTGCCATGATGCGGTCGTTTTCGGCTTGCCATTGCTTTTCCAGCTCTTCCAGCTCGGACTGCCGGACCATTTCATCGAACCCCGAACGGAATTGTGCCGCGACGCCCCGTGCCTTGCCAACCCATTTGCCCACCGCGCTTAATACACGCGGCAAATCCTTGGGGCCGATCACGACAAGCGCGACCAGCATCACCAGCAGAAATTCGGATGATGCGATGTCAAACATCGGTAGTCCTGATTAGCTTTAAATCAGAATCAAAGCGTCTTGTCGCTCTGCTTCTCGGCTTCAACCACCGTAGTTGGCGACTCGATTCGTGGCGGCACCTTGGGCGCTTCGTCTTCTTCAGACATGCCTTTTTTGAAGCTTTTGATTCCCTTGGCAACGTCACCCATCATATCGGAAAAGCGACCTTTACCGAACAACAACAACACCAATATCCCGACAATGAGCCAATGCCAGATGCTCAATCCACCCATTTCATACTCCTAACGGGGGCAACCCCGGCTCAGGCGACCCATGCCGCCCTCTTTACACTATAGCATCTAGTCATTGTTTTCGGCAATTTCCAGTTCCACTTCATTTTCTTCCCCGAAATGCATGTCGCCAAGCGCCATATCGACCGGGTCGAGCAATCCGGCGGCTTTCAGGTCGTCAATGCCCGGTAAATCCTTACGGCTGGCCAGCCCGAAATGCGCAAGAAAACCTGGCGTTGTCGCGTAAATCAGCGGCCGCCCCGGCACCTCGCGTCTGCCAGCGGGACGCGCCCAACCTGCCTCCATCAGCACATCCAGCGTGCCTTTCGATATCTGCACCCCGCGTATCGCTTCGATCTCTGCGCGGCTCACGGGTTCGTGATAAGCGATGATCGCCAGCGTTTCGACAGCAGCGCGACTCAATTTGCGGCTTTCCTCGCGTTCGCGGCGGAGCAAATGTGCCAAATCAGCTGCAGTCTGGAAATGCCAGGCTTTGCCACGTTGGACCAACTCAACCCCGCGCCCATCATAACGCTCAGCAAGCATGGTCAGAGCGGCGGTCACATCGACTGCATCACCGACATAGCCGCGTATTTGTTCGATCGTCATCGGGTGTTCGGCAGCAAAAAGTGTCGCCTCCACCGCGCGGACGTCGGGGTCATGTTCAATCATCATGCTTTTGCCCTTCCTCTCGCTCCGTTCGTGCCGAGCATAGTCGAGGCGCCAATAGTTCGCCCTTGCCTTATGGGCCTCTCGACCGAGCTCGAGGCGAACGGATTTTGTGGGAACAATTTAATCATGCCTTGGCTCTCAGAAATAATGGCGCGAAACTGGTCGCCTGTTGCAAATCGAGCTTGCCGCGCCGTGCCAGCTCGAGCGCGGCGACAAAGCTGGATGCCAGTGCCGACCGCCGCAATGCAGGCTCGGCAAAAGGGGGCAGGAAAGACTGGATATCGGTCCAGCTGACGGCAGCCCCGATCATACTCGAAACCCGCTCCAGCGCTTCCTCCAGCGTCATCACAGCGCGGCGTTTGACCACATGCAACACCGGCTGCGTCCGGGCTTTAACCTGCCCATAAGCAGTAATGAGTTCAAAATAGTCGCATTCCCAAGCCCGCGCCTTGACGACGCGCAGCCCTTCCGGCGCCCCCCGCAAGAACACATCACGACCAATCCGGTCGCGCGCCATCAGCCGTGCACCGCTCTCGCGCATCGCGTTCAGCCGCTCCAGCCGCAATTGTAACCGCAACGCCAGTTCCTCCGGCGACGGGTCGATAGTCGGGTCTTTGGGCAGCAGCAACGCCGATTTCAAATAGGCCAGCCAAGCTGCCATCACCAGATAATCGGCTGCCAGTTCCAGTTTCAACGCCCGCGCTTCGTCGATGAACACCAGATATTGCTCGACCAGCGCGAGAATCGAAATGGCCCGCAAATCCACCTTCTGGTTGCGCGCGAGCGTCAGCAACAGGTCAAGCGGTCCTTCCCATCCGTCGATGTCGATAGTCAGGATGTCAGGATGTGTTGTCTCAGGCTCGATCCGCAGGTCACCCTCGTCAAAGAGCATTTCCTCGCTCACGCCGCGCCGGTCGCCGCATGGGTGAGTTTTGCCGTGGCGCTATCGCCCGCAATGGCCAACAACTGGTCGCGTTTCGCCAGCATGTCGGCCAGGCGCCCGGCGTCGAAACGGAGAGCGACGGGGCGTATCATCGCCCGATCAAGCCGCGCCCTTGCCACATCGGTAATCTGTGGCAATTTCTCGGCAATCGCGACCATCTCGTCAAACCGCCCCCAGCAATTGAGCGCGATATCACACCCCGCCGCGAGGCAATCCGCAGCCCGTGTCGGCACATCGCCCGACAAAGCATTCATGTCGAGATCATCGCTCATCAACAGGCCGTCAAAACCGATCTTGCCCCGTATCACCTCAGCGATAATCACCGGCGACATTGTGGCGCAGCGCGCTTTATCCCATGCCTCGTAGACAACATGCGCGGTCATCCCCATCGGCGCAGCGTTCAACGTGCGGAAGGGCGCGAGATCTTGTTCCAGTTCAGCCTCACTGGCGTGGACATGCGGCAGGTCATAATGGCTATCGACCACCGCCCGACCTTGCCCCGGTATGTGCTTGACCACGCCTATCACACCACCGTCGGCCAGCCCGTCTAGCATCGCCCGCCCGAGTGCAGCCACGCGCGCCGGATCGCTGCCCAATGCACGGTCGCCGATTGCAGCGTGCGTTTCCGGGACACGCACGTCGAGCAACGGCAGGCAATCGACGTTAATCCCGACCTCGGTCAGCACCAGGCCGATCGCTTCGGCATTGCTGCGCGCTGCCTCAATCGCGGTCATCGGCGCGATGTCGTAAAGTGCGTCAAAAACGGCACCTGCCGGAAACTCCGGCCACACCGGCCCCCGCATCCGAGCCACCCGGCCGCCCTCTTGGTCAATCGAGATCAGCACATCGTCGCGGCCATGCAATTCGCGCAATGCATCGGTCAGCCTCCGCAATTGATCGCGGTCTTCAATATTTCGTTTGAACAAGATGTATCCCGCAGGATGGACATCGCGGAACAGGCGTTTTTCATCGTCGGTCAGGACAAGGCCGGAAAGGCCGAAAATTACGGGCTTCATGGAATCCGATGCTAGGGGCGAGATCGACGCAAAACAAGCGCAGAGCGAGAGAACGCCGTTTCAAACCTGTGCATAACCAGCCTAATCGGAGAGGGATTCCTGTTGGCTGTCCCCTTCTAGTCCGCAGAAATCTGCGCAAGTTCACAGTGAAATCGCTGTTCAAAATTGACACGCGGACAGACAAAGGGTGACACAAGTGACGCCGAAACGATGCAAAAACGGGAAGCAGCTGATTGGCGGCCCTACAGCTATCGGGCGGTTGGCGATGTCGGTGGCAGGCTGACAGGGTAAATCCTATTTTGCAAGGCATTCGGCTGAGCGTTTTATAACATCCTCACCGCGCCCCCCTTAACTTCGATATCGCCCGCCATGCATAGGCCTTGGCCATATTCCGCGCCGGAAACCGCCCCGGTGGCTTGGGGCGCACTCCCACCCGCCGTAACACGCCATTGAAGGCGCGCGCATCGGCTTCGGCAAAGCTCCAGTCGGATCGCCAGGTGATCGACAGCGAGATCGAGACGGCCGGGCCGTTCTTCACATGATGCGGGGCCATGACGGGGACGAACAGCGCCTCGCCCGGTGACAGCGGCCAGGCGATGCCGCCGCTGGCCAATTCATCGCGCCAAACGAGATTGCGGTGGCCGCCGGTGTGATATCCTTCGTGCGTCTGGTCGGGGGCGTAACGCTCGTCGCCTGCGGGGAATTGCGTCATCACCTTTTGCCCGCGAAGTTGCAGCAAAATATTGTGTTCGGGGTCGAAATGATAAGGCGTCACCGCGTTGGGACTCGATACGAAAATATAGCCTTGTGGCCGTAGCATACGGCCGGTCTTGGCCTCGATATGCACTTTCAGTTCGGCAAGCAGGCCAAGCAACAGCGCCTGATATTGGGGGTGTTGTTCGATATTTTTCAGCACCGCCCAACTGCCGCTGGTTTCGGCATGGCGGATGGTATCCCCGATGGAAAGGCCATTGGCAGGGACCAGCGCCGGATCGATACCGATGGGCAAGTCGCCTTTGTTATATTCGACCGATGCGGATGGCAGTTGTTCGCCCAATTGCGCCAGTGCCTCAATAGTGAGCAACGGGTGCTCGCCAAGCGCATGGTGCAGCTTGTGCGGCGTTTCGGGATAATGTTGGGCAAAATCTTGCCGGTTGGCGGAATCAAAAACGGCTTTCATGTGTCGTCTCTTGCTTGGTCGCCAATATTGGCAGCAGAATTGCGAGAGGCACTGCGCGCCAGTTCGGCATTGAGCAGCGCACCGAATATTGCACGACGGGCACTGCCGCCGATGGCGACCGAATAACGACCGATCGCGCGCCTGCCGGTCCACAGGCTATCAATCATCGGGTGACCCTCTGCGGCACAGCTATCACACCAAGCAATGTCGGCCCGCTCCAGCAGCGCAAGATTTTCGATTTGCAGCAGGACTCCGGGCGAGAAGCGGGCATAATTCTCGTCAAACGCGGTCTTGAAAGAGAAGCTGCCCGGTGTGCACAAGAAATTGACCAACATGGCGAGCGGCTTGCCATCGAGCCGCAGCTCGAGCCGTTCGAGCTTGCCCCGCGTTGCCGCGCCTTGCAACGCTTCGGTAAAGAGCGAACGGGTTTGCCCAGAGCAATCCAGCGCCGATCCCTTGCCGCCCTTCCATCCCGCCCGTTCGAGCGCGAGAAATTCGGCAGTCCATTCTTCCAGCCCCGTTGCGCCCATAAACCGCGCGAAGGACAGCACACCCTCTTCAGCTAACCGATTTTTTTGCCGCCGCAATTCCTTGCGCTTCTTTCCGCGCACGGCCGCTTCGAAATAGGCATCGGGTGCCAAATTGCCTTCAAGCAACGCCCGCTCTTCGCGGTGGACCAGCGCGTAACGACGGCTCTGAACACGGCAGATTTTTTTGAGCGCCGTAACCAGCGGCCCGTCAACTGCCAGAGAGTTGAAATGGGCAAACAGCGCCTGCCCGCCATCGGCGTCGAGCATCGGCAGCAACGCCGTCCAAAACGCGCTTTCATGCCCGCTGCGCACCAGGGGCGTGCCCAAAAACGCATTGTGATGCAGCCAGTTCTGCAGGTGCCGCATCGGCCAGCGGCCATAATGCGCCTGCATCGACAGCGGCATAAGGGCGACCAATTGTCCGGCGTTCCAGAGCGTAAACAACTGCACACGGCCCTCGGGGTCGAACTGCTCGAGCGCCGCCGTCAAAAACCAGCTTTCGGCAAAGGCATTGGGTTCGCAGGCGTGCTCTGCCAGATCATCCCATTCCGGGGTCAAGGCATCACCGACCACCGCCCGCCAGCTATCCAGCCGGGGCGTTAGCGAACCCGCTATGACGCCAATATTGACCGCCCTTGTTGCCACGCTGCCCCTTTGCGTACTTCGATGCAGAATAGCGCATAATGGCAAGCGGCAAATAAATTGCAAATGCGCGAAAGAAAAGCCCCGCCGGAATCGCTTCCAGCGGGGCTTGATGCTTTCAGATTACCAAAAGGCTTACATCCCGTGGGCCAGAGCCGCGAGCAGCAGGAGCGCTACGATGTTGGTGATCTTGATCATCGGGTTGACGGCGGGGCCCGCCGTGTCCTTGTAAGGATCGCCCACAGTGTCGCCGGTCACCGCTGCTTTATGGGCGTCTGAACCCTTTCCGCCGTGATTGCCGTCTTCGATGAATTTCTTGGCATTGTCCCATGCGCCGCCGCCCGACGTCATCGAGATCGCAACGAACAGACCGCCAACGATAACGCCAAGGAGCAGCGCGCCCAAAGCCGCGAAGCCCTGCGCCGGCCCTGCGACCCAGCTGATCACGAAGTAAACCGCAATCGGGGCCAACACCGGCAGCAACGAAGGAAGAACCATCTCGCGGATCGCTGCCTTGGTAACCAGGTCAACGGTGCGGGCATAATCGGGCTTCGATGTGCCGTCCATGATGCCGGAGTTGCTCGCAAACTGGTCACGAACGTCCTTCACCACTTCACCAGCAGCCTTGCCAACCGCAGTCATACCCATGGCTCCAAAGAGATAAGGCAGAAGCGCGCCGAGCAAGAGGCCGACAATGACATAAGGGTTCATCAACGTGAAATCGACGCCCTCGGTCAGGCCGAGCTTTTCCGAATAAAAGGTCAAGTCAGCATTATAAGCGCCGAACAGCACCAACGCCGCAAGTGCCGCCGAACCGATGGCATAGCCCTTGGTCACAGCCTTTGTGGTATTGCCCACGGCGTCGAGCGCGTCGGTTTTTTCGCGAACCGATTTGTCCATCTCCGCCATTTCGGCGATGCCGCCTGCGTTATCGGTAACCGGACCATAAGCATCAAGCGCCACGACCATACCGGCAAGTGCCAGCATCGAAGTTGCGGCAAAGGCGATGCCGATGATGCCAGCCAGCTGGAACGATACGATAATACCGACGCAGATAACGAGCGTTGGCAACGCGGTCGATTCAAGGCTGATCGCCAGACCTTGAATAACGTTGGTGCCGTGGCCGGTTTCCGATGCCTTGGCAATCGAACGGACTGGGCGGTAGTTGGTTCCAGTGTAATATTCAGTGATCCAGACCAAAAGCCCTGTGACCGCAAGGCCGACCATCATCGAATAAAACAGGTTCCAGCCCGTGAAGCTACCGGTGCTGTAAGTGATCGCAGCATCCATATCGCCACCCAGCGTTTGATAGGTGACATAGCCAATCGCGGGAATCGACGAGACTGCGGTAACAAGGAAACCCTTATACATTGCACCCATAATGTTGGTGCCTCCGCCCAGACGGACGAAGAATGTGCCAAGGATCGAGGTCAGGATGCAGATCCCGCCAACAACCAACGGCAAGGACATCAGGTTCAGCAAGGTTGCAGGGGCCATATCGGCAGGCATCAGCAACGCGAGCAAAACCATTGTTGCACCAATGGTCACAACATAGGTTTCGAACAAGTCAGCGGCCATACCGGCGCAATCGCCCACGTTATCGCCAACGTTATCGGCGATGGTTGCAGGGTTGCGTGGATCATCCTCTGGAATGTTAGCCTCGACTTTGCCGACCAGATCGGCGCCAACGTCAGCGGCTTTGGTAAAGATACCACCGCCCAAACGCGCGAAGATTGAAATCAGCGATGCGCCAAATGCAAGGGCCAACAGACCGTCGATAACCGCGCGGCTGTTCGGCAAGTTCATTGCGACTTCGGTCAGGTAATAGAAGAAACCGGCAATCGCGAGCAATGCAAGGCCTGCCACGAGCATGCCCGTGATAGCGCCAGCGTTGAACGCCATCGTCAGGCCCTTTTGCAAGGATTCACTCGCTGCCTGTGCAGTGCGGACATTGGCGCGAACCGAGATATTCATCCCGATAAAGCCGGTCGCACCCGATAGCACGGCGCCAAGCACAAAACCGACGGCCGACAACGGCCCCAGAAACACACCGACCAAGACTGCGACCACTACGCCCACAAAAGCAATAGTGCGATATTGGCGGGCAAGATACGCGCCAGCGCCTTCCTGAATCGCGGCAGCAATTTCCTGCATCCGCGGCGTACCTGCCGATGCTGCGAGCACTGATCGGCTCGTGAGAATTCCGTAAAGCACGGCAACTAACCCGCACAAAATCGCCATTATCGCTAAAGACATAAAACTGTCCCCTCCCCATTGTTTTCTGTGTGAAAAACTCTCCGAACGCTGGGCTATAGGGTGGCACCCAATTAGGCAACCCTAAAACGGCCGCAATTCAGCGGTGCTCATGGCCGAGCGTGACGGGCAATTCGATGGGTTGACCAGCGTCATTGAGCGAGAGCCCCTGCCCGGCCGAGAACCGTCCCACGGCAGTGGCGGGCACCGGCCAAGATGCGTCGGCTGGCCCTGCAAAAAGCAGCTGATAATCGTCGCCCCAGCTGGTGGCCCGCAACCGGCTCTCTCGTGTATCCCCGCATTGGGCGATATAGGCTTGAGATAACGGAATGGCAGAAAGGTCGATGGCAATCGCCAGCCCGCTGGCCTGGGCCATCCGGTTTGCATCCAGCAACAAGCCGTCGGACACATCCATCATCGCATGGACATGAGGCGCAAGTTTTTGTCCCTCGGTGAGCAGCGGTTTCGGCCGGTTAAACGCATCGCACAAAGCGGCCGCACCGCCTGTCCCCGCCAAGGTCAGGTCGTGACCTGCCGCCGCATCGCCGAGGGTACCGGTGACATAAAGCGCATCTCCCGGCATCGCGCCACTGCGCGACGGCACCGGCCGGTGTGTCGCCGCACCCATCGCGGTCAGCCCCAGACTACGCCCCGCACCTTTGCCGCCAACGGTGTCGCCACCAAGCAGCGGTACGTCGTAGGTCGCCAGCACTTGCTGCAACCCTTCTGCAAAACGCCGGTCCCAATCATCATTGCCCAGCATGAAGCCCAGCAACACCGCCACCGGTCGCGCGCCTTTTGCCGCGAGGTCCGACAGGTTCACGGCGACCAGTTTCCACGCAACATCGGCGGGGTCGGCGGCCCGCAGCCAGTGGATGCCCTCCACCATCATGTCATGGGTGAGGACCAGCGCTTCACTGCCGATTTCGAGGACCGCCGCATCATCCTGAAGCCCGCGCGCCGCCGGGTTGACGGCGATGGCGCGCATCAAGCTGATGAAGGCGGATTCGGTGGTCATTTGATTGGGCTCCTACCCTTTATCGTCATTCCCGCGAAGGCGGGAATGACAAAGTTTAGGGGCGTTACCCTAACCCCGCCGCTCCTTTGCCACCGCATCCAGCAACCCGTTCACAAACTTCGCGTCCTTCGCGTCAAAAAACGCATGCGCGACATCCATATACTCGTTGATGACCGTCGCCGTCGGCACATCCGCGCGCGCGATCAATTCATAGGTTCCGGCACGCAGGATTTGCAGCATCGTTTTGTCCAGCCGCCCGATCTTCCATTGTTCGCCAAGTTTGCTCTCGATCAGCCCGTCGATGTCTTCGCGCCGGCCATCGGTACCGACAACGACATCGTCGAAGAAATCGATATCGGCCTCAACATATTGCGCGTCTTCAATTTCCTTGCCCAGCCGGTGTTCATGAAACTGGCCCAGCAATCGCGCCAGCCCGATCTCTTCCATATCCATCTGATAAAGCGCCTGCACAGCAGCAAGCCGTGCGGCGGAGCGGGCTTTTTTGGATGGACGTTTGCTCATAATCTTTTCCTTACGCTCGCGGCGTGCGCGGGCAATCCTTCGGCATCGGCGAGGGTTGCCGCAGCGGGGCCGATAGCATCCAACGCCGCCCTGTCGAGCGCGATGAAGCTGGTGCGTTTCATGAAATCGAGCACCGACAGCCCCGATGAAAAACGGGCACGGCGGCCAGTGGGCAGCACATGATTGGGGCCAGCGACATAATCGCCGATCGCCTCGGGCGTCATCCGACCCAAAAACACCGAACCGGCATGGCGAACCAGCGCGAAAAGCGCTTCGGCACGGGCATCATCAACCGCCAGCTCCAAATGTTCTCCCGCCAGCCGATTGACCAAAGGCATCGCATCCTCAAGCGTTGGCACGACAATAATCGCACCATTGTCAGCCCAGCTTGCCCCCGCCACAGCACGGGTCGCGAGGCCAGCTATCTGTGTCTGAACCGCCGCTGCAACCTTGTCAGCAAAAACCCCGTCGTCGGTGAACAATATGGACTGACTTGTCGGATCATGTTCGGCCTGGCTCAGCAGATCAGCCGCAATCCATTCGGGTTCATTTTTGCCATCAGCCACCACAATTATCTCGGATGGACCGGCAACCATATCGATACCGACAACCCCGTAAAGCTGGCGCTTCGCCTCTGCGACCCAGGCATTGCCCGGACCGGTGATCACATCGACCGGCGAGATGCGTTCGGTGCCGTAAGCCAAAGCCGCAATCGCCTGCGCCCCACCGACACGCCAGATTTCATCGACCCCCGCAATATGCGCCGCCGCCATGACGGTCTGGTTAACCTCGCCCTGCGGAGTTGGCGTCACCATCACCAGCCGACCGACGCCTGCAACTTTTGCAGGAATAGCGTTCATCAGCACCGTTGACGGATAAGCGGCCCTGCCGCCGGGCACATATATCCCCGCCGCATCAACCGCGCTCCACCGTGCGCCCAAACGCACCCCAGCCTTGTCGCGATAGTCGCGATCTTTGGGGAGCTGCGCTTTGTGGTAAGCCCGAATCCGCGATGCCGCCAGTTTGAGCGCATCGCGCAGGTCAGGTTCAAGACTGTCATAGGCAGCCGTGCACTGCGCCGCATCAATCTGCCAGCCTGCTTTATTGAGGTCAAATCCATCGAACCGCTCGGTAAGCTCAACCAGCGTCACATCACCCCGGTCGCGTACTTGCCTGATAGTTTGAGCAACGATGGTCGATACATCGGTATCCGCCTCGCGCCGGTCATTGACCAGAGCTTCAAATGCGACGGCAAAGCCTTTGGCAGTGGCGTCAAGCCGCTGCACGAGGGCCTGCCAGTTCGCGGAACCGTTCGACGAGTGCCGGAATGGTGCCGCTCATCATCTTGTGCGCCGCACGATTGACGATCAGCCGCGCCGACACCTGCGAGATAATCTGCGTTTCAACCAATCCGTTTTCAGCGAGCGTCTTGCCCGAAGAAACGAGATCAACGATCCGTCCCGAAAGCCCGAGCGACGGGGCTAATTCCATCGCGCCATTCAGCTTCACACATTCTGCCTGTATTCCGCGTTGCTGATAGAAACGGCTGGTAGTAGTCGGATATTTGGTCGCGACACGGATATGGCCGCTAGATTGGTCATCATTCATACCCGCCGGCATCGCCACCGAAATCCGGCACCGTCCGATGCCCAAATCCACAGGGGCATAAAGCTCGCTATAATCGAACTCGTCGATGACGTCCGAACCGACGATCCCGATCTGCGCTGCCCCGTGGGCAACAAATGTGGCGACGTCAAAAGCGCGGACGCGAATGATGCTGATTGCCGGATTATTGGTCGCGAATAACAGGGCGCGGCTGGCGTCATCGAAGAACGCTGCCTCGGGTTCAATCCCGGCAGACAGCATCAACGGCAAAGCCTCGTCGAGAATGCGTCCCTTGGGGATTGCAAAGATGATGCGGTCGGTCATATGCCACGCGCTTTAGGGACCGAAAGGGCAAAGGGCAATATGGCGCTGCGCGCGGAGATCGAAGAAGGCATAAAGCAGCAAGCCGAACATGCCGCGCGCAATAGCGCTCCCGGCACCGGCGCAGTGTGCCGCGCGATGATTGCTCTCGCTATGGGCGACACCGCCTGCGGACGAAGGATCAGAGAATGGCCTTTGAAGGTGATCGAAAGTGCCATGCCGTTACGGCTGGCGGGGGGATTGCACGATCTGTTTAGGCGCGGGGTGGAACCGGGTCTGGGCGCTGTCTATCGAGGCGAGATCACCAATCAAGCCGACGTCGATATATTGGTTGGCGATATCGTCGCGCGGCACGATACCGCATTGCTGCCGTGGTTCAACGGCCCACCGCAAACCAACGAGGCGGGGCGCTCGGCAAGCTTTGTCGCGGCGCTGCACTGGCTGGCGGGCCGGGTGGCTCCCAATTTTGAACTGAACGAAATCGGGTCCAGCGCAGGCATGAACTTGCTCATTGACCGCTATCGATATGATTTGGGCGGAGTAACCAGTGGCCCTGACGACGCGCCAGTGACGATCCGCCCGACATGGAACGGGTCGCCACCGCCTGATACGCCGTTCAGTGTATCATCGGTGCACGGCTCCGATATCCAGCCGATTGATGTTGGTAATGCAGCAGCCGCCAACCGGCTGATGGCCTATATATGGCCGGAAATGCCGGAACGTTTTGAGCGCATGGAGGCGGGCATTGAGATGATCCGCGCGCGTCCCGTCAATTTGGTGCAAGCCGACGCTGCAGATTTTGTCGAAGCACAGCTGGCGACACCGCAGCCCGCTGGCACCACCCGCGTCCTGATGCACAGCATTGTATGGCAATATCTGCCCGGTGCTGTGCAGCAACGTATCAAGTCTGCCATGGCCAACGCGTGTTCAAAGGCAACTGGAGAAAAACCGCTGGCGTGGATTTCGCTTGAAACGAACCGCGCTACATTCCGACACGAGCTCAGGGTTTCGTATTGGCCAGCAGGCGGTAAACCGCTTATTCTTGGCTCTGCGCACGCACATGGCGCTTGGGTAGAATGGGCTATTTAGGCAGATCCGCTCGAACAACGGGCAAGGTGGTTAACCGTTCTTCAGCCAGCGCTAAGATACCGGCTCAACTAGGTTCCTAGCCGAATGCAGCCAATCCGCCATCGCCGCATTTACAGCTTCAGGTTTTTCCCAGGTGACAAAATGTCCACAGTCATGGACTGGCACGACAGTCGCCTGCGGCACCAGCGCCTCAATTCCGTCGATGTTCGATGCCGACAACGCGAGATCGTCCATCGCCCAGATTACCAAGGTCGGGATGTTGATCTTGGGGAAATCGCCAGCAGCAAAAGCGGGTATTTCAATGTCTTCGTCCATCGCCGGCACTACCAGCCCCCCAGCACGGTACCAATTGAGCATGCCGAAACAGGCATCCCGGTCGCACCAGTCGGTCAGCAACGCGGCACGCTCCTCAGGTTCCATATTGTTCGGCCTGTCCCATTTGATGGTTTGCAGCAGCAATCCGGTTAAACCCTTTTTCCGGATCAGGGCGTCGTTGGCGGAATCACGGAACGCGCGGATATATTGGCTTGATGCACGCTGGTCCTTGTCGGTGATCAGCAAACGCTGATAGATATAAGGATGCGGCGCGTTCGCTATCACTGCACGCGGCACCCGCCCTGCCCATGCCGGATTGAAGCCACCGGGCTGCCCGCTCAGCGCCACGCTCCACGCAATCGCGCCACCCCAATCATGACCCGCAATAGTGAAATCCTGCACATCGAGCGCATCGGCAAGCGCGAAGATGTCAGCGGTCAATTTGTCGGCAGTATATGCGCTCACCTCTTGCGGTTTCGACGTTCCGCGATAGCCGCGCTGGTCAGGTGCAATGCAGTAAAAGCGATCCGATAACGCAGCTATCTGGTGCCGCCATGTCCGGTGCGATTCAGGGAAGCCGTGGAGGAAAATAATGGCTGGATTTGCCGGGTCACCCGCCGTGTATGCATCCATTTCGATACCGGTCGAAAGGGAAAGGCGGCGGTGGGATAATTCGGTCACATATCACTCCGGGTCAGGGGTATTTCCGGGGTGGGAATAAACTCCTCACTATCGCCCTGTATTGTATCGAATAATCTATTTTTCCAATCAGACTTTGCCTGATTGATCCGATCACGAGAGGAGGACACAAAATTCCACCAGACATGGCGCGGGGTGGTGAACGCCTCTCCACCAAGCAACATCACGCGTGCATCCGACATCGCTTTAAGCATCATCGTCTGTCCAGGAGCCAAGATATATAGGCTGTGACGTTCCAGCAGTTGCCCGTCGAGCTCTGCCTCGCCGAGCGCCAGTACCACCGCGCGCTCATCGGCTTCGGCATCAATCGGAATGCTTGCACCTGCGTTCATCAATATGTCGGCGTAGATCGTCGCCGAATGTTGCGTTGTAGACGCAGTTGTACCCCATAGACTACCCATGATGACCCGCGCGCTGGTGCCCGCATCCTGTATCAGCGGCAGCGCTTCGGCACCGACATGCTCAAAAGCTGCGTCTATTTCTTCCTGGCCATCGGGCAGTGCCAGCCATGTCTGCATCCCCGAGATCGGCGAGACCTTGTCGCGCTCCGACTGCGGTGAGCGTTCACTATGCACAATCCCCTTCCCTGCCGTCATCAGATTGACCGCGCCGGGGTGAATAGTCGCAAATGTGCCGATGCTGTCGCGGTGATCGATCGCGCCCTCAAACAAATAGGTTACTGTAGCGAGGTTGATATGCGGATGCGGTCGGACGTCCATGCCAGCGCCGATGTCGAAATGCGCCGGACCGAACTGGTCGACGAAGATGAACGGGCCAACCATCGTCCGGCCTTTTGACGGGAGGGTGCGGCGGACTTTGAAATCGCCTAAATCGTGGGTGACGGGGATAATAGTTTCCATATTCACTCCCCCGGTGCCTTCGCCCTGATCGCCAACGCATGCACCCGCTGCCCCGGCAAGTCGCCGAGCGCCTTGTTCACCATTCGCTGCCGCATTACGCGGTTCACGCCAACGAAAACGGAACTTTCAATCTCCACCGTGAAGTGCGATTCGCCCGAACCGTCATCGCCGCTATGGCCGTGGTGACTGGCGCTGTCGTTGATGACGGCAAGACGGGTGGGCGCGAAAGCTGCGGTCAGCAGCGTTTCCATTTCTATTTGTGCAGGGCCTTTTTTCATGGCCGCAGTCTTCCCATATTCGATGTTTTTCGCCAAGGGGAAACATGGATTCGAAGCGCTCAACTGACCGATTTCATGGCCGCGTTCGTGGTTCACGGCAGCATTGCGCGCATCCCGGATGTCCTGAAACCGGCGAGTTTCGCGCCCCCGATCTCTCGGGCCGCGCCGCATCCCCCAATGGCCCGGGCGATTACCAATATCTTTGCCTTGACCATGTCCGGGAATTTAACGCGCGTTATGACTGGTTCACCGGCATGAGCGCAGAAGAAATTCTCGCGGCGCAAAGCCCAACCCACGTCTGGGCCAGCGAAACCCGTGCATTTAGCGCCACTGCAGGCGTCGATTCGCCGCCGAAATGGGCCGATTTTCACGACCCGCTCGACGCGATTTCAACGCGTTTCAAGGAGCGCATGCCAAAACCCCGCGCAGACGGATGCATCCTGTCGCCCGAAGACCGCCGCGCGCTGAAGATGCTGGGACTGGACGATGATGCCGACCGCCGCGCCATCCGTTCGGCTTATTCTGTCATGGTCCGTAAATATCACCCTGACAAAAATGGCGGCAACCGTGCCTATGAAAAGGCTTTGCAAGACGTCATCGCGGCCTATACGCATCTAAAAAAGGTAAGTGCGTTCGCCTGATCATTAGGCAACCCATCCCTTTCCGTTCGTGTCGGACGGCGTAGGCTAATTGAAACTGGACTGAGTAGTTATAATATGACCGATATCCCCAACATCCAACCCGATAGCCGCGATGCGACCATATTGAGCGCGCCCGACAAGATGATCAGTGTGCGCGAGATGTTCGGGATCGATGTCGATATGGAATGCCCGGCGTTCAGCGAAGCCGATGAGCGCGTCCCTGATCGCGACGACGCCTATGTATTCGATGGCGACACCACGCTGGCGATCCTTGCCGGGTTCGCCCACAACCGCCGCGTCATGGTGCAGGGTTATCACGGTACCGGAAAATCGACGCATATCGAACAGGTCGCCGCGCGGCTCAACTGGCCGTGCATCCGCATCAATCTCGACGCGCATATCAGCCGGATCGATCTTATCGGTCGCGACGCTATTGTTTTGCGTGACGGCCAGCAGGTCACCGAATTCCGTGAAGGCCTGCTGCCCTGGGCACTGCAAACCCCGACCGCTTTGGTGTTCGACGAATATGACGCGGGCCGCCCCGATGTGATGTTTGTTATCCAGCGTGTGCTCGAAGCCGAGGGCAAGCTGACCCTGCTAGACCAGAATCGTGTTATCCGTCCCAATCCCTATTTCCGCCTGTTCGCCACCGCGAATACGGTCGGCCTGGGCGACACCAGCGGGCTGTATCATGGTACGCAGGCGATCAACCAAGGCCAGATGGACCGTTGGAATATCGTTGTCGGCCTGAATTATCTGCCCGCTGCGGTCGAGGCCGAAATCGTTCTCGCCAAATCCACCGGCATGGAACCGGCAGCGGTCGCCAATATGGTCAAGGTCGCCGACCTGACCCGCCAAGGCTTCATCAACGGCGATATTTCCACCGTCATGAGCCCGCGTACGGTCATCACCTGGGCGCAGAACACCGCGATCTTCAAGGATGTCGGCTTCGCCTTCCGCTTGAGCTTTCTCAACAAATGCGACGAGGCAGAGCGTGCTTTGGTGGCGGAATATTATCAGCGGGTGTTTGGCAAAGACTTGCCCGAAAGCGTGGTCGGCACGGCATGATTCGCTTTGTCGCGCTTTTGCTGACTGTCCTCTCACTCGGCGGATGTGGTGCCGCGGTGGAATATGGCGAAGTAGAGCACAGCAAGCTGGTCGAAAATCCAAATTGCAACCCCGTGCAAACCGATGCCCAAGCGATCAGCGGTAAGGAATTTTTTTCTGTCACCAGCCGGCTGCCCGATTGCCGGAACGACGAAATAGTGCTGACCAACCACCGGTCTGACCGTATCCGTTACGCACGGTTCGCGGCCCCGCAAAAAATCAAGCCCGCCAAAGGCAAGGAACGTATTATTGTACCAACGGCGTTTCAGCCCGAGGCTGACTGGTGGCTGGCGCTGCGCGATGCCGCAAATCTGCGTCAGGGACGCGTTCTGTTATATGTACACGGGTTCCGGGAAACCGTCGATTCCAGCAGCAAAGACACCGCACAGATTGCGGCTTTGACCAAATTTGATGGGCCGGTCATTCAATATAGCTGGCCGTCACAAGGTCGTTTGCTCAGCTATGCCGTCGATGAAACCAATATGTATTGGGACGAACGCAATTTCCGCCGCTTCCTGATGAAATTGGCTGGCGAACCATGGGTGAAGGAAATAGTCATCGTTTCGCATTCATTGGGTGCGCGGCTGGTCATTCCGGCAATCGAATATATTGACGCCAATTCGTCTAATGCGGATTCGAGCAACATTTCCAATATCATATTAGCTTCACCTGACATCGACCGGCAAGACTTTGAGCGCGACATTGCCGAACAAGTGCTGACCACAAGGCGCGTCAACAATGACCGCCGGATTACCGTATATGCTTCGGCCAATGACAAGGCGCTTGCCCTTTCCCGCTCATTGCACGGTTATCCGCGACTGGGCTCGCCTTTTTGCTTCGATCCGTTTGAAGCCGCTAATTTGAAAGCAAAGGGGCTGCCTGATCGGTGCTATGCCTCTAAATCGATCTATGACGTCGCACCGTCGAAAAGCGGCTTCATCGTCATCGACACCAGCGGCGTCAGTCGTGGCCAGACCGGCCATTCGGATTATCTGCGCAGCGCCGCTGCCTGCCGTGATTTTGCAAGCGTCGTCAATGGCGGCCGGGAAGGCATGGCAGGCAGAACTGCAACGCACCTCGCCCATGTATTCCGGCTGGAACTGGCCAACACAAACGTGAAGGAAGACGATGTGGCTGTTTGTAAACAGGTGCCGTGAGACCTGAACATGTCCACCCAACCGCCTCTTGAACATTTCAAAGCGTCGATGCCGCGGGCGATTTTATCGCCGAAGCAGGTGAGCGAGGCGCGCGAAAATACGGCCTCTAGTTGACGAGCGGCGGTATCTGATTGACGACATCGATGCCGTCCACCGAAACATTCTCTACCCGACCCTGGCCTGTTACCGTGTCTACCACATGCAACTTACCAACGATTGTCGCTTTTTTGACGGCGGCGAGAGCAGGTTGCTCGGTCGATGGCTGAATTTCGCGAAATGCCATAATGGCAATTTGCCGGGCACCGGGATCGATAACCGTATATAAGGCACGGCTTCGTTGCCAGCAGACGGCTGAATCCGCATACCCGCAATAGGCGATACCGCTGATGTCTTTGATCCTATCCAGCGCACTACTGCCCTGAAGATCGACGCGCGCATTGCTGCGCGGTGCGATCCATACCACTTCTACCGGATTTTTCCCGTTGTTGCCGATTTTCAGGCTGGCTTCCACATTGGTGTCAATATAGGCCGAATTGCCATAAGGGTCCAGCTTCAAGCGGAATTCGCCGGGAGTAATAGACACGACGCCTGTTGATGGCACGACAGCGACTTCATCTGAAGCGCCAAGGGATTTACTGCCTTCTTTTGAGGGTTCAACGCCGACGACCTCTTTTACATCGTCGATGCGATCCCCAAACCAGGCGCGGACTTCAGCTGAAACGGCAGCTAGCGCCGCAACAACAGACGCAAGCCCCACGATGAAACCGCCGAGTTTTTTACCCAATGAAATTTTAGATGCTGATACTTCAGACATTTGCCAATCCCCCTTGAGCGCTTTATCACGCAATGCACATTCTAATTCAAGTCACCAACATGGTTGCCTGATACTGTTGCGATAGGTAACGCGTCCCCATGTCCGATCAATCGCCCCTCGAACATTTCAAAGCCGTGCTGACTGGTACCGCGCGGGCTATGGCGCATGAACCTGAGGTCGAGCTGGCCTTTACTGCTGATGCACCGAGCCAGTCAGGAAAGAACTTCAAGGTACCGATGCCCGGGCGGTCCTTACCGCGGGAGCAGGTGGCCGAGGCGCGCGGGTTTGCGGACAGTTTTGCGCTGAAACTGAAACATCATGATGTGACGGCACATCTTGCGCGGCGGCCTGCCGAAGCAATCGCGGGCGCTGCGTTTGATGCGGTGGAGACTGCCCGCATTGAGGCATTGGGCGCGCGCAATATGGCAGGGGTTGCGGCTAATCTCGGTCATGCGCTAGATCTAAAACTGCGCACCGACCCGATCAGCCGCGCACAGGCCGCAGACGAAGTTCCGATTTCGACCGCTTTGTCGCTCATCGTGCGTGAGCGGTTAACCGGTGCGCCGGTGCCGGAAGTCGCGGCGGCGGGCGTAGATATGCTGCGCGGCTGGATCGAGGAGAAGGCGGGCAGCGATCTCGATGCACTGGGCATGGCGCTCGACGATCAAGCGGCCTTTGCCTCGCTGGCGCAATCGATGCTCGAGCATCTGAACCTGACCGAAGGCGAGATCGACCCGTCCGATGCCGATGACGGCGGCGAGGATGCCGACGACGAGCAGGAGCAGGACGGCGAGAGCGAGGATGAGGGCGAAGGCGAGGCTGGCGAGGCTGAAGCGCGCGGTGAACCGCAAGATGGCGAAGGCGAAGATACCGAAGCCGATTATGACCAGCAGGACATGGAAGACGAAGAGGGCGCAGACGGCGAGATGGGCGATGACGGCATGCAACCGGTCACGCCGCAACGCCGCAACTGGGACCATCTGCCGCAGAGTGATTACAAGATCTGGTCTGCCAAATATGACGAAACCATCGCGGCGACCGAACTGGCTGACGAAGACGAACTCAACCGGCTGCGCGCCTATCTCGACCAGCAGCTGGAAAGCCTGCAATCAGCGGTAACCAAGCTTGCCAACCGCCTGCAACGCCGCCTGATGGCGCAGCAAAACCGCAATTGGGATTTTGATCAGGAAGAAGGCATGCTCGATGCCGCGCGACTGGCACGGGTTGTCGTGTCGCCGGGCAGTTCGCTCTCCTACAAGGTCGAGCGCGATACCGAATTCCGCGATACGGTGGTGACGTTATTGATCGACAATAGCGGCTCAATGCGTGGGCGGCCCATCAGCATCGCCGCGACGAGCGCCGACATATTGGCGCGCACTCTCGAACGCTGCGGCGTGAAAACCGAGATATTGGGCTTTACCACCCGCGCATGGAAAGGCGGACAAGCACGCGAGGATTGGCTTGCGGCAGGGCGCCCGGCGATGCCGGGGCGGCTCAACGATTTGCGCCACATTATCTATAAAAAGGCCGACGAGCCATGGCGGCATGCGCGTCGCAACCTTGGCCTGATGATGCGCGAGGGGTTGCTCAAGGAAAATATCGATGGCGAGGCACTGCTTTGGGCCCATAGCCGCCTGATCGCGCGGTCCGAAGACCGTCGGATATTGATGGTCATCTCCGACGGCGCACCAGTCGATGACTCGACTTTGTCGGTCAACCACGGCGGCTACCTCGAACAGCACCTGCGCAAAGTCATCGAGATGATCGAGACCCGCAGCCCGGTGCAGTTGATCGCGGTGGGGATCGGCCATGACGTGACACGTTACTATCGCCGCGCGGTGACGATCATGGATGCCGAGCAGTTAGGCGGGACGATGATCGAGCAGTTGGCCGGGTTGTTTGCTGAGGAGTGACGGTCATTGCTTCTCTTCACAAGTATGATATAGTAAGCGAATGGCCAATATCGAACGCGTCACTTTTACCCTTCCGTCCAAGCTGGCGACCATTGTCAAAGACGCGGTCGAAAGTGGCGAATATGCCTCATCTAGCGAGGTCATTCGTGAAGCACTTCGCGATTGGATTTCCAAGCATGATGCAGATCAGCGCGCGTTAGCTGAGCTTCGCGAGATGATTAATGAAGGGATGGAGGGTGAAGGTCGCCCTGCGGCGGATGTTTTTGCAGATCTGATGGCGTCTTTGAAAAACAAACGGGCTGCCTGATTTTGAAGCACATCATTGTTTCGCCGTCAGCAGAAACTGACCTGATCGAAATTTCTCAATTTATACGATATGACAACCCGGCAAGGGCGATCTCGTTCATAGAGGAAATTTTTGCACGTTTCGCATTAATCGCCGAACGACCAAAATCCTTTCCTGCAAAGGATGATGTTTTTTCCGGTTTACGATCTTGTTTGCACGGTAAATATCTCATCCTGTTTGTTGAATATGAAACACATGTTCGTATCGTCCGCATAGTGCATGGCTCTCGCCATCTCGGTCGATTATTTTTGGATGGGCAATCATGAACGTAACCGAAGCCGTAACCACCCGCCGTTCCATCCGGCAGTTTCTCGACACGCCGGTTCCTCGTGACGTGCTCGAACGCGTGCTCACCACCGCGCAACGCGCGCCGTCGGGGGGGAATGTGCAGCCCTGGAATGCTACCATCCTCACCGGCGAGCCGCTGAAGGCACTGATTGACGCCGTCCAGCAGCGGATATCTGCGGACCCGCAGGACCAGGATAGCGAATATCAGATCTATCCGGCAAATCTGCAGGAACCCTATAGGTCACGCCGTTTTGGTGTGGGTGAAGCAATGTATGCAGCACTTGACATTTCGCGCGAGGACAAAATCGGCCGTTTTAAACAATTCGCCGCCAATTTCCGCGCGTTCGGCGCACCGGTGCTTATGATGATCCACTGCCCGCGCAATATGGGCCCACCGCAATGGTCCGACATGGGGATGTGGTTGCAGACGATCATGCTGCTGCTCCGGGAAGAAGGGATTGATAGCTGCGCACAAGAAGCGTGGTCGGTCTACAGTCAAACGATCAAACCGATCCTGGGGCTAAGCGAGGAAGACGAGATATTATTTTGCGGGCTTGGCATTGGTTATCGGAACCCTTCCGCGCCGATCAATAATTTCACGGCCCCGCGTGCGCCGCTTGATGAGGTAATCGATTGGCGGGGGTTTGAGTAAGCGCCTCCGTCGCGCCAGTGTAGGCTGGTGCCCATTACGTCTGTCAGCAGTGACTAGCGTTTGTTGCTAACGCGAGGCGAGATAGGCACCAGCCTACGCTGGTGCGACGAGTTTTTATCTCAGAGTTGCGTTGCCAAGACGCTTGCAATGTAGGATTTGGCCTGCCAGCCACGGTCTATGGTAATATTATGTTCCGCACCTTTTTGTTGGATCACAAATCCCGATTTTGACTGTGAACTTACGCAGTTTTCTGCGGCTTTCAGCAATAGCCTTGACCCTGATTTTTATATGAAGCATCGCCCCTGACATGACCGAATTACGCCTCTTCAACAGCCTGACCCGACAACTGGAAGTCTTCGAGCCCGTTCATCCCGGAACCGAAGGTGACCCAAATGATCCACCCGAAGCACGCGTTTATAGCTGCGGGCCGACGGTCTATAACTATCCCCATATCGGGAATATGCGCGCGTATGTCTTTGCCGACACGCTTGGCCGCGTGCTGTCCTATAAAGGCTACAAACTCACCCACGTCATCAACATCACCGATGTCGGCCACCTGACCGACGATGCCGACGCGGGCGAGGACAAGATGGAAAAGATGGCGGCCGAAAAAGCGCAGTCCATCTGGGACATCGCGCGCCATTATACCGAGGCTTATTGGGCCGATGTGAAGGCGCTCAACATCCGCCAGCCTGCGCATTGGTCGATTGCGACGGATTATGTTCCAGCGATGATCGCATTCGCCGAGTCCATTGCCGACAAGCATTGCTACGAACTCGACGGCGGCCTTTATTTCGACACATCGACCGTCGCCAATTACGGCGCGCTGGCCCGCTCCAAGACTGAAGACGGTGAAGGCCGCATCGAGGAAGTCGAGGGCAAACGCCACGCCGCCGACTTCGCGATCTGGCGCAAAACGCCAGCGGGCGAGACGCGGCAGATGGAGTGGGACAGCCCGTGGGGCAAAGGCGCGCCGGGCTGGCATCTGGAATGCTCGGTGATGAGTGAAGCCCTGCTCGGCCTGCCTTTCGACATCCACACCGGCGGCATCGACCACCGGGAGATCCACCACCCCAATGAGATTGCGCAAAACCAAGCGCGGTGCGGCAGCGACCATTCGGGAGCGCGCATCTGGATGCACAATAATTTCCTGATCGAACGCAGCGGCAAGATGAGCAAATCGTCGGGCGAATTCCTGCGCGTGCAGTTGCTGATCGACAAAGGCTTCCACCCCCTCGCCTACCGCCTGATGTGCCTGCAGGCGCATTACCGCAGCGAGTTGGAATTTAGCTGGGAGGGGTTGCAGGCGGCGTTTGTGCGGTTGAAGCGGATGGTGATGGCTTTCACGGCAACAGAAATTGCTCCCGGAACAGGCGACATCAGCGAGCGAGAAGCCGAGTATCGACGGCGCTTCGATGAAGCCGTGGTTGATGACTTGAACACTCCCAAAGCGCTTACGGTGTTTGAAGAAGTTCTCAGCGCACCGGGCTTAGGGCCAAACTGGAAGCGCTCGATTGCTGAGCAAATGGAAGCTGTACTCGGATTAGGAGTGCTATCGTTTGAGCGCGCCGACCTCCGCATCCGCCCCAAAGCCGCCGTTATCGCCGAAGCCGAAATCGAAACCGCCCTCGCCGCCCGCAAAGAGGCCCGCGCTGCCAAGGACTTTGCAAAGTCCGACGCGATCCGCGACGACTTGATTGCCAAGGGGGTCGAAGTCATGGACGGCGACCCGCTTGGTTGGGACTGGAAGTTGGATGTTTGACGCCACCCTCCCCGTTCGTGTCGAGCCCAGTCGAGACACCCATCAGTTGCGCACGACCTCACAGCATCTCGACTATGCTCGATGCGAACGGAAATTGAGGAGGTTTCACCTATGACCATCGCCGTCATGTCGGGCCTTATCCGTCCCTTGCTCGAACCACAGCTTCCCGCCGATCTCGACGTCCGCTGGTTCATGTCGACCGATCAGGCGCTTGAGCTTGCGCCGTTGGCCGACATTGGCTGGTTCGACCTCAATGACAAGTCGGAGATGTTAAAGATAATATCCGCCGCGACCAACCTCAAATGGCTCAACAGCCTCTATTCAGGCATCGACGGCATGCCGCTGGCGCAGTTAATACGCCAAGGCACGGTCGTCACCAATGGCGCGGGCATCAACGCCATCACCATCGCCGAATATGTCGTGATGGGAATGCTGTCGGTCGCCAAGGGCTACCGCGAGGTCGTCCGCGCGCAAGACAAGCATGAGTGGTTGCTCGACTCTCCGGGCAAAGTCGAACTGTTCGGATCGAAGGCCCTGCTGCTCGGCTATGGCGCTATCGGTAAGCTGATCGAAGAGCGCCTCAAGCCGTTCGGCGTCAATGTTACTATCGTCCGCCGGACACCCGGCCCAACCAGCCTCGCCCCCGACGCATGGCGCGCGCGGCTCGGCGAGTTCGATTGGGTAATCCTTGCGGTACCGGCCACCCCCGAAACCGAGAATATGATCGGTGTCGACGAACTGGCAACAATGAAGCAGAGCGCCACCCTCGTCAACATCGCGCGCGGATCGGTGGTCGATCAGGACGGGCTGGTGACGGCGCTGCGCGACAAACAAATCGGCGCTGCCTTCCTTGATGTCACCACCCCCGAGCCACTCCCTGCCGACCATCCGCTCTGGTCCCTCGACAACGCGCATATCTCTATGCACCTGTCGGGCCGCGCGCAGGACAAGATGTTTGTGCGCTCAGCGCAGCGTTTCCTTGAAAACCTGAAACGCTATCAAGCAAGTGAGAAGCTGGAACCGCAAGTGAATTTGACGCTCGGTTATTGAACCGCAGCACTTGCAATGTAGGATTTCATTTGCTCTCATCCGGCGTCGGCAGTTTTTTTGCCGGTGCTCTTTGACATAATGAATATATCAATCTCCATAGTCCGGCCATTGAAAGCCCCGAGCAAAAAAGGGCCGGAAGGCTCCCCTCCGGCCCCAAAATTCACACCACTAACTGCCCGCCCAAGGCGACAATCCGGTTCGACGGTATCTGGAAGAACTCGGCCGGATTGTAGGCATTTCGCTGCAGGAAAATCAGGATGATGTCTTGCCAAAACGGCAGCCCTTCGTCCTTTGACGGTGTCAGCACATTGCGTCCGACGAAATAGCTCGTCTGCATCGCGTCAATCGGTTTGGCGGTCTTTGGCACCGCCAGCGCCAGATCGCGCGGGATGTCGGGCGTGTCCATGAAGCCATAGCGCAGCAGGACGCGGGCGAAGTTGTCATCGACCACCTCATAATGGCTGCGCTCGTCCTCCGGCACGTGCGGCACGCCTGCGGTCTTGACTGTGGCGACCAGATTACGTTCGTGCAGCACCCGGTTGTGTTTCAGGTTGTGGAGCAAAGTGCCGGGAACGCCGTCTTGGTTCGCGGTCAAATATACTGCGGTCCCCTGCACCCGGGCCGGCGGACGTTTTGCGAGCGCCTGGACGAGTTCGACAAGCGGCATGCTGCCCTCATTTTCACGCACGTCGATCAACGCCTTGCCGCGCACCCAGATGTAGATGATGAGGCATATCATCGCACCGACCGCCAACGGCACCCAGCCACCGTCGACCACGCGCAAGATGTTCGCACCAAAGAAAATGACGTCGATGATCAAAAACGGAGCGATAAAGGCGGCCGACTTGACGAGGCTCCATTTCCACAATTTGTGGACGATGACGAACGCCAGACAGGTGGTAACCACCATTGTGCCGGTGACCGCGATGCCATAAGCCGATGCCATCGACGACGAAGTGCGGAACTGGACAACCAGCAGCCAGACGCCCAGCAACAACAGCCAGTTGATCGCCGGGATATAGATTTGGCCAGCATTACCCGGCGATGTTTGCTTGATCCTCATCCGCGGAATCAGGCCCAGTTGGATGGCCTGCTGCGTCAGCGAATAAGCACCGGTAATCACTGCTTGGCTGGCGATAATCGTCGCCAAACCGGCAAGGATAATCATCGGCACGCGCACCGCCGTCGGCGCCATCAGGAAGAACCAGTCCTGCGTTTCGAGCGGCAGGCCCGCCGCCTGCGCCTTCACCAAAGCCGCCATAGCAAATGCGCCCTGCCCGAAATAATTGATCGCGAGTGCAGGGAATACCAAAAGGAACCACGCGAGCTGGATCGGGAAGCGACCGAAATGGCCCATGTCGGCGGTGAGCGCCTCAGCCCCCGTCACGGTCAGGAATACCGCCCCGAGTACGATCAGCCCGATCATGCCGTTCGACAGCAGAAAATTGACCGCATGGTGCGGCGACAATGCACCCAATATGCCGGGATAATCCGAAATGTGCATGATACCCAAACCACCAATGGCCAGAAACCAGACGATGCAGACCGGCCCGAACAGCTTGGATACGCTCGCCGTGCCGCGCGACTGGATGGCGAACAGCGCGATCAATATGACCATCGTGATGTTGATAATCATCTGCTGCGATATAGTGTCACCGACGCCAGGGATCGTCTTGAGTCCCTCGACCGCCGATAGCACCGACAAAGCGGGCGTGATAATCGCGTCGCCGTAAAATAAAGCCGCCCCAATCGCGCCGAGCACGAGAATTATACCCTTGCGTCCGCCAATCGCGCGACCAGCGAGTGCGAGCAGCGCCAACACCCCGCCCTCACCGTCATTGTCGGCGCGCATCAGGAACAGGACATATTTGATGGTAACGACCAGGATGAGCGACCAGATTGCAAGGCTCAACACGCCGAAGATCGCTGCCTCCGTTATGCCCGTAGTTGTCGAGTGATGCAGCGCCTCGCGAAAGGCATAAAGCGGGCTGGTGCCGATATCGCCAAAGACGACCCCAATCGCGCCGATGGTGAGTGCTGCTAGTGAATGTTTGTGGAGAGAAGTATCTGTAACCGAACCCGAATGCGTATGTGGCATGACCGGAACCTCTATTGTGGGGCGGTGGCAAATACGCCGATTATTGTGCAACGCAATAGATATTTTTGTTCAGATTAACTTGAATTAAATCAATATATTGAGTGATATTCAATCTCAATAAAATTGATTGAGAACAGACAAATTTCGCACCCGCACCCAAACGACTCGTCGCGCACCAACAGAAAAAGGCCGGTGAGTTTCCCCACCGGCCCCTTTGAATTCAGCCTCGACTGAACGGTTGGCCCTTCGACGGGCTCAGGACATGCTTAGAAGCCGCCCATTCCGCCCATGCCGCCCATGCCGCTCATGTCGGGCATGCCGCCACCGGCCGCCTTGTCTTCTGGCGCGTCGGAGATTGCGGCTTCGGTGGTGATCAGAAGACCGGCAACCGATGCGGCGTCTTGCAACGCGGTGCGGACGACCTTGGTTGGGTCGATCACGCCTGAAGTCACCAGATTTTCATACACATCGGTCGATGCGTTGAAGCCCATGGTTTCGTCATTTTCGCGCAGCAAATTGCCCGAAACAACCGCACCGTCAAACCCGGCATTAGCCGCGATCTGGCGCAGTGGTGTGACAATCGCCTTGCGGATGATGTCGATGCCGCGAGTCTGGTCGTCGTTGACGCCCTTCATGCCTTCCAAAGCCTTGGTTGCATACAGAAGCGCGGTACCGCCGCCGGGGACGATGCCTTCTTCAACGGCTGCGCGGGTTGCGTGCAGCGCGTCGTCAACGCGGTCCTTGCGTTCTTTCACTTCGACTTCGGTCGAACCACCGACCTTGATCACGGCAACACCGCCAGCGAGTTTCGCCAAACGTTCTTGCAGCTTTTCCTTGTCGTAGTCGGACGTCGTGTTTTCGATTTGCGCACGGATCGCTTCTACGCGGCCCTTGATCGCATCGGTTTCACCGGCACCATCGACGATGATGGTGTTATCCTTGTCGATGGTGACGCGCTTGGCTTGGCCGAGCATACCAACGGTTACGGTTTCCAGCTTGATGCCCAGATCTTCGCTGATCATTTCACCCTTGGTGAGGATCGCGATATCTTCGAGCATCGCTTTACGGCGATCGCCAAAGCCAGGAGCCTTAACCGCAGCAATCTTCAGACCGCCACGCAGCTTGTTGACCACTAGGGTAGCAAGCGCTTCGCCTTCGACGTCTTCAGCGATGATGAGGAGCGGACGACCCGACTGCACCACAGCTTCGAGGATCGGCAACATGGCTTGCAAGTTACCGAGCTTCTTTTCGTGGATCAGGATGTAAGGGTTTTCCAACTCAACCGACATCTTTTCAGTGTTGGTGATGAAGTAAGGCGACAGATAACCGCGGTCAAACTGCATGCCTTCAACAACTTCAAGTTCGCTTTCGCGGCCCTTGGCTTCTTCGACGGTGATCACGCCTTCTTTACCGACCTTTTCCATGGCCTGTGCGATCATCTCACCGATTTCGGTTTCGCCATTGGCCGAGATTGTGCCGACCTGTGCGATTTCGGACGAACCGGCAACCGGCTTCGAACGCTTCACGAGATCGTCGACAACGGCAGTCACTGCCAAGTCGATACCGCGCTTCAGGTCCATCGGGTTCATGCCCGCAGCAACCGACTTCATGCCTTCGCGAACGATGGCTTGAGCGAGCACGGTTGCTGTGGTGGTGCCGTCCCCTGCAATGTCATTGGTTTTCGAAGCAACTTCGCGAACCATCTGTGCGCCCATATTTTCGAACTTGTCTTTCAGTTCGATTTCCTTGGCGACGGTAACGC
>JBDTUD010000014.1:0-61860 GCA_040007915.1 Sphingorhabdus sp.
GCGACCCCCACACCCCCAGTGTGATGCGCTACCAGGCTGCGCTACGTCCCGACCGGGGCGCGATTTCGAACCGGAAAACCGGTGATTGAGAAACCACGCCAAAACGATTGCGCGGCCTATATGGGGCATCGGTTTGGATTGCAAGCCGCTAAGCCGCGCTTTGCCGTTGCTTCATATCCGCGCAAGTGATAATCGCGCCCGATTGTTTGAAAGCGCCCCGAAAAGCAGGGCGCTCGCCTTTCTGGATTGCGGGAAAAAATATATGGATTCGCTTATTGTTTTGGCCGCTGCCCCTGCTGGTGGAGCCGGTGGTTCTGCCATGTTCGTGCAGATATTCCCGTTGCTGCTGATTTTCATCGTCTTCTATTTCTTCCTGATCCGCCCCCAGCAAAAGCGTGCGAAGGAACATGAAGCAAAGATCAATGCCGTGCAGAAAAATGACGAGGTGGTGACCGGTGGCGGCTTGATGGGCAAGGTGACCAAGGTTGCCGATGATCATGTCGAGGTGGAAATCGCGCCGAACGTCCGCGTGAAAGCGGTGAAATCGACGCTGACCAACGTGCAGTCGCGCTCGGTTAAACCCGCAAATGATTGATCTTTTGGGGTTGAATGCCGTCCTGGCCAACCCCAAATCCTGTCCTTCTCATAGGTTCGGACCCCGCATATGCTAGATTTCCCCCGTTGGCGCGTTTGGATGCTCAACATCATCATCCTGTTGGGCGTGGTATTTGCGATCCCCAGCGTTTTGCCGACCAGCATGCGTGCGCAGGTCGCGCAATATTTGCCGACGCCGACGATTAATTTGGGCCTCGATCTGGCGGGGGGCAGCCACATCTTGCTTGAGGCAGACACCGCGCAACTGGAAGAGACGCGGCTGGAGTCGCTGGAGGACGGTATAAGAGGTGCGATGCGCCGAACAGACCCCCGCATTGCCATCGATAATGTATCGCGCACTGGCGGGCAATTGAGCTTTACAATAACGGACCCCGCCCAGGTCGATGCGGCGCGAGAGGCTTTGCTGCCGCTGATCGGCAACAGCACTGGCGGGCGCGACTGGAATATCGGTGTCAATGACGGCAATCGCATCGTTTTGACTGCGGCGGGTTCGGGCACCGAAAGCGCGATGAACCAGGCGATGGATACCGCTAAAGACGTTATTGATCGCCGTATCAACGCGCTCGGCACATTGGAGCCGACGATCCTCCGCCAAGGCGACAACCGCATTGTTGTGCAGGTACCGGGGCTTGATGATCCCGCAGCACTGAAAGAACTGATCGGTAAAACCGCAAAGCTGGAATTCAAGCTGGTCGACGAACAGGCCGACCCTGACCAGACGACGTTGGGCAAGGCTCGGGTTGGCAGTCAGGTTCTGCCTTATCCGTCAAACCCGACCGGCCTGCCTAATATTGCTGTGCGGCGATTGGGCGGTATCGCGGGCGACAAGCTGGTGGAGGCTGATCCGACATTTGACCCGCAGACCAACGAACCTGCGGTTACAATCCAGTTCGACGGCGAAGGCGGACAGAAATTTGCGCGGATGACGCAGCAAAATACCGGCAAGTTGTTCGCAATCATTCTCGATGGCCATGTGATTTCGGCCCCTGTTATCAACGAACCGATTTTAGGTGGCATCTCGCAAATCTCGGGCAGCTTCACCGTTGAGAGCGCAAACCAGCTGGCCATTGCGCTGCGATCCGGTGCATTGCCGGTCGATCTGAAGATTGTCGAGGAACGCTCGGTCGGACCTGACCTGGGTGCTGACTCGATCCGGCGCGGTGTGTTGGCGGCGATCATCGGTACCACTGCAATTCTCGTGCTGATGTTTCTGACCTATGGTCGGTTTGGCATGTATGCGAACATTGCCTTGGTCATCAACATTGCGATGATCCTGGGTGTGATGGCGATGGCTAATGCGACGCTGACACTGCCGGGTATTGCGGGCTTCGTGCTGACAATCGGTGCGGCGGTGGATGCCAACGTGCTGATCAACGAACGTATCCGCGAAGAACTGAAACGGGGCAGGCGGGTCGTCCAGGCCATCGAGTTTGGCTATAAGGAAGCCAGCCGTGCGATTTTCGACGCAAACAGCACCAACGTCATTGCAGCGGTTTTGCTGTTCATTTTCGGCTCCGGCCCGATCCGTGGCTTTGCGGTCGTGCTGATGATCGGCATTGTCACATCGGTGTTCACAGCCGTTACCATCACCCGCATGTGGGTGTCGCGCTGGGTCAAGCGGACGCGTCCGCACGAACTGACGATTTGAGGAATGTGATATGAAACTGCTCAAACTGGTTCCCGACGATACCAATATCGGATTTCTCAAATGGCGGACATGGGCGTTCGCGATCAGCTTGGTGTTGATGGCTGCATCTATCGGTCTGGTTGCGACCAAGGGCCTGAATTTCGGCGTTGATTTTATCGGCGGTCAGATGATCCGTGCGACTTTCACGCAAAACGCCACCGCGCCAGTGACGGAACTGCGCGAGAAGGTCAGCACATTGGGTTACGGCGAACCGACCATCCAGCGCTTCGGCAAGGAAAACCAGGTCTCGATCCGGATGAAGCTGCCGACGGGTGCTGAAAAGAATCCCGAACTCGCCAATGCGATGGCTGAGAAAATTACAGCCAAGCTGAAGGCCGATTATCCCGGTGTTCGCATCGACGGGGTCGATTCGGTTTCGGGCAAGGTGTCCGAAGAACTGTTCAGCAAAGGCATTTTGGCCTTGCTAGCCGCGATGGCGGGTGTTTCGCTCTATATCTGGATCCGGTTTGAATGGCAGTTCGGCGTGGGTGCGATCTGGTCGCTGATCCACGACGTGACATTGACCTTTGGATTGTTTTCACTCACCGGTATGGAGTTTGACCTGAACATCATCGCGGCATTGCTGACCATTATCGGCTATTCGCTGAATGATACCGTCGTCATTTATGACCGCATCCGCGAAAATCTGATGAAATATCGCAAGATGGACATGGCAGGATTGCTCGATTTGTCGGTCAACGAAACCCTGTCACGCACGGTGATGACCAGCGTGTCGATCTCGCTGCCACTGATAATATTGGTGTTGTTCGGCCCGGGCGTTATTTTCGGGTTTAGCGCGGCGATGGCATTCGGGATCGTCGTCGGGACCTATTCGTCGATCTATCAGGCCGCACCGATCCTGATCTGGTTGAAAGTCGGATCGCATAGCTTCGTTCCCGGCGAGGGCGTCGGCCCCAAGGCGGAGCGCGTGACCGAGGGATTTGGCGCACAGCCTTGAGAGAATGCTGCGTCGCTCCAGCCTACGCTGGAGCGACGTTTTTTTTCTCAACAATCCTGCGAAAAAAACAAGCCAACGCCCGAGCATTTTCATCCCAGGAAAATTGCGCGACACTCGCGGCAACGGCCGCACGCGGCGGCGGATTGGCCAGTAAATCCTGAGCGGCAGCGACAATCGCCGACACGTTGCGATCGACAATCCGGCCCGCATCGGGTGACTTCACCAACTCCCTGATCCCGCCGACATCGCTTGCCACAACGGGTGTCCCGCAAGCCAGTGCTTCGACCCACGCATTGGCGAGTCCCTCGCTTTCGGAAACGAGCGCCATCACATCGGCTGCGGCGTACAGCGCAGGCAGGTCGTCATGCGCAACGCTGCCCATGAAAGTAACACGGTCCTCGACACCCAATTTTGCGGCAAGATCGCGGAAATCGCTTTCTCTTGGGCCGTGCCCGGCAAGCATCAATGTCGCATCGGGCAATTGCGTCAGCGCTTCGATCAGCAGTGCCTGGTTCTTGCGCGGGATAAGGGCGCCGACCGATAGAATGAGCGGTCCGGTGATGCCGAGCCTGGCCTTTTCGTTCGCCCGGTCGCGTGGGGTGAAGCGCGATTGGTCAAGGCCGGTATAATGGACCATGATCTTTGCTTCATCCATGCCAAGTGCCACCATATCCGCCTTTAGCGCGCCCGATACGGCGAGCAACCCGGCCGCCTTGTCAGCCGCCTGTAAAAGCCGCTTTGCACATCCCGGCTGACGCCCCCAATGGTGGATATCTCCCCCGCGCGCCTTGATTGTGAACGGAATGCCAAGCGCTGCCGATAGCCGCATCGCTGCCGGGCCATCGGGATAGAAAAACTCAGCGTCGATCAGGTCAAACGGCTTTTCGGCATGAAGACGACGGGCGAGCGGCAGCACGGCGCGCGCGATCATCATCGGGTTCAACCGACCGCCAATTTTCGGGACTGCCATGAATCGCGGGCGATATACGTCGAGCCCGCGCCAGTTTTCGTGGGGCTGCAATGCTTTGAGCGTGGAGTAACTGTCAGATATGTTGAGCGGCCACGGCGCTATTCCGATAGGGTTGATGATATTGACATCGACGTCGGGCAACGCCGCGAGCGTCGCGGTCTGCCGTTCGACGAAGATGCCGAAATTGGGGCGGGGTCCGGCAGGGAAAAGGGTGCTGAGCGTTAGGATACGCATGAAAAACCTGCGTCGCTCCAGCGCAGGCTGGAGCATGTCACTTCTACGGGTAACAGCTGACGTCCGGTTCGAACGAAACACGTAATGGGCCCCAGCCTACGCTGGGGCGACGATGATTGGTATTTCCACGCTTCATCCAAGCTACAACGCCCGCATCAACCGAACCGCTTTGGCAATCCATGCAGGATCAGCCACCACCTGCTGCCGCGCGCCAGCCTCCAATGGCAACAGATGGAGTTTGCCGGCTTCGCGGCCCAATAGCCGCCCGAACAGGAAGCGTCCCCCGGGTCTGGGCACCAGAACATCAAGGTTTAGCGCCGATGCAAAGGCAGCTGGCTCCAGTTGCTCCATCCACAATTCATCGCCGCGCCTATATTCGCCGATGCTGGCGGCAACGCGCATGCCCACCATAGCCCCGGCGATATTAGGGACGACGATGCGTTCCTCTTTGGTTGGCGCATGCGTGCCGTCTTCGCGCAATATGGCCGCGACAGGCAGATGTTGTTGATCGGGAAGCTGAACCAACTCGCTCGAATCGACGCCCAATCCCGCGGCGATGCGGTTGATCCAATTCAGAGACAGAACCCGCGTTCCGGTTTCCAGCCGCCCAATGGTTTGCGCGGTGGTTGGCGGCTTACAGCGTGCAGCAACATCGGCAAGCGTGAGCCCTTTTGCCCTGCGAACATCACGAATACGGCTCAACATGGACCTGCTCCTAAAACCAAATAGGTTTTTCTCTTTCCTACAACATTGCCGAAATGGCAAGATATAATTCCGATTCGAATGAGGAGCTGTTATGTCCCGATCTAGTGCCCAATTGAAGTTCACCGACCCGCGGCCTTTGATCGAGCGCCCCGTTGCCGAACCGGGTGACCCAAATCCGCGGCGAAAAATATTGCGGACGGTGACCGTAAACCTCGCGGAATCTCCGTTATCTTGGCTTCACGCGCGCGGCCATCTGACTGACCGGCAATTGCTGGCGGGCGAAAAACTGCGCGGTGATTATGAGGCGGCGGCGTTGGGGCCGAATGTGACGATGCGGTGGGACAATGTGCCAATGAGCCGTAACCGCCGTGGCGCGCCGGTGGCAATGAACCACAGCGAACGGGTGATCTCCGCGAAGGCACGCTTTGACGGGGCGTTGGCGGCAACCGGGCCTGATCTGTCGGACATCGCATGGCGGGTGATTTGTGCAGGCGAGACGGTGCCGGTTGCAGAGCGGGCAATGGCGTGGCCGACGCGATCGGGCAAGCTGGTGCTCAGGATTGCGCTGGACCGACTGGCGGGGTTTTACAGGTTGCCGGGTTGATGAGCGACTTCTCTCCCCTTGAGGGAGAGAAAAGAGTTGGCTTGGCGACTTGTCGCTTAGCAACTCTTAGAGAGGGGTGGCGGAGCCCCGCTCCGCGCGGCACAATGTGCCGCCTACCCCTCACCCAGCTTCGACTAGGCAGCAAGCTGCCTAGTCTGCGCAACCCTCTCCCCTTAAAAGGGGCGAGCGGGATGCGCTACCCCGCCATTTCCTCAACCAACATCGCCAATTCCAGCCAGCGCTCCTCCGCCGCGTCCTTTTCAGCACGCAACGCGTCGGTTTTCGCCATCAGTTCGGCAAAACGCGCCGGGTTGCGGGTATAGAGCGTCGCGTCCGCCATCTCGGTTTCGGCGGCGAGTATCTCTGCGTCGATTTCGGCTATCCGTTTAGGCAGCAGGTCGTAGTCGCGCTGGTCTTTGTACGACAATTTGGCGGGGCGTTTTTCTGTTGGATTGGAAACAGTCGATTCCACTGTGAACTTGTCAGCTTTTTTGCGGGCTTCAGGCTTGTCGCGCCGGTCTCGTTTCGCTTCCCAATCAGCATAGCCACCGGCGATGATATCGACCTTGCCAGAGCCATCCAGCCCCAGCGTCAACGTCACCGTGCGGTCGAGAAAGTCACGGTCATGGCTGACGATCAGTACGGTGCCGTCATAATCGGCGATGACTTCCTGCAGCAGGTCGAGTGTTTCAAGGTCGAGGTCGTTGGTCGGCTCGTCGAGCACCAAAAGATTCGCCTCGCGCGCAAATTCGCGGGCGAGCAATATCCGCGACCGTTCTCCGCCCGAAAGCGTGCCGATCCGCGCCTCGATCAATTCGGGGTCGAACAGGAATTCCTTCAAATAGCCTTGAACATGCTTTTTAACCCCGCGTACCATGATCCAGTCGCTGCCGTCGGCGAGCACATCGCGCACCTTCTTTTCGGGTGCGAGCAATTTGCGTTGTTGGTCAATCACAATGCCGGTCAGCGTCTTGGCGAGCTTCACGCTGCCGCTATCAGGTGCCAATTCACCAGTCAGCATGCGGATGAGCGTGGTCTTCCCCGTGCCGTTTGCACCGACAATACCAATCCGGTCACCGCGCTGGATCCGCAATGTGAAGTCTTTGATAATAGGTCTGGAACCAGCACCTCCAATCCCGTTCGTGTCGAGCCCAGTCGAGACACCCATCGGTGGCGTACCTCCTCCCGGCATCTCGACTGGGCTCGATGCGAACGGGGCGGGAAAGGACTTGCACACATTCTCGGCATTGATGACGGTCTTAGTCTTGCTGTCGTCGCTCGATGCCGCCAGCTTTGCGGTCCCTTGCGGTCCCATCATCGCGGCGCGGGCTGCGCGCATTTCCCAAAGCTTGGCCAATCGACCCTGATTGCGCTTGCGGCGGGCGGTTACGCCGCGTTCGAGCCAGTGCGCCTCGATCTTCAGCTTGGCGTCGAGCCGGTCGGCATTGCGCGCATCCTCGGCATAAACCCGCTCGGTCCAGGCGTCATAACCACCAAAGCCGATCTCGTTACGGCGGAGCAAACCACGGTCGAGCCAAAAAGTCTGTTTGGTCAACCGCGTCAAAAACGTCCGGTCATGGCTGATTACCATGAATGCACCCTTATAACGCAGCAGCCATTCTTCCAGCCATTCGATGGCGGCAAGGTCGAGGTGGTTGGTCGGCTCGTCGAGCAGCAGCAAATCGGGCTCGCTGGCAAGCGCGCGGCAGATCGCGGCGCGACGGCGCTCACCACCACTGGCGGTCTTCGCCTCACGGTCAAGGTCGATGCCCAACTGGTCAGCAATCGCGCGCACCGCATATTCGGGCGGCCCGCGCTCACCGTGCGTTGCAAAGTCGACCAGCCGTTCGAACGGGCCAAAATCCGGGTCTTGCTCCAGCATCACGATGTGGGTGCCGGGAACGACAACGCGCGTACCTTTGTCGGCGTCAACCGCACCCGAAACCAGCTTCATCAGCGTCGTCTTGCCAGCGCCATTGCGCCCGATCAGCGCCAGCCGGTCGCGCGGGCCGATGAACAGGTCGATATCCTGAAACAGCCAGCCACCGCCCTGTTGCAGCGCGAGGCCTTCATAAGCAAAGATGGGTGGTTGCGACATGGTCCGGCGCGGATAGGGGGAGGGGAGGTTTGTCGCAACTCATTTCCGTTCGTGTCGAGCGCAGTCGAGACGCCAATTGGGTGGACGCGCCTTACTGGCATCTCGACTATGCTCGATGCGAACGGTCATGTTGACGATGACGTTCTTTTTGCGCACTGGAACCTCATGCGCACTATCTATCTCAACGGCCAATATATCCCCGAAACCGAGGGCAAGGTCTCCGTCTTTGATCGGGGTTTTCTGTTTTCTGACTCGGTTTATGAAGTCGTGTCGGTGCTGGATGGCAAACTGGTTGATTTCGACGGTCATGTCCGCCGACTTGCGCGTTCGCTTGGCGAGCTAGGTATCCAAGGCGCGCCGGAAGCTGATGAGTGGCTGACGATCTGCCGCGAATTGGTCGCCCGTAACGCCGTCGAAGAAGGCATGATCTACTGGCAAGTCACGCGCGGCGCACCCGATGACCGGGATTTTGCCTTTCCGCCCATTGGAACAGCGCCGACCATATTGGCCTTCACCCAAAGCCGTCCGTTGGCCGATAATCCGGTGGCATCAACCGGTATCAAAGTTGTAACTTTGCCCGATCTGCGCTGGGGCAGGGCCGACATCAAGACCACGCAATTGCTCTATGCCTCGCTGATGAAGAATGAGGCAATCGCACAAGGTGCTGATGATGCATGGCTGGTGCGCGACGGCATGATTACCGAAGGCACTGCGCAGAACGCGCATATCGTGACCAAAGACGGTGTTCTGGTAACGCATCCCTTGAACCGGGAGATATTGCACGGGATTACCCGGGCGGCGGTTCTGCCGTTGGTAACGCGACCGATTGAGGAGCGGGCGTTTTCTGTGGAAGAGGCAGAGAAAGCCGCAGAGGCCTTCGTGTCGTCCGCCTCGGGCTTCGTCATGCCGGTGGTTGCTATCAACGGAAAGACCATAAGCGATGGCAAGCCGGGGCCCATTACCAAGCGACTGCGCGCTGCCTATATCGATTGGGCGCGCAATACTTCTATCTGAATGGCGTGTACGGGAACTATCCCGTTCATTCTGCGTTATTATCCGGTTGGGCAGTGAACTGCGCTTGGGCAATAAAATCGGAGAATTAACGTGAAAAATATGATGCTTTATGCCGCGGTCGCGCTTGCCACTTTTTCGCCTGTCGCTACATCCGCTGCGGAAATCCATATCGAAGCGAAAAATCCGGTTGTCGAATTATCGGTTGCCGAAGTGATTGAAAACACACCCGATACCGCCACATTTTCCACCGGGGTAGAAACCAGTGCGCCCACGGCATCTGCCGCATTGCGCCAGAATTCGGCGGAAGTTGCCAAGGTCATTGCCCAGTTACAGAAACTGGGTATCGCCATGAAAGATATCCAGACCAGCGGCATCAATTTGAACGCCGAATATGATTATGTCCAGGCAACCCAGAAAAACCGGTTCAAGGGCTATCGTGTGTCTAATCAAGTGCAGGTAAAAATCCGCGATATCGACAAACTCGGCGCGATAATGGACGCGGTAGTCACATCGGGCGCGACCAATATCAATGGGCCGTGGTTTTCGATCGACAATGACAGCGAAGTCAAGAAATCAGCGCGCGCGCGGGCATTGGCCAATGGCAGGGAGCAAGCTGAAACCTATGCCAAAGCCAATGGCTATTCATCGGTGCGGTTGCTGTCGGTCGCTGAAGGCATCACCGGTCGGTCACCGCCGCAGCCGATGATGAAAAGCTTTGATGTCGCGCAGGAATCGGCCTCGGTGCCGATAGCGCCGGGCCAGATCGGCACGTCAGTGGTGTTGTCATTGCAATATGAAATGGTGCGCTAATTGCTGGCGTGAACGGCATCAAACCTTACCCAAACGTTGATAGCCTATTCAGATTGCGTTCAATGCTAAGGGACTAGATCCCAGTGCATGATAAACAAATTACCCATCCTCACCGCGCTGACGGTTGCCATTGTTACCACCGCTCTCCCCGCCGATGCGCGACGCGGGGAGCAGAATGACGTGCGACAGGACATGCGGGCGGGTAAAGTGAAGCCGCTGCGCGAGATTGAAGCGTCCGTGGTACCGCGGATGCGCGGCAAGCAGTATCTTGGCCCGGAATATGACAATATAGCACAGGTATACCGGTTAAAATTCATCGACCGCGACCGGGTGATATTCGTCGATGTCGATGCCCGCACCGGCGGAATATTGCGCCAGCGTTGATAGAATTTTGCGCATGGGCGGCATATCTGCTAGCCCTTTTACCCAACATAAATATCCAATTAAAGGGGACAGCATGCGCATCCTGATTGTTGAAGACGAACCGACACTGGGCCAACAATTGAAATCGACCTTGGAAGGTGCGGGCTACGCTGTCGATCTATCGGTGGATGGCGAAGACGGCCATTATATGGGCGCGACAGAAAATTATGACGCGGTGATCCTTGACCTGGGCCTGCCCGAAATTGACGGGCTGACCGTGCTCGACCGTTGGCGCAAGGAAGGCCGGAAATTCCCTGTGCTGGTTCTGACGGCGCGCGACAGCTGGTCGGACAAGGTCGCCGGGCTGGACGCCGGTGCCGACGATTATTTAGCCAAACCGTTTCAGACCGAAGAATTGATTGCCCGCCTGCGCGCGCTCATTCGGCGTGCATCCGGCAATGCTTCGTCCGAATTGAATGTGGGCGATGTCCGTTTGGATACCCGTTCGGGCAGGGTCACGCTCGGTGGTGAGCCGGTGAAGCTGACGGCGCAGGAATATAAGTTGCTGTCTTATTTGATGCACCACAAAGGCAAGGTCGTCTCGCGCACCGAGTTGATCGAACATATTTACGATCAGGATTTTGACCGCGATTCCAATACAATCGAGGTGTTCGTTACCCGCATCCGCAAGAAACTCGGCCAGGACGTGATCTCGACAATCCGCGGGCTTGGCTACAGCCTTGAGGAACCCGTCAACTGAACCGGCCGGCCGCCATCAAAGCGGCGGCGCCAAAGCCTCTGGGCTGGCGATCCCAGCTGCAAAGCACGGGTTCGTTGAGCCGGCGGATGATTATCATTGCCGCGGCCTGGATTACAATCCTGCTAATCGGCGGCGGTATTGCGCTTGACCGCGTACTTACCAGTTCGGTCGAGCGCAATTTTGACAATCAGCTCGAATATGTCCTGACCGCGATGATCGCGTCCGCCGAAATCGGTCCCGACGGCGAAGTTCGAATGAACCGGCCGCTCGGTGACCAGCGCTTTCTGGAACCCAATAGCGGGTTATATTACCAGATTACCGGCGATGGCGCGATCCCTTGGCCTTCGCGTTCATTATGGGATCGTGAATTGGCGGTACGGCCGACAAATAACGGAAGGACCCTGCATTTTCGCGACAGCGAAGAATTTCCAGAAGAACCGCTGAGGATTGCCGAAAGAACGATCATCCTGCCGGATTCAAATATACACTGGACGTTCATGGTCGCTCAGGACCGTAATAGCCTCGATTCGCAAGTCACCGAACTGCGCTCGGTACTGGTGACCAGTTTTCTGTTGTTGGCGCTCGGCCTCATCATCCTAACCGCGCTCCAGACATTCTACGGGCTTTGGCCCCTACGCGCGGTGCGCAAAGCAATTGCGCTGATGCGTAGCGGACGTGAAAGCCGTGTAACCGACGCATTGCCCGACGAGGTTATGCCAATGGTCAACGAACTGAATGCGTTGCTGGACCACAATGAAAAACAGGCAGAAGAAGCCCGACGACATGCCGGCAATCTGGCGCATGCGCTCAAAACCCCGCTAACCGTCATCATGAATAGCGCGACTGCCAAAGCCAAAGACCTCGACGAAACTGTTATCCGAGAAGCAACGACAATGCGGCGGCAGGTAGATCACCACCTTGCGCGCGCGCGCGCAGTCGGCAGGCGCGGCCATTCACACAGCCGCGCCAATGTTTGGGAGAGCCTTGAATCCGTCGAACGCGCGGTGAGCAGGCTCTATTCGCATATCCGCCTCGACATGGCGGGCGCCAAGACGTTGGCGGCGCGGGTCGAGCGACAGGATCTGGACGAAATGCTCGGCAACCTCATCGAAAATGCTGCGAAATATGGCGGCGGCAGTGTGTTTGTGACCGTCGAGGAAGCCGATGGGTTTGTGGAAATGCTGGTCGAAGACGATGGCAGGGGCATCCCCGAAAACGAACGGGAGCGGATTTTTGACAGGGGCGCAAGACTGGATACGGGCAAGCCAGGCACTGGCTTGGGCCTCGCTATTGTCCGCGATGTGGCGGAGATTTACGACGGGTCGGTGGCGCTGGAGGAGAGCGAAGATTTGGGTGGGCTGTTGGTACGGCTGCGGTTGCCCAAGGCGGCTAATTAACGGGCAGATTTAGGGGGTTTAGTTGGACGGGGGGTTAAAAATTGCAGTTGTGGGCTGTGGCCCCGGCGGCCTTGCTAGCGCGTTGTTCCTACACCGCGCCGGGCACAGCGTCACGTTATTCGACCAATTCGCAACGCCGCAGCCATTGGGTTCTGGCTTGCTTATCCAGCCTTCGGGCCAGCATGTTTTGAACCGGCTCGGTTTGCTGGACACCATCCGCGAGAAGTCGGCAACTGTTAGGCGATTGAGCGGAACCAATGTGTTGAGCGGCAAACGCGCGCTAGACATGGAGTTCGGACATCTTAGTAATGGAGCGATGGCGCTGGGTATCCACCGGGCAAGCCTGTTCGATTGCCTGTTTGACGCAGTCCTCAAGACAGAAATCCCGCTGCATACCGGATGTGTTTTGGCTGATGCCAAAGTCGGAAATGGCGGAGTTAATCTGCGCTTCGGCTCGGGTATCGATTTTGGCGTGTTCGACCTGATGATCGATGCCAGCGGTGCACGTAGTCAATTGGCGAGCGGCGCCGAACACATCCTGCCTTTCGCGGCATTCTGGACCACAGTCGATATGCCAGTCGGCAGTACGATTGCCGATGGTGCACTTGATCAGCGTTATTGGGCCGCGTCAAAAATGGCCGGAATCATGCCCATCGGAATCAACCCTGCGACTGGCAACCAAGGGGCCGCGCTCTTTTGGAGCGTGAAGCCGGAAAATGCCGATGCTATCCTGGACCGATGCGTTGAAGAATGGAGCGCGGAATTTCTTGCTCTATGGCCCCAGGCAGCGCCATTTGTGGCACAAGTGAAATCTACCAAGGTTCTGACCCTTGCCATCTATCGGCACCGCACTGGCAGGGCAGTTTCTCAAAACCGAATATTCCATATCGGAGATTCATGGCACTGTACCAGCCCCCAACTGGGGCAGGGCGCGAATATGGCGCTGATTGATGCTGCGGCCGTGGCCGCAGCGATTTCATTTGCCGACAGGATCGAATTTGTTGGCCATCATTACCGTCACTTGCGTGCAGACCATGTGCTGCTTTACCAATGGCTAAGCTACATCTTCACGCCGTTATATCAGTCCGATAGCAAGCTTCTTCCGACACTCCGCGACTTAATAATTCATAATTTCGCAAAGGTGCCATTGGTTCGCAACCTCATAGCACGGGTGGTGTCCGGCAATTTGGGAAATACGTTCGCCTAACCGCCATCCCTGATCTGCTGGTGATGCCTGATCACTTCATCGATGATGAAGCGCAAAAATTTTTCGGTGAAATCGGGGTCCAGCTTGGCGTCGCGGGCCAATTGCCGCAGCCGTTCGATCTGCTTTTCCTCGCGCGCCGGATCAGCAGGAGGCAGTTCAGATTTCGCCTTATGCTCGCCCACGGCCTGGGTGATTTTAAAACGTTCGGCGAGCATGAACACCAATGCAGCATCGATATTGTCGATGCTGTCGCGGAATCCGCTCAATTTATCGTCGTCGATCATCGGCTACCTCTGCCGCGTCCGGGCATTTTGAACAAGGGGAAATTCGGCTTTTGCACTTGCCTTGTTGCGGTCTGCTTGGCAGGGCGGATTGGAAATGACCGCAACTGTCCATCATATCAAAGGCCAAGCGACGCCTTCGCTCGAACCGATATTGAAACTCGTCGCGCCGGAAATGAACCGCGTGAACGCAGTGATCCTTGACCGGATGCAGTCCGAAATTCCGTTAATACCTGAACTTGCAGGGCATTTGATCGCTGGTGGTGGGAAACGCATGCGGCCTATGCTGACTTTGGCTTGCGCGCGGCTGCTGGATTATCCGGGTGACCGGCATCACAAACTGGCCGCCGCAGTCGAGTTTATCCACACCGCGACCTTGCTGCATGACGATGTTGTTGACGGCTCCGACATGCGGCGCGGCAAAACTGCGGCGAACCTGATCTTTGGCAACCCTGCGGCGGTACTGGTGGGGGACTTTCTGTTTAGCCGTTCGTTCGAGTTGATGGTCGAGGACGGATCGCTGAAAGTCCTGAAAATCCTGTCGAATGCATCTGCAGTGATTGCCGAGGGTGAGGTCAACCAGTTGACTGCGCAACGCCAGATTGCGACCAGTGAAGAGCGTTATCTTGATATTATCGGTGCCAAAACCGCTGCTCTGTTTGCCGCCGCGTGCCGCATCGCTGCGGTGGTTGCAGAAAGCGGCGAGACGCAGGAAATGGCGCTCGATGCTTATGGCCGCAATCTTGGTATTGCTTTCCAGCTGGTCGATGATGCCATTGATTATGTCTCCGACGAAGCCACGATGGGGAAGGCAAGTGGCGACGATTTCCGAGACGGCAAGGTAACTTTGCCCGTCATTCTGGCAAATAGCCGCGGCACACCGGATGATCAGAAATTTTGGCGCGAAGCGATGATTGGCAATCGGATTTCCGATGACGATCTGGTCTACGCCACCGCACTCCTTCGCCGTCATGGCGCAATTGATGACACCATCGAGCGAGCGCGCCATTACGGCCAGCGGGCAATCGACGCGATTGCGCATTTCCCCGGCGGTGAGGCCAAGGCCGCTCTGATTGAAACGGTCGAATTCGCTATTTCTCGCGTATATTGAGGAGCTCAGGTCATGGGCATGATGGGAAAGGCTGCCGCCAGCCCTGATGCCTATGTTCTAAGCACTAAGCCGTGAGTCAAAATCTGCCTGTTCATGCCGTTCTTCCGGACCTGCTCAGGGCATTAAGTAAAACGCCGAACGCGGTACTGATTGCGCCACCGGGGGCAGGCAAGACAACGATGGTGGCGCCCGCTTTGCTGGATGAGCCGTGGTGCAGCGGACAAATATTATTGCTATCACCACGTCGGCTTGCGGCCCGTATGGCGGCGGAGCGGATTGCGGAATTGATGGACGAGGTCGTCGGGCAGACGATCGGCTATGCCACCCGCATGGACAGCAAACAGTCGGCGGCTACGCGGATATTGGTGCTGACTGAGGGCATATTCCGTAACCGGATCATCGCCGACCCGGAACTGGAGGGCGTGTCGGCAGTGCTGTTCGATGAAGTCCATGAACGCAGCACCGATAGCGATTTCGGATTGGCGCTGGCGCTTGAGGCGCAGGGCGCATTCCGGCCTGATCTACGGTTGGTCGCGATGTCGGCGACACTTGATGGCGCTCGCTTTTCCAAATTGATGGACAATGCGCCGGTCATTGAAAGCGAAGGCAAAAGCTGGCCGCTCGCAATGCGTTATGTCGGACGGCGCGCCGAACAGCCGATTGAAACCGACATTGCCCGGACCGTGCGGCAGGCACTTAACGAGATGGCGGGAGACTTACTCGTGTTTCTCCCTGGCGTCCGTGAAATTGACCTCGCTGCCGATGCACTGGGTGGCATCGGCGGTGATATTACGGTCCATAAACTGCACGGCATGATCGACCCTGTTGCGCAGCGGCTGGCAGTAAAGCCGGATAATGAAGGCCGCCGCAAGATCATACTCGCCACCAACATCGCCGAAACCAGCCTGACCATCGACGGGGTCCGGATCGTCATCGACAGTGGCCTCGCCAGACGCGCACGCTTTGACCGAGCGGCGGGGGTGACGCGGCTGGTTACCGAACGGGCTAGTTTGTCCGCCGCTACCCAGCGTGCGGGACGGGCGGCTAGGCAAGGCCCGGGCACTGCTTATCGTTTATGGGAGGAGGCCGGAAATGGCGGTCTCCCTCCGTTCGACCCGCCGGAAATTTTGGAAAGCAATCTTGCGCCATTGCTGCTCGATTGTGCAATTTGGGGGGAGGGTGACCCGGCGCAACTGCGCTGGCTGGATCGACCGTCGGCTCCAGCATTGAACGAGGCGCGTAAGGTGTTGATGGCGTTGGGTGCACTTGATGCAGCGGGGCATGTCACGCCCCATGGTCGGCATATGGCGGCACTGCCATTGCCGCCCAACCTTGCGCACATGGTTTTGCTCGCGAAAGAATATGGGCAGGCGGAACAAGCTGCGACGCTGGCTTTGCTGCTGCAGGAACGTGGCTTCGGTGGCGCGGGAGAAGATGTCGAAGCGCGTGTCGAGCGCTTTGCCCGGGAGAAGGGCGGTCGGGCCGATGCAGCGAGGAAGCTGGCCGCACGGATTGCCAGGCTTGCCGGAGCTGGGGGCACGAAAGGCACTTTATCGATCGGCGAAATGGTCGCGCTCGCCTTTCCCGACCGGTTGGCCAAGCGCCGCGACGCCAAAGGCGAAAACTGGTTGAGCGTTATGGGCAGAGGGTTGCGGCTGGACCCGACTTCCCCTTTGGCCAGTTCCGAATGGTTGGCGGTCGCGGATTTGCACGGTGCTGCGTCGGGAGCGCGGATATTTTCGGCAGCCGCGATCAGCGAGCCATCGGTTTTAGCGCTCTTTGCCGACCGTATCGAGAACAAAGACGAACTGCGCTACGACGCGGTTGTCGACCGGGTTGAGGCGAAAAACCGCCGACGGCTGGGCGCCATTGTACTGTCCGAAGGCCAGCAGAAATCGCCGGATCCCACGGCGGTTGCCGATGCGTTGCTTAAAGCGGCGCAAGACTGCGGGCTAAGCAAATTGCCTTGGTCCGAAAATGCCATGTTGTTGCGGCAGCGGGCGGCATTTGCTGGGGAAACGGCGTTGTCTGACGCGGCATTGATTGAAAACGCAAACATATGGTTGCTGCCCCTGCTAATTGGAGTCAGCCGCCTGCGGGATGTTTCGAGGACGGGGCTTTCGAATGCGCTTGATCAGTTGCTCGGCTGGGACGGCAAGCAAAAGGTGGATCGTTTGGTCCCCTCGACCTTCCACAGCCCTGCCGGAACCACGCATGTCATCGACTATAGTGCTGAGGCGGGACCCACGGTTGAATTGCGCGTGCAGGCTTTGTTCGGGCTGGACCGCCATCCGGCGATCGGCACGGATCAAATTCCGTTGGTCCTCAGTCTGACCTCCCCTGCAGGCCGCCCAATCCAGACGACGCGCAATCTGCCCGAATTCTGGCGCGGAAGCTGGCGCGACGTGGCAAAAGAAATGCGCGGCCGCTATCCCAAACATAATTGGCCCGACGCGCCGTGGGAAGGCGTTGCGAGTTTGAAGACAAAGAAAGCACAGCAACGCGATGCTTGACGAATCTGCCGGGTTTGGCGCAAGGCAAGATCGATAAACCGTCAGGACACCCAATGACCGCTCGTATCTATCAACGTCCAAAAAATGCCATGCAGTCGGGTAAGGCACGCACTGATGAGTGGGTACTCGAATTTGTGCCCGCCGAACCGCGCAAGGCCGATCCGCTAATGGGTTGGGCGGGTTCGGGTGATACCCAGGTGCAGGTCGAGCTGACTTTCGGCACTTTGCAGGCAGCGCAAGCTTATGCGGCGAAAAAGGGTATCGAAACGAACCTCATTCCGACGCCGCCGAAGACGTTGAAGCTACAGGCCTACGCTGACAATTTTCGCTGAGATCAGGCCTCGATCATCCCGGGGAGCATCAACAGTTTGACATCTATTACGCAGCCCTCGGCGCGTTTGGCCGCTAAAAATTCGGGCAGTTGATCGAGCGGAACCCTGTGCACGGTGATATTTTCGCCCTCAACGCCACCACCGTCCCCGACTTTCGTTAGCCCGTGTGCCCGAACCAAGGTGAAACTTTCGCTGACTAAACCCGGCGAAGAATAATACTCACCCAGATCCTCCAGCCGGTCAGCATGGTAGCCGGTTTCTTCCTCCAACTCGCGCGCGGCCGATTCGAGAGGGTCTTCGTTTGCGTCATGGTCGCCGATCAGACCGGCCGGTAACTCGATACAGTTGCAGCCCAAAGGCACCCGATATTGCTCGACCAGCAATACATGGCCATCCTCGACCGCAAGGATCACCGCTGCCCTGATCCCCCGGCTGCGGGCAACATATTCCCATTTGCCGCGACGTTTGGCGGTGACGAAATTGCCCGCCCACATGATTTCTTCGGGTTCGTGGGTCAAAGTTCAATCAACCGGTCAGGCAGTTCATTCGGGTTTTCGGTGCCCCTGGGGAAATGCTCGGCGAGCACGATGCCCATTTGCCGCACCGCTTCCGCCATGCCTTCACCGGGGCGACCTGCTTTTACATGATTGAGCAACGCGACCATCGCGTCGCCCCATACCGACGGGTCAACTTTGGCTGCAATGGCTCCATCGGCAACGATCTCGGCGCGATGCTCTTTCATCGAGAGGTAAAGTAATACGCCGGTATGCCCGGCCGTCTTCGATTCCGTTCCGACCTTGAACAGACTGATCGCCCGCCCCCGCACACGCGCCTGCCTGATCTGACGTGGGGTCAGCGCCATCCGCAGCGGCATCCATTTCATGATGAGCCATGCGCCCAGCCATTTCAGTCCCATGAATGTAAAGACGAACGCGAGATATTCTCCGGCGCTATATTCATGCTGCCAACCGCCCATCAGCCAGTTGAGCTTGTCGAGGTAAAAGGCCGGAAATAAAGCCACCACTGACAGTGCCAGAAACGCTACCGCTGTCGCCCAGGCAAGGCTTATGTCGTTATAATGGTCGGACAGATCAGTGACGATCGTGACAATCTCGCCGCTGGTATGCTGCTCCGCCGCCGCAACGGCATCGGTCACCAATTTATGGTCAGCTTCGGTCACATGATTGACTTTGCGTAAGGCCATTGATTCCGTTCCTACCAACCACCCGATGCACCGCCGCCGCCGAAGCTGCCGCCGCCACCCGAGAACCCGCCACCGCCACCCCAAGATGAACTGCCCGAACTGCCACCACCCCAATCACTGCCGCCACCCCAGATGATTACCGGTCCGCTGTAACCGCTACGCCGATGCTTCTTGCCACCACGCGCAAAGGACATGATGACGGGCAAGATGAAGAAGAAAAAGATGAAGAGCAGAAAAATGAGTCCGCCAAATTCACCTTCGCTGTTTTGGCTGCGCGTTTGCTGGCCCGCTGCTGCCGCAATTTTTGCGGCCTCTTCCGGCGGCAATTGTAATTGGGTGATGACGCTATCGACACCCGCATCGATACCGCCCGGATAATCGCCCGAACGGAAGGCAGGCAGTATCCGGTCCTGAATTATCCGGTGCGACAATGCGTCGGTCATGATGCCTTCCAGCCCGTAACCGACCTCAATGCGAACCTTGCGGTCCTTGGGGGCGATGAGCAGCAGCAGGCCATCGTTGCGTTCCTTACCGCCAATCCCCCAGGCGCGTCCCAGCCGATAACCATAATCGGAATCGTCATAGCCTTCGAGATCGGCAATGGTCGCAACCACAAACTGCCGCTGCGATTGGGTTTCCAAGGCCGCCAGTTTTGCCGCCAAAGCCGCCTCTTGTGCCGGATCAAGCAGATTTGCCTGATCGACAACGCGGCCAGTTAGCTTGGGGAACGTCTGGGCGCTTGCTGGCAACCCGATGAGCAAGCAAACGGCGACCAACAATGTGCTAACTAGATTACGCATGAGTTCTTGCCTTGGCGATAGAGGATCCGATCACCCAGCTGGCATCATGTCAATTTTCGGGGCTTCCTGTGCACCTTCAGTTGTCGCTTTGAACGGCACCATCGGTTTTGCGCCGTGGATGATTTTTGCTCCGATGATGTCGGGGAAAGTGCGGATGGTCGTGTTGTACGAACGCACCGCTTCATTATAATCGCGGCGTGCAACATTGATACGGTTTTCGGTGCCTTCCAACTGCTGCATCAGTTCGCCATAGCGCGCTTGACTTTGCAGCGTTGGGTAGGCTTCGACTACGGTGCGCAATTGGCCTAGGGCTTGGGTCAATTGATTTTGCGCGGCGTTGAATTTCTCGAAGGTTGCAGGGTCGGACAGATCATCGGTGGTGATGTTGATCGCGGTCGCATTGGCACGGGCCTGCGTCACCTGCGTGAGAACTTGGGTTTCTGTGGCTGCTGCCCCCTTCACAGTTGCAACGAGATTGGGAATCAGATCGGCGCGCCGTTGATAGCTGTTTTCAACATCGGCCCATTTCGCCTTGGCGTTTTCCTCTGCCGTCGGAACGCTGTTTATCCCGCATCCGGTAAGCGAAATGGCCGCTACGGGCACCAACAAAAACTTTGCAAATTCGGTACGCATAAGATGGGATCCTTCTCTCACAGTAACGCCTGTGTGTTGCATACATAAGGCGGTTATATCTGGAGTTCAATCATTGCTATCGATTCAAGAAAATTTATCTTATAATCAACGGGCTTAATATCGGGAGAAGCGCAATGTGGAGTGACTTCAGGGCGTTTGTCGCTGGGGGTAATGTGCTCGATCTGGCGGTTGGCGTGATGATCGGCGGCGCATTTGCCACCATAACCAAATCGTTGACCGAAGATTTGTTGATGCCGGTGGTTTCCGCAATCTTTGGAGGCGTTGATTTTTCGAACAAATTCATGTTGCTTGGTCCGGCACCGGACGGGGTTTCGCTAACCGACTATGCCACATTGAAAGCAGCGGGCGTGCCAATGCTGGGTTATGGTGCTTTCATTACCGCAATCATCAATTTTGTGATCTTTGCCTTCGTTATTTTCATGCTGGTACGCTGGGTCAACAAATTGATGAAGGCCAAGGTCGCCGAAGGAGGGCCGACAGATGTCGATCTGCTCATCGAAATCCGTGACGAACTGCGGAAGAAATAAGCGCGGCTCTGCTACCCGCTCCTACGGTGATTGCAATGCCAGGAAGGCTAAAGCATAGGCTGGCCATATGAACGCACCAGACATTTCAAGAGGCCGCCACCTCACCCGTAAAAGCACTATGTTCGGAGCAATGGGAGGCTTGGTCGCGCGCACTGCCGGGGCGGTTGCCGCGGGTGGGTTTCACATCATGCTCGACAAGATTGATCGAGGTCTGGATGAAGGCTCTGTCGAGGTCCGGCTGCCAAACGGGTCGGTTCGTTTTCTGGGCGGGCGCGCTGCTGGTCCGGTAGCCAAGGCAGAAATACGAAGCTGGCGGGCTTTGTTGCGGCTCGCCCGTCATGGATCTGTTGGCTGTTACGAAGGCTGGGTTGCCGAGGACTGGGATAGCGTCGATCCGGTAGTGTTGTTTGAACTGTTTGTACTTAACCGCAAAAGCCTTGGCAATGCGGCGCGTGCATCTGGGTTTGCGCGTTTGTTCGGTAAAATGGTGCACCAGTTCAAACGCAACAGTAAAACTGGCGCCAAGCGCAACATCGAATTCCATTATGATCTTGGCAACGACTTTTACGCAGCCTGGCTCGATGAAAGCATGACCTATTCCAGCGCGATTTTTGCGAGCGAAAGCGAAGCACTGGAGAGCGCGCAGGCACGAAAAATTGAGGCGTTACTGGATCGCTTACCGCTGATAGACGGCAGCAGTCTGCTTGAGATCGGTTGCGGATGGGGAAGCCTTGCGGAAGCTGGGTTGCGGCGACACCAGATAGATTATCATGGAATTACCCTGTCGGCAGAACAGAAGAGCTACTCCGATCAGCGGCTCTCGGTAGCGGGATTGGCCGGGCGTGCCGAGATCAGCCTGACCGATTACCGCGACGTTACCGGTGCGTATGATGCAATTGCCAGCGTTGAAATGGTGGAGGCCGTGGGTCAGGAATATTGGCCTGCCTATATTGACATGATCGCACGCTGTTTGAAACCGGGTGGGCATGCGGCGATCCAGTACATTCGCATCGACGACGATATATTCGAAGCCTATTCACGCAGCGCTGATTTCATCCAACGCTATATTTTTCCGGGCGGCATGCTGCTATCCGAAAGCCGCTTTCGCAAATTGGCCGAGGAACGCGGTTTGGCGTGGCACGACCAAGCTGATTTCGGTTTGGATTATGCAAGAACCCTTTGCATATGGCGTAGCCGGTTTGATGCCGCAGTCGATGAAGGGAGGCTTCCCGCGGGATTTGATGAAAAATTTGTTCGCTTATGGCGCTTTTACCTCATGTATTGCGAAGGTGGATTTAAAGGCGGTGGGGTCAATGTGGCCCAGGTAACCTTAGTAAAGGAATAAAATGCTGCGCCGTAATAATCTTACCGCAAGAGGCTCGCCAAACGGCGGAAAAAATGGGGCTTTTCCTTAAGCCGTTTTTGGTCCAGCATGCGCCCTTCGACATCAGGTCAGGCTGGGAGAAAAGCGATGGACTTCAAGACATTTTTGCACGCAGGCAGCAACCGCCGGGCAATGCTCAAGGGCATGGGTGTGGCGGCCGTCGGTATCAGTCTGAGCGGCGCGCTTTCGGGCTGCGGTCAGAAGGAATCGAAAAAACTGGCCAATGGCGAGGAAGCGGAACTGAACTTTTACAACTGGGACACCTATATTGGTGAAACCACGCTGGAAGATTATAAGGAAGCCGGCGGCGTTGACGTCAACATGACGTTGTTTGCGAGCAATGACGAATTGTTCGCCAAGCTGCGCGCGGGCAATCAGGGCTATGATGTGATCGTGCCATCGAACGACTTTGTTGAGCGGATGGCGGGGGCTGACATGCTGATACCGCTTGACCATGCACAAATCCCGAACTTCAAAAATGTTGGCAAGGAATTCCAGGACGTTCCTTATGATCCGGCACGCAAGCATTCGATGCCATATACATGGCTCGCCCTCGGCATTGGCTATCGCAAATCTAAAGTGAGCGCTGTACCCGATAGCTGGAAAGTGCTGCTCGATAGTGACGAATATAAAGGCCGGATTGCGGTGCTTTCGGAGGCTGGCGACATGTTCCGGTTGTATGGCAAATATATCGGCAAATCCGTCAACGCTCTGACCCCTGCTGACCTGAAAACCATCGAAGCAATGATGATCAAACAGAAACCGAATATCAAAGCTTTTCATGAGGACAATGGCCAAGACATGCTGTTGAAGGGTGAGGTTGACCTCGTCCTCGAATATAATGGCGACATTGCGCAGGCGATGGTCGAGGACAAGGACATCGGCTTCATTATCCCGAAAGAAGGAAGCCAGCTCAATTCGGATAACCTCTGCATCCCCAAAGGCGCGCCGCACCCGAAAAATGCGCATGCGTTTATCAACTATTTGCTGGATGCCGAGGCCGGGAAAAAGATCACGGAAACCATCCTTTATCCCACGCCAAATGACGCGGCGAAAGCCTTGATGCCTGAGGACTACAAGAACAATCCGGTCATCTTCCCGCCTGCCGACGTGCTCGCCAAATGCGAATATGCAAAGTTTAACGCACAGCTTCAGCCAATGTATGAGGAGGCCTTCACCCGCGTACGGGCGGCATAGGCCGTGGCGGGCGCGCTACAGGATTGGAAAAGCCAGAAGAGGCCGTTTGCCGCGATTGCGACAGCACCAATCTTCTGGCTCGCCCTGTTCTTCGTGGTACCGATGGGCATTGTCTGGCTGTACAGTTTTGGCCAGAATGTGGGTCCTGCAAGTATCGAGGTTTCGGGAACGCTCGACAATTACAAACGCGCAATCGAGTGGTTGTATCTGTCTATCTTCCTGAAGTCGCTGGCGGTTGCGGCGCTGACCACGCTCATCTGCCTGATCGTGGGCTTTCCGGTGGCGATGGCGATCACCTTTGCCGCGCCGAAATGGCGGCCGTGGTTGTTGCTTGGCATCATGTTGCCATTTTGGACCAACCTGCTGATCCGCACCTATGCGTTGATGACGGTGATGGGGACCAATGGTTATGCCAACAAGGGGCTGGGCGCATTGTGGGAAGGAGCCAGTTGGTTGCGGACTTTGGTGGGCATGCAACCGCTGGAGGCGTGGACGCCGGTACAGTTGCTCTACAATAATTTCGCGGTGATATTGGGGCTGGTCTATGTCCATCTGCCGTTCATGGTGCTGCCACTCTATTCGGCACTCGACCGGCTGGACAAAAGCCTGATCGAGGCGAGTCTTGATTTGGGGGCAGGGCATTTTCGCACTTTCATGAAGATCGTCTTGCCGCTCGCTGGCCCCGGCGTGGTGGCGGGGGTGATGATTACGCTGATCCCTGCTTTGGGCGCTTATCTGACCCCCGATCTGATGGGGGGGACCGACAGCCAGATGATCGCGAATGTTATCGAGCGCCAGTTCAAGCGCGCCAATGACTGGCCGTTTGGTGCGGCGCTGTCATTTCTGCTGATCTACGCGATGTTCATCCTGATCGCGCTGCAATCAATGCGTGGTAACAAAGCGAAGGCGCAGCATTGATGGCCCTGTTCAACCGCACCCCTGTAGCGCCGCTCGAATATACCCGCAAATTGTGGATGCGGAGCTGGGTCGCGCTGACCATGGCGTTTCTCTATGCGCCACTGATCGTGCTGATGATTTTCAGCTTCAACGATAGCAAACGCAATGTTGTGTGGAAGGGCTTCACACTCAAATATTACGAGAAAGCACTAGACAATAGTTCGCTCGTCGAGGCGCTGGTCAATTCGCTGACCATCGCATTTCTGGCGACGATATTCAGCTTGGTTCTGGGCGCACTCGCCGGTGTCATGCTGTGGCGGTTCCGCTTTCCGCTGAAGGGGGTGGTAGAGGGCACAATGACGCTGCCGATCATCGTGCCGGAAATCTGCATGGGCGTTGCGATGTTGATTTTCTTTGCCAAGGTTGAATGGCCCAGCGGTATGGTGTGGCCGCTCAACCTGTCGGCGATTACCATCGCGCATATCACTTTCTGCTTCCCGTTCGTCGCGCTGGTCGTGCGGTCGCGGCTGGCGAGCTTTAACAAAGAGGAAGAGGAGGCGGCACGGGATTTGGGCGCGACCGAGTGGCAGGTTTTCCGCGACGTCTTGCTGCCGCATATGAAGCCCAGCCTTGTCGCGGGCGCACTGCTGGCCTTCACGCTTAGCCTTGATGACTTCGTGATTACCTTTTTTACCAGCGGGCCGGATACCATCACTTTTCCGGTCAAAGTATATTCGATGGTGCGTTTCTCGGTCACACCAGAGGTCAACGCCGCATCGACTTTGCTCATCATTTTGACCGTTGTCCTGACCGCCGTGGCGTTGAAGCTGCAGGGCGTGAAGGGCATCGCGGAGGCACACTGATATGACCGAACCCAAAACCCCCATCATCCAGATCCGCAACGTCTCCAAACGCTTTGGCAACGTGACTGCGGTTGACAATGTCAGCCTCGACATATTGTCGGGCGAGTTCTTTGTGCTGCTCGGTCCGTCGGGTTGCGGCAAAACAACCTTGTTGAGGATGATCGCTGGGTTCGAACTGCCGACCGAAGGGCAGATCATCATCGACGGGCAGGATATGAGCATGGTCCCGCCGAACAAGCGGCCGGTCAACATGGTGTTCCAAAGCTATGCCGTGTTCCCGCATATGAGCGTGACCGATAATGTCGGCTATGGCCTGCGGATATCGGGGGTCAGCAAATCGGAGATCAAGGACCGCGTCGAGGAATCGTTGGAGCTGGTCAAATTGGGCGGTTTTGGCGACCGGATGCCCGACCAGATGTCGGGCGGACAAAGGCAGCGCGTGGCGCTCGCACGTAGCCTTGTAATGCGGCCCAAGGTACTGCTGCTCGATGAGCCGTTGTCTGCACTCGACGCCAAGCTGCGCGCACAGATGCAGTTTGAGCTGACCGCGTTACAGGAAAAGGTCGGCATCACCTTTGTGACCGTAACCCACGATCAGGACGAGGCGTTGTCGATGGCCTGCCGGATTGCGGTCATCAACAAAGGCGAGGTCGCGCAACTGGCCGCCCCGTCGGACCTGTATGAATATCCCGCCAACCGCTTTGTCGCGGATTTTGTCGGCGCGGTGAACACATTTGAGGGTAAGCTTACGCTCGACGAACCGGACCGCGCCGCCGTCGATTGCCCGGGCGTTGGCAAGATTTATCTGAACCACGGCGTCACCGGCGCGCATGGCAGCGACGTATGGGTCGCGGTGCGGCCAGAGAAGATTACGCTGCATACACCTGGTATGGGCAAGGCAGTACAGGGTGCCGCGAAGGATTCGCCAGAGGGCCATAATTTTGCGCGCGGGGTCATCAAAGGCATGAGCTATCTGGGCGATTGCACCTTGTTCGAAATCGAACTGGAAGGCGGAGCGATGATGCGGGTCCGCAGGCCCAATTTGTCACGCACCGACCAAGAGGACTTCACTTGGGAAGACAAGGTTTCGATGCATTGGGATAGTGCCAGTCCGGTGGTGTTATTGGCGTGAGGGTGACACAAGTTACGCCTGTTTGACACTAGAACTTGCATAACATCACCCATAGGCGGGTTGTTTTGGTTTGGCGAAACGGACGCAATTTTTTCGGCATAAGTGACATCAAAACCCGCAGAAATCTGCGCAAGTTGATAGTGGTTTGCAAAAATCCTGTTGGATAGATTTCCTACATTTCAGGCGCGCTATGGAACCACGCGCCGACCTGTGCGGAGGAAAGAAGATTAGCGACAATATCAAAGAGTGGATTGGAACATTATAAGAACATAATCGTTCTGTCAAATTCCTTCATCAATTATCATGGCGTCATAAATCGAGCGCCACTTGTTTGTCCATGTCGCCTTGGGCAGCCGCAGACTTCACAGCATCGGCGCGTGCCATTGGCAAATTGAGCCGGTCACCACGAAGGATTTCGGCGACGGTAATGACCTGCAACCGGTCATCTTCGCGGTTGAGCAATGGATGTTTATATTTGCCAGCAGCGGTGATTTCATCGCGCATAGATTTGGTCGGCATGTCCATCGTGATGAGGAAACCGAACTCGGCCTTTTCGCGTTGCCTATCGCTGTTGAGTGTGGCCATTGTCGCGCGATTTGATCCGCCCGATTTGACTTGGAAGATAGCTTTACCGTTGGTGTTCTTGTCGATCAGGAAATAGGCAATGCCATCAACGCCGCCGTCGGCTCCCTTCTTTTCGCTGATGCGCGCCTGATTTTTAGAATAGGTGAGCACAGCCCATTTTTCGAATTCTTTGCGGGTTTTATCGTCTTTGCGGTTGGCAAGTGCGATAGCCGACTCCTTATCGCGCGGAACACCGTCGAGGATGATGTTGTCTTCGATAGCAGGCCATTGGTCTCCATATTGCTTTTCGAAGCGCCAGAGAATCAGGGAAATTGACTGATAGGTGATATCTACACCGATCCATTGACGATTGAGGCGCTGTGCTACGGCAACGGTGGTGCCGCACCCACAATAGGCATCAAGGATTACATCGCCTTCGTTGGTTGAAGCCTTGATAATGCGTTCCATCAACGCTTCAGGCTTTTGCGTGGGGCAAGCGCTGATTTGAACTGTTCACCGTGTGTCGGAGCAAAAAATGCTACGACAGACTCAACACGAACGGGGTTGGATTATGTCGATGTAACCAAACTCACTCCACCACCGGTCCAACCCTCACATCCAGCAAATCGACCCGAATGTTGATTTTTAGTTCCGCCCCTTGCTCTGCCGTTTCCCTGGGCTTTTGACCGGTAGGCAGAACGTATAAGACGCACCGACCTTCATCAGCTTCCGCGCCGAAGTTGGTGAGGGGGGTGCTACGACAGGGCGGAACCCCTCACCCTGCTACAGCTAAGCAGCAAGCTGCCTAGCTTTCGCAACCCCCTCCCACTGGAGAGGGGGAGTCAGATCGCCCGCAATTTCGGCTCTGCCTCATCCAGCGACTTGCGGATGATCCCCACCAAATCGTCAATCTGCTCCGTCGTGATAATCAGCGGCGGGCACATCACGATGCTGTCGCGGATGCCGCGTACCATCAGGCCGTTGGCTATACACAGGTCGCGGACCATCGGGCCGGCGGTGCCTTCTGCGCCGCCGAAGCGGGCACCGGTGGCTTTGTCGGCAACGATCTCGACCGCGCCGAGCAGACCGATGGAGCGGGCTTCACCGGCCAGCGGATGGTCGCTCAAAGTCGCCAACGCCTTCGCCAGATAAGGTCCGGTTTCGTTGCGGGTGCGCTCGACCAGTCCCTCACGTTCCATGATCTCGATATTGCGCAACGCTACGGCTGCGGCGACGGGGTGGCCCGAATAGGTAAAACCGTGGACGAAATCGCCGCCGGTTTTCATGACCTTCACAATCTCTTCGGACACGGCAACGGCGGAAATAGGGAGGTAGCCTGACGACAATCCTTTGGCCATTGCGATGATGTCGGGCTTCACGCCCATGCTCTCATGGCCCCACATATTGCCGGTGCGGCCGAAGCCGCAGATCACTTCGTCGCAGATCATCAATATGCCATATTTGCGGCAGATGGCCTCGACCTGTGGCCAGTAATTGGCAGGTGGGATGATGACACCGCCTGCACCTTGCACCGGCTCGCCGATGAAAGCGGCGACATTTTCGGGGCCGACTTCGATGATCTTGTCTTCGATGGCTTGCGCGCAGGCGGTGCCGAAAGCCTCAGGCGTCATATCGCGGCCTTCATTATACCAATAAGGCTGACGGACATGTTCGATGCCTGCGACCGGCACCTGACCTTTGATGTGCATGCCTTGATCGTGCATCATCTTCATGCCGCCCAGCGATACGCCAGCGACGGTCGAGCCGTGATAGGCATTGCGCCTGCTGATAAAGACCGTCCGGCTGGTGTCACCCTTCACCTGCCAATAGTGACGCACCATGCGCAGGATAGTGTCATTCGCCTCTGAGCCGGAGGTGTTGAAAAACACATGCGGCAGGCGGTTTTGTGTTAGCTGTGCGATCTTCTGCGCGAGCAAAACAGTTGGTGGCGTCGCGGTTTTGAAGAAGGTGTTGTAGAAGGGCAGTTCCAGCATCTGGTCGTGCGTGACCTCGGCCAGCTCGGCACGGCCATAGCCGATATTGACGCACCACAGGCCCGCCATGCCGTCCAATATCCGGTTGCCGTCGCCGTCATAGATATAGCAGCCATCGGCATGGGTGATGATCCGGCTGCCGCCCAGATCCTCGATTTCCTGCCAGTCGGCCTGGGCAGGAAGGTGGTGGGCGATGTCGAGGCGGCGGAGTTCGGGGATGTCGTAATTGCGGGGCATGGTGGGTCTCCTGAATATTCAACGTCGCTCCAGCGTAGGCTGGAGCCTATGGCATCCATCTGGCTGAACCGAGGTCAGCGGTTCACGAGAGGCGTGATGGGCACCAGCCTGCGCTGGTGCGACGCGATGTCAGGGTGAAAAGCCAATTCGCGCTTGGTAGCGGTTTACGCGCATTACAGGCAGATATCCTTGCATGCGATGCAGCGTAGTCAAAAAATGCTACCGTTGTCGAGCGATTCTGCTTATCGGGCTGTGAACTTACCTTACGCAAAGGCCACTAGATGGACCAAATCGCCGTTACCGACCAGATGCGCCTTGGCTTGCGCCGTTTTGCCAAGGCGGTGATGGTGATCAGCGCGCGGCACGAGGATGTGCGTTATGCGATGGCGGCAACCGCTTGCAGCGAAGTCAGCCTTGATCCGCCGACGATGCTGGTGTGCGTGAATCAGACCGCTTCGATGCACGCACCATTGGCGGCGGGTGCGGATTTCGCGATCAACATGCTGCATTCGGGGCAGGAACAGATTTCGCGCGATTGTGGCGGTGCTAAAAGAGGCGAGGCGCGTTTCGACTTGGGCGATTGGCAGGACGATGATGGCACGCCCTGGCTCGCCGACGGGCAGGCCAGCTTTATCTGCCGCGTCGTGAACCGCGTCGATCACGGCACGCACAGTATCTTTATCGGCGAGGTTCGGGCAGCGCATGCGACCGACATTGTTGATCCGTTGGTCTATGTCGATGGCCGCTATCTCGAACCCGCGCACAAGGAAATTGGCAATGCAGCATTTTGATGTTTTGATCGTAGGCGGCGGCCATGGCGGCGCGCAGGCGGCGATTGCACTCAGGCAGGCGAAGTTTGCAGGCAGCATCGCGATTGTCGGTGACGAAACCGAATATCCCTACGAACGCCCGCCTTTGTCCAAGGACTATTTTGCCGGAGAGAAGGTGTTTGACCGGATCATGATCCGTCCGGTGGCATTTTGGGTGGAGCGCGATGTGGCGATGCTACTTGGCAAGCGGGTCGATGCGGTTGATGTGGTGGCGCATCAGGTGACGACGGCGGACGGCGAAACCATCGGCTACGGCAAGATGATCTGGGCGACCGGTGGCTCTCCTCGGTGGTTGCAGTGCGATGGAGCGAATCTGGACGGCGTGCATGTCGTGCGCAACCGGTCCGATGTCGATGCAATGCTCGACGGGCTGGATGATGTCTCCGGCGTGGTGGTCATCGGTGGCGGCTATATCGGGCTGGAGGCCGCTGCGGTTCTGAGCAAAATGGGCAAGCAGGTGACCGTCCTAGAAGCGCTCGACCGGGTGCTGGCACGGGTGGCGGGCGAAGATCTGTCGCGCTTTTACGAGAGCGAGCACCGCGCGCACGGCGTCGATGTGCGATTAGGCGTTCAGGTAACCAGCATTGACGGTGTCGACGGACGGGCGACCGGTGTGCGTTTGGCCGATGACAGCGTGATTCCGGCGCAGATGGTGATTGTCGGTATCGGCATCATTCCGGCAGTTGTGCCCTTGCTGCAGGCGGGCGCTGCGGGCGGCGGCGGTGTGGATATCGACCAATATTGCCGGACGTCTCTGCCCGACATTTTTGCGATTGGTGACTGCGCCGCGCACGCTAATGATTTTGCCGGTGGTGTCGTGATGCGCGTGGAATCGGTGCAGAATGCCAATGACATGGCCAATGCGGTGGCAAAAAGCATCACTGGCGAGCTGACCGTCTATCATGCGGTGCCGTGGTTCTGGTCGAACCAATATGACCTGCGCTTGCAAACCGTGGGCCTTTCGACCGGATATGACGCAACCATATTGCGCGGCGATCCGGCAACGCGCAGTTTTTCGGTGATCTACCTGAAACAAGGCAAGGTCATTGCGCTCGATTGTGTCAATGCGACCAAGGATTATGTCCAGGGCAAGGCGCTGGTTGCTGGTGGCCTAGCGTTGCCAGCAGAGGCGCTGGCCGATACCAGTGTGACGCTCAAAGACTTGGCCGCGACAATCGCCGAAGCCTGAGTTAACCTCAGCCAATATTGTCAAATCAACGCGCCTCGCTGACGGCCATATTAGGGCCGACCAATACCGGTAAAACCCATCTCGCGGTCGAACGGATGTGTGCTTATTCGAGCGGGATGATGGGGTTTCCGCTGCGTTTGCTGGCGCGCGAGATCTATGACCGGGTGGTGGCGATCAAGGGTGCGTCGCAAGTCGCATTGATTACCGGCGAGGAGCGGATCGAGCCGCCAAATGCGCGTTGGTATATCTGCACCGTGGAATCGATGCCGGTCGAAAAGGATGTCGCCTTTGTCGCGATCGACGAAGCCCAACTGGGTGCCGATCCCGAACGCGGGCATATCTTTACCGACCGGATGCTGAACGCGCGCGGCCGTGAGGAGACGATGATCCTGGGGTCGGAAAGCCTGCGCCCGATGATTCGCAAGCTGTTGCCTGATGCGGAGATTATCTCCCGCCCGCGTTTCTCGACACTTAGCTATGGCGGAGCGAAAAAGCTGTCGCGGCTGCCCAAACGCGCCGCCATCGTCGTATTTTCGGTCGAGCAGGTTTATGCGGTGGCAGAGACATTGCGCCGGTTGCGCGGCGGAGCTGCGGTGGTGATGGGGGCGCTGTCGCCGCGCACCCGTAACGCGCAGGTTGCAATGTTTCAGTCGGGCGAGGTCGATTATCTGGTCGCGACCGATGCCATCGGCATGGGCTTGAACCTTGATGTAACGCATGTCGCCTTCGCTGGCCTTGCAAAGTTTGACGGCGCGCGGCGACGCCGGCTGACGGTTGCCGAAATGGCGCAGATTGCGGGGCGCGCGGGGCGCCATCAGCGCGACGGGACATTCGGCACGCTGGCCGGAGAGGGATATGAATTCACCGCCGAAGAAGTGGCCGCGATTGAAAATCACGACTTCCCTCGGCTTGACTGGCTCTATTGGCGCGAGGCCGAGCCACGCTTTGACAGTATCGCAACGCTGATATCCGATCTGGAGGCCAAACCTGATCAGCCCGGATTGCTTGCCGCTCCCAAAGCGATTGATCTTGCCGTCCTAAAACGTCTTGCCGAAACGCCCGAGGTGACCGAACTGGTTCGCGACCCGCGGAGTGTCGCACGGTTATGGGAAGCTGCCAGCCTTCCCGATTTCCGCCAAATGGGCGAGGAGTATCATGCGCGCTTTATCGCGCCGTTATTCATGCAGTTGGCGCAAGGTGACGGGTTCTTACCATATTCATATGTAACCGCTGAACTGGCCCGGTTGGACACGATACAGGGGGACATCGCTACCCTGTCGCAGCGGATTGCGGCGGTCAGAACATGGACCTATATTTCGCACCGCGCCGACTGGCTGGCGGAACCGCACGTGATGGCCGAGCGCGCGCAGGCGTTGGAAGAAAAGCTGTCTGATGCGTTGCACGATGCGCTGCGCCAGCGATTTGTCGATAAAAGAACATCGATGCTGTTGCGGAAAGGGGCAACTGATGTTGGCCTCGTGCCGGTTGAGATTGGCGATGACAGCCGCGTGATGGTAGACGGCGAAGATATCGGCAGACTTGACGGTTTCGCGTTTCGGGTTGATCCCGGCGCAAAAGCAGGCGACCGTAAATTATTGCTGGCAGCTGCCGAGCGGCATCTGGCGGCACATTTGAGACAAAAGGCGAGGGACGTGGGTATGGCAGACGATAGCGAGTTCGCGCTCGGCCCGGATGGAGAGGGCAAACCTGCCATTTTTTGGAAGGGCGAATTGCTTGGCGTTCTGGCCAAGGGCCGCAGCCTGATGCAGCCCGCGTTCCGCGCGACCAAAGCCGTGGCCGGGCTGGAAGGCGATGCGCTGCGTGAAATCACGACGCGCGCCGAAGCATGGATAGAGGCGCAACTGACGAAGGCGATGGGCGGTATTGTCGGCCTGCAAGCTCTGGCCCAGGAACCCGGTGTTGATGGCAGCGTCCGTGCGCTCGCTGTACAACTGGCGGATGCTGGCGGGATTGCCGGGCGGCACTATCTGGCCGATGCGATTGCGGCACTGCCCAAGGAAGCGCGGGGCGCCGCGCGCCAAGGCGGGATTGTTTTCGGCGCGCTCGACATTTACCATCACGCGGCGCTGAAACCGGCGGCGGCGAAGTGGCGCGTGGCGCTATTTGCGGCTCGCGATGACAGGCCGATGCCGGAATTACCGCCCGAAAGCGCCGTTCATTTGAAAGAATGGAAATTCGCACACCCCGCCGACTGTCGGAATGCCGGATATCGCCGAATCGGGGACGAATATGTCCGTATCGATCTAGCCGAGCGGGTTATCAAGAAAGCACATGAGGCGCGAGGGCAGGCTAATGTGTTCGGGATGGACATGGCATTCGCGACCTCGCTGGGGATAAGCGAAGCCGGGCTGGCGGCACTTATGCGCGATGCCGGTTTCCGACCGACAGAAGCCCCCGCAGAAGCACCGGTTGATGCGCCAACAGACGCTGCTCAGGCAGTGACGGCTTCACTCGACCCCGCCGCTGAACCAGAGGTTGTGCCTGCAATTGTCGATAAAGAAACCGTTATCGCTTCGGAACCACCTGCGCCCGAGACCCCGTCTGAAACCCCTGTCGCACAGCCGGTTGTCCTCACGCACTGGCGCTGGATTGGCTTGCCCAAGCCACGCCCGCACGAACAGCGCCAAATGCGTACCCGGCCGGAAAAGCAAAAGACAAAAACAGATGCCAAGCCCAAGAGCAAAACGGATCGTGCGCCCCAACTACACAAGCCCGCATCGCCACCATCCGCACTGGCGTTGCAACTGGCCGCACTAAAGGGTTTAAAGTTCTGAGGCACAAAGCCGCCAATGACTGCCAATAATATCCGCATCGACAAACTGCTGTTTTTCCTCAGGCTCGCCAAAAGTCGTTCGCTGGCTGTAACATGGGCGGATGCGGGCCATATACGCATCAATGGCCACCGGGTGGAACGCGCGAGCGCAACCGTGAAAGCGGAGGATATCATCACCCTGCCGCGTGGAGAAAATGTGCTGGTTATCAAACTGGTTGCGTTACCAACCCGCCGAGGTCCGGCATTGGAAGCCCGGACTTTTTACGCCCTGCTTGATACTCCATAGCACAAAAATGCTCCAGCGATTGATCCGCCTGTTGACTTCCCTGCCAGACTGACAATAGGCATTCATCAGTCAGGCCGCAGTTTCGGGGCCAAAGCAATAGGAGAGTTCGACCCATGACGTATGTTGTTACTGATGCCTGCATTAAGTGCAAATATATGGACTGCGTTGAAGTTTGTCCGGTGGATTGCTTTTACGAAGGCGACAACATGCTCGTCATCAACCCGAGCGAGTGCATCGATTGCGGCGTATGCGAACCCGAATGCCCAGCAGAAGCCATTTTGCCCGACACCGAAAGCGGTTTGGAACAGTGGCTCGAACTGAACGCGACTTATAGCGCCGAATGGCCGAACATTACTTCCAGCCGTGAGCCACCGGCCGATGCCGATGAGCATAAAGGCGAAGAAGGCAAGTTCGACAAATATTTCAGCGCAGAGCCCGGCGAAGGCGACTGATGGCGCGCCGTCAAGGTTTGACGGCCGTTGCAGCATTGGCGCTTCTGGCGCTCACTTCGCCGCTGGTGGCCGCCAAACCGGTGACGGCGGATGAAGTCGCTGTGCGCGACATCGTCACCAAAATTTATGCGGGATATTTGCGGCCCTTTGAGGAACTTTTTCCCGAACTGCCCGATGATGCTCCGCCCGCACCTAACCATCCCATCGGTTCGGCCATCGACGGATATGAAGCACCTTTTTCAGCGTCGCTCAACGCTTTGCTACAGAAATGGATGCCCGTCGCCACTGGCGATGAGGTGCTTCAGATGAATGGCTTCGACTGGTATTGCCAGTGCCAGGATTTCGACCCGAAACAGGCCAAGGTCACCGCACAAGAATATAACGCGAAGTCGAAGGACCAGATTGAAGTCAAAATCCGTTTCACCCCGGGTGGTCGTGAGGCCGCGGCGATTACATACTATTTTGTCCGCGAAAACGGTCAGTGGGTGATGGACAATATCCGGTTTGAAGACGGCTCGACGCTGCGCCAGGGTTTGCAGGAAGATATTGACGGTGCGACGCTGACGAACGCGACCTGACTAACACCAGCGTCCCCTTCGTCATTCCCGCGCGACTCATTCGTCGGCGGCTTTTTCGTCCGTTGTAGCAACAGGCTTGGCTTCAGCCTTATCGTCGTCCTCTTTCGCTTTCTTGTCGTCCTTTGCCGGAGCCGAGACCTTGCCATCGGCTGCCGGTGCAGCGTCATAAGGTCCTTCGTCTGCCGATTCGTCGGTATTGATCATATCGTCGCTGATCGTACCTTCGAGGCTGTCTATATCTTCCATCCGGGTGCGGGTGACCTGATTGTCCTCCTTATTCCCGTCTCCACAGGCAGATAGCGAAGCCAGCGAGGCGAGCAGGATGGATGACAGGATGATCGAACGCATTTTGGGCCTCTCGGTTAATTTCCGTTCGTGTCGAGCGCGGCCGAGACACCTTAAGGTGTCAGTCGTCAGATGGGCATCTCGACTACGCTCGATACGAACGGTGGAATGATGCGGTTAGACGTCGCATTCTCCGCCCGCTTTGGCAAGCGTGTTGAGGAAGTCAGGCAGGGTCGCGGCAAGCGCTTCGTCGAAATCGTGGAGCGTCACGTCGATACCAAGATCGGCGAGGCTGGTGACCGGATATTCTGCGATGCCGCAGGGAACGATTCCGTCGAAATGTGACAGATCTGGTGATACATTGACTGCAAATCCATGGCAGCTGACCCAGCGGCGAATACGGACGCCAATCGCGCCAATTTTTGCCTCTTTGCCGTCGCGGGTGTCGCACCAAATGCCGATCCTGCCATCGGCACGCCGCGCCTGGACATCGAACCTTGCAAGTGCGCCGATTACCCAGCCTTCAAGCGCGTGGACGTAGCAGCGCACATCCTTGCAACGTTTGGCGAGGTCGAGCATCACATAGCCGACCCGCTGGCCGGGGCCGTGATAGGTATAGCGACCGCCGCGTCCAGTGGCGTAAACCGGGAATTGCTGGCTGAGCAATTCGGCCGGGTCGGCGCTGGTGCCGCCAGTATAAAGCGGCGGATGTTCGAGCAGCCAGATCAGTTCGCGCGCGTTGCCTCCGCGGATCGCGGATTGCAGTGCCTCCATGCGGGCGACGGCATCCGGATAAGCGATTTGGCCGTCAGCGACTTCCCAGTCGATTGCGTTATTTAAAGTCATGATCATGCCGTTAGCAGATTCAACGTCGCTTGCCAGTGCCGGTCACACGCCGTATCCGCCCACCATCCCGGGAGATAATATATGACGACACGGCCACTCGATTTTACCGAAATCTGGAACGACGCAACTGCTTTGCTGAAATCGAATCGCGAAATTGTGCTTGCGCTGGCGGGCGTGTTTTTCCTGCTACCGGCTCTTGCCGCTCAATTTTTGCTCACGCCGATAGAGCCAATTTCGAAACCCACTCCCGAACAAGCCGTGCAGATGGTACAGAGCTGGTTTGCCGTTAACTGGTATTGGTTTGTGTTGTTTTTGGTTGTCGGGATGATCGGTGTGCTTTCATTCAACATCTTGCTTCTCGATGCCAAAAAACCGACCGTTGGTGAGGCACTGGGGCAGGCATGTGCGCTGTGGCCAACATTGTTCATGGCACGCTTGCTGGTTACCTGCGCGGTTTTTCTCGGCGCCTTGTTGCTTATTGTCCCCGGTGTTTATTTGGCCGTAAAGTTTATATTGGTTGAGCCCGTGATAGGCGCGGAAAATCAACGCAATCCGATAACCGCAATGCAAAGATCCTGGGAATTGACCAAAGGAAAAAGCCTTCCGATTTTCGGATTTTTGCTGATTGTGGCCGTCGTTTCGATCATCGCATTTTTTGTAATCAGCCTGATATTCAACATAGCTATCGTGCTTCTTCTACCGGCGGATATTGTCCCGATGTTGACGGAGCTGGTCAGCACGGTCTTGCAAATGGGCCTGTCGCTGCTGTTCTTGTTTTTATATGCGGCGATTTACAGGCAGGTCAGGCTGGCTTGAAGTTTATTCGATTATGGGAATCTGTGGCGCCGAGTCGCGCGGGATCAGGCCTTGTACACGGGGGTCGGGGAAGGTTTCGATCTCCCGCGCATATGGCGTGAAACCGGATCTTATATAGAAGCGAAGCGCACCCGGTCCATCAAGGGTGCAGGTGTGGACCCACATCCGGGTGACGCCGGGCTCGGCCCAGCCCGCCTGCAATGCCATTGCCATTAGCCAACGGCCATGTCCTTTGCCGCCCAATTCCGGCACCAGGCCGAAAAATGCGATCTCGCACTGGCCACGCTCGCGGAAATCGAGTTCGAGAATGCCAACCTCAATCCCGCGCCGGTCAAGCACCGCCCATATTAGCACCTGGGGATCATGGATAATCGACGCGAGACTGGCATCATCCATCTCAAGCCTTGAAAACCAAAGCCACGGTTCGCCGATGCGGCGGTATAGCACGCGATATTTGTCCGGCGGAGTTGTGCTCCACCTTTCCAAACGCAGCTCTGACGCGGGCGTCGCGCGCAGGGCAGGGCGTTTGGTCATTTCCAGCGAGGTGACGATAGTGCCAATCTCGCCGCTTGGAATCGGCCTGAACGGCATGTTGATTATTCCCAAGCCACATCCGGCGGCAGGCTCATCAATATTGCGTCGACATTGCCGCCGGTTTTCAAGCCAAATGTCGTTCCCCGGTCGTAGACCAGATTGAACTCGGCATAACGCCCGCGCCAGACGCGCTGGGCCTGCTTTTCTTCGGCCGTAAACGGCTGGTCCATACGCTTGCGGACCAGTTTCGGGAAAATATCGAGAAACGCCTCGCCAACATCGCGGGTGAAGGCGAAATTGCGTTCGAACAGCGCGTCGCTCTCGTTTTCCAGATGGTCATAGAAAATGCCACCGACCCCCCGGTGGACGTTGCGGTGGGGTATCCAGAAATATTCGTCGGCCCATGCTTTGTAGCGTTCATACACTTCCGGCCCATAAGGCACGCAAGCAGCGCGCAAGCACGCATGGAATTCGTCGGTATCGTCATCATAAGGCACCGGTGGATTGAGGTCCGCGCCGCCGCCAAACCAGCTTTTGGTGGTGACCAGATAACGCGTGTTCATGTGTACGGCTGGCACATGCGGGTTGGCCATATGCGCGACCAGACTGATGCCGGTAGCAAAGAAACTCGGGTCCTCTGTGGCGCCGTGGATGGTTTGCGCGAATTCGGGATTGAAGCTGCCGCCAACGGTCGAGACGTTGACGCCGACTTTTTCGAATACCTTGCCCTTCATCACGCCCCGCACGCCGCCGCCGCCGGGTGTGCCGTCCTGTTCGGTTCGGTCCCATGGGAGATATTCAAACACCGCATCGGAGCCCGCTTCGCGTTCAATGGCCTCAAAAGCCGTGCAAATCCGGTCGCGCAGCGCCTCGAACCAGTCGCGTGCGGCTTGTTGCCGCGTGTCGAGAATAAGTGTCACGCATTTGCTCCGGGAAATTGTTGGGTTTGTCTTAGGCCTTCGGCGAGCGCGATGCCAGCGGCGACCGCAACATTCAAGGACCGAAACCCAGCTACCATCGGAATATGGACGCGTGCGTCGGCGCGGGTATGGACAGTTTCCGGCACGCCGACACTTTCCGATCCCATCAGGATGATGTCGCCGGGCCGAAACACGAAGGAGGGCAACGCGACGGAGGCCTTGCTCGACATCAAGACAATCCGCGCATCGCCTGTCGAAGCCAGGAACGCCGGCCAGTCCGGATACCGCGATATGCGTACATGCTGCGCATAATCCATGCCAGCGCGTTTCAATGCGCGCTCCGAAAAGGCAAAGCCGCACGGTTCGATGATGTCGCAATCCACGCCAAAACAAGCCGCCATCCGTAATATTGTTCCAACATTTCCGGCAATATCAGGCTGATAAAGGGCAATGCGCATGAAAAAATCACTTCCGAAACCGCTGGAAACCAATTTGTGACGATTAGCCGTTATCGAATGCCCATGGCAAGCGCGCCCGCCCTTTCAGTGATCATGAGCGTCTACAACGGCGCGCGTTATGTCTATGCGGCCACGCAATCGATCTTGGCACAGGATTTTGCTGATTTTGAATTTCTGATTGTCAATGACGGGTCGGTCGATAACAGCGGCGATATCTTGCGTACCCTTGCGTTAAGCGATAATCGCATCCGCTTGATCGAACGCAAAAACCGGGGTTTGGTCGCCAGCCTGAACGAAATGGTTGCAGCAGCAAAAGCACCGTATTTGGCACGCATGGACAGTGATGATATCGCAATGCCCACGCGCTTTTCCAGGCAAACGGCTTATATGGCCGCGCATCCCGAGGTCGGCATACTGGGTACTAACACCCACGACATCGATGATCGAGGGCGCATTGTTGGGCCGACAACCGATTATCCTGCGCATCCAGCGATGGACCCTGAAAGGCTGAAGCACGGGCCGCCTGTATGCCATCCCTCGGTAATGATGCGTACGGACCTCATTCGGCAACTGGGCGGCTATCGCCCCGCATTTCGCCATGCAGAGGATTATGAACTGTGGCTGCGTGCCTCTTCACATTGCGAGATTGCAAATCTGACCGAACGACTGATGCTGTATCGCCGCTCCGAATTTCAGGTGAGCGAAGTGCATAACTTCGAACAAGCCACAGCCGCAGCCGTTGCATGGCACAATCATGTACGGCAACGGGATGGCAAACCGGATTTGTTTGACGGCGTTACGGCATTGCCGGAGTTCGCCGAAATAGATGACTTTTTTGGCGAGGTTGGCGTGGCTTCGGCGGTCCGCAAAATGCTTGTCGAACAATTGCGTTATTCCTCCGGGGTATTGCGCGGTGATGCTTTTGCCTTGATGATCGAACAAGCCGGTAGCGGCACGGGGTTCAAGGGCGCCGGTCGGACGATTATGCGACTGGCCCGCCTTGGTGAGTTTGACCGTGCATTCGCGCTGGCGAGACGTCTCATGCTCGCCTTCTAACATTCTATAATAACATAAATTTTTATAAAAACTTAATATCTTTGCAATTTGCCGTCCCATGCTGGCACAGGCCAAAAATCGGTGGCGCGGCACCTGCGTCGATGGTGTAAGCGAGCGGCTCGTCACCGGATTTGCAAAGCCTGTCATGATTCACGAGCCCATTAATGAAGCGCCAAAAGTCCGGGTCCGCTCGGCACGATCGCCTGCGCAGCGTCGGTTCATCGGTACCCGCGAAATTATTCTGGTATTGATGGCCTTCGCTTTGCTGGCGCTTGTGCCTTCGGTAGCCCAGATTTCGCCATTTGGTGATGCGTCACCGACAGAAATGCACGTGCCGACCTTGGGCGCCTCCGAACGGCCGGATGAAAATTTCTCCGGATCGGCCTTTTACTTTCTGGAACCAGAATTCAGTGTTCCACCGGCCAATGCCGATGGTGATGATGCACCGCTCGACGACGCTGATACACCCTATGACATAACAGGTGTTGGCGACGCCGCGCGGCCATTTGTGATGCGTGCCGGGTCTGCCGAATATCCGCGGGCGCTGAAATGCCTCACCGATGCCATCTATTATGAAGCTGCGACCGAACCCGATGTCGGCCAGCAGGCTGTAGCGCAGGTCATCCTGAACCGGATGCGACACCCAACCTATCCGAACAGCGTTTGCGGCGTGATCTATCAAGGCTCCGAACGCCGCACCGGATGCCAATTCAGTTATAGCTGCGACGGGTCGATGGCCCGTCTGCCGGCCCGGTTCTATTGGGAGCGCGCGCGGCGGGTCGCGTCTGCCGCGCTTGCCGGCCATGTTTATGCGCCGGTCGGTATGGCCACACATTATCACACAGTGCAGGTCAACCCGTATTGGGCACCAAGCCTGCATTTCATCAGTACCATCGGCGCACACCGTTTTTACCGGTGGAAGGGAAGTGCAGGGCGCCCGTCCGCATTCTTTCGCCGCCATGCCGGATATGAACCATTCCCCGGGCCGAAACCGCGGGTATGGACTGTCGAGACAACGCCTGCGCTCGACCCGATCCAGTTGCAAAGGCAATATGAGCGCGAATTTGCTGCTGCCCGGCTCAAGGCAGAAGTTGACGCGCAAGCCGCCGCGCGCGGTGCTGTTGTAGCGGCCCCTTATGCCGACATTACACCACAGCGCCAGCGCGCAACGGCCGTTTACGCAACGCCCGATTATTCGCGCGATGCCCGCAAAAATGGCGGCGAATCGGCTTATGGGGGTGGAAACCTGCCCCAGGCGACCAATATCCGCCCCGAATACCAAAGCAGCGGTAGTTGGAAGCAACAGCCCACGGGCTAGAGTGATAACGTTGGGGTGAAACGACGGTGTTCCCCAGCGCAGGCTGGGGCCGAGACCTAGACCCAAATCCGATCAGATTTGCACAGTAATAGCCTCTGCGACCAAAATTTCTGTCTCGGTTGTGCTCCTTCGAAAGCAGGAGCGCTGGAGAGGTAACACTACGCTTGCCTTACAACGCTCCTGCTTTCGCAGGAGTACAGCGGGCTTTCAGGGCACCATAATGGCCTGATTTGTTGTACAAACTTGATCGAATTTTGGTCTAAACAAAGAATCTTTTGTCAGGTCTGGACCTGGCCTTCGCCGGGGAACACATCATCCTAATATCATTACCCTTAATAAGCCCCGGCATTGCCTAACTTTTCGGCAGTTCCAATATCGCCCGCAATCCCCCGCCGTCTCTGTTCTCCAGCCGGACATCTCCGCCGTGGTTGCGGGCAATGGCGCGGGCGATGGTGAGCCCGAGACCCGAGCCACCGGTTGAGCGGCTTCGCGAGTTTTCTGCACGGGCAAAGGGTTCAAACACCGCGTCGATAATGTCCGGCGCTATTCCGGGTCCGGTGTCTTCAATTTCGATTTGCAAACTATTTGCGAGCGGTCGCAAGGAGATCGACGCGTTTTTGCCATAAGTGATGGCATTACCGATCAGGTTTCGCAGCGCTCGCCGAAGAAGCACAGGACGGATATTGGCAATAATGCGCTGATCGGGTTCAACCAGCACAGCATCGGAAAACTCTTCAGCCACCGATCCTACCAAGGCACCGATATCGGTTCGCTGGCTCGTTTCGCCCGATTTACCCAACCTTGCCAGCGTCAATATGTCATCCAGGATGGTTACCATCTCGTCGATCGTCGCTGCCATTTTTTCGCGCTCGGCGTCATCCTCAACCGATTCTACCCGGACTCGTAAGGCTGCAAGGGGCGTTTTCAGGTCATGGCCGATTGCTCCCAGCATGACGTCTTTTTCGCCCAATAATGTAGACACGCGTGATTGCATGGCGTTGAATGCGTCGATTAGCTGCCGGATATCGCCCGGGCCCTCGCGTGCCAGCGGCCCGGTTTCACCCGCCAGGCCGATATGCTGCACACCTCTTGTCAATTGCTCCAGCGGTTTGGAAACGCGGCGCACAACCCATGCCAGCGGCATCAGAACAGCGATGTAGAGTATCAGCGTTTGTGCTAGCAGCGCAAGGATCGAACCGGTTTCGCTTGGCCTGACCAGTCCGGCGGCATTGACCCAGCGACCATCGGCGAGACGTCCTGAAAACAGCACGGCAAATTGGGAAGCGGGCCGCTCTTTCCGGTGCAAGTTGGCCATCATCCGCCGACGCACTGGCTGGTCACGAAGATGCGGTGGCAGCAACGCCAACGCGCCCGAAGAAATGCGAATATCCCTAAGGCCAGCGTCGGTTTGGGCCAAAAATTCTGCAACCCGACCCTCCAGTTCAGGTTGGGCTTCATAACGGCCAATGGTCAGTGGCGCGGGATCGACGCTGAACGAAATTGTCGGCGGGTGGCGACGCTGGTTATCCATCGTTCCCAATCGGTCACGCTGCACGTCACCCAGTTGGAACCCATGGTCGCGTCTGCGTTCGATCTGATTTACGACACGGCCGACTACCATAGTTGCCGTCTCTATGATCGCGCGGTTCCGCGCGCCCGACAGCAACAGGAAGGCATTGATCGATTGCGCCGCAAGGAGTGCGAGCGCGACCACCAGCAAGATCTGTCCGTACAGGCTCTTGGGCCAAAAATAACGCCCCCTATTTCGCATCACAGTCGCCTGACTTCGGTCGAAAAGCGATAACCGCCTCCCCAGATAGTTTTAATATGCTGCGGGTCTTTGGCGTCGACCTCGATCTTGCGGCGTAGTCGGCTGACCTGATTGTCTATGGCGCGGTCAAAAGGCCCGCCCTCGCGGCCACGCGTCAGGTCGAGCAACTGGTCGCGTGTCAGGATCTGACCGGTGCGTTCGACCAACGCTTCCAGCATACGGTATTCGCCAGAGGACAAGGGCACGAGTACACCTTCGGGGTCGTGCAAAGTCTGCTCGCCGGTATTGAGTGTCCATCCGGCAAAATTGTAGCTTTCGCTCGTGGCGCCGATTTTGGGTAAGCCATTTGTAATGCGGCGTAGCACAACCTTGATTCGCGCAACCAGTTCGCGCGGGGAAAAAGGCTTCACGACGTAGTCATCAGCACCGATCTCCAGCCCGATGATCCGGTCGGTTTCCTCCGACTTCGCAGTCAGCAAAATAACGGGCGGGCCGTCATTGGCAGCGATGTGGCGGCAAAGGCTAAGCCCGTCCTCGCCCGGCATCATGATGTCGAGCAATACGAGGTCAATATCATAGGCAATCAACGCCGAACGGGCGAGCGAGGCATCGGTAGCGTCGGTGACACGGAAACCCTGCCGCTCCAGATATTTGCCGAGCGGATCGCGGATGGACGCTTCGTCGTCTACGAGCAGAAGATGTGGACGGGTTTTGGTCATGTGCGGATCTCTATCGGGTGGTTATCCGTAAAGTGCCAAGGAAAAAGGCCGGAAGCAGCTTTTATGCTGCACTCCGGCCAGTTTAGACACGGCCAAAAAGGGGAAATGACCGCGCCAGCAAAGTTCGTTAGCCTGCGTCGGGCACCGCAGCCTTCGTCGGTTGTGGCCCACGCATCGTTTCACGCTGCGCTTTATGTTCGGCAGCAGAAATTGAGCCGTCCTTGTTGGTATCCGCCTTGGCAAAGCGGGCTTCAGCTGCAGCACGGAATTCTGCCTTGCTCACCGCCTGGTCATTATTGGCATCGGCCATTTTCATCATATGCATGCCACCCTTGCCGCCGCCACCCATCCGGTGGGCACCATCGTGCTTGTCGCGACCCATGCGATCACCGCCCATTTTATCTCCATGCTTATCGGCGCGCGCTTGGTGGGAAGCGACAAATTCGGCTTCGTTGATCGAACCGTTTTTATCGGCATCCATTTCGGCGAAATGTTTTTTAATCATTTCGGCGCGGTCTGTCTGGTTCAGCGTGCCATCGCCATTGGCGTCCATTTTGGCGAAATGGCTATCAGCGGCGGCCATAGCTTCTGTTTTGGAAATGGCACCGTTGCCGTCGGCATCAATATCGGCCTTCGTCTTGAGCGCATCGGGCGCGGCATAAATCGCGGCGGACGTCAAAAGCAACGCGGAAACGCCTGCAAATATGTGAGATTTCTTCATGTCATATCCTTAAGTCATTTTTACCGGCAGCAACCGCCGGACGAAATCGATATAGGGATAATATGTCGCAGAACTTTGTCAGCGCAACTGCTGCATTGTCGCAAAGTGTATCAGCGACCAGTCATATTCATGTGTTTGACAAATTTGGAGCGGGTAGAGGGAATCGAACCCTCATAGCCAGCTTGGAAGGCTGGTGCTTTACCACTAAGCTATACCCGCTCGGAGCGACAAACGCGGCGTAGCCAATAAGGGCAACGCCGCGCGCCGTCAATATTTAGCATCAATGCTTCTTGTCGGCCCAGATGCTTTTATAAGACATGAATGTCAAAACCGTGAAGATCAGCAGGAAGCCCAACGCTGCCCAACCACCACTCTTGCGGTTTTCCATCTTCGGTTCGGCGGTCCAGGCAAGAAATGCCGCAACATCCTTGGCCATTTGCTTCTTCGTTGCCTTTGTGCCGTCGTCATAGGTGACCTGATCGTCGCCGGTCAGTGGTGGAGCCATCGCGATGTTGAGGTTCGCAAAATATGGATTGAAATGCAGGCCTTCGGGTGTTTTGGCGTCCGGAAACTCTTTGAGAAGCTCCGCAGGTTGAGCCTGATAACCGGTCAGTAGCGAATAAATATAGGCAGGGCCATTATGGCGTGCCTTTGCCATCAACGAAAGATCTGGCGGCAGCGCGTTATTGTTGGCAGCGCGTGCGGCGACTTCGTTGGGGAAGGGGGCGGGAATATGATCTGATGGAAGACCGGGACGCGTCGCCGGCTCGCCGGTTTCGGGATTGATCGAGGGCACCTCTGTCTTCCACCCCTTGGCAATCGCCTTCACTTCGTCTTCGTTATAGCCGAGCGCCGCAAAATCGCGGAACGCTACAAGCTTGAGGCTGTGGCATGCCGAGCAAACTTCCGCATATACCTTCATCCCGCGCTGCAACTGCGCGGATTTATATTTGCCGAGCGGCCCGTCATGCGGGAACTTTTCGGCAAGCGGATGCTTGTGAAATTCATGCTCTGCGGTTGGTACCACAGGCTCGGTGATCGCGGTGTAAGCGCTGTTGAAGAACGAGATCAGCAGCATGCCGCTGAAAAACGCACCAACCAGAAATGCAAAGAGACGAACCATGATGTTGCGCTTTCCCTGTTAAGCGGCCGCAAGGTCGAGCGGCTTGCCGGTGACAGCTTCGGTGATCGAATTGGGCAGCGGAAGCGGCTTTTCGATACGCGAAACGATCGGCAAGATGATCAAGAAATGGGCGAAATAATAAGCCGCAGCGAGTTGGCTGAGCATGACATAAGGTTCTTCAGCAGGCATCACGCCGCAATAGCCCAAGATGGCGATGCAGGGGATGAGGCCGTACCAGAAGAACTTCTTGAACAGCGGGCGATAGTTGCCCGAACGCACCGGCGAGGTATCCAGCCAGGGCAGGAAGAACAACAGCAGGATCGACCCGAACATCGCGAGCACGCCCATCAGCTTGGCCGGAATAAGCACGATACCGGTGAACGGAATTGCGAAATCCACGGTGAAGGCACGCAGGATCGCGTAGAACGGCCAGTAATACCATTCGGGCACGATATGCGCTGGCGTCGAAAGCGGGTTGGCTGGGATATAGTTATCCGGATGGCCAAGCAGGTTGGGTGCAAAGAAGGTCAGGATGACAAAGGCGATCAGGAAGATGCCGAGGCCGAAACCGTCTTTCGCGGTGTAATAAGGGTGGAACGGCACCGTGTCCTGCTCACCCTTGACGCTGACGCCGGTGGGATTGGACGACCCCGGGATATGCAGCGCCCAGATATGCAGGATGATAACGCCTGCAATAACAAAGGGCAGCAAATAGTGGAGCGAGAAGAAACGGTTGAGTGCGGCCTGATCGGGCGCAAAGCCACCGAGCAACCACTGACGTAGCGGTTCACCGACGAGGGGAATTGCCGAGAAGAAGCCGGTAATAACCTGCGCCCCCCAATAGCTCATTTGCCCCCAGGGAAGCACATAGCCCATGAAGCCGGTGGCCATCATCAGCAGGAAGATGACGACGCCCAACAACCACACCATTTCGCGTGGCGCTTTGTAAGAGCCGTAATAAAGCCCACGGAACATATGGATATAGACGACGATGAAGAAGAAACTGGCACCGTTCATATGTGCGTAACGGAGGAACCAGCCCGAATTCACGTCGCGCATGATATGTTCGACCGAATTGAATGCACCATCGACGCTCGCATAATAATGCATCGCGAGAACGATACCGGTGACGATCTGGATAACCAAAGCGACGCCCGACAATACGCCAAAATTCCAGAAGTAATTGAGGTTGCGCGGCACCGGATAGCCCGCGCCAATCGCGTTATAAACGAGGCGCGGCAATGGCAGGCGTTCGTCCACCCACTGCATCACAGGATTTTGCGGCCTATATTGTTGTGCCCAAGGAAAGCTCATGTTGGGTTTGCTCCTCAGCCGATTTTGACGGTGGTGTCGGTCAGGAAAGAATATTCCGGAACCTGAAGATTAAGCGGCGCAGGGCCTTTACGGATGCGCGCGGCGGTGTCGTAATGCGACCCGTGGCAGGGGCAGAAATAGCCGCCAAATTCGCCGCGCACTTCACCAGCGGCAGCACCCAAAGGTACGCAACCCAAATGGGTGCAGACGCCCATGGTTATCAGCCAGTTTTCTTTGCCCGGCTTGGTGCGCTCAGCAAGTGTTTGCGGGTCGCGAAGCGAGCCGACATCGACCTTGTTTGCTGCCGCGACTTCAGCGGGCACCAGATTGCGGATGAAGATCGGCTGTTTGCGCCAGCTGGTCTTGACTGCCTGACCGGGTTCGATGGAAGAGATATCGACTTCGATCGACGCCAGCGCCAGAACGTCGGCACTCGCGCCCATCTGGCCTATCAGTGGCACAGTGACCGCTACCGCGCCGACACCGGCAAAGCTGACCGCGGCGATATTGATAAAGTCGCGGCGACGGACGCCGTCATCATGTGTTCCGCTATCATATGCGGTTGCCTGAACCGGCACTCCGTCCGCCGTCGGCATAACCCCGGCCGGTTGTTTGGTTGCGCCTGTCGTTTTTTTGACCGTAGCCATATACTGCCCTTATTTGCGAAGCGGATATTGAAGTCCGCTATCCCGACAAAAACCCCTGATATGCGCGATAGATAAGCATATTTGCTGTACCCGTTGGCGCGATTCAGCGGCCTGATAGACGCCTTTTTCCCCATTTGCCAACAGGGAATTTTGGTAGCATCGTTACAAAACGAATGCACGATGGTTGCAAAAAAGGAAAGCGGTAATACACGCGCCCTTTCGCTTGCGCTTTTGCCCCCATCACGCCTATGAGGCCCGGCTGAATCTTGTATTATCGGAGTGTGGAATATGGCGACGTCATGGACGCCAGATAGTTGGCGCAACGCTAAAGGCATACAAATGCCGACTTATAAGGACGCAGCCGCATTGGCCGCGACCGAGGAAACGCTACGCAATTTTCCGCCGCTGGTTTTTGCAGGGGAGGCGCGCAATCTGACCTCCGATCTGGCGCAGGTCGCCGAGGGTAAGGCATTCCTGCTGCAAGGCGGCGACTGTGCAGAAAGCTTTGCCGAGTTCCACCCAAATAACATCCGCGATACATTTCGCGTCATTTTGCAAATGGCGGTGGTGCTGACTTTTGCCGGTAAAGTACCCGTAGTAAAAGTAGGGCGGATGGCCGGGCAGTTCGCGAAGCCGCGTTCCACGCCGACTGAAACCGTCGGTGGTGTCGAGCTTCCCAGCTATTTCGGCGATATTATCAACGATATCGAGTTCAAAGCGGAAGGCCGTGAGCCTGATCCGGCGCGTATGGTGCGTGCTTACAGCCAGGCGGCATCCACGCTCAACCTGCTGCGTGCGTTTTCGAGCGGCGGTTACGCCAATCTGCAACAGGTTCACGCGTGGACCCACGATTATATGGGCCGCAGCCCGTGGGCAAAGAAATATAAGGAAACCGCCGACCGCATTGGTGAGGCGCTTGATTTCATGGCGGCCTGTGGAGTTACCCCGGAAACGGTGCCGCAGATCAAGGGAACGAGCTTCTACACCAGCCATGAGGCATTATTGCTGCCTTATGAGCAGGCAATGACGCGACAGGATTCTCTCACCGGTGGCTGGTATGACACGTCGGCGCATATGCTGTGGATTGGCGATCGCACACGGTTCGAAGGATCGGCGCATGTCGAATATCTGCGCGGCATTGGCAACCCGATTGGCGTCAAATGTGGTCCGAGCCTTGAGCCCGATGCGCTGCTCCGGATGCTGGACACACTGAATCCGGCACGCGAGCCGGGGCGCATTACGCTGATCACGCGCTTTGGCCATGATAAAGTCGAAGGCGGGTTACCTGCTTTGGTGCGCGCCGTGCAACGCGAAGGGCATCCGGTCATCTGGTCATGCGACCCGATGCACGGCAACGTTATCAAATCGGCCAGCGGCTACAAAACCCGTCCGTTTGAGCGTATCCTGGCCGAAGTGCGAGGCTTCTTTGCTGTACACCGTGCAGAGGGTAGCTTTGGCGGCGGTATCCATATCGAAATGACCGGGCAAAATGTGACCGAATGCACTGGTGGTGCGATTGCGGTTACAGATGAAGGTCTGGCTGATCGCTATCACACCCACTGCGACCCACGGTTGAACGCGGCACAGTCGCTTGAACTGGCGTTTCTGCTGGCGGAAATGCTCAATCAGGAACTGGCAGAGCGGGCCAGACAAGCGGCGTAAGATACAGGGAGCGGTCTATGCAAGGTACGGTGGTAAAGTCTGGCATCGGTTTCGGCAGCGCGCTCGCAATTGTCATCAGCTATACTGCGCACAAGTCGGTTTTGTGGGCGATTATCCATGGTATTTTCAGCTGGTTTTACGTCATTTATTTCCTGATCAGGCAGTAAGCGCCGGTAGGCGGATGTAGAGCGGCGTGATTGCCTCCCGTTGGGCAAACGGTTCAGATGCATGTTGGAGTTTGTCTGGTTTAGTGTGTGATGACTTTAGGTTTGGTGTGTTCCCCAGCGTAGGCTGGGGTCCAGACCTAAACAAAGAGTCTTTTGTCGGGGCTGGACCCCGGCCTTCGCCGGGGAACACAGTCGATTCAACTTAATATAGTCATGCGCTAGATTGAAGCACCACTCACTTTTACCGTTCGTCCTGAGCTTGTCGAAGGACGTAACCCACTGCGGCCTCGTGCTTCGACAAACTCAGCACGAACCGATATGTTCTGATTCCACTCAAACAACCTAAGTGCAGGGCGTGATGAGCTTGCCGTTGTTCGCCAAATCGCACGCGTACGGCTATTGTGGATCAAGCACATATGTCTTGAAGATGGCTGGGGCGGCAGGGATCGAACCTGCGAATGCCGGCATCAAAAGCCGGTGCCTTACCGCTTGGCGACGCCCCAACATCTTGGCGTATTGCGCAGGATGGCGATGACGCCTCCTAGCTGCTGGGGCGGCTTATAGCGCGTCAATCGGCAATGGCAATCGTCCAAACACCGGAATTTCCTGATCAGCTAATACGTTGTACCCAACCGTGCGGATCGGGTGCGGTACCGCGCTGGATATCGACCAGTTTAGCACGCAATTGCTGGGTTATCTGGCCCGGTCCGCCTGCGCCAATAGTGAATGTGCCACTGCTCGAATGGACGCTGCCAACCGGTGTTACGACCGCCGCAGTGCCACAGGCGAAGGCTTCGACGAGTTTGCCTGTGTCGGCATCCTCACGCCACTGGTCGATGGCATAACGCTCTTCGCGCACGTTCAAGCCCTGTTCGCGTGCCAGTGTAATGATTGAGTCGCGGGTAATCCCTTCCAGGATTGTTCCGTCGGTGGGCGGGGTGATCAGCGTGCCGTCGTCGAACAGAAAGAACAGGTTCATGCCGCCCAGTTCTTCAATCCAGCGATGTTCGGCGGCATCAAGGAACACCACCTGGTCGCACCCATGTTCAATCGCTTCGGATTGAGCAACAAGGCTGGAGGCGTAATTGCCACCGCATTTTGCAGCACCTGTGCCACCGGGCGCGGCGCGGGTGTAATGTTCGGACACCCAGATTGAAATCGCTGGGGCGCCGCTTTTGAAATAATTCCCGGCGGCTGATGCGATCACCATATACAGATATTCCGCCGACGGTTTTACACCCAAAAATACTTCGCTCGCGATCATGAACGGCCGCAGGTAGATTGAGCCGCCCTCAACTGGTGGGAACCAGTCGCGGTCAACCTCGACCAGTTGGCGGCAGGATTGCAGGAACAATTCCTCCGGCAGTTCGGGCATGGCAAGGCGCTTTGCAGACCGCTGGAAACGGCGCGCATTTTCTTCGGGGCGAAACAGTGCCATGCTGCCATCGGCCAGCCGGTATGCCTTCAGCCCTTCAAAAATCTCCTGCGCATAATGCAGCACTGCGGTCGCGGGATCGAGCGTCAACGGGCCACGCGGGCCAACCTTGGCGTCGTGCCAGCCTTTGCCTTCGGTGTAGCGGATCGTCACCATATGGTCTGTAAAAATGCGGCCAAAGCCCGGATCGACCAGCAATTCCGCCCGCCGCGCCGGATCAACCGGGGCTGGATTTGCTTCAAAGGGAAATGCACCGGTCGTCATTGTCAGTCTCATTCAGTTTCATACGCAGGAAAATGTTGCACTGTCCTATGGCCTGCGCCAAGATACGTCAATATGGCTGTCCCATCTTCTCTTGGCCGCGATGGCAACTCGTTCGTGGCGTCCCCGCTGTTCCTGCGCGAACATGAAGTGCGGCGTGGGGTTGAACTGTTGTTCTTTGGTTATACGCGTTTGACCAAATCAATCGATGAAGGACTGGCCGAACAGGGTTTGGGCCGCGCGCACCACCGTGCTCTTTACTTCATTGCCCGCCAGCCCGACCTGACGATCAGCGAATTGTTAAAAATTCTTGCCATCACCAAGCAATCGCTGGGGCGGGTGCTGAACGATTTGGCTGGCCACGGCCTCGTCGAAACGCGAACGGGCGAGGTGGACCGGCGGCAAAAGCTGCTGCGGCTAACGACCGAAGGGGCAGCTTTCGAAGCGCAGTTATTTGATGCTCTGCGTGGCAATCTGGCGGCTGCTTATGCGGCAGCGGGGCAGGAATCGGTTACAGGTTTCTGGCGGGTGCTGGAAGGGTTGATACCAGCCGAAGACCGGGTAATGGTCGCTGCGTTGCAACGGGACATGGCATGAGCGGAACCATCAAACGGTTAGAGAGCATTATTGCCGAACGGCGCGGCGCTTCTCCCGACAGCAGTTACGTTGCGTCTTTGTTCACCAAAGGCCGTGCAAAAATTGCACAAAAGGTTGGCGAAGAAGCAACCGAGACCGTGATTGCCGCGTTGTCTGGCGACCCCGACAGCGTGACGGGCGAGGCGGCGGATTTGCTGTTTCACCTGATGATTTTGCTCGCCGACTGTGGTGTGAGTATGGACGATGTGTTTGCGGAACTTGATCGCCGCGATGGCATTTCGGGCATAGCCGAAAAGGCATCGCGTCAAAAATAAGCCAGATGAACAGGAAACCGAAATGCCAATCGACGCTACGCTTCCTTATGATGAACAGAATATTTTTGCCAAAATCCTGCGCGGGGAAATTCCCAATCGCACTGTCTATGAAGACGACTACGCGCTGGCGTTCGATGACATTAACCCGCAAGCGCCCACCCATGTGTTGATAATTCCCAAAGGCCCTTATGTCAGTTGGGATGATTTTAGTGCGCGCGGGAGCGATGCGGAAATTGCAGGTTTTATCCGGGCGGTTGGCACCGTCGCCCGCGATCTGGGGTTGGTCGAACCCGGCTATCGCTTGCTTGCGAACACCGGCCTCAACTCGCATCAGGAGGTTCCACATCTGCACGTTCATCTTTTCGGTGGAAAACCGCTTGGGCCGATGTTGTCGCGCTGAAATTAAGTTGCGCGTTCGGGATTAGCGGTTACGTTCCGCCCACAGGAATCCTGAAGGGGAGTGGGTAATGATCTTTGGTCGCGTCAAATCGCTCGATGCCATATTGGCAACGGCGGAAAAAAAATCGCTGACACGAACGCTGGGTGCTTTCCAGCTGACGATGCTGGGTATTGGTGCTGTAATCGGCACCGGCATTTTTGTTCTGACCGCAGAGGCAGCGCAGAAAGCTGGGCCCGGCATGATGATTAGCTTCATCATTGCGGGCTTTGTCTGCGCGGTGGCCGCACTCTGCTATGCTGAAATGGCATCAATGGTTCCCGTGTCGGGTTCGGCGTACACTTATAGCTATGCTGTGATGGGTGAGTTGCTCGCCTGGATGGTCGGCTGGGCACTTATTCTTGAATATGCTGTTGCTGCCGGGGCGGTATCAGTTGGCTGGTCAGGCTATATGATAGGTTATGTCGAAAATGCTTTTGCAGTCGATATACCGAGTACCTGGGTGCTTGGTCCGTTTGACGGCGGGTTGATCAATATTCCTGCGATGGTGATTGCGGGGCTGGTGACGTGGCTGTTGGTCATAGGGACCAAGGAAAGCGCAACCATCAATTCGCTGCTAGTGTCGATCAAGGTCGTAGCTTTGACTGCTTTCGTCGTTCTCGCGATTCCAGTGATGAAAATGGAAAATTTTGAACCATTTTCTCCGCTCGGATTTGGTGGCATTTCCGCTGCTGCGGCATCCATCTTTTTCGCTTATGTCGGCTTCGATGCGGTTTCGACGGCCGCCGAGGAAACGAAGAACCCGCAACGCAATATGCCCATCGGCCTTATCGGCTCATTGGGCATTTGCACCATTTTCTATTTGCTCGTATCTGCTGGCGTGATCGGGTCGGTCGGGGCACAACCCGTTACCGACGCAGCGGGCGTCGCCCTTGAGCCGGGTAGCCGTGAACTTTCGGCGCAATGTGCTTCTATCGGCAATCAGGCGGTGACCTGCTCGAAGGAAGCGTTGGCATGGACCTTGCGCGAAATCGGTTGGCCGCAGATAGGCAACCTTATCGGTCTTGCAGCAATTCTCGCGCTGCCTTCGGTGATTTTGATGATGATGTTCGGCCAAACCCGGATCTTCTTTGTGATGAGCCGCGACGGTCTGCTGCCCGAAGCGTTTTCGAAGATCCATCCGCGTTATAACACACCGCATGTCATCACCATTTTAACAGGGATTTTCGTGGCTTTGTTTGCTGCCTTTTTCCCTGTTGGTCAGCTGGCGAACATATCCAACTCTGGAACTCTGTTTGCCTTTGCGGCAGTATCGATTGCGGTGATGGCCTTGCGTAAAAGTGATCCGTCACGTCATCGGCCATTCCGGACGCCTCTCATTTTATTGACCGCGCCGTTAGCAATTATCGGGTGTCTCTATCTGTTCTTTAGCCTCGACGCCAAAAGCCAGATCCTGTTTGCTGCCTGGGCGGTGATCGGGCTCGTCGTGTACTTCCTGTATAGCCGCAGCCGCAGCCATGTTGGGCGGGGACTGACCGAAGTACATGAACTGGATGTCGATGCGCCACCAACCTCGGTTCCGCCGATCAGTTGAGCCGGACTGGGGCCTGACCCTGGCATATCAAAAAAGAAAAGGGGCGCTTCGGCGTCCCTTTTCTTTTGGCTACATCGGTATGCGCTGGGCGGTCCCCGGGCGGGTAAAGAGCTTGCCATTCTCGCACCATAATACCAGCGCCAAAGAAATAAGGCCGCACACCATGAACCCTGCGGAAACCGGTACCACGCTGCCGTCAAATTGCTGGCCGATGGTGCCACCGATGACGGCGGCGACAACAACCTTGGCGAAGCTTTGAAAGGACGATGCAGCGCCTGCCACATGGCCAAAGGGCGTCATGGCAATTGAAGAGAAGTTGGCGCCGATAAAACCGACCATTGCCATATTAACCGTAAGCAGCAAAAGAAATATCGGTAATGAGGTGGGGGCCAGATAAGCGGCCGCCAATTGCAAAGCGCCAAGCAATATGAAAGCAATCAGCGCGGTCTGGGATACCCGCCGCGCGCCAAAGCGCTCGACAATTCGGGCATTGGTAAAATTTGCAACCGCGATGCCGATGGCGACAATGGCAAAGCCTATGACGAAGAACTCCTTGGCGTTGAACACGGTGTCGAACATTTGTTGCGAACTGTTGAGATAGCCGAATAGCGCGCCCTGCACCAAGCCTGCGCCCAGCATATATCCGGTGGCATTGCGGTTTATAAAAACCTGCTTCCACGCCTTGGCGAGCGCACGTGGTCTGATTGGCACCATATTTTCGGGATCGAGAGTTTCGGGCAGGCGTCGCCACACCCACAGGATCGCGAACAACGCCATTACCGCCATCACGTCGAAAATCGTCCGCCATCCGGCAAACAGCAGGACCGCTTGCCCCATTGTCGGCGCGACAATCGGTACCACCATAAAGATCAGGAATATGGTCGACATACGACGCGCCATGGCGTCCCCTTCAAATTGGTCCCGGATGATCGAGGCGACCAGGACACCCATGGCAGCCGCCATAAGGCCATGACAAAAACGCATGGCCAGCAGCATTTCGAAAGTGGTCGAAAAACTGCAGGCCAACGAAAATATGACGCAGCCGATTATTCCAACAAGCAAAATGGGTTTGCGACCAAATCGATCGGACATAGGGCCATGAAACAGCGCGCCGACCCCGGTACCGGCTAAAAACACCGAGATTACATATTGGATATTGTTAGGATCGGTCAGTTTTAGACTGGACATCATCGCAGGAAAGGCCGGCAGCATGGCGTCAATGGCGAGCGCGTTAAGAGCCATGAGCGAGGCCATCATGACGACGAGCTCGCGGTCGCCGAGCGATTTTCTGGGGGGCAGGGGAGAGTGCATTGCACCTTTATGCGGACGCGATCATGCTTTTGCCAGCGCTGATTCCCGAAAAATTAGATCAACCCCGCAGACCGCATGCTCGAAAAACCGTCCTTGCCGATAATGATATGATCATGCACCGCGATCCCGAATTTTTTGGCGGCGTCGGCGATGTCGCGGGTCATATTGATGTCCTGACGGCTGGGGGCGCTGTCTCCGCTAGGATGGTTATGGACGAGGATGATGGCTGCCGCTCCGAGGTCCATCGCCCGGCGGACAATTTCACGGGTATAGATAGCGGCCTGGTCGACTGAGCCTTCGCTCGCCACCTCATCGCGGATCAGCATGTTCTTGCTGTTGAGATACAGGGTGCGAACACGCTCTATGGTCCGATGTGCCATATCGGCACGAAGATAATCGAGTAGCGACTGCCAGGATGCCAACACCGGTTGCTCGCGCACCGGTTCGCTTAGCAATCGGAGCGCTGCCACCTGAACTATTTTGAGCGCCGCTGTGCTGGTCTCTCCCATCCCGGGCTGCCGCATAATGCTTTCGGCGTCGGCGGTCAGCAAGGCCGAAAGCCCGCCGAATTCGGCCAATAACTGCTTCGCTAGCTGCTTGGTGTCGCGGCGCGGGATAGCAAGCGCAAGCAAATACTCGATCAATTCATGATCGTGCAGTCCGTCATTACCTTGTTCGAATAACCGTTTGCGGAGTCGGCCACGGTGGCCCGCGCCGTGATGCTCAGCACTGTCTGGTCCATCCGCCATTGTCAAAAAAACCTCAAGGAATCGAAAGCCATTTCAGCGATTTTTCGTTGTGTGGCAAGTCACTTGGCTACAAAGACGATTGCAACCAAATCCGCTTTCCCGCATTTGTGCAATATGCAGGAGATCGCCGACGACGAACTGACGGTTGATAACGAGCCGGGGCCGTATCGCGGGCGACGCTTGAAGCGGCGGGTTTTTGGCGCAGTGCTACTGCTGCTGGGTGTTTTGCTGGCCATCGCCTGGTGGCAGCGCGAGAGTATCGCCGACCGCTTTGTCGAAAGCGAACTCGAAAGCCGCGGCATCAAGGCAACTTATACTATCGAAGAAGTCGGTTTGCGCACGCAGCGGATACGCAATCTTGTTGTCGGCGATCCCGCTAATCCCGATCTGTCTGCAAAACTGGTCGAACTCGATGTCGCGCTCAACTTTTCAGGTGCCAATTTGCGCGATGTGCGAGCCAGCGGAGTAAGGGTAAAGGGTCGTTTTGCGAACGGCAAATTGAGCTTTGGCGAGCTCGACAAATTCGCAGACCCGACGTCGAAAGAGCCGTTCAAGTGGCCCGATATCGGTTTGGTGGTGAAGGACGCGCAAGTGCGGATTGATACGCCGTGGGGGGTAATCGGTGCGGGTTTGCAGGGACGTGGGCTTTTGCGGAACCGGTTTGTGGCTGACCTGTCGCTGCGGGCGCCGCGCATTGATTATGGCGATTGTCTGGTACCCGATATCCGCTTCGACGGTGACTTACTGATGGAATGGCGGCGGCCGCGTTTGGTCGGACCAGTGAGCGCAGCGAGCGCCACCTGTAACGAAGCCGGATTGGCGATTCTCCGCCCTGTGCTGCAATCCGACGTCCGCTTGTCGGAAAAATTCGACAAATGGCTGGGCGATGTCAGGTTTGCCGCGAGCAAGGTGAATTATGGTGAAGTCGCATTGACGGCGCCAACCGGCCTGATTTCGGTCGATGGCGGCGTGAAGAGGACCAACTTCACACTTGCGTTGGACCGCGCCGGTTTCCGCAACAAGCCGCTGACCATTGCGCGGCTTGCGATTAATGCCAAGGGCTATGCCGGTTGGAGTGATGGTCAGTTTGGCGGATCGGCGCAGGGCGATGCCCGTATCAAGGGAGGGGCGCTTGATAAAGGCACGCTCGGCAGTTTCCGCAGCATCGCACAGCAGGCGCGGGATACGCCGGTAGGGCCGCTGCTGGCGCGCATGGTTCCGGCTTTGGAAGGAGCTGGTGACAAATTTGACGGCACACTGGATTTCGATGCTTTTCGCGATGCTGAAGGCATGGTTGGGGTGACCCTCGGCTCGTTGGCACTGAACACCGCATCGGGCGTTCGAGTTCGGCAGAGCGGAGCGCTGGTTTTAAAAAATGGTTCCGGGCAATGGGGACTAGGATCAGCAGTTGATCTGGCGATCGGTGGACGCGGGCTGCCTGATGTCAAACTGGCAATGCGACAATCCGGCAGTCAATGGAACGGCAATCTGGTTATTCCGCCATATTCCGCAGGTGGTGCAAGTCTGGCGGTCCCGGATATCGCTTTCAGGGGCCGTCCGGGCGCCGCGTGGACATTTGCTGGGAACGCCAGGATGACAGGGCCGTTACCCGGCGGGATGATAAGCGGGCTGATCCTTCCAATCGATGGCCGCTACGACGGCGGTAGTCTCGCGCTCTATAACAGTTGCCAGAATATCCGTTTTGATAGCGCCCGGATTTCGACGCTGACGTTGAAAGGCCAGAGCTTGCGGCTCTGTCCCGACCGCGGTCGATCGATGTTAATGGTGGACCATAGCGGTAATACCCGGTTCGCCACCAACATCGCCAATGTCACCGCGAACGGCATGTTGGGCAGCACGCCGATCAGCGCGAACAGTGTTTCGGTTCGGTTCAGTCTCGGTGATGGTTTCACCGCACGAGATGTCGAACTGGCACTCGGCGAATCTTCTGCCCGGACCAATTTTGATATCGCGATCCTGACGGGCCAATTTGGCGACAATGCAATCACCGGAACTTTGCAAGGCGGGGCAGGGCAAATTGCCAACGTCCCCTTGTTGATCGACGAAGCTGCCGGCAACTGGCGGTACTTGAACAGCGTGTTGACGCTCGATAGCAGCTTGCGGGTGCTGGACGCCGCAGAAGTGGATCGGTTTCAGCCTATGGCGGTGCCTAACATGATGCTTACGCTTGAAAATAGCGTGCTGTCCGCCATAGGCCAACTGGCGGAACCTAAAACCGGGCGCAACGTCGCCGATGTCGATATTCGCCATACTCTCGGGAGTGGCGCCGGGCGTGCATTGTTGTCGGTGGACGGACTGAAATTCGACGATGGCCTGCAACCCGAGATGCTTACGCCACTGACGTTGGGCGTGGTCGCTAATGTTGCAGGCACCGTATTTGGCGATGGCCGGATCGAATGGGATGCGAGCGGCGTACGCAGCACCGGGCGTTTTGCTACGCGCAATATGAATTTGGCAGCCGCTTTCGGACCATTGGAAGGGCTAACGACCGAGATTGTCTTCACAGATTTGCTGGGCCTTGAAACCGGTCCGGCACAGCAGGCAATGATTGCCTCTGTTAACCCGGGCATTCCCGCATTCAATGGAACCATCAGTTATCGCTTATTGGCCGGGCAGAGGGTAGCAATCGAGGCTGGCCGCTGGCCGTTCGCTGGTGGGGAATTGATTCTGGATCCAACCATACTTGATTTTGGCGTGGAGAAGGAGCGGCGGTTGACCTTCCGGGTTGTCGGCCTGGATGCCGAGAGGTTTCTGGCGGGCTATGACTTTCAGAATCTGCGCGTAAGCGGTGTTTTCGATGGGACTTTACCCATGATATTCAATCAGGACGGTGGTCGGATTGTCGGCGGCGCATTGGTTTCCCGACCCGGCGGCGGCGAAGTTTCGTATCTGGGCGAGCTCGCTTATGAAGACATGGGCACTTTCGCGAATTTCGCTTTCAATGCTTTGCGATCGATCCGCTATTCGACGTTGACCATTGGGGTTGGTGGCAATCTGGACGGCGAAATCGTAACCGATATCAGTTTTATCGGCCTGCAACAGGGAAGTCTGGCCAAGCGCAATTTCATCACCCAGCAGCTGGCGCGTATCCCGATCCAGTTTAACGTAAGCGTGAAGGCGGAATTCCTCAAGTTGATCGGCTCGATCCGCGGGTTATATGATGCGCAATATCTTGCGGACCAGTCCCTGCCGTTCATTTTGGACAAGAACGGGCAACTTCAGGTTACGGCGGAAGAAGCACCTGTAAAGGAAACACCTGTTAACAAAGATGAACAAGGCGATGAATGACCTGTTCAGTAAGGGGAAAGCGGCCATGCGGCATATGCATCTGCAATTGACGAACTGTATTGATAGTGCGATTCGTCGTAACATGGGGAAGCTGATATTCGTTCTAACACCGATTGCGATCACCGCTCTGTCGGGATGTGTGCAGGTCACTGCGCCCGATAAGCCGATTGTAATCAATCTCAACATCGCGATCCGGCAGGAGGTATTATACCGGCTGGATGCGGCGTCGAAAAAGGTGATTGACGAAAATCCGGAGATTTTTTGATGAGAGATTCTGTTGAAATGTTAATCGCCGCCGTCCTGTTGGGCGCAACTGCGAGCAGTGCTGTCGCTTTGCAGGCAGGCGGGCGCGATCCGGCCTATCAAAGTGCGCGTGCAAGCGGTCTGGTGGGTGAAAAGGCCGATGGCTATTTGGGCTTCGTCTCGGCGCCGAGCCCGGCGATCAAGGCGCTGGTTGAGGACATCAACATCAAGCGTAAGGCGGCTTATTCGAAAGAATCGCTCGCCAATGGTGCGACCGTTGAAGAAATGGCGCTGCGCAATGGCTGTCGCCTGATTGGCGAGCGCACCGTTGCAGGCGAGAAATACCAGACGCCCAATGGCACGTGGAAAACCCGCGACGCCGGGCGGCCCGAATTGGACCCGCGCTGTCCTTGAGGGCGGCAGAGGTCGGTGCGAAAACGGTTTGAATAGAAGGCGCGGTTTGAAAAGACCGCGCTTTTTGTTGGATCTGATAAATACCAATTAGAGCATTTTCTAGTCAGGTGGAATCACCTGACGGGATAACGGTGGGATAACGGTGACAGGGATAAGGGGATAACGGTGACAGTGCACTTAATTACACTTTAAGGGGATAACGGTGACAGTGCACTTAATTACACTTAATTAAGATTTTATGTGTTTTCTCAGTATCATATGCTATTTGGCATACATATAATGCAGTGATAAGAGGGTGAATTAAGTGCACTGTCACCGTAATACGTCACCGTAATACTGGCGGCAAATGACAATGAGTGCGCGCACGATGCGCGGGAGGTGGCGTGATGGCTTGGTTGATGCGGAAATCTATTGCGAGGGAAGACTCGCCGATGGTGAACTGGACGCCAGAGACCATTGAGGAGATATTGAAATCCAATGCCGAGGTGGTGGCGCGCTATCCGCATCTGTCGATGGATCATCCGGAATTTTTGGCCAAAGGTGGTGCGGCTACTGGGCACCATACACGGATGCCAGAGAGGCCTCACGAAGCGGTTGTCGAAGAACTATTTGGCCCGCTGCCCGACGCGCTAACCTCTAGTATCGTCAATGATCGCATAAAGAATGCAGTAGAGGCCATCGAGCCGGGGGTTCATCAATTTATCCCTACAATTATAACGATGCCCGATGGCAGCAGAGATGCGTCATGGTGGGCAATGCGAATTTGCCATAGTATTGATGCCATAGCTGCTGAACATTGTGTCGACTTTCACGAATATCGACCAAAGCCAACTGAGTATCCAGATTATTTTCTTTACCGCAGTAATGAAGATAACCGGATGCGAGTTGCAGTTTACAAGGATCGGTTGGCGAGGAAGGCCATTTGGTGGGACTGGCGTTTCCAACACACTTTTTTCAGCGAACAACTCGGCCAATATTTTCTGGACAACAGTGTCAGAGGATATTGCCTGCCTGTAGATGAATTAAAGCGTTCCATGCATGTGATCGAGGTATAAGTAGATGGCGACAAATGAATTCGGTCGCGGTAACGAAAACCCGCAATTTCACGTGAAAGGTAAACGCGGTTGGTTTTTCAGCCCGGGCAAGTCCGAGCGAACAAATATCTTCCAGGGGCATCATATCAACCCCAATAATATCGTTGATCGTTCGTATGACCTGCTTGCCGAGCCCGATGCTCGCAATAACATCATCGCCCGCCTTTTCTCCGGCCTTAAATCCATTGGCTATGATCAGGCTGACCCCGATCGCAACCGCGTATGGCTGCCCACTAGCGACGAAGATGCGCTGCGGCTGGGAGTGGCCAGACATGATACAAACCACGCTGAATATGATCGCTTCATGTCGAATAGATATGAGGAAATCGGTAAGCGCGCTGATGAACGCATTAGAGGTATAAATTACGCTGAAGGCAGTGCTGAATATGACGCGGCAAAGCGCCAGATTTATCTTGATACTGACAAGGACATGGCGGGCCTTCAGCAATGGATCAAAAAAGCGCTGGCTACGGTCGATGAAAATGGCAGGGGCGGTGTCAAGTTGAAGTGCAACACTGCTGGTGAGTAACTGATGCCTCAACAA
>JBDTUD010000015.1:0-60597 GCA_040007915.1 Sphingorhabdus sp.
ATCCCCAACACCCAACAACGCCGGCCAGCTTCGTCAGTTTTTCAGCAGCCTGCTAAACCAAATTTTTAAATGGATAGCTCACCGATACGGTCGCTTGCGTTCTTTTACCGTAAATATCGCTGATTTTGCTGGCTGATAAAGCTAGCCTTGCATCCGATTTTAGCGTTCGGGACACTCCGGCTGAAATAGTCTGCTCTGCACGCTCGCCGCGATAGGGCGACTGGGCGAGGAGATAGTCAAATCGTATGTCCGTCTTTTTGTTGATGGTCCGGCTGATGCCGGCATAAAACTCGTTGATGTCGCGGCCGGGCGTATCAAAACCCTTTGTCCGAAAACGCCGCGCTACCCCAGCCCAAATATCTGCTTTTGCGACATTGGTGCTGAGACCTGCATCAAGCATGGCTTCAAACCGTCCGGCACCAAGGTAATTAGAGGTTTTACCGGTGGGTAAGGTCGCCCGCGCCAGCAGATCGAGAGATACCTTGCGGGTAATCGGCACGGAACGCTCGGCAGAAATTTTCAGGTCTGTCAGACCGGTTGAGACACTCTCGGTATTGGGACGCAAAGGGGTTTTGGATGCCAACGGACGGAAATCGACTGTAGACCGGGGGTCGCCCTGTGTACGGTTATAGGATACTGCCATAGACAGGTCCCAGCCCTTTAAACTGCTTTTTACCGAAACATCCAAAGCTGTGGTTTTGGACAAACGATGGCTATCGCTATTGCTTGCAAACTCGCCGATATCCATATCGAATTCAACGGCATCGTCGTTCGCGAACGCCATCGAAGGGTCGCAAGCGACGCATGGTATCAAAAGCGCGTAATGACGCATGACCATTTTCCTGTCGTCAGATTTGGGATGCTCAGCAAAAAACTATGAGCGGGCGGTGCAAGAAGCACCGCCCGTCAAAGAAATTAGCGACCGCGGCTGACGCGAACTGTTTCGCCGCCCACTTTACCGGCATCGGATTTGACGCGCGTAACTTCGCCACCCACTTTGCCAGCGTCGGTTTTCGTGCGGGTAACTTCGCCACCTACTTTGCCAGCGTCGCTCTTTGTGCGGGGGGTTTCAGCAGCAATTGCCGAAGAAGCGAGAAGAGCGAGAGCAGCAGTAGTTGCGAGTGATTTCATAAACATCAGAATTCTCCATATTGATTGTTAAAATTGCTCGTCGGGGGAGCGCCTCTTAATAGGGGAAAAAGTAATGAATATTTCTTTAACGACATATCATATTATGCGTATACCAGATATGGTTAAGATGGAGTAAATGAAGCAAGATATTGGAAACAAAAGTCATTTTCCGACGTTTTGGAGGTCGACAATTTTATTATTATCCTCACAATCTGAACGCAAACTGACCTAGGGCACCAACTGTCCCAAATCGGGATGCGTTATTCTTCCGACGAAAAGGTGTTTATCAGGGATGAGTTGTGACTGCTGATTTGCGCTAAAGAATCGGTCGCGGCATCGAATCAAGCATTCCATCGCTTTGATGGCACAAAATCCGAATCAAGGCCTCGATTCGTCCACCGCGCAGCCATCAGTATTACGCTCTGCCAAACCGGCATAAATCCCGGTGACCTTTTCAACATGCCTCTCTATACCAAATCTGTGTCGTGCATCGACCATCGCCCGCTTCGCGAGATCTGCCGAAAACGCCTCATCATTAGCCAAGTTCGCGCACGATTCTGCGAGTGCCGGTGCGTCGTCGTGCGGGGCGAGGAGGCCCAAGCCATTTTCGAGGGCTTCGATATTGCCGCCGGAACGGGCGGCGACCACAGGGGTTCCGACCAGCATCGCTTCGATCAGGGTCCGGCCGAAGGGTTCGTTGACAGCCGGAACGCAAAGCTGGTCACAGGCAGCAATCCAGAAATGCCCCGGACTGTGATAGCCCATGATCCTGACAATATTTTCCGCGTTCTGCGCCACAATATGTTCGCGAAGCGCCTTGTCCATATCGGCATGCTTGGCCTCACCGAACATCACACCCAGAACGGGGCGGTCCAGTGCCTGCTGCAAGCGGACCATGATGTCGACGAACAGCAGCGGACGTTTTCGAGGCACGAAGCTGCCGAAATAGCCGACAATCAGCGTATCGTTGGAGCAACCGGTTTCGTGGATCATGGCACGGCGCGCTTCGTCACGATCAACGGTCAGGCTGGTGTCGAACGGGCTGTGGACGACCTCAGCCTTGTGGGCAGCCGACCAGAACCCCCCGCGCGGAAGCGCAAAGGAAGACACCGTCAACACCTTGTTCGCCAACAACGGTGCCGCGAGACGAAGCCCCAGCGCGCCCGGATCACCTCGATGATGCCACACCAGCTTTGCACCACCAAGCCGGGCGGGTATCGCCCAACTGGCGTGGGTTCGCCCGTCATTGGTATGTACGATGTCTGCTCCCAGCTTTCGCAAAAAGCGGGCTCGAGGCAATATCCCTGCAAAAGTCCGGGCAAATTTGGCCAGGCCGAACCGCTCGCCGGGGGCGAACAATTGCCGCGCGGCAACCGGGTCCGCCATCCGTGTGTAATCTTCGAACATTTTGGCAATGCGCCCGTCCGGCACTTCCAGAATGATGATGATTTGGAATTTGGACGGGTCGAGTTGTCCCAGCAATCCCAGCAGGGACACATGGCTGCCGCCGACACTGTCGCCCGCAAGCGGGAAACAAATGGTTAGCCGCTGATCGATGGCCTTGTTTTGCGGATTAGCGGGCAAATCGTTTTCTGGAGAGGATACCCGTTCTTCTCCGGTCACTGCTTTCATGGCACGACGCCGCTCAGAACGCTGCGATGCCGCGCGTCGAGATAATTATCCAGATTTGTAAACCCGTCGCCATTTCCATCTTGCCATGGGTCAAACAGGCCGACTTTGGTACGGTTCGACTTCTCCCACCGATCATCCATCCCGTCCTTGTCGAGGTCGGGATAGGCCTTGCCGCTGGCGATTGCGGGGATGACGCCCGGTTGGTCGGTAATCCGTCCGGTGCCACTGCTCACTTCGGCCACAACCTGCGTATCGATGACGTCGCGCGGCCATGCACCGGATATTTGCAACACCTTGTCATAGGATGCAGGCGCAGGTGCCGCCGCAACGGTGAGAGCGCATTTGGGCTGGGGTGTCGCAATCGCCGCGATCAGCGGAGACACATAAACGAAGTTTCCTTCAAATCTGTTGTCCCACATATATACCGACGCCGCACCCTTGGAGCCGGTCTGGTTGCGTGCGATCCCGATTGCGTTGCGAACCGTGTTGTGGCCAGCCTTGAAATAATTGCCGATCAGCGCCACGGGCGTACCGCCAAAGCTTTCCCAGATTTCCGCGAATTGCGACTGGGCATTGTAAAGCACGTTGTTGACAATCTCCACACATGAACCGCGCGGGAAATTGAGGTCCGGATTGCGATCACCATTATGGGCACATAGGTTCCCGATGAAGCTCAGCCGTTGGGCATCCGACGGATCGCTAGCCAACAAAGCGCATTTGTCGTGGCGGGGAATGCCAAGTGCGAAGATCGAGTGGCTGATCGTGATGCGGTCATTGTCACCATAGCCATTAACGGCCTCGTCACGCGCCCAGCTTGAACTGACATGATCGAGGATCACATTGTCGCTATTCTCGATAGTGAAGCCGTCTTCCGATTGTGGATTATAGCCTATCCGGTCAAGCCGCACCCTGATGTGTCGCACGACGACATCGTGGCTATTCTTGATCAGCAACGGTGTGCGTCCGTTAGCACCACCCGAGTGGGCCAAGGTTATCCCGCCGCCTGGAGCGGTCTGCCCTGCTATTGTTATATAGGGATTGCGTATCATCGGGGGCGGACCTGTGAACCGGATCACACCGGCAACCCGGAACACGCAGGTGCGTGGCCCTGTGGCGTCGATGCAGGCCCTGAGCGAACCCGCCCCGGAATCGGCTAGCGTCGTAACTGCAATGATGGTTCCACCCCGACCACCCTTGCTTGTAGCGCCGTGGCCAACAGCGCCGGGAAATGCCAACGGGCCTACCGGCGGCTTGGGCGCGGGGGGTGCGGCCGCCCGGGTCTGCGTCCAGCAGGATGTAATTGCAAAAAAGGTTATGGCTGTGATCGCCAGTTTATGTGAAATGGCGGGCTGTTTTCTGGTGAATATCATGACACATTCCCTATGTTTGATATTTTCTTGGGGGGAGGAGGAGAGGCTACCTTTTGTTTTAACGGATAACCGTAACGCCACATGAGGGGCGCGCATAGTGCTGTGAAGATGAACTGTTTGAACCCGGGCATCTCGTTTTTCCAGCCTTCGTCGCTGCGCAACGTTATGCTTTCCAGCATACGGTGCCTGCTGCCCGCAACCTGATGCTGCGGGAATAGCGCCTGTCCCTCTTGATAGGGCGCCCGCGTGCTGTCTGCTCCCACCAGGCGAACTATTCTGCCCAGCGTATCGGCCGGGTCGGCGATGAAATCTTCGTAACGGACCCGGATGCTTCTCCCCCGTCCCAGCTTTATCCGCAGCATTTCAACCGCGAGGTTGATGAATGCCCATCTGACCGCAGTATAGACTACTGGCTTAGGGTGCAGATCCTTCTGCAGCCCTTTGTCCACCTGCCGGGTGTATGTCTTCATCATCGACCATGCCACGCCACGTCCGTCGCGCACCAAATGCACGATATATAGTTCGATGCCGGGCAACTTTGCCAGGGCAGAGGCCCTGCCCGGCAGTTTGGAAGAATCAACAATGATCTGCTTGCCCGAGCCAGCCGAAATTTCCTGAAACAGCTTTTGGCTGTGTTCCAGATAACTGGCCCTCATCCGCTTGCTTCGCCAAGGCGAGAGCATTGCTTTCAAACTGAAAACCGGCTCGATCTGTTCCTGCGACCGTCGATAGTCATCAAGCAATTCGTCGCCTTCCGCGCCGAACCATTTTTTCACAACCGGTCCCCAAAAGGGGCACAGAGGCACATTGCTGCCGCATGCGCAATATTCGTCGTTTACCCAGACGTGGCGCGCGATGGTCGTGACTTCACCGGCGGCAAATATCATTTCCTGCTGACCAAGGGCGATGTCCAGCAAGGTAGAACCGCTGCGGCCATAGCCCGCGATATAGACCAGTTTCAAAGGCTTATCACTGCTCATACCGTCCGGCTCGTTTTTGGATTAGGGTCCGCGTGGGTCAGAATTATTTCCCTTTAAGGCATTAGACGGGTAGGTCATGACCAGCATATGCAGCAACATATCTTTGGTATAAGTTGGAGCAATTACTGGTCGGACGCTCTAGCCATAATGCTTTCATCACTATCCGGCATTTCCGTTGCGTAAAACAAGCCTTTTTTGCACAAGCCAGTCTCTATCAAATTGCGGAGTGAGCTGTAGTGACATCTGACGTAGACAAATGGTCCCGTACCATTTCGTCGACCGACTCTCTCAATTTTGGTGATCCCGCTCCCGGATATCACTTCGGGCGCGACCGTGCGCTGACCATAATGTTGGCGATCGCGGTTTTCTTTTGCTCGTGGAGGGTTTTGACCCTCGGCGCAATAAACCTTACGCTGACCGACATCGCGCTATTTGGATGCATGTCCCTGATCATTGCCCGGGACCGGCTGAATGCGCTTCCGTTTGATTCATCCACCCCGTTCTGGCTGATGGGGCTTGCCATGATGCTGAGCGGGTTGTTCATCAGCACAACCCTGAATGGAGATCCGGCGCGCTGGTTCATCGTCGCGGGTCAATATCTGTTTGGCTTCCTGCTCGTCCCCATGATCCTGTCCAGCATGGATACGTCGCTGACCCGGCGGTCTACGGCCATATTTGTCCTCGGGGTCGCCGTTTCCCAAGCTATCGGGATTGCCGCCTCTTTAGTGTTCAGTTTTGGTGATGTGTCTGGCATTATGGGCGATGGTTTCATTACCGGCAACGGACGCCTTGGCGCCATGACTGGCGAACCCAATCCGAATGGCGCCGCAGTTGCCTTTGCATTGCCGATGCTGATTTATGGGATGCGAAAAGGGTTTATCCCCAAACCTGTGGCGATCGGATGCGCGGTGCCTCTGGTGTGGGGATTGCTGGCAAGTGCATCTTTCACGGGCTTCAGCGCCGCCTTGATCGCGCTGGTCGTGTATTTGGGCATTTCAGGCTTGGGTACGCTGGTCCGGCTCATGATTCCTGTCGTAATTGCCGTTGCCGTCTTTTTCGCCAGTGGTGCACCCCTACCCAAAGCCTTCCAAGAGCGGGTCGCGGGCGCGGTCTCCAGCGGTGATCTCGATCAGGCTGGTACCTTTACTGATCGCGCTGCGCTCGTTGCAGAAGCCTGGCAACGCGCTGACGACAATATGCTGATCGGTATGGGTGTAGACCGCTACCGGGAACTCAGCGCCTATGGTGCACCGGTCCACGAATTCCATCTTCTGATCTGGAATGAAGGCGGGGTCATCGCCCTCTTTGGCCTTGTCATCATGCTGCTGATGCTGATCTGGCTGGTATTGGGTGCGATTGTCAGGAGCCGCGACGAAGGGGCGATGGCGGCAGCGGTTACAACCGTCTTCATGATTTACACACTCTCCATTCCGCACATGTATAGCCGGATGTGGATTATGCCGGTCATGCTGGCCTTGAGTACGGTATATGCGAAACGCCCATTCGGCCCAGCAGATATATAGATATTGGATGGCCGGGCACGGATAGGGTCGGGCGTGGGATTTTGAAATTCACATGAAGCGCCTCAAGCGCGAAAGGGGGTCATAGATGAGTGTCAATGTCAGTAACTGGTACGCGCGCTGGCGCGATAGTACATTAGTCCGGCCCCGGCTTCAAAGCATTGGCCATTTGCTGTCGGGCAGCGTCGCCAACGCGCTGATCATGCTGGCCGGTGCCGCCATAGCGGCGCGTGCACTCGGGCCAGCCGCTTATGGGGTTATGGCGCTGGTGCTGACGGTCGGACGCGTGTCGGAACGGCTGGTCCGATTTGAATCCTGGCAACCGCTGATCCGCTTTGCGGCGCAGGAAGGTGTAAGCTCCGACCCACAACGGATGTCACAGCTCTATCTTTATGGCTTGATACTCGACATTGTCGGCGCACTTCTTGCTGCGTTTATTTCCATAATATTGGTGTTATTTTTCGCATCGTTGATACATTTGGAGAGCAATGATATCTGGCTGGTTGCCATTTATGCAATTGCCATCGCGGTCAACGTCCGGGGCATGCCGACCGCTGCGCTGCGTATGGACGGAAGTTTCCGGCAGCTTGCTTATTTTCAAATGGTTTCGAGCGTATTGCGGGTCATTCTGGCATATATTTGCATGCAACAAGCTATCGGAATCTATGGCTTCATGATTGTCTGGACCGTTGCACAGATATTTGATTCAATGCTGATGCTGGCGCTCGGGTTCCGCGCCCTGCGCAAGAATAATATCCCGAACCCGCTGCGGGCCGATTTCCGTTCCATGAAACAGAATTTTCCAGGGTTTCTGTCCTTTGCATGGTCGACCAATCTGTCCAGCACGCTCCGCACGATGACGCAGGAAGCCGACACGTTGCTCGTCGGCGCGCTGGCCGGCACTCCAGCAGCAGGAATGTACCATATTGCCAAGCGTATGGCGAAAGTTGCCCAGCAAGGGGGCGGGCATGTGCAGACCGTGATGTATCCCGATATGTCGAGAATTTGGGCTGCCGGAAATATAAAGCGTTTCAGGCGGATGACCGTGCAAATTCAGGCTGCTTTGGCCACCTTTGCGGTTTCGATGATTTTGGTTACGTGGCTCGGGGGCGAATGGCTAATCCGCGTAGGATTTGGTGCCGACTATAACGAAGCCTATCCGCTGTTGATGACCCAGCTGATCGCCGTCGGGTTGATCTTGCATGCGGCACCGTCACGATCAGCCATGCTTGCAATGAACCAGCCCAAGCTCGTCCTCTGGATCGCGTTACTTTCGACAATTGTGTTCTTCGGCGTCGCTGCCCTTGTTATGCCAACATATGGCGCACTGGGTGCGAACATTGCCCATATCGGTTTTGCCGGTGTCTCGGCAATATTGATGGACTATTTCTGGTTGAGTGGTTCGCGAAAGGCGCAACAGTTAGCCGCAACACCGCAGCCCGTTTCCGGAGGATAAGAAATGGTTGCCGGATTGTCCCGGACCGGAACGGTTTTCGCAATTGCCGCGATTAACCCTGATAGGCAATCGACATCGTCGTTAGAACGGCGCAATCGCCATCGAAAGCAAAGCAACAGGTTGTGATGACTGTGAATATACAAGCAAAAACATCCAATATGGCGGACCAGCTGGCAAACGGGTCGGATCATGTCCCGTCGATCGCGTTCATTCTGCCTGGATTGGGAGCGGGCGGATCCGAACATGTTGTTACCATGCTCGCCAGCCATTTTTCGCGCGAAGGTGCCAGGGTATCGATAATTTCGTTCGAAGGCCCCACAAGCCGTCCTTATTATGACTGCGATCCGGGGGTTGTCTTGCGATATCTGGATGTGCCTGTCGGGCGCGGATCGGGCTTTCGCGCTGTGACCGACGTGGCCACACGGATATTGCGCTTGCGCAAGGTTTTGAAGCAGCACCGGCCCGATCTTGTTATCAGCTTTCTGACCCGCTCCAATATTCTCGCGGTGCTGGCTGGGACCGGTCTCGGGATTCCCGTCATCGTTTCGGAACGCAACAATCCGGCCAAGCAGCGTCCTGGCCGGATATGGGAATATTTGCGCGGTATCGCCTATCCGCGTGCATATGGGCTGGTTACGATGACGCAAGGTGCCATGAACTATTTTGCGCCCAACATGCGCAAGCGCAGCTGGGTAATTCCGAATATGGCCGATTGGCAGCATTTCAAACCCGAGCCAGCGACCGGGCAGAAATATATGACTGCGGTAGGCCGCCTGACCGGACAGAAGGGTTTTGACTTGCTGTTGCAGGCCTTTGCACAGATCGCTGCCGATCACCCGCAATGGACCTTGCGTATTTGGGGCGAAGGCGATGACCGGGCCGAACTGGAGCAGCTCACCGAAAGCCTCGGCATATCTGACCGGGTAGAAATGCCCGGCGTGTCGGGTGAACCGGGGAGCTGGATAAAACAGGCCGACGCATTTGTCCTTTCGTCCCGTTTCGAAGGCTGGGGACTGGTATTGGGCGAAGCGATGGGGGCGGGTTTGCCCTGTATCTCGTTCGATTGCGAATGGGGTCCTGCTGACATGATAACCGACGGGGATGACGGATTGCTGGTAGCAGACGGCAATGTGGATGCGCTGGCGGACGCGATGGCGCGTGTCATGGCAGACCCCGAATTACGGGAACGGCTGGCGCATAACGCGCCGATCGCCATGGAGCGCTTCAGCCCTGACAAAATCCTCGGTCACTGGCAATCGATGGTCCATTCCGTTTTGAGCGAACAACCCATCCAGCGGAGAAAGGAAATCCATGTTCCTCGCGTCGATTAAGAAAGCGGTACGCCGCGTTCGCCGTCAAAATAACGAGAATTTTCTGCGCCATGCCGCTGGGCAAGTGGACGGTTTTCTGGTGTCCTATCCCAAAAGCGGAAGGACATGGCTCCGCTTTGCCCTTTCCTGCTATTTTGCGAAGAAGCATAAGCTCGATTTTGAACCGGATTTGCGGTCGACCTTCAAAGTGCATCCAAATTTCGACCGGAGTCCGGAGCGGGGATTGAACGCCTTTGTCGGCCGAAGCGCGGACAGCAGCCTGCCCCTGATCGCCGTCAGCCACCGTTCCTATGACGAAAAGCTATTCGGCCGCCGCCCGGTGATTTTCCTGGTCCGCGATCCGCGTGATGTCCTCGTTTCGGCCTATTTCCATGAAACCCGCCACAAACACCGTTTCGACGGGTCAATCGCCGAATTCCTTGAAAATGACGACTATGGCCTGCCCGCCATCATCCGCTATCTCAATGGCTGGGCTGCGGGCCTTGCCAATCATGACGCGCTGATCATCAGTTATGAAGATATGAGCGCCGATGCGGCGGCCCAGATCAGACGAATATTGGAGTTCATGGGTCAGCCGGTTGATGAGGCTGCGCTGGACGCGGCGATCGAGGCATCGCGCTTTGATCGGATGCGGCGCGACGAGCAGAAAAATGGCATCCCTGGCCATGAATATGATCGCGACGACAGCGAAAGCCTCCGGGTGCGTAAAGGCAAAGTCGGCGGTTTCGATGAATATCTTGGCGCGGATGACGTCGAACGGTTAATGGAATTGTGCCGCACCGGACTAAGCCCTGAGGCACGTGCGTTGATCACGCATACAACTCTTAAACTTTAGATCCCAGCCTTAACTCATCCCATCCGCCGGGGTGACAGGAAGCAATTTATGCGCATCTGCTCAATATTGACCACCCTCACCTCGGGCGGTGCGGAAATGCTGGTCACCAATCTTTCCGCCTGCTTTGCGGCCTCCGGAAATGAATCCGCCGTGCTCACACTCAGCGACGCTGTTCAGGTTGGAAATTCAGCCGAGATGGAGGCCGCTATGGCCGACCGGATCCGGTTTGCGTCAGGTAGCGTCCATTCGCTTTCGCTTCGTAATCGCCGGAACATATTCGCAGGTGCCTTGGCCATGCGCCGAACGCTGGCAAAGCTAAAGCCCGATATTGTGCATGCCCACACCGCCCGAGCGCTGCCGATGTTGGCGCTGGCGGGCGTTCGTACGCCTATCGTGCTGACCCACCATAACAGCAAGCTCAGCTTCCCACCGAAAATGTTTCTTCTGTTTGACCGTATAGCTTCCGCATATATCGCAATCAGTTCGGAATGCGTCGATCTTTGCCGCCAGTACGGCAACCGGCCGGTTGTCCACATTCCCAACGCGGCTTCGCCGGAATTTGCGGCGACCAGCCCCAGAAATGGCATCCACCATCCACCACAAATTCTCAGCGTCGGCGCGATTTCGGATCAGAAAAATTATTCGGCGCTTATTGCAGCGGCGGACGAATTAAAACGCAAATGGCCTTACGCCGATGCCGACCGGCCACGGTTCAGAATTGCCGGTAACGGCCCCGAAATTGGCAATCTGCGCGCGCGCGTTGATCAGCTTGGACTGGCTGATATGGTTTCATTCCTGGGCGAACGATCCGATATCGGGGCGCTAATGGGACAGACGGACATTTATCTGAATTGTTCCAAATATGAAGGCATGCCCGTTGCGCTTATCGAGGCGATGGCGATGGCACTGCCAATCATCGCCACCGATGTGTCGGGCAACCGGGAATTGGTGCAGAATGATATCAATGGGAAACTGGTTCCTTTGGGTGAAACCGAGGCGATGGCGGACGCGATCATTTCGCTACTCGGTAACCCGTCCGGCTATGCCAAAATGTCCGCGGGCGCGATTGAAAGCAGTTCACGTTTTTCCATAGGGCACACAGCCGACCTGCATCTGGCACTTTATCGTCAGCTATTGACGGACACGGAATTGACGAAAGGACGGCGAACCAAAATAGCCCGTGCCTAGCCATTTTGAAGTATAGTATTTTGCGGCATATTTGTTCATGTTCAAGCATCGAAGAATCATGCGATTCTGCTGCCTTCAACTTTAGTGTCTTCAACCCTTTTCATGGGAAATCGATATGGCGACTTTTTATAACATACTTGGAAGCCAGACACTTACCGGCGGATCGCTGCAGGATCGGTTCTATGCCTTTACCTATGATCAAGACCTCAATAACATCCGCGCTGATGCGACGGTTGTTTCGTTCAGCTGGACGTCGGGTATCAGGAGCTCTGCAACCAGCTTCTTCACGATTACCGGCAGCAATGTCCAGACATCGTCGGACTTTTTTGCGGGCGGCGAAAAAGATGATTCCATATATGGTTCGAATCTAAACGACGCCATTTTCTATAATAATGGTTCAATCAGCGGCGGCATCGGTAGCTTTTCCTCGGTCGAAATTTTCTCACTTGGAGCGGGCGATGACATAATCGATCTTTCGGCGCACGGTACGTCGGGCATTGATTATGCGAAAAACGTCACTATCCACGGTGATGCGGGCAACGACATCATTATCGGCGGTGCCGGAATTGATACCTTATATGGCGATGAAGGCAATGACCTGATCTTTGGCTACCGGGGCGCTGATACGCTCTATGGTGGTGCCGGCAACGATACGCTTTATGGCGACGATTTGGGCTTTAATGGAATTGCCGGTGATGATTTTCTATACGGGCAGGCCGGTGACGACTTTCTATATGGCGGTGCGCGAACCGACCGGCTCGAAGGCGGAGACGGCAACGATACACTATATGGTGGAGCAGGTGGCGACACTCTGCTTGGCGGAGCAAATGATGACATCCTCTACGGTGATGATGTCGGCGTATCGGGTAATGACAAGCTTTACGGCGATGCCGGAAATGACCAATTGTTTGGTGGTGACGGAAGCGACGAAATGCGCGGCGGAACGGGCAACGACCTAGTTGACGGCGGCAACGGCAATGACTTTCTTGATGGCGACGACGGTAACGACATATTGGTCGGTGGCGCGGGCAATGACACCATCGATGGCGGTATCGCTGAAACGGACACGGCGGTCTATTCAGGAAACGCCAGCGACTACACCATAGTCCTGAACGCGGACGGCAGTTTTACGATTTCCGATGTACGGTCAGGATCACCGGACGGCATTGACACTGTAAACAACGTCGAATTTTTTCAGTTTGCCGACGGCACTGTTCCAGCGGGCATCGTCAACTATCCACCGGTCATTACTTCAAATGGAGGTGGTGCTTCGGCATCGCTTTCATTGGGTGAAAACAGCACGACCGTAACAACCGTGACAGCGACGGATGCGGATGCCGGTCAGGTTCTGACATACTCGATTGTCGGCGGTGCCGATGCGGCCCTGTTTGCCATCGACCCGGCGACCGGCGTTTTGACATTTATTGCTGCTCCTGATTTTGAAAATCCCGGCGATTTCGGCGGAGACAATGTTTACGACGTGATCGTTCAGGCCACGGACAATATTGGCGCGTTCGACCAGCAGGCACTTTCGATCACGGTGTCGGACGTTGCGGAAGGTGCAGCGCCAGTCATTACCTCCAATGGCGGCGGTGCCACGGCGGCCATCAGCATCGACGAAAATTCGGCCAGCGTCACTACCGTCGAAGCATTCGATGACGACGGCACGACGCCCATTTATTCAATCGTTGGTGGAGCTGATGCGGCACTGTTCAGCATTGACCCGCAAACTGGTGCGTTGGTCTTCATCACCGCTCCGGATTTTGAGGCTCCCGCCGATTTCAATGGCGACAACATCTATGATGTTATTGTTCAGGCAAGCGATGGCCTCAATAATGATCAACAGCAAATTGCCGTCACCGTTGGTAATTTGAACGACAATGCACCGGTCATCACATCGGGTGGCGGCGGCACTGTAGCTTCGTTCAGTGTAACGGAAAACGGATTGGCCGTGGCTAGCGTCGCTGCAACTGATGCCGATGGAACAACCGCAACCTATTCAATCGTGGGCGGTGCCGATGCGGCGCTGTTCAGTATCGACCCACAAACCGGTGCGCTAGTCTTCATCACCGCACCGGATTTCGAGGCACCCGCCGATTTCAACAGCGACAACATCTACGATGTCATTGTTCAGGCAAGCGATGGCCTCAATATCGACCAGCAGCAAATTGCGGTTACGGTCGGTAACGTCAATGACAATAGCCCCGTCATCACGTCCAATAGCGGCGGCGCAACAGCGGCCATCGGTATCAACGAAAATTCGGTGACGGTCACCACTGTCGCGGCGACAGACGCTGATGGTACAGCTCCCACTTATTCAATCGTTGGCGGCGCAGATGCGGCTTTATTCAGTATCGATCCGCAGACCGGTACGTTGGTCTTCATCACCGCTCCGGATTTTGAGGCTCCCGCCGATTTCAATGGCGACAACATCTATGACGTGATCGTTCAGGCAAGCGATGGAACCAACACCGACCAGCAGGAAATTGCGGTGACGGTCGGCAATCTTAATGACGGTAGTCCGGTCATTACTTCCAATGGTGGCGGTACCACTGCATCGATAGGCGTTGCTGAAAATTCGATCGGAGTGACCATCGTTGAATCTACCGATGCCGATGGACCGGCTCCAACCTATTCAATCGTCGGTGGAGCTGATGCGGCCTTGTTCAGCATTGATCCGCAAACCGGTGCGTTGGTTTTCATCACCGCGCCCGACTTTGAAGCGCCCGCTGATCTTGATGGCGACAATATTTACGATGTAATTGTGCAAGCGAGCGACGGCTCCAATCTCGATCAACAGCAAATTGCTATTACCGTCGGTAATTTGAACGATAATGCTCCCGTCATTACCTCGGGCGGCGGCGGTGCTACAGCGACCGCAAATGCGGCTGAAAATCAACTTGCCGTGACTATAATCACGGCAGTGGATGCGGACGGCACGGCCCCGACCTATTCGATTGTGGGTGGTGCAGATGCAGCTCTGTTCAGTATCGATCCCCAGACCGGGGCATTAGTCTTCAATTCGGCCCCTGACTTTGAAACGCCCGGTGATGCCGACCTGAACGGCATCTATGACGTTATAGTTCGCGCATCAGACGGATCATCGTTCGATGACCAGACGGTTGCCGTAACTGTAACTGACGTTGCTGAAGGTGCTCCGCCGGTAATCACCTCCAATGGTGGCGGCGCTGCCGCTGCACTCAATGTTGCGGAAAACGATCTTGCGGTCACTACGGTGACAGCCAACGACCCAGATGGCACAGTCCCAACATATATGATCATAGGCGGGGCCGATGCGGCATTGTTCACGATCAACGCGCAAACTGGTGCGCTGGCATTCACTGGCGCCCCTGACTTTGAAACGCCCCTCGATGCGGATCTCAATGGCGTATATGAAGTGATTGTTCGCGCAACCGACGGCACTTATTTCGATGACCAAACGCTCTCCGTGACGGTAACTGATGTTATTGAATCCGGAAAGACGATCACCGGATCGTCGGGCAACAATGTGATCACACCCACCGCGACAAATCCTGCGCTTCAAACTACGGCGTTCAACGACACGATCTATGCGTTGGCGGGCAACGATATTATTGATGGCGGTGGCGGTGCCGATTACATGGAAGGCGGCGTCGGGGATGATATTTACTACGTGGATCAGTTCTCCGACGATGGCAATAATGCCAATGACGACCTGGTAATTGAGCTGGCAGCTTCCGGCACCGATCTCGTCAACAGCACGGTCAGCTATATCCTGACGGCCAATGTCGAAAACCTGACATTGATTGGCGCGGCGGCGATCAATGGGACCGGCAATGATCTCGGCAATATCATTACCGGAAACGGCGCAAACAACATCCTGACCGGCGGACTCGGCGACGATACGCTGAATGGTGGCACCGGAGCAGACATCATGGATGGCGGGGCCGGCAATGACATCTATTTCGTCGATACTTATTCAAACGACGGCGTCGGCAGCAATGATGATCAGGTCATCGAACTGGCGGGAGGCGGCACCGATATGGTCAATGCATCGGTCAGCTATGTGCTGGCAAACGAGGTCGAAAATCTGACGCTGACAGGTGCAGGCGCAATCGACGGCACCGGAAATGCCCTTGCCAACATTTTAACAGGTAACAGCGCTGCCAATACATTACTGGGGTTGGACGGGGCCGACACGCTGAACGGTGGCGCGGGCGACGATGTGATGCGCGGTGGGAACGGCAACGACACGCTGAATGGCGGCAACGACAATGACTCACTTTACGGCGATGCTGGGGCAGACAACTTGTTCGGTAACGCAGGCAACGATCTGCTGGATGGCGGCGCAGGAACGGATACCCTGAGTGGGCAGGCGGGAATGGATATCCTGATTGGCGGACTTGGAAGGGATTCGCTGACTGGCGGGACAGAAAGCGACACGTTTAGGTTCAATTTCGGGGAAACCACAATCTCTTCGTCCACCAATGACGCCGTTACAGACTTCGTGACGGGCACGGACAAGATCGATCTGGATTTTGTGGGTGGAAGCCTTGCCGCATCGGCTTATTCGGAAGGCGCTATTTCTTCAAACGTTTTCAACGACGCCTTGGCCAGTGCACAAACGCTGCTCACCGCAGGCAAAGAAGCCGTCTTTGTGGCGGGAACGACCGATGGATGGCTGTTCTGGGATACCAACCATGACGGCATTATCGACCAATCAATTTTGCTGAAAGGATTGAGCTCGCTGGGTTCATTCGATTCCACCGACATCATTTAAACCTGCTGGCGCTAACTGCAAAGGTCCAAGGACCAACCTTCGTTGATTACGGCAAATTAATGGATTAACTTCAAAAGGGCATGTAATAGCTGAGATAAAATTGACCTGAGGGACGTATGATTTCCATCCTTGCCGCACGTTCAGTAGCAAAGCCGCTCGCGGATGCGCTGCGGGAATGTCGACAACATCTTGTTCAGGCAGCGATTTTCAGCGCGCTGCTGAACTTGCTTTTTCTCGCCCCGGCACTTTACATGATGCAGGTTTATGACCGCGTTGTTCCCACGCGCGGTATACAAACTCTGGTCATGCTAACGATAATTTACCTGTTCGCCGTTGCGACATTGGCAGGTCTGGATTGGTTGCGCGCACGGCTGCTGGTAAGGGCGGCGGCACGACTGGACCGGTTGCTCGTTGGCAATATTCTCAAGGCTTTGCTTGAAATTCCAGACCAAGCGCGCAACAAGTCGGGTTCCGTCCTTCGGGAGTTTGACACGTTTCGCCAGACCATGACAGGCCCTAGCGTGGTTGCCCTTTTTGACGCCCCTTGGTCGCCGATCTACATCCTGGTCTGTTTTCTCCTCCACCCGCTGATCGGCCTGTTCGCGCTTGTCTGTTCGGTAGCTTTGCTTGGCATTGGTTATCTGAACGAACGGGCGATGAAAGAATCGCTGTCGCGCGCCATCATGGCGCAGCAGCAGGCGTATCAATCGATCGAGGGGACGTTGCGGGCAAGCGGCATCGTGCGCGCGCTGGGTATGCAAAGTGGCCTGGTTGCCCGACATCTTGAGGAACGCAACGCTGCGACAACATCGCAAGCTCAGACTGCTTTTGTCAGCGCGCGTTATGTCAGTATTACCAAAGCGGCGCGAATTGCCATGCAATCACTCGCGCTCGGGATTGCTGCACTTCTTGCCATCGAACAGCAGATTTCCGCTGGCGCAATCTTTGCGTCGGCCCTGCTGTTGTCGCGCGCGCTCGCACCACTGGAAAGCATTACTTCAGCATGGCGTAACACAGTGCAGGCGCGCATCGCGCTGGACGGTCTGAACGCCGTTTTCGATCACCAAGAGCAGGCACGGCCATCGACACGATTGCCCGATCCGGTCGGCAAGATTGATATCGAGCACTTGACGATGAACGCGCCCGACCAAAAATCGGTTATTTTGCAGGATATCAGTGTCAAGATTTCCGCCGGAGAATTGGTCGGCATTGTCGGGCCCAGCGGCGCCGGAAAATCCACACTTTTGCGTGCAATAGTTGGAGAGCTGACACCCGATGCCGGGCTTGTCCGTCTGGACGGTGCGACTCTTTCCGATTGGCCGGGCGATCAGCGCGCTGCTGCTTTTGGTTATGTTCCGCAGGAGCCGTCGCTGTTGAGCGGAACTATCAAAGACAATATCTGCCGGTTCCAGACGGAGACGGTAATCGACACGGCATCACTGGACGCCGAAGTCGTGCGGGTGGCGCAACTGTGCGGTGCGCATGAGTTCATCCTGCGTTTGCCCCAGGCCTATGACACAATGTTGCTCTCGGGAGGCGCCGGCCTGTCAGTAGGCCAGGCGCAGCGTATCGCGCTTGCGCGTGCCTTGTTCGGCAGCCCTGCGGTATTGCTTCTAGACGAACCGAATGCCCATCTGGACGCGGAGGGCGAAAACCATCTCATAGCCACGCTCGCCGATTTAAAACGCCAGAATGTGACGATCATCATCGTCGCGCATCGATTGCGGGTGCTTGAAGGTAGCGACAAGCTGCTTGTCCTGCGATCAGGCCGTGTGGAACAGTTCGGGAAAAGCGAGCAGATCATCCGGCGGCTTTCTGTGCCCGCGACCGGTGCCAGTGTTGCGGGAGGCCCGTTGACGGCATGAACTTCATGACTTCTATTGGTGACCCTGAATCCTTACCCGGAACCGAAGGACGCCCTGCCGCGATTGACGACGATGCTGGTCGGGAAACACGATATGGCTGGATCATCATTCTGGCTTTTTTTGGTATTTTCCTGGGATGGGCGCTGTTCATCCGGATGGATGCGGCTGCATATGCGACCGGGTCCATCGCGGTGTCCGGCAATCGGCAAGTCGTCCAGCACCGCGAAGGCGGTACCGTGGCGCAGATCAATGTGCGCGAGGGTCAGCGCGTCAAGCAGGGACAGGTTTTGATAATCCTGGCAGGCGCGGATGTTGTTGCAGCCGAACGCTCACTCGCATCGCAAGTCATTGGATTACAGGCCGAGCGTGCCCGCCTCATCGCGGAAAAGAACGGCAGCGCAACAATCCAACTGCCAGCCGAGTTCGCCATTCTGGATGGTGCGGACCAGATTGAGGCGGCTCGTGCCATGGCGCTCCAGCAGAACACCCTGCAAGCCCGCCGGTCGACAATGAGTAGTCAGAAATCGGTGCTGGGCCAGCAGTCCGCCCAGTCTTCGGCGCGTATCAAGGGGATCCAGGACCAAATCTCGGCCAACCGGCGACAAACAGTGCTATTTGGCGAAGAGCTGGAGAGTTTACGATCCCTGGCCGGGCGCGGATTTGTGAGCATCAATCGCATACGCGCGTTAGAGCGTGCGGATGCTGCGCTTACCGGCGATACGGCCAATCTGACGGCTAACATCGCGGCGACCCGCGAACAAATCGGCGAAGCACGGATGCAGATGCTGACGCTCGATTCCCAGAACGACAAGGATGTCTCGGAAAGTCTGAGAGCCGTCGAATTCAGCCTCAATGAAATTTTGCCAAAGCTGAACGCCGCAAAGGAACAACTGGCAAGGACGATGATCAGGGCGCCCGCTTCGGGTCAGGTCGTGGGCTTGAAAGTTTTTACCGTGGGGGGTGTCATCGCCCCGGGCGATACGCTTCTGGAAATTGTGCCGGAGCGTGTCAAGCTGGTGGTCCAGGCGCAAATATCGCCGTCTGACGCTGACGACCTGTATGTCGGACAGGCTGCCGAAATCCGCATCGCGGCACTGCAGAACCGGAGCTTACCGGTCCTGACGGGGAAGGTTACAAGGCTTTCAGCGGACAGTTTTCTTGATGAACGAACCGGACAGCATTTTTTTACAGCAGAAGTCAGTGCCGACCCCGCCACATTGGCAAAGTTTGGCGCAAGCGTTGGTGGCGGACGCATCAAGGCTGGGTTGCCAGTGGAAGTGATCGTGCCGGTTCGCAAACGTACCTTGTTCCAATATTTGATCGAGCCGCTGGATCAAACGATATGGCGCACTTTCCGCGAGCAATGACCATGCTAAAGAGTGGGGTTTCCGAGATGATCGGCGGGCACAATTCCAATAGCTGATTGACCCAACGGCTTTCCACAGCTCATTGATGGTGTGTGCTTTTTGAGTTTGGCGAAAGCCATCACGGCAGGGTCAATGCGCCGCTACAATGCCGCATATGACTAAGTATCTCGATTTGCAAATCTGACCAGCTGTCGCGCTTTGGCAATAAAGGGGCATATGATAACCTTTTGGACAGTAGGGGTGGCGCTTTTTCGCCACGATGCACCAAAGGTCTTAGCCTTTTTGCGATGAGTTAAACTCCCAATAACTTTTGGGCTTTACCCCCTACATGGGTTAAAACAGCATGTGCAGGCCATAGTTTGAGTCTGTTTTCTTTCATTTGAGAGTCTTACCATGAATGATACGCTGCTTCTCGGATCTGACGAATTCCAGCAACGCATGTCTCGCCCTCAGGGCGGTATGGAGCAGATCAACATTCGGCATATTTTGCGGATGTTCCAGCGGCATCGGCTGATGATTCTGGGTATTGTCGGTGCTGCGACGCTCATTACGCTCGTCCTCCAACTGCTAACGCCGCCGCAATATCAGTCGGTAGCCAGTCTTCAGGTCGAACTGATCGATGAAGTCGGAACCAACCAGGCAGAAGTTGCTTCGCGCAATGTGCAACGCGTTGCCAATGAGGTAAAGTTGCACCGCTCGCGGTCGGCAGCAGAACTCGTTGTCCGCGACCTTGATCTTCATCAGAATCGCAAATTCATGGGCAGTGACGTCGCTGCAAAAAAGAAAAAGAACAAGGCAAAGGAGAGCGCTTCTTCCAAAGCGGCAAAGGAAAAGAGCATTCAGGCTGCAACTTCAAAACTTGTCGGTATGGTCGAGATTACCGTCGAGGCAGATTCAGACCTGATCGAGATTGCGGTCAATTCCCGTTCGCCTGAACTGTCCGCGCTGATCGCCAACCAATATGCAAAGTCTGTAGCCAAAATGCGGCGTTCGAAAAACGATGAACGGCGCAAGAAGTTGCTGGAATCGCTTGCCACCGAAATGGAATTGCGCGGCACGGCTGCAAAGGCAGCATCCGAGAAACTGGCCAATTTCCGCAAAGAACATGATATGCTGGTAGGTGCCGGCGGCGCAGAGGATCTGGCCCAAATTAACCGGATCGCGCAGGAGGCCGCTTCTGCCAGTGCCATGCGCGCGGGTTCATCCGCGCAAAGTGCCGGGGTCGCCCGTGCAGCCGGTATCAGCACCACTGCCAACGCAACCTCGCCCGTTCTTCAACAATTGCAACGCCAACAAGCGGATCTCTCGGCAGAAAAAGCACGTCTGTCGCCTACTTATGGATCCGGACACCCTGACGTTGTCCGTCTCAACTCACAGCTCAACGAGGTGAACCGCAGTCTGGAGCGGGAGCACCGTAATGCGATCTCGGCTGCAGCTGCAGTTGCCGCAAGCGAAGGCGCAAGAATGGCGCAATTGGCGCGCAGCGAAGCGGCCCGGGATTCAGCCCGTGCAGGACAATTGGAGGGCATGGTTGGGCAATTAACCCAGAAAGCCTATCGCAACACTACCAATTCAGTGGAACTCTCGCAGCTCGAAAGAGAGGCAGTTCTGGCTGACAAAGGCTTCATAGCCATTGCCGACCGCGCCGAGCAGGTTCGCGCACAAATGCAGGAAGAAGGTGTTTCTTCGGCGCTGGTTTCACCTGCTGTACCCAACAGCGATGCAGTGGCTCCTACCCCTGCAAAAACCGTTACCATGGCATTCATCGGCTCGGGAATGCTGGCCCTGTTGCTGGTACTCCTGATCGAAATGATCGATGACCGGTTAAGAACCGCTGACCAGATACGGCGCCATTTTGGAATGCGCACGCTGGGGATGTTGCCATTGATCCGCGGGGAGATGGCAACAACCCTGCAAAACAGCCCTGTCCTGGTAGATCCACAATCTTTGTTCTCGGAGGTTGCGCGATCATTCCATTCCGAGGTGATGGCATTGGGACGGCCGGGCGAATCGCAGTCGGTGCTGATTACCTCGCCCTTGCCCGGCGACGGCAAATCGACCACCGCGTTGAGCTTGGCCGCCGCTGCTGTGGCGATGGGCCGAACGGCAATCGTCGTTGATCTGGATCTCCGCAAACCCGGCATTCTGCAGGACATCCAAAAGCGTCTCGATACGCCCGATCTGGTCGACTATCTTGAGGGCAAGGTCGAATATAAAAAATTGCTGTCTTTCGTACCGGAAGCCGACAACAAGCAACTCTCCACAAACGGATACGCGCCGGAACAGCGCAAGCTGGTAATGCTCAGTGCGCGCGCGCCGGTCAGCAACCCTGCCGTGCTGCTCAATGCCGGACGGATTATGGGTTTGCTGAACGATCTTCGGCAACAATTTGATCTCGTTGTAGTCAACGCGCCGGCGGTTCTGTCGGTACGTGATGCGCGGACCATGTGCGACCTTACCGATATCACGCTGATGGTCGCGCGCTGGGGGCACACGACTATTGATCAGATGCGCGCGTCGCTGGAGATGCTTGGCAATAAGGCGGCGGCTGTAGTCTTTGATCAGGTCGATTATGCCGAACATGCCCGTCGCGGATATGGTGACTCGATCGAGTTCTATTTCGCTGCATCGCCTTATTATACAGGCGATGTGCCGCGGCCGATCACCTTCATGGACCAGATCCGGCGCGTGCTGGCGAGAGGAAGGGCTTGAACCTGACGCGATCGAATTGATCCGGCTGCGCCAGTTACCGTCATGAAAATTGCCGTAATGGGAGATATCCATGGAGCTGCGGGGCCATATCGGGTTGCACTGGATACTGCGCGCCGCGAAGGGTTCGACCAGCTTTTGATCATTGGCGATCTGCTGACTTATGGTGTCGATCCGCTCGACTGTCTGGCGCTGACCCGCGAAGCGATCGAGAAGGATAAGGCGGTGTTAGTGGCGGGGAATCACGATCAGCTATACCTCGACATGGACACCGAGCGATCCGCCTATTTCGATGCGCTGCCGGACTGGATCAAGGAGTCGGTCCGGTGGACATGGGAAAAGATAGCGCATGATTTTCCCGACACGTTCGACTGGCAGGAGCAATGGAGCTTTGGCTCGCTGTTGGTGGCGCACGCCAATCCCTTCGGCTATGGCGACTGGACATATTTGCGCAGCGATGCGGAACAGCAGAGGGCGGCGGCCGCACTGGCCGCGAAGGGTTATCGCCATGGGCTTTTCGGGCATACGCACCGGTCATCACATTATACGGCGGCGGACGCAGTCGAAATATACACCATTGGATCCCTCGGCCAACCCCGCGACAAACAGGAACCCAGGCCTCAATGGGCGATGATCGAGATTACCGACGGCCAGTTCAGCCTTGATCTCAGATATATTTCATACGATTGGCAGGCCCATAAGGACGCCATATTTTCAACCAGTCTTTCCGACGGGACCAAGGCTAGACTTTGCGGATTTTATACATGATGAAAATTGTCGTTACAGGTGCAGGGGCGGTGTTGGGACAAGGCATCATCAAGTCGCTACGTGCGTCCAGCTTGCCGTGCGAAATATTGGCGCTGGATCCCAATCCATTATCCTCCGGTCTGTATTGGGCCGACAAGGCCCGGTTAATTCCGATGGCGAGCGAGCCCGATTATATCAAATGCGTCGAGCAGATCCTTGCCGAAGAACGCCCCGATGCGGTGCTGGTCGGCACAGATGTTGAACTGGCGATTTTTGCCGAACACCGGCACGAATGGGAAACAAAGTTCGCAACGCACATTATCATAAGCGACCCGCGGATGATTGCGATCGCCGATGACAAATATTTGACCTGCCAGTTTCTTGCCGATCATGATCTTGACCCGCCCCTTTCGGCCCTTCCCGAAAATGACGAAGAACTTGCACATCTGATTGAAACTGCTGGGTTTCCATTGATCGTCAAGCCCCGCGTCGGGGCGCGTTCGGTCGGTGTGTCTCTCGTCCATAATCCGGCGCAACTGGCGGATGCCCTGAAAGGCCGAACCGGCCTTATGGTTCAGCAATGGGCTGGCCCGGATGATGAGGAATATACCTCCAGCGTGTTGTTCTTCGACGACAGGCCCCAAGCCTCCATCGTCATGCGCCGGGATTTGCGCGACGGGAACACCTATCGCGCTTATGCTGACGAATATCCCGAACTGAATGATTTTATACGCAAGGTGGCCTGTGCCCTGCGTCCTTATGGACCCGCCAATTTCCAGTTTCGCCGCGATTTGCAAGGCAAACCCCACATCTTTGAAATCAATGCCCGCTTTTCCGGAGCTACCCCGCTGCGGGCATTGGTGGGGTTCAATGAGGTCGAGATGTGTCTGCGTAAAATTTTATATGGTACGGAAATCAGTCAGCCGCCAATAAAAAGCGGAATTATCCTGAGGCACCTGGACGAGCAGTTCGTTAGCCGGGAACAGGTCGCACTGGCCGGGTGATATGGCATCGCCCCGCACATTTGCACTGACGGGTGGAACCGGATCCATCGGTTCGCGCTTTCTGGCGGACGCTGTAAGCAGTGGCTATTCGGTGCGGGCATTGTCGCGCGCACCTTCGCACCTGCCGGTACTGGGTGTGGATTGGCATCAATTCGACCTGTCGAAGTCCGATGAGTTGGGAGCCGATGCGTTGCAAGACGTCGAACAGGTTGTGCATCTGGCGGCCTATATCCCACGCGATCATAACGATCCGGATGAAGGGCTGCGGTGTTGGCAAGCCAATGTAGCGGGCACGCACCGGCTGATCGAAGCGATGGGCAAGGCTGGTGTAAAACGGTTGATCCAGACCGGGTCAGCCAATGTTTATGCGCCGTGGCTAACCTATCCGGATGAAACCTCGTGCATTCACCCGCAGACCCGTGTTTTTTACCTAGCCTCCAAGGCGGCGCAGGAATATTGCGCGGAATCGGCATGTCGCAAACATAATATCGATCTGGTGACCTTGCGTCTGAGCTCGGTTTTCGGAACGGGCGGAGGGACGGTCGATAATATTGCGCGTAAATTGCTGGACGGAACGGTGGTTGAACTGACCAATGAGGGCCTATTCGGTGCCGATTTCGTTTCATGCGACGATGTTCTGGCTGCATTGTTTCTGGTGCTCGACAATGACTGCGCGGGCACGTTCAATGTCGCATCGGGCGAGCGGTCGACAATTGCCGAAGTAGCCCAGATATTGGTCGATGCCACAGGGCAGACCGACGAAATCCTGCACTTTATGCCCCAGGAAGCGCAGGGCGATTCTGGCTTTCCGGCAATCAATATCGCAAAGTTGCGCGCGCTCGGCTATCGCCCGAAAGCGTTGCGCGAGAGCCTCTCGGTTCTGGTTGAACGGCTGAGCGACATCAAACGCGATGTGAAAGGCCGCACATGATCCAGATTCTTTTTCGCCTACTGGCTTTGATCGCGTTGATCGCAATGCTGCCGGTTCTTTTGCTAATCGCGCTGATATTGTTAATTGTGCAGGGGAGGCCGGTCATTTTTCGCCAGCAAAGGTCCGGTCTTCACCGGCAGCCATTCTGGCTGGTAAAATTCCGTTCGATGCACAACTGGCGTGACAGCGACGGGCAGTTATTGCCCGATGCAGAAAGAACGACAAAGATAGGGACCTTTATCCGGTTCACGCGCCTCGACGAAGTTCCTGGCCTATGGAACATTGTAAAAGGAAATATGTCCTTGGTCGGCCCGCGTCCGTTGCTGCCGCATACGATAGATGCGCTAGGTCCACTGGGCGAGAAGCGCGCGTCGGTTCGTCCGGGTATTACCGGCTGGGCGCAAATCAACGGCAATACCTTGCTGTCGCTCGAGCAAAAAGTCGCGCTGGACATCTGGTACATCGAAAACCGCAATTGGCGGCTGGACCTCTGGATATTATTCAAGACGTTGCTGGTCGCTTCAGGCGGAGAACGGATCAACAATCTTGCTGTGCAGGAAGCAAATTTAAAGACCGATGATCCGGCAAATTGAAGCGTGAATAAATTAGACTCAGAATCGATCACATTTGCACATATCCTGAGTTGCGGAGGTAGTTTGAGCATTCGTTGGGCTTGAACTTTTCGAGGAAGATTTTGAGCGCATTGCAGATGGCATCGAAGGCCCAGTTCGCCATAATCTTCGGCGAGCGCTTCATCAAAGCCATGGCGGCATAATGTTCAACCGCCCGCCCACACACGAAATTACTGACAGTCCCCTGACGAGCCAGGGCAACATCAGGCCGATCCTGCTCCGTCGCATAGATCGTTTTTTTTTGAAGCGCAGTCCCAACCGCTTCACTGTCCGCTGCACACCAGAACCCCGCGCGCTACAAGGTCACTACGAACCTCGGCCAGCGTCAGGTCGGGAACCGCAGCCAGCCGATCCGACATCCAGACAAGTTCACCAAGCAACTTCGAACGGCGGTCGCCCCAATCGCCAAAGGGGCATAGCTTTTTGTCCGCCGGTATCCGCGATGCCAATGCCCCGCCCTGCCCGGCGCTACGCCAAATCGAGCGGCAACTTCCCGACAACTGCCGCCAGCTTCCATCGCCGCAACCACCCGGTCTCGCAAATCGTTCGAATAAGGCCTCACGCCATACGAGTTCATCTGCAAATGCTGGACAAAAAAGCCTCAGCGCTTCACATTAAATCCGCACCATCAAATGCCGGGACCAAACATCTAGGAAGTCCTTCGACAAGCTCAGGACTGCCAAGTCTCGCTCCTCTCCCCCTGAAGAGGGAGAGGGCAATGTTGACTTAACCCTGGATGCGCAGCAAAGCACCCACCTATGCATAGCACCACGCCTCAGCCACGAACATTCACCGCCAGCGGCCCGTTACGCGGCACCGTCCGCGTGCCGGGCGACAAATCGATTTCGCATCGGTCGCTGATGTTGTCCGCGCTTGCAGTTGGCGAAAGCCGCATCAGCGGATTGCTGGAAGGCGAGGATGTTTTAGCGACCGCCGCCGCCATGCGGGCGATGGGGGCGCATATCGAACGCACCAGTTCTAACGATTCTGGGGCAATCTGGATCGTCCACGGCGTTGGCGTCGGCGGGTTGATGCAACCGGCAGGCGCGCTTGATATGGGCAATAGCGGCACATCGACGCGATTGCTGATGGGTCTGGTCGCCAGCCACCGGATTACCGCGACCTTTATTGGCGATGCGTCGCTTTCCAAACGCCCGATGGGCAGGGTGACCGATCCGCTAAGCCGGATGGGTGCGGAATTTACCGCCAGCCCCGGCGGCACCTTGCCGTTGATGGTGCGCGGGCTGGTCCCTGCGGTACCGATTAGCTACCGCCTGCCGGTGGCGTCGGCGCAGGTGAAGAGCGCGGTGTTGCTGGCTGGGCTCAACACGCCGGGCATTACCGAAGTCATCGAACCGATCCCGACCCGCGACCATAGCGAACGGATGCTGCGCGGTTTTGGTGCCGAATTGACGGTCGAGGTCGATGCGGATGGCGTGCGTCACATCCGCTTGGTCGGCGAAGCCGAGTTAAAACCGCAGAGCATTGAAGTCCCCGGCGATCCCTCGTCGGCCGCCTTCCCGATTGTCGCGGCGCTCATAACTCCGGGCAGCGAAGTCACCGTCACCCATGTCGGCATGAACCCGACCCGCACCGGCATCTATAAGATGCTGGAGGCGATGGGCGCTGACCTCACTTATTCGAACGAGCGCGAAGTCGGCGGCGAACCGGTAGCCGACATCACCGCGCGGCACTCTGCCCTGTGCGGCATCGAAGTGCCGCCCGAAGTCGCGCCGAGCATGATCGACGAGTTTCCGGTATTCTTCGTGGCCGCCAGCATGGCGCAGGGGCGGACTGTGACTTCGGGCTTGGACGAATTGCGGGTGAAGGAATCCGACCGGCTGGCGTTGATGACGACCGGACTGACGGCAATCGGCGCGATCGTTGAAGAACGCGAAGACGGTCTGGTCATCGAAGGCAGCGGCGGAGAGCCACTGGAAGGCGGAGCAACCGTCGCCAGCGACCTCGACCACCGGATAGCCATGAGTTTTGCCGTGGCAGGGCAGCATTGCTATGCAGGCGTGACGGTGGATGACGTTTCGCCGATTGCGACCAGCTTTCCTACATTTGAAGCAATGTTGACGGGGCTGACCAGTCAATGATCATCGCCGTTGACGGCCCCACCGCCTCTGGAAAGGGTACGCTGGCCAAAGCATTGGCGGCGCATTTCGGATTGCCATTTATGGACACCGGCATGCTGTATCGCGCCGTCGGGCGGCAGGTGCAGTTAAATGGCGGCAATGCGGATGATGCGGCGGATGCATTGGCCGGTTGCAGCTTTCCCGAAGCATTGCTCGAGAACGCTATATTGCGGAGCGAGGAAGTTGGTGGCCTTGCCAGCCGCGTATCCATCCATCCAGTGGTCCGCACCGCGCTCAACCAACGGCAGGTCGATTTCGCCAACCAGCCCGGCGGCGCTTTACTCGATGGGCGCGATATCGGAACGGTGATTGCACCGCACGCCGATGTGAAGCTGTTCGTGACCGCCCCCGCCGAAATTCGAGCGCGGCGCCGTCATGCCGAAATGCTTTCGCATGGGATGAACGTCAGTTTTGTCGATATCCTCGCCGATATTCACGCCCGCGATGAACGCGACATGGGCCGCGCCGACGCGCCGTTAAAACCCGCCGACGATGCCATCTTGCTTGATACCGGCGATTTGACTATAGGCGCAGCCGTTCAAGCCGCGATAGCGCTGGTGGAGGCTAAACTCCGCGAGCATTGAGTGGCGGGGCGTTCCAGTGTCGAACGCCGTCACCCTGAACTCGTTTCAGGGTCCATTTCTCCGTCTCGACCGATGGTCGTTGCTGCAAGATGGATGCTGAAACAAGTTCAGCATGACGGGCAAGCGATGATGTAACCCTCTTAAAACGAACGCCTTATTGCTATTCGGGTAATGGGGCATTTCTGGTCAAAGACCATCGGAACCAACCGATTGGCCGGACAAAATGTACGTAAGGATTTTTATATATGGCAACTTCGCCAAACCCGACCCGCGACGATTTCGCGGCAATGCTCGACGAATCACTCGGTGGAGCAGATGGCGGCTTTGAAGGCCGCGTAGTTAAAGGCACCGTAACCGCAATCGACAATGACTGCGCCGTCATCGATGTCGGTTTGAAATCGGAAGGCCGCGTGGCTCTGCGTGAATTCGCGTTGCCCGGCCAGAAAGCCGACCTGAAGGTTGGCGACGAAGTTGAAGTCTTCGTTGACCGCGTAGAAAATATGAACGGTGAAGCGATGCTCAGCCGTGACCGCGCTCGCCGCGAAGCCGCTTGGGACGTCCTCGAAGGTGAATTTGACGCCGGCAACCGCGTTGAAGGCACGATCTTCGGCCGCGTTAAAGGTGGCTTCACCGTCGATCTTGGCGGCGCTGTGGCGTTCCTGCCCGGCTCGCAAGTCGATGTCCGCCCGGTACGCGATGTCGCGCCCCTCATGGATATCGCTCAGCCTTTCGTCATCCTGAAAATGGACCGCAAGCGTGGCAATATCGTCGTGTCGCGCCGCGCCATCCTTGAAGAGACCCGCGCTGAACAGCGTTCGGGTCTGATCCTGAACCTCGTCGAAGGCCAGGTCATCGACGGCGTGGTCAAGAACATCACCGATTACGGTGCGTTCGTTGATCTGGGCGGCATTGACGGCCTGCTGCATGTCACCGACATCAGCTACAAGCGGATCAACCACCCGAGCGAAGTCATCAACATTGGTGATACCGTCAAGGTGCAGATCGTCCGCATCAACAAGGACACCCAGCGCATTTCGCTCGGTATGAAGCAGCTGGAAAGCGATCCTTGGGATGCAGCGGTTGCCAAATATCCGGTCGGCACACGCCTCAATGGTACTGTCACCAATATTACCGAATATGGCGCGTTTATCGAGCTTGAAGCCGGTATCGAGGGCCTTGTTCACGTGTCGGAAATGAGCTGGACCAAGAAGAACGTGCATCCGGGCAAAATCGTTTCGACTTCACAAGAAGTCGAAATCGTCGTGCTCGACATCGACATGGAAAAGCGCCGCATTTCGCTTGGCCTCAAGCAAGCCCAGAACAACCCATGGGCGTCGTTTGCCGACCGCTTCCCGATCGGTTCGACCGTTGAAGGTGAAGTCAAGAACGCGACCGAATTCGGCCTGTTCATCGGCCTTGACGGCGACGTCGACGGCATGGTCCACATGTCCGATATCGCATGGGGTATCACCGGCGAAGAAGCGTTGCATCTTCACCGTAAGGGCGAAACCGTCAAAGCCATCGTCCTCGACATCGACAGCGAGAAAGAGCGCATTTCGCTCGGCATCAAGCAGCTTGAAAAGGGTGCACCTTCCGCCGCCGGTTCGGCATCTGCAAGCGGCCTGAAAAAGGGTGCTACCGTTACCGTAACGGTGCTTGAAGTCCGCGATGGCGGCCTTGAAGTGCAGGCGGGTGATGATGGTGCCACCGGCTTCATCAAGCGCGCCGATCTGGGCCGTGACCGCGACGAACAACGTCCCGACCGTTTTCAGGTTGGCCAGAAGTTCGACGTACAAGTCGCCGGTTTCGACCGTTCGAAGAAACCAAACTTCTCCATCAAGGCGCTGCAACTCGCCGAAGAGAAGCAGGCGGTGGAGCAATATGGCTCATCCGACTCGGGCGCATCGCTCGGCGATATCCTTGGCGAAGCATTGAAGAGCGCCAAGCAATAAGCTTTGAAAACGTGAGTTGAATCCAGTTTTGGCACAGAAAAGCCCGCCTCTTACATGGAGGCGGGCTTTTTCATGCCAGTTTCACGCCAATGCATCAGCAAAAGCATTGTAAAATCAAAAATTTTCTGCCAGATTAGCGGCTTAACAGCCTTAGTCCCCTGAACGGTGCTGCCGGTCACCAAGGCATTCTGCTCTTCGGGCTTTCGAAGGCAAAACTGTGACAAGGATTTGGCAATGATCCGTTCCGAGCTAATCAAGAAACTGGAAAGTGAGAATCCCGAGCTGAAGACGGAGGAGATCGAAAAGATCGTCGATCTGTTTTTCAGCCAGATCATGCAGCGACTGTCCGATGGTGGACGTGTCGAACTGCGCGGTTTTGGCGCTTTTTCGACCCGCGACCGATCCCCCCGTAAAGGCCGCAACCCGCGCACCGGTGCATCGGTTGATGTTCCCTCGAAACGCGTGCCTTATTTCAAGCCCGGCAAGGAAGTCCGCGAGCGGCTGAATAAGTAATTCTCGCATCAAATCGGCTTGACCTTGCCAATGGCATCCGCTCTGGCTGGAAAGTATGCGGACGTGGCGAAATCGGTAGACGTAACAGACTTAAAATTGCCTTTTACCTAAAAAAATTAGGTAAAAACCCCATAAAACCAATAGCTTGAGTGGGGACGAGACTTCCAAAAAGACTTACACATGTCTTACACATTTTGGAGTTCTCGCAATGCCGACAGAAAGCGATGTGCTGATGGATGGTGCGCTTCACGTCTCCCGACGTGAGAACAGCCGCTATTGGCAATGCTCAACCTACTTGGACAGTCGCAACCATCGACAAACAACCAAGGAGGCCAACCTTGCTGCCGCCAAGGATTTTGCACGCGACTGGTATATGGAGCCGTGCGTCGAGGATCGCCAACGCCGACGCGGTGGCGCTGCGTTACTGACAGCCCTGTCCCGCCTTTAATCGCCGGACCCGGCGTGTCGGTCGATGGTCGTCGGCGGCGGACGCCAACTGGTCCCAGTTTCGAAGATGCCGCTAAGGCGTTCACTAGCGAGTTCGAGATTATCACGCTGGGCGAACGCAATCCGAGATATGTAAACTCGAAGTCCGAGCACATCCGCATCCATCTGTTGCCGTTCTTCGGCAATACCGCGCTTGCCGACATCACGGCTGGCAAGGTGCAGGAGTACTGCGCGCACCGCCAGACTTCGCGGGTTGATCCAAAAACTGGCAAGCCGAAGAAACCGGCCCGAGCAACGTTGCATAGCGAGATGGTGACGCGGCGTCAGATATAAAGACTGCCAATCGTACGGAAAGACTCCGCGTGAGTTGATGAACACTGTCCTAGGTGAGCTGAATCTGAAATTCGACCGCGATGACCATGTCCGCTCCTGTTACAGTCTGCGGCATACCTATATTTGCCTTCGCTTGCTCGAAGGCGCGGACATTTATCAGGTCGCCAAGAACTGTCGAACCAGTGCCGAGATGATCGAGAAATATTATGGAAGGCATTTGCAGAACACTATCAACGCTGCGGCTGTCAATGTTAGGAAGCCCAAGCTATTGAAAAAAACATCTTCGCGCAGCGATGGCTTACCATTATCCCGCTTGGCTAAAAATCATCGCCCCTCTATAGGTGGCCTTGGAAATGCGGACGTGGCGAAATCGGTAGACGCAACGGACTTAGACCAATCTTGAGTGCTCGCGGGGAAACCCGCGATGCAGAACTGCTCAAATTCGGGGAAACCTCTCAACTGGCAATCCCGAGCCAAGCCGCAGCGCGAAAGCACTACGGAAGGTGTAGAGACTAGACGGGCAGCACCTAACCCACGGCTTGTCGTGGCACGGTGAAGGGATAGTCCAGACTCCAAACGCGCGCTCCCGATTCGAGGGTGGCGGGCGGCGGCGAAAGTCGTAGTGGGTAAGAAAATCCGTCGGGCATTGCCCTTGGGGGTTCAAGTCCCCCCGTCCGCACCAATTTCTCTGCGAGAAGCGCCATGCTAGGCTACCGCTATCAGACGCGGCATGGCGTCGATCTTGGCTACCTCAATTTCCCCGATGTCATCGGGAAGTGGGAGACAATCTAGCCGAGCGCGGAACCGCGTTGGCCAAACTTCGCAAAGGCCGTATCGAACGAGGAAGCCGTTGACGACAAGCACTCCAGACGGAGTGCCGTCATTGCAATATTTACCTGTTAAGGCTCACATATAAGTCATAAATGGCATTAAGACTTACACATAAGTCATTTTCTTGACATAGCCCTCATGTTGACGCATGGATCGCAAAGATAACGAAAGGCATCCTTGTGGCTATCGAGCGCAGCAAATCCGTTCCCCGTTCCTATTCCCGCTACGGCAAGGAAGCCGTCGCTGTACTTGGTCAGCTAATTCGCATCCATCGAATAGAGCGTAAACTTGGCATTGAAGAATTGGCAACACGCGCGGGCGTGTCGCGCGACATGGTGCGCCGTATCGAGCAAGGCGATCCACGTTGCGGCATCGGCTTGGTATTCGAGGCCGCCGCCATTGTTGGCGTCCCGCTCTTTGAAAGCGACCAAAGCCGCCTCACCACGCTTCTCGTCGAACAGGAGGACAAACTCCGCCTGCTTCCGAAAGCCATCCATAAGCCGCGCATCGAGGTGAAAGATGACTTCTGAAAATCGTACCGACGAGGCCTTCGTCTGGATTTGGTTACCCGACGCAACCCAGCCCGTTGTCGCGGGACGCTTGGCGCGCGCGCGCGCCGGGCGGCTGACCTTCAACTACGGCCAAAGCTATCTGGCGCGCGCTGACGCCATTGCCATTTATGACCCCGAATTACCGCTGCGCGCCGGGGCCATCGAAACCAACAACAAGATGCTGCTACCCAGCAGCATCCGCGACGGCTCGCCCGACGCATGGGGGCGGCGCGTTATCATCAACCGCGTGACCGGCCTAAAAGGCGATAAAGCTGCGCAAACCGATCTCGACGAGCTCACCTATTTGCTGGAATCCGGCTCCGACCGCATCGGTATGCTCGACTTCCAGCGCTCGCCGACCGACTATGTGCCGCGCCAGCGCAGGAACGCCACGCTTGCCGAACTTATGCAGTCCGCCGAGCGAGTCGAAAAAGGCGTGCAACTTACGCCCGAACTCGACCAGGCATTGCAGCATGGCTCGTCGCTTGGCGGCGCACGGCCCAAGGCGCTGATCGACGACGGCGACAAAAAGTACATCGCCAAATTTTCGGCGACGAACGACCTCTACAATGTCGTGAAGGCCGAATTTGTAGCCATGCGCCTTGCGGAGCGCGTCGGCCTTGCCGTCGCACCGGTCAAGCTCACGCACGCGCTCGGCAAAGACGTATTGCTGATCGAGCGTTTCGACCGCGTCGCCAATAGCGAAAGCTGGTCGCGTCGGGGCATCGTCTCGGCATTGACGCTGTTCGGCCTTGATGAAACGGAAGCGCGCTACGCAAGCTATGAGGAACTGGCGACCATCATCCGCCACCGCTTCGATGATCCTATAGAAACACTTGCCGAATTGTTTGCGCGCATCGTATTCAATATTCTGTGCGGCAATACCGACGACCATGCGCGCAACCACTCCGCATTTTGGGATGGAAAATCGCGTCGGCTAACTCCCGCCTATGATCTATGCCCGCAGGGCCGGACCGGCGGGGAAGCGACGCAAGCCATGCTCATCCTCGGCAACCGCCGCATGAGCCAATTGTCGCTATGCCTAGAAGCCGCGCCGGTCTTTCTGCTTGATGATGTGAGCGCGCGCAATGTCATCGCGCAACAGATCGCGCGCATCAAAGCCTATTGGCCAGCGGTCTGCGATGAAGCGCAACTCGGCGAGGCCGAGCGCGCCTTCTTATGGCGTCGGCAATTTCTCAACCCTTTCGCATTTGAGGGTTTGCCCGACGACTTTGAAACGGCTGGCCACGCCTAAGCTGGTCGTCGCTAGCCGGACCTGTAATTCGCCTCCGCCGAGGACGAAGCCGAAGCCGAATATACCGTTTGAGTTGGAATTGGAGCCGCGGGTGTTGCGGTCTATGCAACATTGCGTAGGGCGAGGCGGCAAGCCAGACGAAAATATCTTCTTTCGTGCTGATTGTTTCCTGGGTGACAGGATACTAGCAAATAGCTGGAATCACTTAATAAAATAAGGAATAATCCCCTGTACAGCACCTGCACAGTTATGGAATTCCGCGCGCTTTCGCTCCAAACCTGCACAGTTTCTGCACAGTGGAGTATGGGAATGGCGTTCATCACCGACCAGGAGGTGCTCAAATCCGGCCTGATCATTTTCAGGCGCGGCGATGTCGAACACCGCAATTTTTATTGCCGCATCAAGCTCCCCAAAGAGGATCGCTATAATACGATCTCACTTCATACGGCGGACCGGGAGTCCGCCCGCGCCAGAAATATTTTGGCGCGCGTCCGATGACGACGCCGACATCCGGTTTCGCGTGAAGCACGATGTCGCCGTGTTCAATCGTCGCTTCCCGTTGGGTGTGCAACAACCCTCTGCATTTGATTGCAGCAAATCTCGATGGCATATTTAATGCAACGGTCAAACTTTCCGCGTCTTCAAGGCCAACCTGGTCGAAGGCGATGGTCGAAGCGCGCGGGCAAGCCGAACGCTATGCCAAGGCGCTGCCCATTGATCATGGCTGGCCGTCGTTCCTGCTTGTCACTGACGTTGGCCACTGCATCGACGTCTATGCTGATTTCAGCGGCACCTTAAAACAATACACCCAGTTTCCCGACGCTGCTCGCTTCCGTATCGCGCTTGACGATTTGCGCGACGAGGATGTCCGCACCCGCCTTGCCAACATCTGGACCGATCCGCTCAGCCTCGATCCCTCGAAGGAAGCGGCGCGTGTCACTCGCGAGATTGCCGAGCATCTGGCCGAACTCTCCAAACGCCTCGAAAAGCGTGAGCAGAACCCGACCCGCGTGGCTGATTTCTTAATCTGTCATCCATCTGGGTATGCGGGTTCAAGTCCCGCCGTCCGCATCACATATTAAATCCCAATACCCTCTGTGCATCCGCGCCCTGTTTTGTTTACAGTGGCGGAATGACAAACCGGCTATGCCTTGCCTTGACCGTCGTTGCTGCACTGACTGCGTGCTCGCAGGGTGTCGACAATGCGCGTGTACGTGTTGACGTTATCGAAGAGCGTCCGCGCCCATTTGCCATCGGCGCATTGCCGCTTGATCTTCCTTCTGCCTATCTGCGGGCGGCCACCGCGCAGGGCCTTGTCACTTTTGACACCAAGGGTCGCGTCGTGCCTGGCCTTGCCAACCGGTGGATTGTGACCGACGACGGCATGAGTTACATTTTCCGTCTGAACAAAACCCGGTGGAATGATGGGCGCGAGCTGACATCGAATGAAATTGCCCAATTATTGTCCGCACGAATCCGCGAACTCCGCCAAGGGCGGTTCAATGCCGAACTGGCCATAATCGACCGCGTGGTACCGATGACCGGCAAAGTTGTTGAAATCCGGCTGAAGGCACCGATGCCCTATCTGCTGGAAATGATTGCCCAGCCCGAATTCGGCTTGGTTCGCAAAGGTTTTGGTTCCGGCCCGATGCAGGCGAAGAAATTCGAAGAGGCCATGCAGTTGCGTATGAAAGGGCTGGACGAAAAGGGCGAGCCGGTACTCGACAATGAATCGGTAACACTGCGCGCCAGCAAGGCTTCGCTCGCTCTTGCCCGATATAATGAAGGCGGCACCGACCTGGTCGATGGTGGCCGGTTTGAGGATTTTCCTTTGCTGGAGGCGGCAAAGATCGATGGCAATAATATCCATTTCGACCCCGTTCCCGGCCTGTTCGGGTTGTTGTTCGTCGAAGCAGGCCCTTTCCTGTCCGATCCCGCCAACCGCGAGGCGATTGCGATGGCCATTGACCGGCCAAAGCTGCTGACGTCGTTCGACATTGTGGCGTGGCAAGAGGCATTGACATTGGTTCCGGAAAGCCTGCCCAACCGTAAGGAAATACCCCGTCCCGCCTGGGCGCAAAGGATCGACCAACGCCAAGCGGCGGCGCGCGCGACGATTGCACGCTGGAGCAACGGCCATGGCGAGGTCAGGCCTCTTCGTATTGCCCTGCCGCGTGGCCCGGGCAGCCGGATATTCTTTGCGATGCTGAGGGTCGATATGGCGGCCATCGGCCTGCGGGTGGAACGGGTAGCCCCCGACAAACCGCACGACCTGCGCCTGATCGACCGCGCCGCCGACCAGTCGAGCCCGGCATGGTACCTGGACCAACTATCATGCACCGTCAGCCCTGTGTGCAGCATTGATGCTGATAGGCTGGTCGCGGATGCGCGGATGGCAGACGACATTAAAATCCGTGCGGCAATTCTGGCACAGGCGGAGGCCGAATTGCAGAAGGTGCGCAATTTCGTGCCGATTGCCAATCCGCTCCGCTGGTCGGTGGCGCGAAACGGGCTTTTGGGTTTCTCTGCAAACGGACGCGGCTGGCACCTGTTGCAAAATCTGGGCCGTGACCCGACATAAGGTCAAAGGAGTTCCCAACATGCCGATTTCGCAGGAGCAGTTTGACAAGATCGCCAGGGATCTGCCCGGTATGGGCAGCGACCCGCATTCTGTGCGGGCGCGGGTCGAGGCGTTGGAAAAGATACTTGAGCGGGCGTTCGTCATTCCCGGCACCAAAATCCCCTTTGGTCTGGACAGCATCATCGGGCTGGTGCCCATTCTGGGCGATGTCGTGACTGCGGCGATGGGCGCTTACATGGTGTGGGAGGCGCGCAATCTGGGGATGTCAAAGTGGCAGCTCGTGCGGATGACGGCAAATGTCGGGGTAGATACCGCGCTGGGCGCGATTCCGCTTCTGGGCGACGCCTTTGACCTTGTGTTCAGGTCGAACAGCAAGAATTTACGGATCATCAAGAAGCATCTCGACAAGCATCATCCGGGGACACGGGTGATTGACGTTTAAGCGCTACTCAAAGCTGCTTAACTTTTCGCACCGTTTCTTTGCTGGCATAAATCTGAATTTCATCACCAGATTTAAGTTTACGATTTTCAGCCAAGTCCCCTTTGATCCAAAACCAATTTGAATGTTGCTGATTGTCGGCGGGCGATATATATTCAAATTTCACCTTTACGCCGCCCTTGGTTTTGTAATCCAAGTAAGCTGGATGTGTTAGCCGTAATTCGTCAGCTTCCTCGCAGCTCAAAGTATCCGTGGTTGTGGTGGTTTTGACGACGACCTTGTCGTCGATGCTCTCGAGATAGCATTGGGCCTTTACGTCCGAGACTACGGCGGTGACTTCTGTATAATTGAATGCAGTGTCCATCCTATCTGTGGCCGCAATTATAGCGATGCCACCTGCAACAACCGACACTGCGATAATATCTGCGCGCATGAGCACCCCCAATTGTCGTTAGAAATTAGAGTAACTATATTGAAAACAAATTAACTTCCCCGCCATATCTTGACCTCGCCCTTGTCGGGCGCGCCTTGCGTAAAGGCCGGGCACCGACGCGGTTTCAGGTCTTTGCCTAGACAAATACGCACTTCCTGCAACCAGCCGCGATCATTGGTTTTCGTCCGGATCGCGCTGGCGGGCAGGCCTTCATTGATTTCCACAAAAGCATCGGCCAGTCCCGCCGCGTTCAAGGGCCTCCCCTTTTTATATTGGCGTGATAACCGGTCCATGTCGGGAAATTCTATGGCACCAAACAGCAATTTCGCCGCGCCAAAATAGGTTTCGGGTTTGCGCGCCATGCAGGTGCCGTGCTTCGCCCATTCGTGCTGGATCAACTGCACCGACGGCGTGGAGCAGATATTGTCGGCGACAACCTTGCGCGACAACACCCCCACGCTGCGGCAATATTGCGGGTAATTCGGTCCCTTGCCTTCGGGCCAAAGCCCGTGCAGCACAAAACCGAAGTCGCCGATGCTGCCGTCACATTGCAACTTCATTGCCGGATCATTTTCCCGACCCTTACAATATTCTCGGCTCCAACTGAGTGCGAGCGTATACCCATCCACGGGAGTCCGGCGGATTTGGCCCGGCTGTGGCAGTTCAAGCGACGGGCGCGCCAAGTTTTTGGGCGCACGGCATTGCCAGGCTTGGGCGTGGGAGGAGGACGAAACGAACGTTACCAACAATATTGAAACTAAACACCGTAGTGCTGAGGCCCTGAGCCTGTCGAAGGGCGAAGCACGCCTAGCCGGTGAGCGCCCTTCGACAGGCTCAGGGCTACGGTGATTTTTGATGCGTCTGCTTTTTTCAAACAATATCGAAATCCAGCCCGATATCGGCAGCCGGGGCGCTCTGCGTCAACCGCCCGACCGAGATGTAAGTCACGCCGGTTGCGGCCTTGGCGCGGATCGTTTCCAGCGTCACGCCGCCCGAAGCCTCGGTCGGCACGCGGCCAGCGACCAACGCCACGGCCTCGCGCAATTCCGCCACATCCATGTTATCGAGCAACAAATGCGTCGCGCCCGCCTGCAATCCCGGCTCGATCTGCGAAATCCGGTCAACCTCAAGGATGATGCGCCCGACCCCGGCGTCCTTGGCCCGCCGCACCGCCTCGACAACGCCGCCAGCCACCGCAACATGATTGTCCTTGATCATCGCCGCGTCCCACAGCCCCATCCGGTGATTGGTCGCACCGCCCATCCGCGTTGCATATTTTTCCAGCACGCGCAGACCGGGGATGGTCTTGCGTGTGTCGAGCAAGGTGCAGCCGGTGCCCGCAATGGCATCGACATAATGCCTCGTCATCGTGGCAATCCCCGACAGATGCTGCACCGTATTGAGCGCCGACCGCTCCGCCGTCAGCATCGCCCGCGCATTGCCGCGCAGGCGCATCAGGTCGGTACCTGCGGACACCGAAGCGCCCTCCTCCGCCAGCACGTCGATCTCCATCGCCGGGTCAAGATGGCGGAAGAACGCCACCGCAATCGACAGCCCCGCAACGATGATCGGGTCACGGCTGTCCATCACGCCAGCAAAGCGCATATCGGCGGGGATCACGCTTTCGGACGTTACATCGAGGCCGGTGGGGCCTAGATCTTCCGCCAAAGTGGAACGGACGAACGCGTCCAAGTCGAAGTGAGCGAGCTGAAAGGTCACACTAAGGTCTCACCTGAAACGCGCAGAAAACTGCTCAAGTTCACAGTAGATTGCATGAAATTTCTCGGGGCGGATTTGGGGAGGATTTTCATAGTTCCAGCTAATCCGAATCATGCCCTGTAGGAAAGCGGAAAGTGCTTTCTCGATATTGACAAGTATAGCATTATTGCTATATAAGTTTCGATGAACTGGAAAGTCGAAGCGTTAGACGATGCTGTCATGGCAGAAATCGAGGCTTTGCCGAAAGACATGCGGGCGAAATTTGAACATATCTCGCGGATGATCATGTCCTTCGGGCTTGAGAAAATGCGCGAGCCTTATGTCAAACATATCGAAGGGCCGCTGTGGGAAATGCGTCTGATGGGCCGTGATGGCATTGCCCGTGCATTCTATGTGACGGCGACCCGTAAGCGGGTGATTGTACTTCGGGCATTCCGCAAGAAGACACAAAAGACGCCCCGAAGCGAAATCGAACTCGCGCTCAAACGTGCACAGGAAGTGAAATGAGCAAGACCATTCCCATGGAAAAACTTTTCGCCAAGTGGCGCGAAGACCCCGAATATGTCCGCGAGTACGAAGCGCTGGAGGAAGAATTCGCCCTCGCCCGCGCGCTGATCGGTGCGCGTGCGCAGGCGGGACTAACGCAAGAGGAATTGGCGCAGCGCATGGGCACGACGCAAAGCGCGATTGCCCGCATGGAAGGTGGCAAGTCTAGGCCATCGACAACCACATTGGCGAAAGTTGCTGCAGCGACGGGAACGAAGTTGCGGGTGAGTTTTGAGGCGGTGAAGGCGGTTTAGTCGTTCGCACGATCTACAGTGGGTCATGTGACGATAGTGCGTTCCGATCGCATAATGCTAAAACCATTGATCTCTGCAAGAGCCAGCGGCTTCTCGTTTGCTGGCAGTGATTGAACCAATATCCCGTGAATATTCGTCATGGATTTAGCTTCGCCCAGATCTTTTCCGAACCAGAGCATTTTGTCTGCGGCGTTAGGAAACATCTGGTCAGGCAATATCGGAAAGTCAGTGTACCGGGCCACAATTGAAATGCGTTCTCCATCAAGCAAATCGATGCCGAACATCGGTGTAAGCCCGCCCTCGATCAGCGCACCTTCCAACATTGTCCAATCATCAAGATGGTTCAGCACCATCAACTCAACTGCCTTTCCAATTTTAGGGAGAGGGACTGCAATTTTTTTTCCGGAAAAATTTTTTTGGGTTTAACGATATTCTGGAGATATGCCGTGGGAAAGGTAACTGACGCTACTAAACTTGCCTTCATCGCTACAGGTTTCGGGCGACGCCAACGGTGAAATGGAGCACTTCCAGCAAAGCCTCTGCTTTGAAGCTCCTGCCAAAACTTAGCCGTGGTGCTGAATTGGGTGTCATATCCGTCATTTGAGGTCTCGCGCGGATGCAAACTCAGTTTGAGCAAACCGCTCAATGTAGTCACTGATAAGTATAGGCTGCCTTTGCTTTCCCAAATGATCCAATCCGAGGACCGTTGGCGATCTGAGTCATCAATTACATGGAAACGGATTTTGTTGTCACCGAGCACATCCGAAATCGGCGTCATTGCGGTCGGGTCGGTTAAATCCATGTCCTACGCCCGGCCCAAATCGCCCTTCCCCACCGTCCCGCTCGCCATTTCCAGCATCCGGTCCAAACTCTTCTTCGCCGCCAGCCGCACACCCTCGTCCATCTCGATCTGCGGGGTGAGGTCACGCAGCGCGACGTAGAGCTTCTCCATCGTATTCAGCGCCATATAGGGGCAAATGTTACACGCGCAGTTACCGTCGGCACCGGGTGCGCCGATGAAATTTTTCTCCGGCAGCGCCTTTTCCATCTGGTGGATGATATGCGGTTCGGTGGCAACGATCAGCGTATCACCTTCGAAAGTTTTGGCGAACTGCAATATGCCGCTGGTCGAACCGACATAATCGGCATGGTCGATGATATGCGGCGGGCATTCGGGGTGCGCGGCGACGGGGACGCCGGGATGCTGCGCCTTGAGCTTCAGCAATTCGGTTTCCGAAAACGCCTCATGCACGATGCACACGCCCGGCCAGAGCAGCATTTCGCGGTTAAATTTACGCGCCAGATAGCCGCCCAGATGTCGGTCAGGGCCAAAGATGATCTTCTGTTCGGGCGGAATTTGCGCGAGGATGGTTTCAGCGCTGCTGCTCGTCACGATGATATCGCTCAGCGCTTTCACCTCGGCCGAACAGTTGATGTAGGTCAGCGCGATATGGTCAGGGTGCGCGGCGCGGAATGCTTTGAACTTGCCTGGTGGGCAGGAGTCTTCCAAGCTGCAACCGGCGGCCATGTCGGGCAGGATCACGGTTTTCTGCGGACTCAGGATTTTCGCGGTTTCGGCCATGAACTTGACCCCGCAAAAGGCGATGACATCGGCATCGGTTTCGGCGGCGCGCTTGCTCAGCTCAAGACTGTCACCGACAAAATCGGCCAGATCCTGAATCTCCGGTTTCTGATAATAATGCGCGAGGATGACGGCGTTGCGTTCCTTCTTCAGCCGCATGATTTCGGCGAGCAGGTCGGTGCCTTTCAGGTTTTCGCGGGGGGTGGGGGCGTTCATTATATTAACTCCAAAATCGCCGAAGGCGCTATACTAATTTTTTTAACGCGAAGAGCGCGAAGATTTTCAAGATGTCAGCATAGAGAATAACTGGCAGTCCATAAACTGCCCTCTTCATAATCTTTGCGTGCTTCGCGTTAAATATTCTTACTTTTCCAAAACCTCACCAACCGGATTCGAATAATCCCACCGCGTCGTCACATTGCGCTTTGTTCCTCAGCAAAAAAGGCAGGAATGACAAACTAGTTGGTCAAACCCCAAGCTTCCTCATGAACCCCAACCCGCCCCTGGTTTCGCAAATCCACCAGATGCGCCAGCACCGAACGGCCGGCCGCGCCGTTTAGTCTGGGGTCCAACCCCTTATACATTTGCGCCACCATATCGGGAATCACATGATCGCCCTGCTCCAGCAGCTTCAATATCTGGCGCTCCCGTTGCCGCCTGTGGCCGATCATGCCGCGCACCAGCTGGCGCGGCTTGTCAACGGCGGGTCCGTGTGCGGGATAATAGACGCGGTCATTGCGGTCGTAGAGCTTTTGCAGGCTTGCCATATAGGCCGCCATGTCGCCGTCGGGCGGACTGACGACGCTGGTTGACCATTTCATTACATGGTCGCCGGTAAAGAGCGCTTTGGTCTCGACCAGCGAATAGCAGAGATGATTGGAGGTGTGGCCGGGAGTGGCCACTGCTTCCAATGTCCAGCCATCGCCGGAAATCCGCTCGCCATCGGTCAGGATGCGGTCGGGGGAATAGTCGGGATCGAAGGCCGAGTCTGCCCGTGGGCCTTCATCGCGCAGCATTAAGGGCGCGCAGCCGATAATCGGCGCACCGGTGGCCGCCTTTAACGGGGCCGCTGCGGGAGAATGGTCGCGGTGCGTGTGCGTGCACAGGATCGCCGTGACTTTGGCATCGCCCACGGCGCGTAATATCGCCTCCACATGGCCTTCGCCATTGATGTCGGCGGGGTCACCCACACTCATGCCGCTGCCGCTTGGGCCGGGGTCGATCACCGCGACATCCCTACCCGAGCCGACCAGCCAGGTTTGCGTGCCGGTATAGGTGTAAGGTGACGGATTGGGCGCAAGCACGCGGCGCACGAGCGGCTCGTGCTGCTCGGTTTCGCCTGCATGGATAGTGTCGGGCCAGCTCATCATTCCGATATGGCCTATGCCGAGCAAAAGAAAAAGGGGCGGTCCTCAAGAAAACCACCCCTCCTCTGTCGAAACTCTTTACAGTCGATAGAAAGTTAATTTGGGTGAAACCATCTAAGTATCTGAAAACAAGAAACACATCCAAACTGGCACAGCTGCTGCATATTGTTTTGCGTTCAACACTCCCACTCAAGCAAGGACGGGTGGTTTGCTATTGGTCTCGCACCGCCCGTCCTCGCTCCCCCTACATTGATGACAAAGAGGTTTAGGCTATCAGGCTACTCACCCAGCCCCGCCATGCGCTCGGCCTGATCCTCGGCGATCAGCGCGTCGACCATCTCGCCGAGCCCGCTACCTTCCAATATTTCGGGCAGCTTGTGCAGCGTCAGGTTGATCCGGTGGTCGGTCACCCGGCCTTGGGGGAAGTTGTAGGTGCGGATACGCTCGCTGCGGTCACCGGAGCCGACCATCAATTTGCGCGCACCCGCCTCTTCGGTCTGGATGCGGCTCCGTTCCTGTTCGAACAGTCGCGTGCGCAACACCTGCAACGCGCGTGCCTTGTTCTTGTGCTGTGATTTCTCGTCTTGCTGGATAACCACCAGCCCGGTCGGGATATGCGTGATCCTGACCGCGCTATCGGTGGTATTGACATGCTGCCCGCCTGCACCCGACGCGCGGTAGACGTCAATGCGCAGGTCGCCGTCGTTGATCTGGATGTCAACCTCTTCGGCCTCGGGCAGCACCGCGACGGTTGCTGCCGAGGTGTGGATGCGGCCGCCGCTTTCGGTCACCGGTACGCGCTGGACGCGGTGGACGCCGCTTTCGAATTTGAGCTTGGCGAACACACCAACCCCCTTGATCGCGGCAACGACTTCCTTGAAACCGCCGACATCGGCCGAATTGGCGGAGATCATTTCGACCTTCCAGCCTCTTCCTTCGGCATAGCGGGTGTACATGCGGAACAGGTCGCCAGCGAAAAGCGCGGCTTCATCACCGCCGGTACCGGCGCGGATTTCGAGCATCGCGGGCCGGTCATCGGCAGTGTCGCGAGGCAGCAGCGCAATCGCCAGGTCCTGCTCAGCCTCGGCCATGTCGTAGCCGAGATCGATCAGTTCCTCGACCGCCATCTCTTGCAGTTCAGCATCGGCATGCGGATCGCGCGCCATGATATGCAGCGTTTCGACCTCGGCGCGCAGACGGCGCACATTTTTAGCCGCCATCGCCACTGGTTCCAGCTCGGCATATTCCTTGGACGCAGTGACAAAGGCGTCGCCGTCCATCTGGCCCGAAGCCATCCGCGCCTCAAGCTCGGCAAACCGCGCCTCAATCTGCGCGATACGTTGGGGGGAGATTTTTGTCATATTCTTCCCCCCTCCCCTTCAGGGGAGGGGACGGGGGTGGGGGCTGTCGGCGAAGACTGAACTAGACCGACAGCTCCCACCCCAACCCCTCCCCTGAAGGGGAGGGGCTTACTCATTTTATGGATCAACTTCATATGGACCATGAATCGCTTAGTAATATCTGTTCGATTGCAGATTCGCCTCCACCGAGAACCCTGTTGTGTACTTCAACACCCTCTCCGTCCATCGACAACGAAACGATTTCGCGCGCCCCTAACTTTACCGCTTTATCATAGCGTTTCTTCGGTGAACCCGTAAGTATTGCCTCTGTGGTAAATCCTCCGCGCCGAAGTGCGGCAACCAAGCTGATGCAGGATGGGATCGCTTCATCATACGCGGCAATAACCGCAACCTGGAGTTTTTCAAAAACTGGCGCATCCACCAACATCGCCAACCGCTCAATCCCCGCAGCCCAACCGACCGCTGGCGTTGCTGGCCCGCCCAAATTCTCGATCAACCCGTCATACCGCCCGCCGCCCAGTACGGTTCCCTGCGCGCCCAGCCGGTCGGTGACAAATTCAAACGCCGTGTGGCGATAATAATCGAGGCCGCGCACCAAACGTCCATTGCGCTCCCACGCGACGCCCGCTGCATCCAGCCCCGCCGTCACGCTGCCGAAGAAATCCTGAGCTTCTTCCGACAGATAATCGTCGATCACCGGCGCAGCGTTTGCGATGGGGCGGTCTTTGGGGTCTTTGCTGTCCAAGATACGCAGCGGATTGCGCTCCAACCGCGCAACGCTGTCTTCGGACAGTGCATCCTTATGGTCGTTGAAATAGGCGATCAAAGCCGCACGCCAAGCATCGCGGCTGGGGGTGTCGCCCAGCGTATTCAGTTGCAGCGTCACCCCGTCATTGATGCCCAATTCCTTCAGCAACTGGTCCGCCATTACCAGCAATTCGACATCCGCCGCCGGTTCGGCCGCACCAATAATTTCCGCGTCGATCTGGTGAAACTGGCGATAGCGGCCCTTTTGCGGGCGTTCGTAGCGGAACAACGGCCCGTGCACCGACAGCTTCATCGGCGCATATTGTTGCCAGCCATTGGTCAGGTAAGCGCGGGCGATTCCTGCGGTAAATTCGGGCCGCAGCGTGATCGAATCTCCGCCGCGATCTTCGAACGTGTACATTTCCTTCGACACCACATCGGTCGCCTCGCCGAGTGAACGGGAAAAGACTGCGGTGGGTTCAATCACCGGCAATTGCAGGCCCTTGAACCCGTACAACCGCCGTACACGCTCGAATGTTGCCACAACATGCGCGAACCGTTCCTCGGTTTCGCCAAACATATCCTGTGTGCCGCGCACGGCTTGCGGGGTGTTAATTTTCGCCATCGATGGTGCCCTAGCGGCTTTTTTTTCCAAGCGGAATAGGGGCTGGACGCGAACCCGCAGTTTCGCCAAAAACGCGGATATGGATTCACGATATTTGACGCGGGCACTCTGCGTCCTCACCCTGTCCGCATCACTCATCCCAACCGCCGTCCAAGCGCAGAACAGCGCACCGCAACCGGTACCGATTATCTCAACAATCCCGGAACCCGAAGATCGCCCGCTTTCCGCGCCAATGCGGCTGGAGGTTGATGCAACCGATGTCGCGCGCGCAATTTTTCGCGTGAAGCAGACCATCCCGGTCGAGCAGGGCAAGCCGCTGATCCTGCTTTACCCGCAATGGCTCCCCGGCAAACATGCCCCGCGCGGCGCGCTTGCCGAGATGAATGGGCTCAAAATTTTCGCAGGCGGCAAACCGGTCAAATGGACGCGCGATCCGGTTGAGGTTTACGCTTTCCATGTCGATGTCCCCACCTCTGCCAGTTCGGTCGATATCGAATTCCAGTTCCTAGCACCGGTGCGTGAAAGCGAAGGGCGGATTAACGTCACGCCGTCGCTGATGAATGTGCAGTGGGAACAGGTCGCTTTATATCCCGCAGGCCATTTCACCCGCGCAATCCATGTGCGGCCTTCGATCACGCTGCCAAAGGGCTGGACGGGCGTTGCCGCGCTCGACGGTGCAAAAATAACCGGCAGCCGCATCGATTACGGCGTGACCAGTTTTGAAACCTTGGTCGACAGCCCGATGTTTGCAGGGCCGTATTACAGGAAATGGGATCTGGGCAACAAGGTCACGCTCAACGTCTGGGCAGACGAAGCAAAGTTCCTTGAAGCCAAGCCCGAGCAGATTGCGGCGCACAAAGCGCTCGTTGATGAAGCCGTCATTCTTTACGGCTCCAAACATTTCGACCGCTATGAATTTCTCCTGGCACTTACCGATGAAATGGGCGGCATCGGCATCGAACATCATCGCAGTTCGGAGAATAGCCGCGAGACCGATTATTTCACCGAATGGAACGATAATGGCTCCGAACGCGGGCTGTTACCGCACGAGCTGACACATAGCTGGAACGGCAAATTCCGCCGTCCGGCGACGATGTGGACGCCCGATTATGCGACCCCGATGCGCGATAATCTGCTGTGGGTCTATGAAGGCCAGACCAGTTACTGGGATCTGGTGCTGGCCGCCCGGTCGGGGATGCAATCGAAGGAAATGGTACTTGGCGAATTGGCAAAACATGCCGGTTTCTATGCCGAGCAGCCGGGCCGTGACTGGCGATCGGTCGAGGACACGACCCATGACCCGATCTTTGGCGCACGCAAGGCCAAACCAAATGCCAGCTGGGCCCGTGGCGAGGATTATTACAACGAAGGATCGCTGGTCTGGCTCGCCGCCGACATGACGATCCGCGAACTCTCCAAAGGCAAAAAATCGCTTGATGATTTCGCCAAAGCTTTCTTTGGAGTGCGCGATGCCGATTGGGGGGTTCTAACCTATGATTTTGACGAAGTCGTCCAAACCTTGAACATGGTTCAGCCTTATGAATGGGCCAAATTTCTCGATACCAAGCTGCGCCAACCCGGCCAGCCCGCGCCGCTGACCGGCTTTGAAAAGGGTGGTTACCGGTTGGTCTGGAAGGAAACACCCAATGTTTTTGACAAGGAGCGCATGAAGGAGACCGGCACCGCCGACCTGAGCCATTCGCTCGGCCTGACGCTCGATAAGGACGCCAAGGTCACATCGGTTTTCTGGGACAGCCCGGCGTTCAAGGCCGATATCGTCAATGGCGCAAAAATATTGGCCGTCGGCGGTGTTGCTTATAGCAAGGACCGGCTGATGGATGCGATCAAGGCGGCAAAGGACGGTATAACGCCCATCCGCCTGCTGATCGAACGCAACAAGCGTTACGACCAAATAGATATCGCTTATTCAGGCGGCCTTCGCTATCCGCACCTCGAACCGGCGGGCAAAGGCGAAACGGCCATTGATCGTCTGCTCGCCGCGCGCCGCACAGGCAAATGACCAACAAAAGAAAGAAAGCACTCTCCCATGCGTATCGATCTCATCCCCACGGGCGACAACCCGCCAGAAAATCTGAATGTCGTTATCGAAGTGCCCGTTGGCGGTGAGCCGGTCAAATATGAATTTGATAAGGCGTCAGGCGCGCTGTTTGTCGACCGCATATTGCATACTCCGATGCGTTACCCCGCCAATTACGGCTTCGTGCCCCACACATTGTCGCCCGATGGCGATCCGTTGGACGCTTTGGTGGTAGCCCGCTCGCCGTTTATGCCGGGATGCGTCGTGCGTTGCCGCCCGATCGCAGTGCTCAATCTGGAAGATGAACATGGCGGCGATGAAAAGTTGCTATGTGTGCCGATTGATGCCACTTTTCCTTATTATCGCAAGATCGACGAAGCCAATGACCTGCCCGAGATCGTGATGCAACAAATCGAGCATTTTTTCACCCACTACAAAGATCTGGAGCCGGAAAAATGGGTCCGTGTCGGCAAATGGGGTGATGCTGACGAAGCGCGCCGGGTGATTGTCGAGGCGATGGAGCGCGCGAAGGCACATAAGGAATGAGGCGCATATCGGTCATCATATTGGCGGTATCCGCATTGTCAGCCTGCGCGACGCCCGAGACTCGCGTGCGCACCGCGTTGCAAGACGCCGGGCTATCGAAGCCCATAGCCAGTTGCATGGCCGACAGGATGGTTGACCGGTTGTCGCTGGGGCAACTTAATAAATTGAGCGGCCTCAAAAAACTGCGCGACAAAGATTTACGCCAGCTTAGCGTTGATGAATTTCTGAAACGCACCAGGTCTTTACAGGACCCGGAGATTTTGGGTGTAGTAACCTCGTCAGGGCTGATCTGCGCGGTTAAAGCTTAAGGCCAAACGACGTCGCCCCGGCTTGGGCTGGGGCGACGTTTATGGCCTCAGCTTACCAACCGCCCCAAAACCGCCAGCCAACCGCTCTCACCCTTCGGTGCCGCGACTGCTCCGCCAAAGTCACCGCACTCCAGGCATAGCGCCTGCGCGCCGCGAACCCCGGTCAGCATTTCGAGATCAGCCGCCATCCGCTGAAAGAACAATTGCTGCTGCCACGCGGCGTGGGCGAATATGTCCATCGGGGCCGCAACCGAGGTTCGCTTGGGCAGCAATCCGCCGAGCAACGTTCCGGCAAAGCTTGGTCGCGGTTCGATATAAACCGCATGCCAACCATCGGCTTTCAATCCTGCACGCCTGGCCGCCTCGGCGAGCGCATCATCCATCCCGCCATAACGGTCAACCAGACCGATCTGGCGCGCGGTGCCACCCGCCCAGACGCGGCCCTGTGCAATGGCATCGACCTGTACGGGTGTCTTTTTGCGCGACGTCGCCACTCGGGTCAGGAAGTCGCGGTAGCCGTTTTCAATCGCGCTTTGCGCCACACGGTCGAACTCCGGGCTAAATCCGCCAAGCACATCGGGTTCACCCGACAAAGGCGTGGTTTTCACCCCGTCCGTATGGATACCGATCTTGGCCAGCCCCGCCTCGGCGCTCGGAATAACGCCGAAAATCCCGATCGAGCCGGTAATCGTCGAAGGCTCGGCAAAGATAATATCGGCAGGGAGCGACACCCAATAACCGCCGCTCGCGGCCAGATTGGCCATCGACACGACCACCGGAATTTTCCTGGCCTTCGCTGCGGCAATCGCCAGCCGGATCTTTTCCGACGCCAGCACAGAGCCGCCGGGCGAATCCACCCTGACCACAAGTGCCTTCAAATCCTTGTCATCGAGCGCATCGTAAATCAGGGCGCTAACGGTATCACCGGCCGCCGTTCCCGGCCCCGCTTCGCCGTCGGTGATGGTGCCAGCTATGGTCAGGACGCCAATCGCCTTGCCCGCACCCGGAGGGCCATAGCTTGCGAGCAGCGCGTCCATTGGCGTCGCGGCGAAACCGCCGGTTTTCTTGTCGGGATCCGCACCGACCTTTGACGCGACAAATTTGCTAAAGGCGATCCGGTCACCCAGCCTGTCGACCAGCTTGGTCGATACGGCAAGTGCGCCCAAATCACCGTTCGCGCCCTCAACGCTGCCCGCCGGGTCCGCCAGCATCGCTTCGATCTGCGCCTGTGGCCGCGCCTTGACGACATCGGCCTTCCACTGCCCCCAAATCTCGTCATAGACCGCCTTTTGGGCTTGCTCGGCTTCGGGCGACTGGTCACTCCGCATGAAGGGCTCGACCGCACTCTTATAGGTACCGACGCGGTAAATATGCGCGGTCACGCCCAGCTGATCGAGCAGGCCCTTGAAATAAGGCCGCGATCCGCCGGGTCCGGTCAGGATCGCACCGCCCATCGGGTCCATCCAGATTTGCGAGGCATGCGCCGCCAGCTGATAGCCGTCGTCGGTATACGCGGTGGCAAAGGCGTAAACCGGCTTGCCTGCCTTCTTCACCGCATCCAGCCCCTCGCCAATCGCCGAAAGGCTCGCCTGCCCGCCACCCATGAAGCGATCCATATCGAGGACCACGGCCTTCACGCGCTTGTCTTTTTCGGCGAGCTTCAACGACCGTATGATGTCACGCTGGCGGATTTCCAAAACGGGCGCAGCGCCTGACGTCAGGGCGGTGAACGGATCGATCTCGGCGGGCTGTTCGGACACCACACCATCGAGCGTCAGCAACAACGCGCCGTCGCGGACCATCGCCGGGTTGGGGCTGGCATTGAGCAACGCGAACAGCGCCGCAAAAAACAGCAGGAGCAGAAGCAGCACCAGCCCGTCCTTCAACGCGACCAATATCTTCCAGCTGATGCGCAAAAATTGCATATGCGTTTGTCCTTAAATGCCCGACCCCATGATGTAGGGCGGATTCCCGCGAATTCCAGCCGTCTTTCGACAAACGACGGATTTCCGGCAAGGAGGAGACGGGCGTGCCCCCGCTCATCACCAAGAAGAGGAAGGCGAAAGGTCTCACTAAAGTCTCACCTGAACCGGAGCGGATGGAAGGTGGCGTGCGCTGATTGCAGGCCCGACAGCGATAGGGGCGGTTGGCGATGTCGCGAGAGACGCTGACAGGGGATTTCCTACATTGCAAACGGGAATAGTTCGGGGATTGTCAGCAGAGGCGACCGCCGTGAATCAACACAGCTTGTCGTTATTCCCTAACCCATAATCATGGTCGCCCACCCTGCGATCAGCGCAATTGCGCTCACCCCGCCGACATAGGCACCGATGATTTTGTTGCCTGCCGAAGCCGCCATTATCGCCTTTGACAAGGTGTTAACGCCGACGGCGACGGCAATTGCCTGGATGGCCGTGCCCAAAGCGATCTGATGGCCGCCCAATCGCGTCATTGAAATGGTTGTGGCATCAACATCGACTATGCCTGATGCGGCTGCCACCGCAAGAACTCCGGCACCGCCCAGCCAGGTCTGAACCAGTTGGGACGCCAGCATGACCACCGCGATCACAGCGGCCAGTTTCAATGCCGTGCCAATTTCCAGCGGGTTGGTCACTTGCATTTGGGGCCGGGGCGCGTCCTGGCGCCTGAGCAGGAGGATCGTCGACGCGGTCAGCATGACGGCGGCGGCTACCCCCAAGCCGGGAAGCAGATGTGCAATCATGGCACGATTGAGCAGTGCCGCCATTATACCAACCCGTGCCAGCATGACGACACCGGAAAGCAAAATTCCACCCGCCAGCAGACGTGCTGATCCCGGATATTCCTTACCCAGCCTTGCCAGTGTCAATGTCGTTGCGGTCGATGATGCCAAGCCGCCGGCAACGGCCGCCATGACGACCCCCAGCCGATCGCCCCATACGCGGATCGATACATAGCCACCAAAGGAGACCGCCGCGATCATGATCGCAAGCAGCCAGATTTCTGCAGGGTTCAACGAGTCCCAGGGATCGACCGTCCGGTTAGGGATGATCGGTAGCAGCAGAAACGTCATCACCAGCAGGATCAACACTGCGCGGATTTCTTCCCAGCGGAGCGACGCTACCCAGCGATGGAGCGGTTCACGCAACGCCAGCATCGCCGTCATTGCGACCGCACCGGCAATAGCGATCTGGAGATCGCCCAACACCGCATAGGCACCCAGCATGAAGGTCAGCATCCCTGCGACGACCGATGTTACGCTAAGATCCTTGTCCGCCTGTGCTTCCATCCAGTGGAACGCGCCAAAGATGGCGGTGAAGCTAGCAAGAGCAATGCCCAGTACAACCGGGCCGGTTACATCCGAGATCGCTCCCGCCACGCCACCCAGCAGGCCGGTCAGGGCAAAGGTACGAAAACCCGCCGCGCGCCGATGGTCTTTGGTGGTACGCGTATGCCAGCCACGTTCAAGACCGACCAGCAAGCCGATCGCGAGGGCAACGGCAAGACGGATCAATAGCTGGTCCATGCTCAAATCATACGCTGCAATCGATATCGACGCAACACAGCCATCAGGCCCATATTTGACTTCCGGCACGGCAGTTCAGTTACGGTGAGCTTGCGTCCGGTTACTGCATGGCTTTGTGCCCGGCATTATATTCGGCCTCGTTCATCGCACCACTTTTGTCGGCATCCATCTTGTTGAACATGGATTTTGAACCGTCCCGATGCTCGGCAGCCGACAATTTGCCATCCTTGTTCTGGTCTATAGTCTTTATCTTGTCCGCGGAAGACATGGTCGTGCTGCCACCCATGGCGCCGGACGAGGCGTCCATTTCTGCGGCGGTCACGCTGCCATCCTTGTCGGCATCCATTGCGGCAAACATCGCAGCCGCCCCATCGGCATGTTCGGCAGCGGTAATCGATCCGTCACCATTGCCGTCCATCCCGGCAAAACTTGCTTTTGGCGCAGGCGTTGACGTCGGCTCGGTTGGAGCGGCATCCTGGACATTAGCGGATTCTGACTCTGCGCTTTCGGTGGCCTCCGGCTGTTGCTGGCAGGCGGTCAGTCCCACCATAGCCGCCGATGCCGACAGCATGATGTAACAATTTTTGGCTAAATTTTTCACGGCATCTCTCCTCAATGGAATGAACGTGAAACCATTTTGCAGAGGATTAGGTTCCTAAGAGGCAGGAACCTATGCGCCAGACCACAGAAAAGGGCCGCCGGGTTTGCACCAGCGGCCCTTAAACATGGGTCAGCGGTCGGAAATGCCGCTGCCGGAAGTTGCGTTCATGCCGATGTCGGCATTACTGACCGGTGAGGATCAGTAGCCGATCTCCCGAACGGATTTGTCCGACCTCTTTACTGAACCATGAGACATCGGATCACCTCCTTTCGATAATGGAAAATGGATTGCTTCAAACATTTCATTGCCCTCCGCGACTCTGAAAGTGAATCATGTGGGGGCAACAAACAAGTCTTGTAATTTATTTTTTTTGGAGCAATTATTGGGGTTCTGCGCTGGATGGCTTCAAACCCGGCAATCTTCCACCACCCTACCGATTTCAGCCCATGACGGGATGGCGATTGGCATATGTCCCGCCGCCTCGATCGCGATGCGCCCGCGGCTGAAAATCATCGCGTCGAGTATCGGATCATTCGGCAGGATTTCGGTCGCAACATAAGGCGACGCGCCACCGGTGGCTGCGCCTGCAAATTGCTTCGTGGCAGAACTGGAACGGATAATGATGCCGCCGCCGCCCGAGCCCGCGCGCGCCAGATAAACCCGTTGCCGCGCCTTGTCGCAACGCAACGTCACCTGGGCATCGGCGCCCGCGACGCCGAACAGTGCAATCGACCCGCGATCATCCTGCCGGTAAACCCAGTCGCCCGCCGAAAGTGGCCAGTCGGTCCAGTCGCCCGCAGGTCGCGCTGGTGGCGGGGGTGCGACCGTGACCGGCGCGGGCGGCGGGGCCTGCGGTGCGGCTGGCGGTGGCGGTGCTGAGCAGGCGGCCAAGGCCAGCGCAGATACAAGGATAAGGATTCGTGAGCGCATAGTTACCGCTTATGGCCAATTCCAAACTGTTAGGCTAGGCACCCTGAAATATGGCGATCAACAAAATCCGTCTTGACCAATTGCTCGTCGAACGCGGCCTTGTCGAAAGCCGGACGCGGGCGCAGGCTTTGGTGATGGCGGGGCATGTGCTGGTCGGTGACACAAAAGCGACCAAGCCCGGGCAACAAGTGGCCGACGACGCGGCAGTGACATTGAAGGGGAGCGACCATCCCTGGGTGTCGCGCGGCGGCATCAAGCTGGCGCATGCGCTTGCAGAATTCGATATCGACGTGACAGGCATGGTCGCGATGGATGTCGGGTCATCGACCGGCGGGTTTACCGATGTGCTGCTGACAAATGGCGCGGCAAAGGTCTATGCGGTCGATAGCGGCACCAACCAACTGGCGTGGAAACTGCGGGCCGACGAGCGCGTGATTGTCCATGAGCAAACCAGCGCACGGATATTGACCGAGGCGCATATTCCCGAGAGCATTGACATCATTGTTTGCGACGCGAGCTTCATCGGTCTCGCCAAAGTGCTGGAACGCCCGCTGACCTTTGCCAAACCCGATGCGCAACTATTGGCGCTGATCAAACCACAGTTCGAGGCGGGCCGGGCCGAGGTCGGCAAAGGCGGGGTGGTGCGCGACCAAGCGTTGCATGCCCGTGTTTGCGACGACGTCAGAGCATGGCTGGAAAGCATCGGCTGGCACGTCGCGGGGCTGACCACCAGCCCGATCACGGGACCGCAGGGAAATGTCGAGTTTCTTGTGTGGGCCACTAAATCCAAATGATTTTCTTCCTCCGCTAACGCGGTCCATTCCTACCCCTTATACATCCCCTTCACCCGATCCGCATAACGCTCCCGGATGATATGCCGCCTGATTTTCATGCTGGGCGTCATTTCTTCATTTTCGATCGAGAAGGGCTCATCGGCAAATTCGAACTGCCGCACGCGTTCGACCACCGACAGGTCAGCATTGACGCGGTCCACCGCCGCGCGGACGGCGGAGCGAAACTCGGGATTGTCCTGCAGCGCTGCAAAATCATATTTCATGTCCTGCGCCCGCGCCCATGCCAGCGCCCATTCGGGGTCGGGCACGATCAGCCCGACGACATAAGGCCGCTTGTCGCCGGACACCATCGCCTGCAGAATTTCGGGTTGTAGCGTCAGCATCCCTTCCACCTTTTGCGGCGCGATATTGTCGCCCTTGTCGTTGACGATCAGGTCCTTCTTGCGATCGGTAATCGCGATCCGGCCCTTGTCATCGATATGACCGATGTCGCCGGTGTGCAGCCAGCCATCCTTGATGACGCGTGCCGTTTCCATCTCGTTGCGCCAATAGCCTTTCATCACCAGGGGACCGCGCACCAGCAGTTCGCCATCTTCGGCAATATGCACTTCGGTGTTTTTGAGCGGCGGCCCGACCGTGTCCATTTTCAGGCCAACTTTCGGCCGGTTGCAGCTGATCACCGGTCCCGCCTCGGTCTGGCCATAGCCTTGCAGCAAAGTGATGCCAAGCGACTGAAAGAATATGCCGATGTCGGGATTGAGCGGCGCGCCGCCCGACACCATGGCTTTCATCCGCCCGCCAAAGCGCTCCTGGATTTTCGGCTTGATCGTCCGCGACAATATCAGCCGCATCGGGGCATCGCGCAGCCGTTTGCGTCCACCATAATCCCGCTCGCCAATGGCCAGTGCCTGGTCGAGCAGATAGTTCGGCACCTTGCCCTGCTTCTCTATCGCTTTGATCATCCGCGCGCGCAACACCTCGAAAAGCCGGGGCACCACGACCATGATGGTTGGTCGCGTCTCCTCGATATTCGAAGCCAGTTTCTCCAACCCTTCCGCATAGTAAATTTGCGCGCCGACGCCAATCGGCAGAAACTGGCCGCCACTATGTTCATAGGCGTGAGAAAGCGGCAGGAAGGACAGGAACACCTCTTCTTCCTGCAGCCCGAAATCGTCGCGCAGGATAGCTGCTGACCCATCAACATTATGCAAAATCGCGCCGTGGTGCTGCATCACGCCGCGCGGGGCGCCGCCGGTGCCGCTGGTGTAAATAAGGCACGCCAGATCATCGCGGGTAACCGTCGCCATCGCCGCCTCTGTCGCGCGCACATCGACATCGGTGCCATTCACCATATTGGCCCAGTGATGCACCGACAGCTGGCCGTGTTGCGCAGCCGGTATCGGCTCCATGGCGATGATGAACTCGACCTGCGAAGACCGGATCGCGGCGGGCATGACGGTTCTAGCAAGCTTGGCGGTCGAAACTATAATCGCGCGCGCCGCGCTGTTGTCCATGATGTGCTGGTGATCGCGTACGGTGTTGGTGTTATAGGTTGGCACAGTCACACAACCCGCCGCCATGATACCCAGGTCGGCAATGCACCATTCGGGGCGGTTTTCGGACACCAGCATCACCCGGTCACCCTTTTCCAAACCCATTTGGCGCAGCGACTTGGCGAAACCAGCCACGCGGCGTGCGGTTTCGGCCCAGCTGATGGATTGCCATTCGCCGCCCGATTTTGCCCACAAAAATGGAGCATCTCCGCGCAGTCGCGCACGGGTCAGGAACATGGTCACCAGATTGGGGAAGCTGTCGAAATCGTCAAATTGCTGTGCTGCCACAAACTTCTCCTAGGGGGTATTTGGCGGTCCGTTATCCGGCTTCATTTGGCGACATTGACGCTAGCGCGCCGTGGGCGCTCCTGCAATCGGCTATTCGACCAAAGCGGTGCCCGGACTGCGCGGATCAGCGGCACCTACCCAGCCTTTTTCGGTCAACTGCGCGCCATTGACTTTAGAAGGCAAATCCGATGGCACCGCCTTGCGACCATATGATGACAATTTGTCCGCCATCGCGGCGAGCGCGGTTCCCTGCTCGACCTGAACAGCGTCATTGCCGAAATAAATATTGGGAAGCGCAATCGCCTGATCCAGCGGCAGGCCGAAATCAAGGACGCCGATCAGCGTCTTTGTGACATGCATGATGATCCGTTTTCCCCCGGCCGAACCCAAAGCCAGCACCGCACGGCCCTGGGCATCGAATACAATCGTCGGCGACATCGACGACAGTGGCCGCTTGCCGCCTTCGACGCGATTGGCCACGGGTGCGCCGTCCTTTTCCGGCGCGAAGCTGAAATCGGTGAGTTCGTTGTTGAGGAAGAAGCCGTTGGCGACCAGCTGGCTGCCGAAAACCCCTTCGATGGTCGAGGTCATCGACGCGACATTGCCTGCCTTGTCGACCGCAACGAAATGCGTTGTTCCGGCCACCTCACCCGAAATCGCTGCCGTACGGGCAGGCGCGCCCGGTGGTATTCCGGCTTCGTAACGTGCTGCCGCCTTGTCAGGATTGATGAGTGCAGTCCGCGTTGCGAGATAATTGCGATCCAGCATCCCTGCGGCGGGTACCGCAACAAATGCCGGGTCGCCGAGATATTTCTCCCGGTCGGCATAGGCCAGCCGCATTGCTTCGTGGATCAGGTGCCAGCTTTTCGGATTGTCCTGGCCCAGAGCCTTCATGTCGAACGGCTCGAGCGTGCCGAGTATCTGCAGGACAGTGGTAGCGCCCGAAGACGGCGGAGCCATGCCGCAGACAACAAAGACACGGTAGGGCGCGCACAATGCGTTTTGTGCAACTGCTTTATAGGCTGCAAGGTCGGCCATCGTCATATCGCCAGCATTTACGGGCGCTTTAGCAACGGTATCGACAATCGCTTGGCCGATCTTGCCGGTATAAAAGGCATCCGCACCCTTTTTGGCCATTTCCCGCAAGGCTTTGGCCATGAAGGGGTTTTTCACCCGCGTTCCTTCGGCGACCGGTTTGCCATTTTTCCAAAACAGCTTTTGCGTTTGGGGAAACTGCTTCCACAGCGGCTCGACCTGCTGCAACCGCTCGGCCAGCACCGCATTTACCACAAAGCCCTTGTCGGCCAGGCGGATGGCGGGTGCGAACAGAGTTTTCCAGGGCAGTTTGCCCCATTTGGCATGAGCCTGCGCCATCAGGCGGATATTTCCGGGTACGCCGACCGAACGACCGCCAGGCATTGCCGTCATGAACGGCAACGGCTTGCCATCTGCACCCATGAACCGGTCGGGCCGGGCCGCCGCCGGTGCGGTTTCGCGGCCGTTGATCGTGCTCAACACGCTGTCGCCGCTATTTTGATAGACAAGGAACCCACCGCCGCCGATGCCGCTTGATTGCGGCTCAACCACGGTCAGCGCCAGCATCATTGCCATTGCGGCGTCCGCAGCGGTTCCGCCCTTGCGCAACATCTCCATTCCCGCCTCGGTCGCGCGCGGGTCAGCCGAGGATGTTACCCCGGTTGCTTGGGCAGACACTGACTGCGGCAGGATGATGAGGGCGAGTGAGAGGACGGCGACGATGAGCTTTTTCATTCGTTTAGTCCTAACGCTGAAGACAGGCGAGGCAAAGCGTGATTTAACTGTCTACGCCCACGGCCTCGGCGATGTTGGTAAACCCGTCACGCCGTAAAAGTTTCAACAGTCCCTTGTTGATGACCGATGCCAGCCCCGGTCCTTCATAAACCATGGCGCTGTAAATCTGCACCAGCGACGCCCCGGCGCGGATGCGGGCATAAGCGTCGGCCGCCGATGCTATGCCACCCACTCCGATCAGTGGGATTTGCCCCGCACTGGCTTTGCGAAAATCACGCAGGCGTTGCTGGGCCAGATCGCGCAACGGCGCGCCCGATAGCCCGCCGCTCTCGCTTGCGTGACGCGATTTCAGCGGGGGTCGGGTAATTGTCGTGTTCGAGACGATCAGGGCTGCAACACCGCGCGCCATCGAAACCGCGACGATATCGTCGATATCGGCAGGCTCCAGATCGGGCGCGACCTTGAGGAATATCGGCGTCGTATCAATCCGCGCCGCCATGACCGCCGACAGCAGATCATCCAGCGCCGCCTTGTCCTGCAACGCGCGCAGGCCCGGCGTGTTGGGCGAGCTGATATTGACCGTGAGATAATCGGCAAAAGGCGCCATCGTCTTCACTCCCGCGACATAGTCTGCGATGCGGTCAACGCTGTCCTTGTTGGCACCAATGTTGACCCCCAGCGGCCCACCATTCACATCTCGCGACAATTTGGACAAACGCAAGGCGGCCACCGCCTGCCCGTCATTGTTGAAACCCATCCGGTTGATAACCGCCTTGTCCTCGGTCAACCGAAACAAACGCGGGCGCGGATTGCCCGCTTGCGGCAACGGCGTCAGCGTGCCGACCTCGGTAAAACCGAACCCCAGTCGCAATATTGCCGCCGGAACTTCCGCATTTTTATCATAACCCGGCGCCAGACCTACTGGGTTCGGGAATCGGAGTCCGGCAAGCCGTTGCGACAACCGCGGGTCGGGCACTCGGACGGCTGGCAAAGGCAACATTCGCAGCGCCGCGAGAGACAATCCATGCGCCGATTCGGCCTTTGCCAAAAACAGGGCACGGCGGATGAAAGAATAAAGCATGTATCGCCTATCCATGAGTTGCAAGAAAGTTGCAAGAAAGACGCAGTCGGGTCCGAATGCACGCCGCATCCGTTGTACAGAAACGTCATATTCCAGTATGTTACAGTTAAAAGTCTCTATTTGGCCGAAAATGTCAAATCATATCCTCGTCCATGACGATTCCGTGCAAGCTTATTTAACCTCGATAGCCGAAAGAGGGCTTGCGACCCGAAGGGCTTGGCGTTCCAAAGCGTAGAGTTCTTTTTCCTATTAGACCCGCCCTTCAAGGGCGGGTCTTTTTTTTAACCAAATTCGGCGTATAGTTCTCCGGAAACGGATGGTCGCATGTTAAACGTTCAATACGAGGCGCCTGAAAGGGATCTGGTTTCGCTTGTATCCTCGTTTTACCGTCTGGATTATGAGGGTCCCAGCTTCAGCGAAATCGAACGCGCTGATCGGGCACAATTCCGCTTCCAGTTTCGGGGCTTAGGTGAATATCACTTTGCTGACGGTCATGTTACTCCCGCCTACCCCGTTACAATCATCGGCCCGACAACAGCACCGGTCAAAGCAACCGCCAGTGGTGATATAACCATTTTCGGCTGGGGCATGTCACCGGCCGGGTGGGCAGCGCTGATGGGCAAAAACGGAGAATCGCGTACCGACACCGCGTTTGACGCGTGCGAAATATTCGGCGACGGTATTATGTTAGCGTTTGAAATTCTGGCTAGCGCTGCCGACTATAGGGAGCAGTTACAGATCGGCGCACAGATCGCCAAAAAAATCTATGAGCATGGCGACACTCCTGCCTTTGAATTCACTTCGGTCGTCGATAGCTGGCTGCTGGAAAATACCGATCCCAATGTCGATGCTTTGGCCGCGTTAACCGGCCTGTCCCCCCGCCAGTTGGAACGGATGACAAAACGCTATTACGGGATGCCACCCAAGAAACTCGCGCGCAAATACCGGGCCCTCAGGGCGGCACAGGTGCTGGCCAATGGCGATAGTCTGGACGATACAGATCTGGGCTCCGCATTTTACGACCAGTCGCATCTTATTCGCGAAATTAAAGCGTTTACCGGCCTCACTCCCAGCCAGTTGAAATCGGGGCAATCGGAATTGACCCAGGCAACGATGCTGGGCAGGCGGTCGCTAACCGGTAAAGTCAGTGGGCTGATTTCGGACAGCTAGGGTCTGGACGCTAGTCCCCTTCAGGCCCCACTGGCGTGAGCTTGCTCCGCTTTGAAGCATCGGGAGGCCCCTTTCGCCGCCGCAAATTGGCGCGTAGCGCTTCCCGCAATCGCTCAGCCTTGATCCGCTCTTTGTCGCTTGCATCTTTTGCCATGATAGCGCGATGCCAAATGCCGTAGCTGCATGCAAGTCGCTTGACATTGAAGCGCAGCCTTCGCATAGGCCGCACCTTCGAAAGAGGCTGCTGTAGCTCAGTGGTAGAGCGCGTCATTGGTAATGACGAGGTCGGGAGTTC
>JBDTUD010000016.1:0-55807 GCA_040007915.1 Sphingorhabdus sp.
TTTGATGGGGCTGGACCCCGGCCTTCGCCGGGGAACACAGCAAACCTAATATCACCAGGCTCTAATCGCATCGCTGAATGTAAACACCACCCAGTCACTGGAACCAAAATTCGCGCCGAACCCCTTGTGCGTATAACAAGGCAGTCAAATCACCATGCCGGACCGAAAAGCTGGCTGCTGCCGCAAGTAGAGGACGTGGGTGATAGGCAACTCCAAGCCCCTGCCCTGCAACCGCCTCTGCTATCATCGGCAGGTCGTTGGCACCGTCACCGACCGCGAGTGCTTCCCTGGTATTGAGGCCTTTCGCCTGCAGCGCTGCCAGCAACATCTGACGCTTCTGCGCCGCATCAACAATCTGTCCGCTCAGTCCACCGGTTAGCTTACCATCCGCAATTTCGAGCACATTGGCGTGAACCTCGGCAAAGCCAATTATCCCAGCGACGGGACCGGTGAAGCTGGTAAAGCCTCCCGAAACCAACACGGTATGGGCGCCCCAGCCTGCCATGCTTCGCACCAGTATTTCGGCACCCGGCATCGGCCGTACGCGTTCGGCAAGACACTGCTCAATGATGCTTTCGTCCATACCGGCAAGCAGCTTTACCCGTGCCTTTAACGCGGCGGCAAAGTCCAATTCTCCCGCCATCGCCCGTTCGGTGATCGCGGCGATTTCGGGTTTGATCCCTGCATAATCAGCCAGTTCATCGATGCACTCAACCGTTATCATCGTGGAGTCCATATCCGACACCAGCAGCATCTTGCGGCGGCCTTCAGATGCTTGCACTGCAATGTCGCAGATACCTTCCAATGGTGCCAGGGCCGTGCGGGCATCTGCTATGCTGCCTTCAAACCCGATATCGACGGCTTTGCCCGGTTCGAGCCACTCGATTTCGGCGGGGGCGCAGCCGGCTTGCGCCAGCCGGTCACATGCATCGGAAATTACTCCGCTTTCCAGCGCGTCTGCTGCTATCAAGGTGGAGATGGGCATGACGAATCCTGAAGCTAAACCGAAGCTGGCGCTTATTGCGGGTCCGACCGCCAGCGGCAAGACCGCATTGGCGCTGAATTTGGCGAAATCGCACAATATTGTGATTATCAACGCCGACAGCGCGCAAGTTTATTCCGATTTGCCGGTGTTGAGCGCGCAGCCGACGCCAGACGAGCAGGCTAGCGCGCCACACCGGTTGTTCGGCTATCTCGACGGGACGACCGCTTGTTCGGCGGCGCGGTGGGCGGCGGATGCGAAGGCCGAAATCGCGGCGGCGCATGAATCCGGAAGTTTACCCGTGGTGGTGGGGGGTACGGGCTTGTATTTACGTACTTTATTGGACGGGATTGCACCGATACCGGAGGTCGGTGCGAACATCCGCGCGGAAATCCGCACACTTCCGACAGCGGAGGCCTATGCGCGATTGCAGGCTGCGGATGCCTTTATGGCGGAGAGACTGGCCCCGACCGATAGCAGCCGAATCGCCCGCGCGCTGGAGGTTGTGACAAGCACCGGACGCAGCATCGCCGATTGGCGCGAGGAGAAGACCGGAGGGATTGGTGACGCCGTGGACCTGCATCCACTGGTGCTCTTACCGCCCCGAGAGTGGCTTTACGCGCGGTGTGACGCGCGGTTTGATGCGATGATGGCGGGCGGCGCGGTTGGTGAAGTTGAGGCTTTGCTGGCGCGTGGCCTGCCCGCCGACGCGCCGGTCATGCGCGCGATCGGCGTCCCCGATATCGCGGCGATGCTGGCCGGGACGCTTGGCCGCGAGGAAGCCGTAAGACGCGGCAAAATCGCCACCCGCCAATATGCGAAACGCCAGTTCACCTGGTTCCGCAACCAGTCCCCAGAAGACTGGCCGCGCTGGGAGCAAGAGATAAATAACTCAAAAATGGATAAAATTGAAACTTTATTACAATTTTAATGGTTGACACGGCATATTATAATCTTTAGCGAACCCCCTCTTGCCAAACCTGTTGCAGCGCAGCATGGCCCCCAAGCCACGCTACGCGACACCTTTGCGAACATCGAATTGGACTTAAACAGTGCCCGAAAAATCCGGTGCAGACATATTGATCGAGACCCTGATCGAACAGGGCGTGGATACCATTTTTGGGTACCCCGGCGGCGCAGTCCTGCCGATTTACGACGCTCTGTTCCAGCATTCCAAGATCAAACACGTCCTCGTCCGCCATGAAGCAGGCGCCGCCCACGCCGCCGAAGGCTATGCCCGCTCAACCGGCAAACCCGGCGTCGTTCTGGTCACCTCCGGGCCTGGCGCAACGAACGCTGTTACCGGCATTGCCGACGCCTTCCTCGACTCCATCCCGCTTGTTGTCATAACCGGCCAGGTTGCGACCAATCTGATCGGCAGCGACGCCTTTCAGGAGGCCGATACCGTCGGTATCACCCGGCATTGTTCCAAGCACAACTATCTGGTCAAAGACCCGGCTGACCTAGCCGCAACGGTCCGAGAAGCGTTTCTCATCGCCACCACCGGCCGGCCGGGACCTGTCGTTGTCGACATTCCCAAAAATGTTCAGGTAGCAACCGCGCCGAGCGACGAGAAACGCAACAACATGCGTGTCCGCCATGCCGCGCCCAAGGACGCCGAATTCGCTGCGATCAATAAAGCCGTTGAGCTATTGGCCAAAGCCAAAGCTCCGATCTTGTATACCGGCGGCGGCATTATCAATTCCGGCCCGGACGCCAGCGCAGCACTCCGCGAATTGGCGGAACTGTGCGGTGCACCAGTAACCTCTACCTTGATGGGATTGGGTGCATACCCGGCATCGGGCGAGCAATGGCTGGGCATGCTTGGCATGCACGGGACATTTGAAGCGAACATGGCAATGAATCAGTGCGACGTCATGCTTTGCCTCGGAGCGCGATTTGACGACCGTATCACCGGTCGGCTGGACGCCTTCTCACCCGACAGCATCAAGATCCATATCGATATCGACCGGTCGTCAATCAATAAAACCGTGCGGGTCGATTTGCCGATCCTGGCCGATGTCGGCACCGCGATCCGCCAGATGATCGATGTTTGGAAAGGCCGTAAATATGCGGCACCCGCCCTTGCCGATTGGTGGGCGCGGATCAAGGACTGGCGCGCGGTTGAGTGCCTGAATTATCCTGCCAATACCGACGCGATCATGCCGCAATTGGCAATTGAACGGCTGTATCAGGCGACCAAAAACCGTCACCCGATCATCACCACCGAAGTCGGCCAGCACCAGATGTGGGCAGCACAGCATTTCCATTTTGATGCGCCCAACAAATGGCTGACCAGCGGTGGTCTCGGCACCATGGGCTATGGCCTGCCAGCCGCCATCGGGGCACAGATGGGGAACCGCGATGCGCTCGTCATCGACATTGCCGGTGAAGCTTCGATCCAGATGAATATTCAGGAACTCGGCACCGCGACCCAATACCGGTTGCCGGTCAAGGTCTTCATCCTCAACAACGAATGGATGGGTATGGTCCGCCAATGGCAGGAACTCACCTATGAGAGCCGCTATTCGGAAAGCTATTCGGATTCCTTACCCGACTTCGTCGCACTTGCCGAAGCTTATGGCTGGAAAGGCATTCGCATCGAGAAGCCCGAAGATTTGGACGCAGGCATCGCCGCGATGCTCGCGCATGACGGCCCGGTAATGGTTGACTGCCGCGTGTCGAAAGAAGCCAATTGTTTTCCCATGATTCCGTCGGGTGCCGCGCATACCGAAATGATCCTGCACTCGGACGAAGTTTCGGGCACGATGGACGATGAAGCGAAGGCGCTAGTATAATGGGTGGGTTCTGATGCATATCAAACAGGAAGCAGCCGAGCGTCATGTGCTCACCCTGACCGTCGATAACGAGGCCGGCACGCTGGCACGGATCGCAGGCATGTTCACCTCGCGCGGATATAATATCGATAGCCTAACAGTGGCCGATATCAGCGAGGATCACGCCACTAGCCGGATCACCATTGTTACCAAAGGCCCGCCGCCGATCATCGAGCAGCTTATCGCACAATGTGAGCGCCTAGTGCCGGTGCACAAGGTCACCGATTTGACCGAAGCAGGCGCGCATGTCGAGCGTGAGCTGGCACTGGTCAAGGTGCGCGGGACTGGGGACCAGAGGGTGGAAGCAATGCGGCTCGCTGACATCTATCGCGCCCGTGTGATCGATGCGACGGTCAACAGCTTCATTTTTGAAATCACCGGCGGCCCCGACAAGATCGACACATTCGTTGCGCTGATGCGTGAGCTCGGATTGGTCGAGGTCGGTCGGACCGGCATTGTCGGGTTGATGCGCGGCAGCGAAGCAAGTTAAACCATCGGCCCAGGCCGGAACACTCAAGGGAAAGCGAATATCATGAAGGTTTATTACGACGCCGATTGTGACCTCGGCCTCATCAAGGACAAGAAGGTTGCGATTGTCGGTTACGGCAGCCAAGGCCACGCTCATGCGCAGAATTTGCGCGACAGCGGCGTGAAGGATGTAGCTATTGCGCTGCGTCCCGGTTCGGCCACGGCCAAAAAGGCGGAAGGCGCGGGCTTCACTGTTTTGTCCAATGCCGACGCTGCCAAATGGGCGGACATCGTCATGGTCCTCGCGCCCGACGAATATCAGGCAGCGATTTATGCAGATGACCTCCAAGCCAATATGAAGCAAGGCGCTTCGCTGGCATTCGCGCATGGCCTCAACGTCCATTTCGGGCTGATCGAGCCGCGCGCCGACCTCGACGTCATCATGATCGCACCAAAAGGCCCTGGCCACACCGTCCGCAGTGAATATCAAAAAGGCGGTGGCGTACCCTGCCTGATCGCGATTGCACAGAATGCCAGCGGCAACGCGCATGATGTGGCGCTGGCTTATGCGTCTGCCGTTGGCGGCGGTCGCAGCGGGATCATCGAAACCAACTTCAAGGAAGAGTGCGAAACCGATCTGTTCGGCGAGCAAGCCGTTCTTTGCGGCGGTATCACCCACCTGATCCAGGCCGGTTTCGAAACGCTGACCGAAGCTGGCTATGCACCGGAAATGGCCTATTTCGAATGCCTGCACGAAACCAAGCTGATCGTCGATTTGCTCTATGAAGGCGGCATCGCCAACATGCGTTATTCGATTTCGAACACCGCCGAATATGGCGACATCACCACCGGCCCACGGATCATCACCGATGAGACCAAGGCCGAAATGAAGCGCGTGTTGGCCGACATCCAGTCGGGCCGTTTCGTGAAGAATTTCGTACTCGATAACCGCGCTGGTCAGCCAGAATTGAAGGCAGCGCGCAAGGCGGCGGCGGCGCATCCGATCGAGGCAACCGGCGCAAAATTGCGCGCGATGATGCCGTGGATCGGCGCCAACCAGCTGGTCGATAAAGCCAAGAACTAAATCGCAACTGTGCTTGACAAAATCGGGGGCGGCATCGACATTGATGCTGTCCCCATTTTTGTTGGAGCTTCCCCCATGCGTAAATTCCTCTTCGCCCTGCCCCTCTTTGTGGCCGTTCCCCTGCTCGCCCAAAGCGGTGCCCCGTCGGCTCCGGGCACCAAGGATGCCGCCCGCGTCACCGCTGGCAATTATACCGCCGATGCCAACCACACGCTGATCGGCTGGCGGGTCAGTCATCTGGGTTTCAACGATTATTTCGGCATATTCGGCAGCGTCCGCGGCACCTTGTCGCTTGACCCGCAAAACCCGAACGCCGCCAAGGTCGACATGACCATCCCGGTCGGCAAGGTGACAACCGCCAGTGCTGGCCTCACCGAACATTTGCTGCGCGCGGGTAAAGATGGCGGCAAGCCCGACTTTTTCGGCCCCGCACCGGCCGATGCGCGCTTCGTTTCGACCAAGGTCGAAGCAACAGGAACGACCGCGAAGATTACCGGAGATATGACCCTAAACGGCGTGACCAAGCCGGTCGTGCTTGATGCGGAATTTTCGGGCGCCGGGACCACGCCAGCCATGATGGGCGGCAAGGAAACCGTTGGCTTTCACGCCAAAACCACCATCAATCGCAGCGATTTCGGCGTGAACATGGCGATTCCGTTCGTCTCCGATGCTGTCGCCTTGGACATCACGGTCGCCTTTGAAAAGGTGAAGTGAGGCCAAGCCAGCTTTACCAAATGGGGACATGCTATTGCGTGTTCCCGATCCAACCTCATTAACCGATAAACCGCGCGTCCAGGCTGGCCTTTGCCGCGCGGTATTCGGCCTCCAGCCGGTCGACCATTTCGGCAACTGTGGTGACGGCCTTGACCGCGCCGATGCCTTGGCCCGAACCCCAAATGTCCTTCCACGCCTTGGCATCGGTATTGCCGCCCGAACCAAAATCCATCGTTGAAATATCGCCTTCGGGCAGGTTGTTCGGGTCCATGCCCGCGCGCTCGATCGACTGTCGCAGATAATTGCCGTGGACGCCGGTAAACAGGCTGGAATAGACGATGTCCGCTGCCTTTGCTTCGACGATATTCTCCTTATAACCGTCGACCGCATTGGCCTCTCTGGTGGCGATAAATGCGCTGCCGATATAAGCCAGATCGGCACCCATCGCCTGCGCCGACAAGATCGATGCGCCACACGCTATCGAACCCGACAATGCCACCGGCCCGTCGAACCATTGGCGGATTTCCTGGATCATGGCAAAGGGCGAGGTAACCCCGGCATGGCCCCCGGCCCCCGCCGCCACCGGTATCAAACCGTCCGCACCCTTCTCGATGGCCTTGCGCGCGAACCGGTCATTGATCACATCATGCAACGTAATCCCGCCCCAGCTATGCACCGCCTTGTTCAACTCTTCCTGCGCGCCCAGTGAAGTAATGGTAATAGGCACCTGCCATTTGCCGCAGGTCGCAAGATCCTGTTCCAGCCGGTTGTTCGACTTATGCACGATCTGGTTGACCGCATAAGGCGCCGCCGGACGGTCAGGATTGTCACGGTTATGCGCCGCCAGTTCTTCAGTAATCTGGTGCAACCATTCATCGAGTTGCGCCTGTGGGCGGGCATTCAACGCCGGAAATGAGCCGACAACGCCAGCCTTGCACTGCGCGATCACCAGTTCGGGGCCGGAAACAATGAACATCGGTGACCCGATTACGGGTAAGCGAAGCTTGTCGAAAATTGCCGGGAGCGCCATGTACGAATCCTTGTTAACTGCGTATTTAAATGCGGCTTAGCCACAAGCGAAAGCGGCTGTCAAATGCGGGTACGATGGTTGCACGATGCCGTAGCGGCAACCATCGCGCGTTGTAAGGTCTCACTAAGGTCTCACCTGAAACGGCTGCCGGTCCCAACCCAAGCTGAAAACCTGATCGGCAATGCGGGAGCAAAAAGCATAAGGCGCCTGCGCAGACATGGAGATGGATTTGGCTGCACCGGAGATGTGGCCGGTGGTCGACAACCGCCCAAGGAAGGCGCGCTGGTCGGCGGGGTACCAGTGGCAATCGGGATTTTGAGGGAGGGTATTTGGGAGATCGGTCATCAGGCCATCCTTCATATGGTTCAATACGAATCATATGATAGGCGTTATTATACTTGACATACCCACGTGAAACTGCCATTTAACACCTATAAGGAGTTAATTCGATGGCATCCGCATTATCAGCACCCCACTTTCACAGCGAAGAAGCCGCATTTGCTTATGTTGAAGCACGTGTATGGCCTGAGGGTGCTGTTTGCCCTCACTGTGGCGGTTATGACCGTATCGGTAAAATGGGCGGTAAATCGACCCGCGCTGGCCTGTATAAGTGCTACCAGTGCCGCAAGCCCTTTACCGTGCGTATCGGCACCATCTTTGAAAGCAGCCATGTGCCTTTGAACATCTGGTTACAGGCGATGTATCTTATCGCTGGCAGCAAAAAGGGCATATCCAGCAACCAGCTTCACCGCACCCTTGGCGTGACGCTCAAAACCGCATGGTTTATGTCGCACCGTATTCGTGAAGCCATGCAGAACGATGGCGGGTTGCTTGGTGGTAAGGGCGGTATTGTGGAAGTCGATGAGGCCTATATCGGTCAAAAGGACGGCGTAGAACGCGGTCGTGGCGGCTTCCGTCACAAGATGCGGGTTGTATCGCTTATCGACCGTCGCACTGGCGTAGCACGCTCTATTGACGCTAACAGCATGGTTCCCGGCGAGGTCGCCAATATCGTTCGCGCCAACGTGCATCGGGAAAGCCGCCTAGTGACCGATGAATCGTTTTATTACAAAAAGGTCGGTAAGGAATTTGCCAGTCATGAAACCGTCTTTCATGGCAACCGCGAGTATGCCCGTGGGGACGTAACCACCAATACCGTTGAAGGCTTTTTCAGCATCTTCACGCGCGGTATGCGGGGCGTTTATCAGTTCTGCGGTGAAAAGCATCTGCATCGTTATCTGGCTGAATTTGACTTCCGCTACACCAACCGCGTAGCATTGGGTTACAACGACGCAGACCGCGCGGATATTCTGTTAAAAGGAGTGTCTGGCAGGCGTCTAAAATACGCTTGATTGATAGGACGGCAAAATGCCCAAAAAGAAAAATCGGGAAACCCAAGCAGAACAAAGCGAGAGGTTCAAGAAAGCCGCCTCCGATCTCGTAGCCGCTGGCGAACTAAACCCCATAGAAGCAGACGCGGCACTGGATAATTTAGTAAAGAAATCCCCGGTTGTGCATGAAAACCAAGGCAATTAATATTTAGCTATATGCGATGGAATTTCCAGCTTACTAAGCAAATCCAGTATGGTGGCCTTAATTACCCACGCCGGTTGGACCACTATTATTCCAGAGTTTGTTTCGGCATTAACATATTCGTTTCTGGTCCCTGAACTCGCCATATAAGTCGGCGAATAAGCGGGAATATGCCCTATGTTTATGCCGAGCAACTTAGGAACACGGGCTGGTTTGTTAAATATCATCTTACTGTTCTCCCTTTCCTTCTCAGCCTCGTTTTGGATCAGAAACACGGGTGAGCCGGAAAAACCCGGGAGAGAGGGTGTCTGGATAAGATAAGCAGGATGCGAACGCCCTCTCTCATCTTGGATCGGCGAACCCGGGAACTGCACAATATGCCCGAAACGTGCAGTAGGGTCGTTCGTTAGCTTCCCGTCAAAATTCAAGTGGCGACCGACCATAGCTACATCGTCGCCAAACCGTATGTCGAGATTGGCGATGTCGTCCTGCATAACAAATTCAGTGGTGGGAAACAGTAACCCAGTGGCATGTCCAACATCTTCAGCGGAGGCAAACGCTACCGCAACATCAGCATTGTTGTCGGAAAGTGAATGCCAGATAAGGTTATCACCAGCGCTGGTGATCGTATAGCCGTGAGCACTTGTGAACCTAATTGAAGTCGAACCATCCTCGATAACATGCCGATTTGTTACAATGAACGGCATACGTCCGGCTGTGGTTTCAGCATAGACCCAAAAGCCCGTGGCCCCGCGATCCCCATCACCGGATTGAGCTGATGGAAGGTCCTTAAAGAGATAAACAATAGTTTGTTCTAGGCCGCGAGTAAGGCGCATGTCTTTGATATCCCAAACAGGCACCACCGCCCCGTTCAAGAATCGAGCCAGTGGGGCAGATTGAGTTAGCACCTAGCACCCCCTAACCGGCTTGGGGAGTCGCTTGGGTATGGGAAGTATAATAACGCCATATGATAACCAATATGGCTTCTTGTAGGAAAGCGGCTTTTATGAAGAAGGATTTTCGCGCGGAGACGCGGAGACGCGAAAAACCTACCCTACCCCGTCATGCTGAACTTGAATGGATAATCGGTTCTTTCGCGTCGTTGCATAAACCAACACCTCTCTCCCCTCGCGGGAGAGAATAGACTTGGCTTGGCAATTCATTGCCTAGCAAGTCTTAGAGAGGGGGATGCACCTTCTCGGTCCAACCGGTGCGCCGAACCGCCCCAGGGACTGTCCCTAATAAGGTTACGCCCTTCCGCCCATAATGTTTAAATCAAGCCCCCACCCCATATTCCTGCACCAGCAAACGTTCCGGCACATGCCATTCCTTTGATATCCGGCGGATCATTGGCAGGGTCAGCGCGCGTTTGCGTTTGAGGATTTCGGTGGCCCGGCTGTTGCCGATCAGGTTTGCAAGGTCCGCACGGGTGTGGCCGTCGTGCGCCATTGCCGCCTCGATTGCTTCAACCGGGTCCATCGATTGCAGCGGCCAGCGCGTTTCTTCATAGGCCTCAACCAAAGTCGCCAAAATGTCCAGCCTGTCACCTTCTGCCGTTCCTTCTGCGGCACCCCACAAAGCTTCAATCTCGCGCAGCGCGGCTTCATGGTCGGCGTCGGTTTTGATGGGTTTAATGTCCATTTCAGCTTCCTAAAATAAGGTCACGGTTAGCGCGTCGATCCGGTCATATTCGCTATGCATGCCGACGAATTTCACAAAGGCGATTGACCGCCTGAAATCGAATGCGACGATCAACCGGTAATCGCCACCCGCTACCTCAAAACGAACCCGCTCTCCATTCAACGCCTTTGCCTTTGAAAAAGCCGCTTGCACATCGTTGACGTTCTTCCAGTCCGCCGCCTTCGCCACATTCTGCCAATGAGTCAGCGACGCCTTTGTTTCCGGGTGTTTTTCCCAAAAAGCCACCAGCGTATTGCGCGCGATAATTCTCATACGTGCGAATAGCAATTCCCATATTGGGAATCAAGCAATTTCTTATTAGGGACTGGCCCTAATAAGGTTACGCCCCGTTTGCCGCGCTCAATATCGCCCGCACACTCGCCGTCGCCACGTCGCGGCTGATGCCGACGCCGTACAGAACCGGCCCGTCACCTACCCTGCATTCGACATAGGCCGCAGCCCTAGCGTCGGTGCCATGGCCGATCGCGTGCTCGCTGTAATCGATAATATCCAGTGGCCCGCCCAACGCATCCTGCAACGCGTTGGCCAGGCTCGAAATGAGCCCGTTACCGCGTCCGCTGACGCTTTGTTCGACGCCGTCGATACGGATTTTGCCGGCGAAGATTCTTTCGTCCTGCGCCTTTTGGCTCTGGCTTTCCTGAAAGTCGATCAGGCGGAAACGGCCGTCGCCATTCAAATGGTAGCGTTTCTCAAACGCCGCCCAGATGTCGGCGCTGGTCAGTTCGCGGCCGGTGCTGTCGGACAGGTCTTGCACGGTGGAGGAGAAATTGGCCTGCATCCGCTTGGGCAGTTTCAGGCCGTGGTCTTGCTCGATCACCCAGGCGACGCCGCCCTTGCCGCTTTGTGAATTGACGCGGATTACCGCTTCGTAACTGCGGCCCAGATCGGCGGGGTCGATGGGCAAATAGGGCACTTGCCAGATTTCGTCATTGCGCTGCGCTTGTGCGGCAAAGCCTTTTTTGATCGCGTCCTGATGCGAGCCGGAAAACGCCGTGAACACCAGTTCGCCCGCATAAGGATGGCGCGGGTGGACGGGCAGCTGGTTGCAATATTCGACGGTCTGGATGACCTCATCAATGTTCGAGAAATCCAGCTGCGGGTTCAGCCCTTGCGTGTACATATTGAGCGCCAGCGTCACCAAATCGACATTGCCGGTGCGCTCGCCATTGCCAAACAGACAGCCTTCGATCCGGTCCGCACCTGCCAGCAGGCCGAGCTCGGCGGCCGCGATGCCACTGCCGCGGTCATTATGCGGGTGGAGCGAGATAATGACGCTGTCGCGCGCGCTGATGTGGCGGCACATCCACTCGATCTGGTCGGCATAGACATTGGGCATCGCCGCCTCGACCGTGGCGGGCAGGTTAAGGATCAATGGCTTGGCGGGCGTCGGTTTCAATACGCCCATCACCGCTTCGCACACCTCCAGGCTGAAATCAAGTTCAGCGGTGGAGAAGGTTTCGGGGCTGTATTCGAAATGCCAGTCGGTTTGCGGGTATTTCGCCGCCTGTTCGGCCAGGATTTCCGCGCCTGCAATCGCAATCGCCTTCACACCGGGCTTATCCAGCTTGAACACGATGTCGCGCCACGCGGGGGAGACAGCGTTGTACAGGTGGACTATGGCGCGTTTTGCCCCGGCCATACTCTCAAACGTGCGTTCGATCAGGTCGCGGCGCGATTGGGTGAGGCCTTGGATAACGACGTCGTCGGGGATACGGCCGCTGTCCACCAGCCCGCGCACAAAGTCGAAATCGGTTTGACTGGCGCTCGGAAAGCCGACCTCAATCTCCTTGACACCGACCTTCAACAGCAAATCGAAGAAACGCTGCTTCTTTTCCATCCCCATCGGGTCAATCAGCGCCTGATTACCATCGCGCAGATCGGTCGAAAGCCAGCGAGGGGCCTTATCGATGGTTTGGGTTGGCCAAATGCGGTCAGGCAAATCGACCTGCGGAAAGGCTCGGTATTTTCGGGCCGGATCAGATAACATCATGGTTTTTCACTGCTTATAACGTGCAGGCAAAATGCCCGCTGGCTGGCTTTAGGGGTGGCAGAGGCCCTTAGGCGGGTGCAGCTGGAACATGGTCCAGCACCAAAACACGCCTAAGGGCGTGTAAGTCGAAGTAGGAGCGAAAGATTGCTATACGTCGTCATGGTCGGATGCGTGATAGCCATATAATCCAGCAAAGGTCCAGCCCTTTTGCGTAATAAATTTACGTACAGGTGCCAAACCTCGTCAGATTTCGACCTGACTGCCCAGTTCGACGACGCGGTTGGTCGGCAGTTTGAAGAACTCCATGGCATTGGCCGCGTTGCGTAGCATCCACGCGAACATCTTCTCGCGCCAGATCGCCATGCCGGGCATCTTAGACGCGATAAGCGTTTGCCGCGACAGGAAGAAGCTGGTCTGCATCATGTCGAATTTCGGCCCGCAAATGTCGACACGGTTGAGTGCGGCGGGCACATCGGTTTCCTCCAGAAAGCCGTAGCGCAGCTTCACCCGGTAAAAACCGTCGCCCAAATCCTTGCAGGTCACCCGTTCGGCTTCATCGACATAGGGGACATCCTCGATCACTACCGTCAGGATCAGCACGCGGTCGTGCAGCACTTTGTTGTGCTTGATATTGTGCAGCATCGCCGATGGCACACCGGCAGCCGAAGACGCCATGAAAACAGCCGTTCCGGGAACGCGCGCGGCGCTGTTGCTCGCCGATTTGATGAACACTTCCATCGGCATCGTGCTTTCCGCCATCCGTTCGCGCATCAACGCGCGGCCACGCGACCATGTCGTCAGCAGCGTGAAGATTGCCAGACCGATGAGCAGCGGGAAGTAGCCGCCATCGGGCACCTTCATCAGATTGGCACCCAGATAGGCCATATCGACGGTGATGAAGATCGCGAGGATCGGCAGCGACCGCCATTTCGGCCATTTCCACAACTGGAACAGAACGACCGCGAGCAGGCAGGTGTCGATGAACATCGCGCCGGTCACCGCAATACCATAAGCTGCGGCCAGATTGCTCGACGAACGGAAGAACAGCACAAGCGCGATCACCATGATCATCAGCGCCCAGTTGATCACGGGGATGTAAATCTGTCCCATCGCTTTCTCGCTCGTGTGGCGGATGCTGAGGCGCGGGATGAAGCCCAGCTGGATCGCCTGCTGTGTGAGCGAAAACGCGCCCGATATAACCGCCTGGCTGGCAATGATGGTAGCAAGCAGCGCAATGATGACCACCGGCAATTTCACCGCATCCGGGATCATCAGGAAGAACGGGTCCTTGATCGTGATAGCAGCGGTCGCTGCATCCATCGACAGGATCATTGCGCCCTGCCCCATATAGTTCAGCATCAAGGCGGGCAACACAAACCACAGCCAGCCGATCGTAATCGGCTTGCGCCCGAAATGCCCCATATCGGCGTAGAGCGCCTCCGCACCCGTCACCGCAAGTACCACCGAACCCATCGCGATGAAGGCGCGGAAGCCATCGACCATGAAGAAGTTTGCGGCATTCCACGGGTTCAATGTTTCGAGAATGATGCCGGGATCGTTGACCAGCTGGATAGACCCAAGCGCGGACAAGGTGGCAAAATAAACCATCATGATCGGCCCGAACAGCGCCCCGACCTTTGCCGTACCGCGTGCCTGTATCGAGAACAGCCCGACCAATATGCCGATGGCGATTGGCAAAATCCATGCCTTGAAGCCGGGATGGACGTAGCTCAAACCCTCGGTCGCGGACAACACCGACATTGCCGGCGTAATCATCGAATCGCCATAAAACAGCGCGGTTGCAAACACCCCAAGCATGATGATCGGCGCGGTCCAGCGTGCGCCCGCAGTCTGCCGGTTGATGAGCGCCAGCAGCGCCAAGCTACCGCCCTCGCCCTTGTTATCGGCGCGCATGATGGTCATTGCATATTTGAAAGTCACGACGATCATCATCGACCAGAACACAAGGCTCAAGACGCCGTGAATGTGCAAGGGGTCTGGGTTTATCGGGTGGTGCCCGGCAAAGGTTTCGCGAAATGCGTAGATCGGGCTGGTACCGATGTCGCCAAAGACGACGCCGACGGCACCCACTGCAAGCTTTACCAACGACCCCTGTGAATGACCATGGCCGGGGACACCATCTGCATGGGCAATTTCATCCGTTGTTTGCGAAACTGCCATTGTGTCCCCTTAGCGACCTGAAACCCGCACACAACCGGTGTTTTTTCGGTAGCAGGCGGGTGCGGATAGCATGCCTCCAATATGCTTACAACCACGCAAATATGGTCGGCGATCTACACAATTATATATATAAATCAAGGTGTTGTATCTACATTGTCGCGCGGTGGTACAGCCCCGCTTTGTAAACCCCGTAGCGCGGCCAGCTGCGACTCCAGCCTGGGTGCCCATTTGGCTTTCTCAGGCGCATGGCCCAGCGCCAGTTCCCATTTGGCTATCGTCGCCGCGAGGTCGCCATCAAACAGGCTGGCCAACCCTTCAAAATAATCGGGTGCAGGATATTCCGGGGCCAACGCCCGCGCCTTGTCAAACGCCAGTTGGGCCGGTGCCGACATTTTCCCGTCGCTCGCCAGCATCAATTGCAAACCCAGCGCCGACCACAGATCAGGATTATTCGGATTTTGCCGCAGTCCGGCCTGAATATACCCCGCAGACAACCGGAAATCACCAGTGCGGGCAAAGGCGTCAGCGGTTACCAGCCAGCGTTTGGCCGCACTGAATGGCTGATCCATATCGGCGCGCATTTCGATAAGCGCGATTGCCGCATCAGCTTTCGCCGCAACCGGCATGGCAGGCGACGACGGCACCGCAGGGCGGCCCTGCAAGGCATAACCGGTCATCGCCAGCATGATCGCAGCAGCAGACAATTGCCAGATCGCGCGCGGCAGACGGCCCATCAATATCAACCCGCCGAGGCTGAGCACCGCAAGCAGCCCCAATGCAATCCACCCGCTCATGACCGCCGCCTTTTGAACAAACCGCGTGCGAACCAAGCCGCCGCCAGCAACAGCAATGCGGGTGCCAGCCACAAGAACAATCCACCGCCGCGCATAGCCGGTTCAAAGCTCACCCATTGACCGTAACGCGCGATCATCCAGTCGCGGATGCTGTCGGGGCTCTCGCCCTTCGCTATACGCTGGCGGACTTCGGCGCGCATGGCGGCGGCCATGGGTGCGTCACTGTCGGCTATCGACTGGCCCTGGCATTGGATGCAGCGCAGTTTCGCCATCAGTGCGGCAGCCGCTGCCTCCTGGCGCCCGTCAGACAATTGCTCGTTCGCAAGCGGTGGAGCCGGGCCATCCTGCTGCGCTTGCAGCGGCGTTGTCAGCAGCACGAACGAAATCAGGATCGTGACTATCTTCATTTCGCCGCCCGCAATTTTTCCAGCAGCATCGACACATGCTCCTCGCGGATGTCACCGACATGCTGGTAAAGAATCGTACCATCGCCGCCGATCACATAGGTTTCAGGAACCCCCGACGAGCCGAGCGCCAGTTGCACCTGCAACTGCTGATCAGCTCCAATGCGGCGATAGGGATTACCGAATTCTGTCAGAAACGCGGCCACATCTTCGGGCTTGTCGCGGATTGCAATGGCGTCGATTTCGGTACCGGCGGCTTTGAGCGCAGCCAGATGCGGAGCCTCCGCCCGGCACGGAATACACCAGCTGGCAAAGATGTTGAGCAGTCGCGGTTTGCCGTCCGCCATATCTTTTGTGGCCAGACCATCGACCCCATCGGTCGCCGCAGGCAGGGCAAATTGCGGCAGCTTGCTCCCCACCATTGCCGACCGGATTGTCGTATCGTGCGGGACGACCAAACCATAGATCGCCAGACCGCCGATAAAGGCAAACAGTGCCAGTGGCACCCAGAGCATCCAGCGCCGTTTCATTGCGAGCTCCACGGGTTGCGTTCGGGCTTTTTGGGGCGGCGCAACATACGGCCCAACAAAGCAATCAGCCCGCCCAGAGCCACCAGACATCCGCCAAGCCAGATCAGCGAAACCAGCGGCTTCCACCACAAGCGAACTTGCCAGCGTTTGTCATTTCCGCCACTGGGTTGCGCGATGACCGCGTATAATTGACCATCCCAGCGGGTCAGCAGGGCAGCCTCGCTGGTCTGTTGTTCGGGCGTAAAAAACTGGCGTGACTGCGGGTTGAGAATCACGCCCTCGCCGCGCCGCATCGCCAGCATTTCGCCCTCAATGGCGACCCAATTCTCCCCAACCACGGGCTTGACGTCGCGCAGCTGCACCTTCCAACCGGCCACGGTTTTGGTCTCGCCCGGTGCCATTGCCGCCAGCGTCTCCGACGAGTATCCGGATTCGGCGGCCATGCCAGCGATGCTAACCGCCAGCCCGAAATGCGCGATCACCATTCCCCAGATCGGCACCGGAGTCCGGCGTAAATTGCGGCCCCATAAGGGCAACCACGCGGCGACGGCCAATGCTGCGGCCATGGCCAGACCAATGATCGGAAACACTCCGGCATCTGGCGTCAGGATAAGCAATATCACCAGCACCACGACGCCCGCAAAGACCGGCGCCAATACCAGCGGCTTCATCCTTGCGGTTTCATCGCGCCGCCAGCGCAGCATCGGGCCGACCAACAACGCCAACATAATCAGGAGCGCGATCGGCACCGTGGCCTTGTTAAAATACGGCGGACCGACCGAAATCTTGTCGCCCATTGCCTCGGCGAGCAGCGGATAGAGCGTGCCGATCAATACCACGCCCAATATGGTGCTGAGCAGGATGTTATTGGCGACGATCGCGCCTTCGCGGCTGACCAGCGAAAACGCTTCGCCCTGCTTCACTGACCCGATCCTGAGAGCGAACAGCACGAAGGCAGAACCGACATAGAATAACAACAATGCCAATATAAACGCGCCGCGTTCCGGATCGACGGCGAAGGCATGAACGCTGGTCAATATTCCCGAGCGCACCAGAAACGTACCCGCCATCGACATCGCAAAAGCGACCAGCGCGAGCATGACCGTCCATGCGCGCAGGGCATTACGGGTGGCAAGGACGCTCACTGAATGCAGCAAGGCGGTTGCCGCCAGCCACGGCATCAGCGACGCATTCTCGACCGGGTCCCAAAACCACCAGCCGCCCCAGCCCAGCTCATAATAAGCCCAATAGCTGCCCGCCGTGATGCCGAGCGTCAGGAATATCCAGGCCGCCAATACCCAAGGCCGCATCGCGCGGGCAAAAACCGGTCCGACCTTACCCGTCAGCAGCGCACCGACGGCAAAGGAAAATGCGACCGACAGCCCGACATAGCCGAAATAAAGCGTCGGCGGATGGAAGGCGAGGCCCATATCCTGCAACAACGGGTTGAGCCCTGCACCCTCCGCCGGGGCAGGCACGAGCCGTTCAAACGGGTTGGAGGCGAATAGCAGGAACGCGAAAAAGCCGAGCGCAAGAAGCCCCTGCACTGCCAAAGTCACCGACAGCGTTTGTTTGTCCGTCCGCTTTTCAACCAGTGCAATCGCTGCCCCCGCCAAAGACAGGACCGTCACCCAAAGCAACATAGACCCTTCATGATTGCCCCATGTCGCCGCCAGTTTGAAGATTGCGGGCTTGTCGATATGACTGTTGCTCGCGACCAGCAGCACCGACAGATCGGTTGTCCAGAACAGCCACATCAGCGCACCAAAGGCAAAGGCGCATAACGCGCCTTGCACGACCGCCGCCGGTTTGACGAGCGCCGCCAATTCGCTGCCCCGTGCGTTCAATTGCGCAAAGCCACCGACCATCTGCAGCAACGCCATTGCTGCGGCCAGCCACAATGCCGCTAGACCTGCCTCGGCAATCATTTTGCCAGACTGTCCCTGGTGTGTTCAGCTGCCTTCATGTCAATGTCGGCCAGCTCGCGCGGCACGTAATTTTCGTCATGTTTTGCAAGCAGAGTGTCGGCTACGAACACCCCGTCGCCTCGCAACCGTCCATCGGCGACAACGCCCGACCCTTCGACAAACAGGTCAGGGGTGATGCCACGATAGAAGACCGGTTGCTGGCTGTCTTTGTCCTGCACCACGAAATTGATCGAAACTCCGTCAGGTGACCGCTTGATTGAGGCCGGTTGGACCATGCCGCCCAACCGGATTGCCTGTCCGGTCTCGACCTTGCCACGCTTCAAGGTAGTGGGGGTATAGAAATAAGATGCTTCGTCGCGCAACGCCGATGCCGCAATCAGTGCCGCCCCGATCAACGCCGCGAGCGCAATGAGCGCCAGAACCAAACGCTGATGCTTGGGTTTCACGAGCCCACCGCTCCCGTTCGTGTCGAGCGTAGTCGAGACACCAATAGGACGCGCCCGCCGTCGAGGCATCTCGACTGCGCTCGTTGCGAACAATGATATCTCCGGATCAATGCTGCTGCCTCAGATCGTCTGCCAATGCTTCGGATTTACGCATCGTGATATAGCTCGACAATATGAGCCAGGCCATACCGGTTCCGGCAATGGCAAAAGCAGCAATGATATAGGGCGCGTGGTTCATGTCAGCCTTCTGCCATCCGGCGCATCCGCGCCTCGATCCGCATTTCGGCAAGCGCCGCGCGCATCCGCATCAGGACAATTGCGCCGAACAGCAGGCTGAACCCCAACACGCTGATCAGCAAAGGTATAAGATAGGCCTCGTTAATTGACGAGCCGCCAAGCGTGATGCTGGCTTTCTGATGCTGGCTTTCCCACCAGATGACCGAGCGGTTGATGATGGGAATATTGACCGCACCGATGACCCCGAACACAGCCGCAATCCGGCTGACGCTACCCTTTTCGCTGGACGCGGTGGTGAGCGCGATATAGCCCAAATAGAGGAAGAACAGCACGAGCATCGACGTCAATCGGCCGTCCCATACCCAATATGCACCCCAGGTCGGGCGCCCCCAGATTGCCCCGGTAAGAAGGCAGATGGCGGCAAATACCGCTCCGGGCACCGCGATTGCGCGCGCCGCTATTCCCGCAAGCGGGTGCCGCCAGACCAGTTGGACGATGCTGGCGATCGCGATCCCCATCCAACCCGCCATGCCAAGCCATGCCGACGGGACGTGCACAAAAATGATCTTGACGGTATCGCCCATCAACCGTTCGCTAGGTGCCGCAAACAGACCCCAGCCGCATGCAGCGAGCACCATCACCAATCCCGGCCAAAACAGGGCGGGGGTGATTGGCTTTGCAAGACGCAAGAAGCGGGCGGGGTTGGCGAAACGGTGCATGATGACTCGGCTGTGCCTCTAGCACCGGTTGCGGAGGCGGCCAATGAATTTAGACCATAGCGATTTCAGGTTGATCTATAACCGTAGCCCTGAGCCTCTCAAAGGGCGCTTGTCAGCTAGGCGTGCTTCGACGGGGTCCGCACTTCGGTTTTTGTCTATGTCCGCTGCAACCTGAACCATCCCGCTCAGCGTCCGATCAAACGCTGCGCCATTTCATCGGCGACGACCGCCGCTGGCACATTGTCCGCCTCGCTCTCGGACCAGATACTGCGCAGCCGATCCGGAATCATGTCGATCCGCGCATTGACCTCGTCCACCGAGACGTCACCCAGATATTCGAGGCCAACGTTGATGATGCCACCTGCATTGATGACATAATCGGGCGCATAAAGGATACCGCGATCATGCAATCGCTGCGCATCGGCAGGGGTCGCCATCTGGTTGTTGGCACCGCCCGCCACTATCGCAACGTCGAGTGCCGCGATGCTGTTTCCGGTCAGGATTGCGCCCAATGCATTGGGGCTGAAGATGTCGGCCTTTACAGTCAGTATTTCGCCCAGAGCGACTGCGGTCCCGCCGGTGGCAATGGCCATCGCAGCCAGCTTGGCTTGATCGGGGTCGGCCAAAGTCAGTCTCGCGCCGTCCGCCGCCAGCAACTTGGCAACGCCGCCGCCGACGCTGCCAACACCCTGCACCGCCACATGGACATCCTTTAAGCTGTCCACGCCCAGCCGGTGCTGCGCCGCTGCCTTGATGCCGAGATAGACGCCGCGCGCCGTAAACGGTCCGGGATCACCGCCCGCTGCCCCGCCCTCAGTTACCGGTAAGCCCGACACATGGCGCGTTTCGCTAGATATCGTCACCATATCAGCATCGCTCATGCCGACATCTTCGGCAGTCACATACCGCCCGCCAAGCGATTCGATCGCACGGCCGAAAGCGGCTAGCATTGCTGGCGTCTTGGTGCGGTTGGCATCCGCCAGCACCACGCCTTTGCCGCCGCCCAGCGGCAACCCCGCCATAGCGTTCTTGTAGCTCATCCCGCGCGACAAGCGGAGTGCATCGGTGATTGCGGCTTGGGCATCGGCATAATGCCAGAAACGCGTGCCGCCTGCTGCTGGCCCCAGATGCGTCGAATGGAGCGCAATGACTGCGCGCAGGCCACTGTCGCGATCCTCAAACACATGGACCGACTCGTGCCCGTCATAGTCAGGCAGGTCCCAAATTGCTGGCATGTCGGCTTCCCTCACCCTACAACAAATCGCAACATCATATTACGACTATGCGTAATAATATTACAATAGCGATTTGTCAGCCCCGAAATTTGCATTATTAGGGAGTGGGGCGACCGAGGGGTCTTGAACCCCCGACCTCTGGTACCACAAACCAGCGCTCTAACCAACTGAGCTACGATCGCCACAAGCGCCATATAGGCGAGCGCGCCTCCTTAAGGTGAAGCGCAAAAAGGTCAAGCTTTGTTACGCGAGGCCGTATTTTCCGGCCTCTTCGCCCGCAACCAATACTTCCCGATCACCGCGTCCAGCGACACCGGATCGAATCGGTCGTAACCAGAGCCCGGATAAAATGTCATTTCGCCAAAATAGGGTTTGCCATTCACCTCGTACAAATCGACCCGGACATAATCGAACTCCCGACCCAATTCCTCAGCGGCGCTAATCATCTGCACGACAGTCGATGGGGGTGCCGGATCGTCAGCCGAGGGAGCCGAAACCCGTTGCCAAAGCCGGTCGAACAAAATCCATCTGTGCCGCCCGGCACGGTCGAGATGGACCTGAATGAACTCCACCCGCCCACCAAAAACATAGAATTTGTAATCGATAGGCAATTTGGCGCTGTTCCCGATAAATGGTTCAACCAATATGCCGCGCGGGATCTGGCGGTACAGCCATTCATCGAGCCAAAACCCGTAATCGTTACGCATCCACCGGCGCGACTTGCGCCGGACATCGCGCCAGTTTTCCCGGCCGGTGAAGACGAATATCGATTGGTTGCAGCCATGACGCGCCTTTACGACAAATGGCGGCTTCCATTCCGGCTCGACCGGTAATTCGGTACCATGCCAATATGTCGGAATGACCCATTCGGGGCCGATGCGATCGGCCACGATGGCCTTCGATGTCAGCTTGTCCGCAAATACCGGAAACCGGGGATCTCGGTCGTGCAATTTTCGCCATTGCACCAATTCGGTGAAGGTGGCCGGATTGGCAAGATCAGGCAGTCGTCCATGTCGCCAGAAATAGATCAACGATATTCTGGCACAAGCAAGCCGCGATACGCGGTCCTGTTGCCAAGAAGATGAGACTGAGTCCATGCCAAGCCATTGTAACTGCACATCAAGCACAAGGCATAGAAATAACCGGCAGAAGATTCAAACTTCTACCGGTTAAATTTCATGGCAGGAAATGCGGAAGGGCGGTTAATACCGCTGCTCCGCTTATTTCTTGAGGCTGAGACCGCCAAAACGCTTGTTGAACTGGGCAACGCGGCCACCGACATCAAGCATCGTGCCACGACCACCGGTCCAGGCAGGGTGCGACGTCGGATCGATGTCGAGCGCCAGCGTGTCGCCTTCTTTGCCCCAGGTCGAGCGTGTTTCAAACACGCTGCCATCGGTCATCTGCACCTTGATCATGTGATAATCGGGGTGAATTTCGGATTTCATAGTCAATTCCTTGCTGCGAGGCTGGTTTCCGACCAGCTTCCTGGAAATTTGGAAGCGCCGCCATTAGCGGCGATAACGTGATAAGGCAAGCCCGCGATTTAGGGGTTAAAACGTGTCCTGCTTAGCTGGCAACTAAAACCGTAGTGCTGAGCCTGTCGAAGCACGCCTAGCCGACAAGCGCCGTTGGCCGTTGGCCGCCTTCGGCCCCGACAGGCTCAGGGCTACGGTTCAATCCAAACAGGACAAACTCTAATCCTTGGGCGGATCAGCAATCATCGCGGTGAATTCGGCTTCTGCAGCAACCTGGTCGCCCATCAACGCACGTCCGGAAAATTTACAAACGCGCGAACGCTTCTGAACAAATTTCACGTCGAGGTGAAGCAGGCAGCCCGGTTCAACGGGGTTGCGAAACTTCGCATTCTCAATCGCCATGAAATAAACCAGCTTGCCCGAGCCCGCGAGGCCAAAGCTTTCCATCGCCAGAACACCGGCGGCCTGTGCCAGCGCCTCGACAATCATCACGCCAGGCATGATCGGCCGTCCGGGGAAATGCCCCTGAAAAAAACCTTCATTCATGGTGACGGCTTTGACCGCCCGAATTCGCTCACCAACGACAAGCTCTTCAACGCGGTCAACCAGCAGCATCGGATATCGGTGCGGCAGCACCGACATCACGCGCCTTACGTCGTAATTAGCGAAGTCCCCCATAGCTTCGGACCTTTGGCTTACCGGCTGTCGGGTTGCGGAGCAGGCTGGGCAGGTGCGGGTTGGCCCGGCTGCGGCTGGGCTACTTGCCCCTGCTGTACCGCCTGAGCGCGCGCTGCATTGTCAAACAATTGCTGGATCTGCTGGAACAACGCCGCCCCCTGACGCGACGGACGCCAATCTGCGGCAGGCGTTATACCAACAGTGGGCACCGTTTTATCAAGCTCAGCCGTGATCAGCGGAGTCACGTCGACCGAATTCGGTGCCCAGACAAAAGCTTCGGGCGAAAGTATAACGTTGATCTTTTTTGCAGTGATCACCGCTTGCTGGGCTGCTTCATATTTCATCGCAATCGATTCAACCACGAACAGCTGAGCCTTGACGATGGGGTCTTGGAGCTGGGCTACTTCCTTCTGCTTCGCATCGATTTGCGTCAGCAGCGGGCTTTTGGCCTTGATAGCGACATCGAGCTCGGCCTGTGTCAGCTCTTTGTCTTTGTTGATGTCCAGTTGCGCATTGATATCATTGATTTCCTTGCGCTTGGCTTGGATCGTTTGGCCAGCGCTCGCAAAGGTTATGCTGATTTGCTGATAAGCCTGGCTCAGCGCCTTTGTCCTGGCAATGGCGACAGAAGAGTCAGCCGTAGCGATACCTGCAACCTGCGCACTGGCAGGGCCGGCAATGGCGGCAGCCGACAAAAGGGCAGCCACAACAGCGGTAAAACGGATTGTCATTAGAATTGAGTCCCTACGTTAAATGTAAATAGCTTGGTTTCGTCGCCGGGCTCTTTTAGCAGAGCCTTGGCTATATCGATCCTGAACGGACCAAAAGGCGAGTTCCAGTTGACGCCGAAACCAACCGAAAGACGGGGCTTCCAACTGTTACCGAAAAATTCCTCCTGATAGGGCCTGATATTGCGCGTGGCCGTAGTCGGGCAGGTATTAAACTCACCAGTTCCTGCCGTTGCCTGGGTTCCAAAAACATTGCCCGTTGGGGTAATGCACAGGCTTTTGAAATTGCCATCGGTATCCTGGAAATCGGTCAAACTTGTCAGCAAAGGCCGCGTGACACTGAACACCGAGCCGATATCGACAAAGACCGACGGACGCAGGCCAAGTTCTTTGGCCCCCGTGCCCAACGGAATTTGCAATTCGGCACGCCCCATATAATAAGCGCGTCCCCCAATTGCGTCATCGGTAACACCACCCGAATTGCGGTTGACCGTGCGGTTGATGATGGGGTTCAATGGATCGGTAAGATTAATATCGTTAAACCGGGTCACGCGCGGACCTATGCCGCGTATATCGAAACCGCGCATTTGCGGTTCACCCAAATAGAAGCGGTCGGTCAATCGGATATCGTCGATACCCAAAGCCGCAGAACCGCGATTTTCGAGCGGATGGATATAACCACCTTCGGCCGCCAACGAGAAAATGAAGCCGCTGCCAAACACCCGCCAATATTTGTCGGCATTCAGCCGGGTTTTAATATATTTAACGCTACCGCCAAGCCCGGCAAAATCCTGGCTGATGCCGATGCTCTGGCCTCGCGTCGGACGGATGCGGTTGTCGCGGTCATCATAAAGCAAGGTATAGCCCAATGATGATGTTAACCGGTTACCCAGCGCATCGCACAGGAAGCGACCGGCGATCGACGGGTCGCATTCGGTATCACCGTCACCATCTGTGTCGGCAAAAAATGTCGCGCGATCAAGGGTTATATCGTCCTGACTCAACCCGTAACGCGCCTGAAAATAGATATATTCGTTAACCGGAACGCCTGTGCGGATTTGCATACCGGTAGTCGCCTGCTGATATGTCGTGTTGCGCTGGTTGTTGAAGAAGTTGAAGCTATTCAAATCGCGGCGGAAAATGTCGCCGGAAATCGCAATCGAACGGTCAAACAGATAGGGTTCGGTAAAGCCGATTTCGGCCGATTTCGAATAAGACGAATAAGAAATATTCGTCCTGAGTTCCTGCCCCATGCCGCGAAAATTGCGTTGCTTGATCGAACCCTGGAAAATGAAATTTTCTATACTCGAGAAACCGGCAGACAACGACAATTCCCCCGTCGCCTTTTCCTCAACATTCGTGGTGAGCACAATCCGGTCGGGCGCACTGCCCTGTGTCTGTTCGACTTCCAGGTCTTCCTGGAAATATCCTAGTGACTTGATGCGTTCGGCGGTACGCTTGACCTGAATGCTGTTAAACGCATCCCCTTCGTTCAAACGGAATTCACGGCGGACCACCTTGTCCTGGGTCAAGGTGTTACCATTGATGTCGATCCGCTCGACGAATACGCGTGGGCTTTCCGCGACGTTGAATTTGATACTCATCGTCAGCGTTTCTTTGTCGCGCTGGAAATCAGGGCTTACATCGGCAAAGGCGTATCCGAACAGTCCGGCGGTTTCCGACAGGCTTTCGACGGTGTCTTCAACCTGCTTGGCATTATACCAGTCGCCGGTTTTCATTGGCAAAGTGGTCGTCAGCTTTTCCGAATTGAAATCGCGGATCTGACTGTCCACCTTCACGTCGCCAAATTTATAACGGTCACCTTCTTCGACCACATAAGTGATGATGAAGTCCTGCTTGTCCGGCGTCAGTTCGGCAACGGCCGACACCACGCGGAAATCGGCATAGCCCTGAGTCAGGTAAAATTGGCGCAATTTCTGCTGGTCAAAGGCAAGACGGTCTGGGTCATAGCTGGTACCCGAGCTGAAGAAGCGGTAAAAACGCGCTTGCTTCGTAACCATTTCACCGCGCAGACGGCCATCGCCGAATTTGTCATTGCCAATGATGTTGATCTGCTGGACCTTCGATTTGGGTCCTTCAGTGATTTCAAAGACAATATCGACGCGGTTCTGGTCAAGCTGTACCATCTTGGGCTCAACGGTTGCGGCAAAGCGGCCCTGGCGTTTGTATAACTCAACGATGCGCGCAACGTCTGCCCGGACCTTGGAGCGCGAGAATATCTGGCGTGGTGCCAGTTTGATTTCGGGTTCGATCTTGTCGTTCTTCAGGCGCTTGTTGCCTTCAAGAATGATGCGGTTGACGACAGGGTTTTCGCGAACTTCGATAACCACGGCCCCGGCATTGTTACGGATGCTGACATCGGCGAACAATTCGGTGGCGTAAAGATCTTTCAGCGCCTGGTCGGCGCTTACCTGGGTCCATATTTGCCCGGGACGAAGGCGGATATAGGACCGGACCGTATCGGCCTCCAATCGCTGCGTTCCGACCACGGTAATCGACTGGATTTGCTCGCCTTGCGCTGGAGCAGGAGCTGGCTCTGGAGCAAGGGCGGGCTCTGCAACCGGGTTTTCCTGTGCAATAACTGGCGTTACCGCCAGCATGGCACTGGTTGCAACCAGGCCGGTTGAACTCATCAAATATATGCCAAAGGATTTGCTGTTCATTGTCATCCGATCTGATGCCCGGCCGCTACCGGTGATATGGCCGATTGGCCTCTTTATGAAGATTGCGTCCCTGCCCGATGCTGCGCCCGCAATCAAGTGCGCAATCAGTACCGTTACTTTCCGAAAAGTCCGAACGAAGCAAGATCATTGAATGTCACCATCAGCATGAATCCCAATAACATCGCAAACCCGGCCCGAAATGCCCATTCCTGCACCTTTGGTGTCGCCGGACGCCGCCGGACTGCCTCAATTGCATAAAGCAGCAGATGACCGCCATCGAGCATCGGAATTGGCAGCAGGTTGATGAACCCCAAGTTAATCGAGATCATCGCAGCAAGCCAAAGGAAGGCCGCAAACCCGAGAACGAAATGCTCGCCCGAAACCTTGGCAATCTTAAGCGGTCCGCCCAGATCCTTGACCGAGCGTTTGCCGACGATCATCTGACCAAGGGTGACCACTGTCAGACGGACGATGTTATAGGTCTCGCGCGTCGCCACAACAGGCGCCTCCAGCACTCCAACTTCTCGAATGACGGGAGGTGGCATCGGAAGGCCTAAAAGCCCGCGCCGATATTCATTGCCGAAATTATCGCGTTCCACGAGTTCGCCAATTTTGGCGGGCTGTTCGATAACCGCGCCGTCACGCTCGATTTGCAACGCAACCTCTTCGTTCGGATAAATCGATATTTCGGTCGCGAGTACCTGAAAGGTATCGATTTGCTTGCCGTTGATGCTGAGTATCCGGTCACCTTCTTTGAGGCCAATTTGTTCGGCGGTGCTGCCCGCCTGGATGCCCGCCACGACCGGGGGATTAACCGATTGGCCATAATGCAGCAAAAATCCCGACAAAATGGTGATCGCCAGCAAGAAATTGACGGCCGGGCCCGCGAAAACAATCAATGCTCGTTGCCACAATGTCTTCGACTGGAAAGTTTGGTTACGCTCCCGCTCTGGCAATAAATGCCAATTTTCATCGGCTTGGCTCGACGGGTTCATATCACCGGCAAACTGGACATAGCCGCCGAGCGGTAACGCAGCCACCCGCCACAATGTGCCACGCTTGTCGGTCCAGCCGAACAGTTGCGGACCAAAACCAATAGAAAACTTCTCGGCCTTCACGCCGAACCAGCGCCCGACGCAGTAATGGCCAAGTTCATGCACGACAACGAGTGTGCCGATAAGTGTTACGAACGCCAAAAGAGTGACGAAAATATTCGGGGCTTCAACGGCCATGTGCGACTTTCTCTATTTGGCTCTGCGCATACTGCCGCGCGCCTGCATCGATGCTGAACAATTCTTGCAAGTTTGATGGTGCGTCAGCTTGATAGCCGTTTAACGTTGCTTCCACCACATCGGCGATATCGAGAAAACCGATCTGCCCGGCGAGAAAGGCGGCAACGGCAATCTCGTTGGCGGCGTTAAGCATTGCCGGTTTCGCTTCACCCTCCTGGATGGCGGCGCGCGCCAGGCGGAGTGCGGGGAAGCGCGCGGTATCCGGCGCTTCAAACGTCAGTTGCCCGATGGTCGCCAGATCAAGCGGCTGGCAATTGGTGGCGATGCGCTCGGGCCATGCCAGCGCGCTGGCAATCGGTATCCGCATATCGGGCGAACCCATCTGCGCCAGCGTCGAGCAATCGGCATATTCGACCATCGAATGGATTACCGACTGCGGATGCACAAGAATGTCGATTTTATCGAGACCGACCGGGAACAGATGATGCGCCTCGATCAGTTCCAGCCCCTTGTTCATCATCGTCGCCGAATCGACACTGATTTTCGCGCCCATATCCCAATTGGGATGCGCGACAGCTTGGGCAGGCGTGACGGCGCGCATCTGATCAAGCGTCAAAGTGCGAAACGGCCCGCCACTTGCGGTCAGGGTTATCTTGCGCACCTGATCGATGCGGCCACCGGCGAGGCATTGGAATATGGCGTTATGTTCGCTGTCGACGGGCAGCAACGTCGCCCCCGACCGCTCGACTGCGGCCATCATCAAAGCGCCGGCAGACACCAGCGCCTCCTTATTGGCGAGCGCTACGGTCTTCCCCGCCTCAATCGCAGCCATCGTCGGTGGCAGCCCGGCGCAGCCGACAATTGCAGCCATGGTCCAATCAACATTGCGATTGGCCGCGTCGATAAGCGCATCCGCGCCCGCCGCAACCTCGGTCCGCGTACCGGCCAGCGCCTGCTTCAGTGCAGGATAGGCATCTTCCTCCGCCACAACGGCAAGTTCAGCATCAAATTCCCGCGCCAGCTCGGCAAGCCCCACCGCATTGCCATTGGCGGTCAGCGCCACCACGCGAAACGCATCGCGGTGCTGGCGGACTAAGTCGAGCGTCGAGAGACCGACGGAGCCGGTGGCACCGAAAATGGAGAGTGTGCGGGGCATCAAGCGATCACCCAAGCCACCAAGGCGATCACCCCGGTAATGAACAAAACCGCTATCAGTCCGTCAGTCCGATCGAACAAGCCACCATGCCCGGGGATCAGATTGCCCGAATCCTTGACCCCTGCCCGGCGCTTCATCCAGCTTTGCAAAAAGTCGCCAATTTGCGCGACCATGGCAATCGCGGCCCCTGCGCCAAAATGGTAGAGGCCACCCATGGAGATATCGCCAGCGGCCAATACCCGGGCTATGGCGATCACTGTCAACCCGGATGCCAGCATTCCACCAACCAACCCGGACCATGTCTTCGAAGGACTTATCCGAGGTGCAATTTTGGGTCCACCAATGTTCCGGCCCACAAAATATGCACCGATATCGGTGGCAATGACGGCACCGATAATCATCAAAGCCACGGTGGTCCCAAAAAAAGGACTACGCAAAGTGATCAGCGTGAAACATGCTGTGCCGATGTAAATGACACCAGCCAGCATCAAGATTGTATGCCCCCAAAAGCTCTTGGTGATTTTCGAGACCAATCCCCAGAGTTCCCATAACAGGCCAAGGCCAACGAGACCGACAAACAGTGGAAAAGCGAGACCACCGGCCCACAGTGCCCCACCCGTGACCGCGACCATCACAATCGCAGAAAATGTCCGGACTTTCAGGTCAGACTTACCCTTAACCTCACTCATCGGCCACCATAACGCCGTTCCCGGGTGGCGAATTCCTTGAGAGCTTGGCCTAGCTCTTCCTTGGAAAAATCCGGCCAAAGCGTGTCGGTGAACCAGAATTCGGCGTAAGCCGCCTGCCACAGCATGAAATTGGACAACCGCTGCTCACCAGATGTGCGGATCAAAAGGTCGAGCGGCGGCATGTCCGCGGTGTCGAGATTGGCCTCAATTGCCTCCGCAGTAATCGCTCCTTGAGCAGCGGCGGCTTGGGCGGCACGGACCAGTTCATCATGCGAACCATAATTGAGCGCCACTGCCAATGTGGTGCGCGTGTTGGCCGCCGTCCGCGCCACAGCATTGTCGATCAGTTCTACAATGTCAGGTGCCAGCACCTTGTAATTGCCAATGATTTTCAGCCGCACATTGTTCGCTGCAAATTCGTCAATGTCCGATTTGATGAAGCTGCGCAGTAACCCCATCAGGTCGCTAATCTCGTCCTCGGGTCGTTTCCAGTTCTCACTGGAAAAGGCATAGAGGCTAAGCGCCTCCAACCCGAATTCGCCCGCCGCGCGGACAATCTTGCGGACAGTCTCAACGCCCTTTTTGTGGCCCAGCGCACGCGGCAGATGGCGCTTTTTGGCCCAGCGGCCATTGCCGTCCATGATGATCGCGACATGGCGCGCGCCAACTTCGATCATATTAAAACCGTATCCCTGAGCTTGTCGAAGGGCGCTTCACGGCCGATAGGCGGGCTTCGACAAGCTCAGCCCTCACGGTTTGGGGGAAGGCCGGAGCAGCGCTCACTGACTAAGAATTTCCTTTTCCTTATGCGCCGCCGCATCATCAACTGCCTTGATCATTTCGTCGGTCATCTTCTGGACCTCGGTTTCCAGCCGCTTGCGCTCATCCTCGCTGATTTCCTTCTTGTTCTCGTCGGTCTTCAGCATGTCCATCGCGTCGCGGCGCACATTGCGGATCGCGATGCGGCCTTTTTCGGCATATTGCCCGGCAAGCTTCGCCAGTTCCTTGCGGCGCTCTTCGGTCAAATCAGGGATCGGCAAACGCAGCGTCTGGCCGTCCGAAATCGGGTTCAGCCCAAGCCCTGCCGAACGGATTGCCTTCTCCACCGGCGTAACATTCGACCGGTCCCACACCTGCACCGACAACATCCGTGGTTCCGGCGCGCTGACGGTCGCCACCTGATTTAGCGGCATGTTGGAACCATAAACCTCGACAACTACCGGGTCGAGCAATGTTGTGTTGGCGCGGCCGGTGCGGAGCCCGCTCAAATCGCCTTTCAGCGATTCAACCCCACCCTTCATTCGGCGTTCGACATCAGCTTTGTCATATTGTGGCATGATCAGTTCCCCTCATTCTGTACAGTGGTCGAAACACCTTGGCCGGCCAAAACCCGCGCCAGATTACCCTGTTCGCGGATCGAAAAGACGACAATTGGTATGTTGTTGTCGCGGCACAAGGCGACAGCGCTGGCATCCATCACTTTCAGATTGTCCGACAACACGCGGTCGTAGCTCAATGTTTCATACCGTATTGCTGACGCGACCTGCTTGGGGTCGGCGTCATAGACACCATCGACGCTGGTGCCTTTAAACAAGGCGTCGCATTTCATCTCGGCGGCGCGCAGCGCAGCACCGCTATCGGTCGTGAAATAAGGAGCACCAACGCCTGCGGCAAAAATTACCACACGGCCTTTTTCCAGATGCCGTTCGGCCCGCCTGCGGATGACCGGCTCGCATACCTTGTCCATCTCGATTGCCGATTGCACGCGCGTGGGCACCCCCAATTGCTCCAGCGCATTCTGCATCGCAAGCGCATTCATCACTGTCGCCAGCATCCCCATATAGTCGGCCTGCGCGCGGTCCATACCCTTGGCTGCGCCCGCCATCCCGCGAAAGATGTTACCACCGCCGATTACGAGGCAGATTTCCAGCCCGCTATCTTTGGCGGCCTTTACTTCAGCGGCCATGCGCGCGACGGTTTCGGGGTCGATGCCGAACTGCTGGTCACCCATCAGCGCCTCGCCCGACAATTTCAGGAGGATACGGCGAAAGCCGGAATTACTCATAAGACCCTCAATTCCAACTTAGCGATTTGGAGCCGAATGGTACATTCGGTGACTCGCAAATCGCGGCAACACATAACCCGGATACGACAATGGCGCACAGCTATAGGAGCCGCGCGCCATATCGCCAAGGGGCGGCGGCGCTTTTTTTACGCCACCTTTCCCAGTTATTTTTAAAGGCCTGCGGCTGCCGCCACTTCTGCCGCGAAATCGCCAACTTCCTTCTCAATGCCTTCGCCGAGCTGAAAACGGACATAGTCCTTCAGGACAATGGTCGCCCCCGCAGCCTTGCCCGCCGCGGCAACCACGTCAGAAATAGCGGTCTTGCCGTCCATGACGAATAACTGGCTGAGCAACGCGTTTTCTTTGGCGAATTTCTTGACCGAACCTTCAACCATCTTTTCGACGATATCGGCAGGCTTACCGGACTCTGATGCTTTTTCGCGTGCGATGCCGCGTTCGCGTTCCAGCGTATCGGCATCGAGGCCGCTTTCGTCGAGTGCCAGCGGGAATGCCGCCGCGATGTGCATGGCAAGCTGCTTGCCAAGACCATCGAGCGTCGCCGCGTCAGCTTCGCTTTCCAGCGCAACCAGAACACCGATGCCGCCCATGCCGGGGGCTGCAGCGTTGTGGACATAGGAAACCACACGGCCAGCATTAACCGACAGTGATTTCACGCGGCGGATAACCTGATTCTCGCCAATCGTCGCGACATTACCGGTCAGCTTTTCCTGCACCGTTTCGCCATCGGGATAAGGAGCAGCGAGCACGCTATCCGCGTCATTCGCGCCCAAGCCCAAAGCAACGCCTGTAACCTTGCTTACAAAATCCTGGAATTGCTCGTTCTTCGCAACAAAGTCGGTCTGGCTGTTGACTTCAACCGCGGTACCTTTTTTGCCTTCAACAGCAACGCCAACCAAACCTTCGGCAGCAGTGCGGCTTGATTTCTTCGCGGCGGTCGCAAGACCCTTGGCGCGCAGCAGATCAACTGCGGCTTCCATATTACCGGTCGTTTCTTCAAGTGCTTTCTTGGCGTCCATCATTCCGGCGCCGGAAAGCTCGCGCAGTTCCTTGACCGCAGCAGCAGTAATTGCAGACATGTTTTTGTCCTTTCGAATGAAATTAAGCGGCCTCTATAGCCGCCTATTTTGTCATTCCCGCGAAAGCGGGAATCCATGACCTGATCACAAGGTTTAAACTGACGGCCAGACCATGGCCCCCCGGTCAAGCCGGGGGTGACAAGATTAGTTTAAGCTTCTGCGGCAGGTGCTACTTCAGCGGTTTCTGCTTCAGCAACAGGAGCAGTTTCTTCCGCACCGACAGCTTCTTCCATCGTCGCTGGCGCGTCAGCGGCCGGCGCTTCAACCAAAGCTGGTTCAACCGGTGGCTCAATCGCCGCGCCCAGATCAACGCCAGCAGCTTGCGCCGCCTTCACATTGCCCTTGCTCGCAGCAGTCGCGATCGCTTCACAATAAAGACGAAGCGCACGCGCCGCATCATCATTGGCAGGAACCGGAAACGCGATGCCGTCAGGCGACACGTTCGAATCGAGGATCGCGATCACCGGAATGCCAAGGACATTGGCTTCCTTGATGGCGAGTTCTTCCTTGTTGGCGTCGATCACGAACATCACGTCGGGAATGCCACCCATGTCGCGGATACCGCCCAAGCTCATTTCGAGCTTGTCGCGCTGGCGCGTCATTTGCAGGATTTCCTTCTTGGTGAAGCCGTGGATTTCGCCCGAAAGCTGCTCTTCAAGCGTCTTCAGCTTCTTGATCGAGTTCGAAATCGTCTTCCAGTTGGTGAGCATGCCGCCCAACCAGCGGTGGTTGACGAAATGCTGCCCCGAAGCGCGGGCTGCGTCAGCGATTGGACCCTGTGCCTGGCGCTTGGTGCCGACAAACAGGACCTTGCCTCCCTGGGCAGCGGTCTGGGCCACGAAATCGAGTGCGCGCGCAAAAAGCGGCACCGACTGCGACAAATCGAGGATATGGATACCGTTACGCGCGCCGAAAATATACGGCTTCATGCGCGGGTTCCAACGGTGGGTTTGGTGGCCGAAATGGGCCCCAGCTTCAAGCAATTGCTGCATGGTAACGACAGGTGCCGCCATGGTACTTCTCCTTCCGGTTGAGCCTCTGGGAAACAAGAACTTCACCCCGACCTGAAAGAACGGGGGCCAGCACCGGTATGTGCGTTTCCCATGTGGAATGAGCGCGCCGTTAGATGGCGGCTGAGGATTCGTCAAGTGGGAAAGCTATAGGTGAAGAGTGCATATGCGCGGTCTCCTTCCAAAAACCGCGCATTAACCGAGGGTTCCACACACCGCACAGGCGTTGTCGGGACGGCCCGGAAATGATACTCTCATCGTTTCAGATGGAGAGGGAAAATGGCGACTTTCGATGAAGCACAACTCCACGCTCTTGTAGGCAAAATGCTCGGCGATCTGGGCGGTGCGTTTAGTGTGCCGACCACGCGTATCGGTTTGCGTCTCGGCCTGTTCGATGCGCTACATGAGGGCGGCGCGGCGACCGCGGCCGAACTTGCAAGCCGCGCAGGCGGTTTGACCGAGCGTTATGTCCGCGAATGGGCGTTGGCGCAGGCCGCGAATGGCTATGTCAGCTATGATGCCGAAACGGACCGATTCAGCCTCACCCCGGAACAGGCAATGATCTTCGTGGTCAAGGATAGCCCTGTCTATCTTGCCGGCGCGTTCGATCTGACCGCCGCGATGATCGAGGCCGAGCCGAAGGTCGAGCAGGCCTTCCGAACGGGCGCCGGTGTTGGCTGGGGCGAAACGGGTGGCTGCCTTTTTTGCGCGGTCGGCGCGTTCTTCCGCCCCGGCTATGTCAACAGCATCGTGCAGGCATGGCTGCCCGCGCTCAACGGGGTAACCCCCAAGCTCGAAGCAGGCGCAAAGGTCGCCGACATTGGTTGCGGCGTTGGATTTTCGACCTTGCTTATGGCCAAGGCTTTTCCCCAAAGCAGCTTTGTCGGTTTCGATTTTCACGAACCGTCGATTGCCAAGGCACGCGAGCATGCCGTGGCGCACGGCGTAGGTGACCGGGTCCGCTTCGAAAGCGCGGCAGCCAAAGAAATTGACGAGCAGGATTTTGACCTGATTACCGCTTTCGATTGCCTGCACGACATGGGTGATCCGCGTGGTTGTGCAGCGCATGTGAAGGATATGCTGAAACCCGACGGCACATGGATGATCTGCGAACCCATCGCCGGTGACCGACCACAAGACAATATCGGTAACCCGGTCAGCCGTCTCTACTACAACGCATCGACCATGATCTGCGTGCCAACGTCGCTTGATCAAGAGGTCGGCGAAGGGCTCGGTGCGCAGGCGGGGGAAATCAAGCTTACCGAAATATTGCATGGAGCAGGCTTCTCGCACGTCCGGCGCGCGACCGAAGGGCCGTTTAACATGATATTGGAGGCGCGGGCTTAATTTCCGCAGCTGAGCCTATCTAACTGGCAAGTGACGGCCAATCGGCAACCGCCCTTGCGGGCGGCAACTGCGTTTTGTCTGTTTGCGTGGCGCCGTCACTTGCCGGGGCAACCGGTCATGCGCGGCCGACGCCACCGGGGCAGCCGAAAATCGCGCTTGACAATTTAGAACATATAGCGAACATAGGGATGAAGTCGTTCAGTTTGTAGCAAGGTTATCCCCGATATTATCCACAGCGGGGGACAGAAAGGACCAGTTCCATGACCCTCATTGCCTCCCTCCTCTTCCTCTCCGCCTTGTCCGCCTCTGCATTTGCGATTGCCCGGACAATCGGCAACGCAATGCCGCGCATTCGGCAAGTGATTGAAGAAGAGCTTGCGCCACAGGAACGGAAGGCACGACGGATCATCTTTGGACCGGTTCGCCAGCGGACCGCCCGCGTGGTTGCGTTTCCCGGCACCTCACGGGCTGAACGGGAATTGAAGCTGGCGGCTTGAACCGGGCTTTCCTCTCCTCATATTGTTATTCTCGGGTTCGCGATGATAACAAAATATTCCTGGCGGATCCCCAAAAAGAAAAGGCCACCCTCCCGGATGGCCTTTTCTTGTTTCTAAACGAAAGAGGCTTGAGCCCCGTTACCGGATTTTTTAGTTCACAGCGTCTTTAAGCGCTTTGCCAGCTTTAAACTTGGGCTGGTTCGAAGCTTTAATCGTCATCGGTTCACCGGTACGCGGGTTGCGGCCGGTGGATGCCTTGCGCTTTGCAACGGCAAAGGTGCCAAAGCCCACGAGACGGACCTCGCCGCCCTTTTGCAAAGCGCCAGTGATCGAATCGAACACGCCTTCAACGGCCTTGCTGGCATCGGCTTTGGTCAGGCCGCTTGCGTCGGCTACGGCATTGACGAGATCTTGCTTGTTCATATTGGGAACCCCCTCTCAAAGAATATGTTAGACCCATTGTAAAATAAATGAATCGCGGCGATGCCGGTGGCGGGATAATGAGCAGAATAAGGCGGCTGTCAAAGGAAATATCGGCAAAAATCCGCCCTTTTCCACTAATTTCACGTTGACCCGACTTAAACTGCTATAAAACTGACGCCAAAACACCATCAATGTGTAACCGCAGCACCGCTTTCACCACCGATTGCCGGTGGCAATGCCGCAGCCAGTTCGTCAGCTTCAGTCCATTCAATGGGAATTAATGGCGCGATCAACGCCCGCGCCAGCACCTGATCGACGTGGCTCACCGGAATGATTTCCAGACCTTCCTTAATGTTGGCCGGAATCTCGGCCAGATCTTTTTCATTTTCCTGCGGGATCAGAACCGTTTTGATCCCACCGCGCAGCGCGGCGAGCAATTTCTCTTTCAACCCACCGATCGGCAACACCCGGCCACGCAGCGTAACCTCGCCGGTCATTGCGACATCGCGGTGCACAGCGATACCGGTCAGCGTCGATACAATGGTGGTCACCATCCCGACACCTGCCGATGGGCCGTCCTTCGGCACCGCACCTTCGGGCAAATGGATGTGCACATCCTTGCGGGCAAAAATGCTCGGCTTGATACCGTAACTTGGGGCGCGCGCCTTCACATAGCTGAGCGCCGCCTGAATCGACTCGCCCATCACTTCGCCCAGCTTGCCGGTGGTCCGGATCTGGCCTTTGCCGGGCACAGTCACCGCCTCAATGGTCAGCAATTCTCCACCAACTTCGGTCCATGCGAGTCCGGTAACCGCGCCAATCTGGTTCTCTTCTTCACCGATGCCGTGACGGTATTTTTGCACACCGGCATAATCGGCCAAATTGTCAGGCGTGATCGCCATGCTGGTAACCTTGCCTTCAAGGATCTGCCGCAACACTTTGCGCGCCAGCTTGGCAATTTCGCGTTCCAGCGTGCGAACGCCAGCCTCACGCGTGTAATAACGGATAAGGTCACGCAGCGCGGCATCGGACAGCGAGAATTCCTCGTCCTTGAGCCCATGTGCCTTGATCTGCTTGTCGAGCAAATGCCGCTTGGCGATTTCGAGTTTCTCGTCCTCGGTATAGCCCTCCAGCCGAATGATCTCCATCCGGTCGAGCAACGCCTGTGGCAGGTTCATCGAGTTCGCCGTTGTCACAAACATGACGTCTGACAAATCGAGATCGATCTCCAGATAATGGTCGTTGAATTTGCTGTTCTGTTCAGGGTCCAGCACCTCCAGCAAAGCCGACGCCGGATCGCCGCGGAAATCCTGCCCCAGCTTGTCGATTTCGTCGAGCAGGAACAGCGGATTCATCGTCCCTGCTTTTTTCAGGTTTGCCGCTACCTTGCCCGGCATCGAACCGATATACGTGCGCCGGTGGCCGCGGATTTCGGCTTCGTCGCGCACGCCACCCAGCGACTGGCGGATAAACTCGCGCCCGCACGCCTTGGCAATCGAACGGCCAAGCGAGGTCTTGCCGACACCCGGAGGGCCAACGAGGCACAAGATCGGACCTTTAAGTTTGTTGGTGCGTGCCTGCACTGCCAGATATTCGACAATCCGGTCCTTGACCTTTTCAAGTGCAAAATGATCGGCGTCGAGCACTTCCTGTGCCTTGGCGATATCGCGTTTCAGCTTCGATTTCTTACCCCAGGGGATACCGAGCAGCGTGTCGAGATAGTTGCGAACCACTGTCGCCTCGGCCGACATCGGTGCCATCCCGCGCAGCTTTTTCAGCTCGGCATTGGCTTTGCCTTTGGCTTCTTTCGAAAGCTTGATTGTGTCGATCTTGGTTTGCAGTTCGGCGATTTCGTCGCCGCCTTCACCCTCGTCATTACCCAACTCGCGCTGGATCGCCTTCATCTGTTCGTTGAGATAATATTCGCGCTGAGTCTTCTCCATCTGCCGCTTCACACGACCCCGGATTTTCTTTTCGACCTGCAGCACACCGAGCTCGCCCTCCATGAAAGCGAACGCCATTTCGAGGCGCCGCAAAGGGTTGGCTTCGACCAGCAGCGATTGCTTGTCGGAAACCTTCAGCTGGATATTGGCGGCAATCGCATCGGCGAGCACAGCCGGGCTATCGATTTCGCTCAACTGAACCGCGGTTTCCGAAGGCATTTTCTTGTTGAGTTTCGAGTAATTTTCAAACTGCTCGCTCACAGAACGCATCAATGCGGAGGCTTCCGGGCCTTCAGCCAGTTGTTCCTCAATCAGCGTCACCCGCGCCTCTACATATTCGGTGCCTTGCTCAACCAGTTCGGCCAGCTGGGCGCGCTGCTTGCCTTCCACCAACACGCGCACGGTGCCGTCGGGAAGCTTCAGCAACTGCATGATCGTCGCGGTGACACCGATATCATAAAGATCGTCGGTGTCCGGATCATCCTCGGCAGGGTCCAATTGCGCGACGAGGAAAATCTCCTTATCGGCGGCCATCGCCTTTTCAAGCGCGACCACTGATTTGTCACGACCAACGAACAGCGGTACAATCATGCCGGGAAAAACAACTATATCGCGCAACGGCAATAACGGCAGGTTCAGTTCCATAGATACTCCAGATGGCGGTCCCGATGAGCGGCAACCGGCCTTAACAGGCACAATATGTGCCTGTTTGCAGCGCTTTCAATGGAAAAGCGGCGAAATGCAGAGATTAGTTGGGGAAAAGCTGCCGTTCAGAAGGGCAGTTTAAAACCCGCAGGCAGCGGCAAGCCGCTCGACATCTTGCTCATTTCGGCGTTGCTTGCCGCATCGGCCTTGTCGCGCGCGTCGTTGAACGCGGCAGTAATCAGGTCTTCAAGCATCTGCTTGTCAGTCGGGACGATGAGGCTATCATCGATGGCAACCGCGATGATCCGGCCTTTGGCGGTCGCCCGCACCTTGACCAGACCGCCGCCGGACACACCCTCCACTTCGATGGTATCCAGGGTCGCCTGCGCCTGTTCCATCTGCTTCTGGATATTCTGCGCGGCTTCCTGCGCGGCCTTGATCATGTCTTCCATGCTTTTCATGCACGTTTACTCCATTTGTCTTGTTCATCGCCGTCGCTGTCGAGCAGCTCGGCATCGGGGAATGCGGCAAAGGCAGCCTTTACCAGTGGTGATTCCATGATCGCGCGCCGTCCGGCTTCGGCTTCGGCACGTTCTGTCTCCAGCATTGTCGGTAACGCCGCGCCCTCACGCTGCTCCAGGTCCCAGCGTGTGCCGGTCACTTTGGCCAGCGCATCGCGCAGCTCGGCAGCAAAGCCAGGCGCGACCGGCCCTGCCAATTGATAGGCGAGCAGAGGCGGCGCATAATCGACAACACGCAGCACATCGCGCAGCGTCATTTCAAGGCTGACAAAGCCGTCGCGCGATAGCCGGTCAAGCATCGCCGGAAAATCGGCGGGCATCAATGTCTGGACGGTCGTCGACGCAGGTGCCTCCGGTGCAACACCGGCGGCGACCGGCGCGGTGACAGTAAAACCGCCCTGTCCGATCATCTTTGCCAGTTCGCCCGGATCTGGCAGCGTTGCCGCGTGGATGACGCGCAGAAGCGCCATGTCGGCAGCGTCGAGCGGCATCGCGGCGCGCGACACTTCCTCATGGCCTTTCAACAGCAATTGCCAGAACCTGTGGAGCGTCGGGAACGATAGTTTGTCGGCGTTTTGCTCTACCGTCGCCGATGCTTCGACATCAAGCGCCCCGTCTCGCGGCGCTCCAATCTTAACCAGCGTCAGGCGGTGGACTTCGGCCAGCAGCCCCGACATCATCGCCAGCGGCTCCACGCCCAGATTATATTGCGCCCGGGATTCAGCGAGCATCGCTTGCGCGTCACCGGCCAATAACAGCCCGAACAGCCGCCGCACCGCGCCTCTGTCCGACAATCCGAGCATGTCGCGAACCTGCGCTGCGGTAACCTGGCCGCTGCCCTCCATATCGGCATGGGCAATGGCCTGGTCCAAAATCGACAATCCGTCGCGCACCGATCCTTCAGCCGCCTGCGCCACCAAAGTCAGCGCCTCCGTTTCGACATCGACGGCCTCTTTCGCCGCAATCTCGGCAAAATGGCTGACGAGCATTTCGGTCGGGATGCGTTTCAAATCAAACCTTTGGCACCGCGACAGGACCGTGATCGGCACCTTGTTGACTTCGGTCGTGGCGAACAGGAATTTCACATGGCCGGGCGGTTCTTCCAACGTCTTCAACAACGCATTGAACGCGTTTTTCGACAGCATGTGAACTTCGTCGATAATGTAAATCTTGTACCGCGCTGACACCGCCGAATAGCGCACCGCTTCAATGATTTCACGGACATCGTCAACGCCGGTATGGCTCGCCGCGTCCATTTCGATAACGTCAATATGACGTCCCTCGGCGATGGCCACACAAGGCTCACACTGACCACATGGATCAATGGTAGGGCCGCCCTGCCCATCCGGGCCGACGCAGTTCAAAGCCTTGGCAATCAGCCGTGCGGTTGAAGTTTTACCCACACCGCGCACGCCGGTCATCAGGAAGGCGTGCGCCAGCCGGTCGCGCTTGATCGCGTTGCCAAGCGTCTGCACCATGGCGTCCTGACCGATCAGTTCGGCAAAGGTCTGCGGCCGGTATTTGCGCGCCAGTACACGGTAAGCCGCGCCACCGGCAGGTGCCGGTTTGGACTGCACCGGCATGTCCAGACCAAGCCCGAGCGCATCATCCGGCATGTCGGTTTCGCGCGCGGCTACGTCGGGGTTGGTTGAATCAGGCATCGACATCATGTTAGGCCGCTCTTCGCTGATTGTCGAAGGCTTCTCAACTGATTTTGGCGAAATAGGAGCCGAATGACCCGTAGCGAATTCGTTACGGCTGCTTCCGTCAGGATCTGACCGGGTTGGCGAGTGCCACGTCCATCCGACTCCCGGGCGCCATATGGCGACGGACGCGCAAAAATGCAAGCGCGGCGAACCGCCAAATGGTAAACACGGCTTTTACCCTCCATCGGAACCGGTCATTCACCTTGATCGACTATCCGGCGTTATTCAGTATTTGGAGATTCGATGATGACCGTATCGCTATCCGCAGGGCCGACTTATTTGCGCTATGAAGATGCCGCGCAAGAAGACCGCAGCGCCCCGCGTGTCAGGCTCCAAATTCCGGGCTCGATGCGCCCGTCAGGGTCGCGGGGCTTTTCGGTAATCGTCACGAATCTATCATTGTCCGGTGTGGCTTGCGAGGCACTCACCGGCATGTCCGCAGGCACGCGCGTGTGGCTGACGCTCCCGGGCCTGGCCGCGCTTCAGGCAAAAATCGTGTGGAATGATGGTACGATGGTTGGCTGCGAATTCGATACGCTGCTCAATCGTGCCGTGCTGGACAATATCCTCGCCCGCTTTCCGGTGGGCGAAAACAAAGCCGCCTAAATACAGGGACACAATACCTATTTCTTGCAACAATCTCTATTCGGTATCACGTATCCGGATATAGAAATAGGTATTGTGTCCCTGTATTTATAGGTATTGTGTCCCTGTATTTATGCCCTGCATTTAGGCGTTTCGCAAATACCAATCGTAATCGATATTCGGGACATGGGCGAAATAACGGTCCTGCTCGACGCGTTTGACGATAGTGTACATGTCGACAAAGCGGTCACCCAGATAATCGCGCATCAGCTTTGAAGCATGGAACCGGTCAACGGCAGCGAACCAGTTTGACGGCGGCTTATCGTCGCCCGCACTATCCCGGTCATAGCCATTGCCTACGACCGCCGGGCCGGGGTCGGTCTGGTTGACAATGCCGTGGTGAATCCCTGCCAATACGCCCGCGACTGCGAGATAAGGGTTGGCATCGGCCCCGCAGGCGCGGTGTTCGACATGGCGGCTGGACGGCGGCCCGGCCGGAATACGGAAACTAACGGTGCGGTTGTTGACGCCCCATGTCGGAGCAACGGGTGCATAGCTGTTCGCCTTGAAACGCCGGTAACTATTGGCATGCGGCGCAAACAGTGCAAAACAATCCCCGACGCTGCCAATCATCCCGCCAATCGCGTGGCGCAGCATCGGCGTGCCTGCGGGATCGTCGCTCGCAAACAGGTTCTTGCCATCGGCATCGTTCATCGACACATGGATGTGCATGCCGCTGCCAGCATGTTCGGCAAACGGCTTGGCCATGAAGGTTGCTTCCAGCCCGTGCGCTTGCGCCACCGCCTTCACCACCCGTTTGTACATGATCGCATCGTCGCAGGCGCGCAACACATCGGGCTTATAACGCAAGGTCAGTTCGCACTGCCCCGGCGCAAATTCGGATATCGCGGATTCGAGCGGCAGGCCCTGAATATCGCAAGCCTCATAAAGCTCATCAAAGAATGGCCGGAAATCGTCCAGTTCGCGCAAGCCATAAACCTCGACCATTTTCGGCGCCTGGCCGCTATATTCAGGGCGCGCAGGCCGCACAGATCCATCGCGGGCGCGCTTCGGGTCTAACAGGTAAAATTCCAGCTCAACCGCCAATGCCGGTGTCAGCCCCATTTCGGTAAAGCGGTCCACGACCAGCCCCAACACATGCCGCGAGTCGAGATCGTGCGGTTGACCATCAAGCTCGTAGAAATCGACCATGAATTGCGCCGCATTGTCGCCCGCCCACGGTGCCCTGACCAGTGTGCCGGGTATCGGCTTCATCGAGCGATCGGCATCGCCATCTTCCCAAACCAATCCGGTTTCAACGGTGTCCTGACCGGTGATGTCGACAATGGTGATCGAACCGGGGAAAAAGCGACCGATTTCATAGACCGACAGCACTTCATGTTGCCGCAGCCTTTTGCCGCGCGGGACGCCGCCGAAATCGGTGTAGATCATCTCGATGGAATCGATATCGGGATTGGCGGCGAAAAAAGCTTCTGCCTCCATGCGCGGTGCGACCATCGCCGATGATTTTGCCCGTTTGATCATGCTTGCGCCTCCAAAAGCTCTGCTACACAGTTGGCCATTTCCTGCAAGAGCCGATCAACCTGTTCTGGCTGCGTAACCGGACTGAGAAGCATCATATTGTGGAATGGCGCGAGTAATATACCGCGATTTGTGAGGCAGAGGTGGATAGCACTTTCGAGTTCGTGGTCCATAGCCGCCCGCGCCTCGCTGCCATTGCGTGGCGGGTTGGCCGCGCACACAAACTCCACCCGCGCGCCTACATGGCTGACATGCCAATCAAGCTTGTGCGTTGCGATAATAGCATTGAGGCCCCATACCAGCCGCTCAGCCATCATCAGCATATGGGCATAGGCTTCACGGATAATCACCTGCTCCAGCATCGCGTGCATCGCGGTGATCGCGAGCGCATTGGCGGACAATGTCGTGCCGATACCGCTATGCCCCGGCGGCCGCGAGCAGTTGAGCACCTGCATCTGCGTTGCAACTTCAGCGGTGAACCCATACACCGCGCACGGCACGCCGCCGCCGATGGATTTGCCAACGACCATGATATCGGGCCTCGGCCCATGCGTGTTGCTATGACCGCCATAACCCGATGAAATCGTATGGGTTTCATCGAACACCAGCAATGTTCCGGTCTCGCTGCACAGCCGCCGCAGCGTCTCCAAGTAGCCAGGCGCATCGCGGACCATGCCGATGTTAGTCATCACCGGTTCGGCCAGCACGCAGGCAATATCTTCGCCGCGCAAAGCGGTTTCCAGCGCTTCGATGTCGTTGAATTCTATGACGGTCGTGGTTGGCAAGATATCCTGCACCTGCCCGATCAAGCTGGATCTATTGACCGCAACGCCACCGCGTAAATCGACAAATACGTCATCGACCGCGCCGTGATAGCAACCGTTGAATATCAATATTTTGTCACGCTTAGTTAAGCCGCGACACCAACGGATGACGGCGCGATTGGCTTCGCTTGCGGTCGTTGTAACTTGCCAATGCGTCAGGCCGAACATCGCGGCAAGCATATCGCCCAGTTCCGCGACTTTGACCGTGGGCAACATATAGCTCAAACCCTGCCCTGCCTGTTCTGCCACAGCCGCGGCAAGCGCGGGCGGCGAATGGCCGAACATGCTGGCGGTATCGCCAAGGCAGAAATCATCGAAGACCTGTCCGTCAATACTGGTGAGCGTCGCGCCATCTGCCTTGGCCGCTACAATCGGAAACGGACTTGGCCAGTCGAGCATCCAGTGAAACGGGACGCCCTGGAACCAGCCTTGGGATTCTTCCGAGTGCGCCTTCGACTTTGGATTGGCCGCAATAAAACGCGCAACCTCACGTTCACGCATCGCCTCAATAGCAGCCGGTTTGATCACAGACAGTCCAGCCGTTCGGCCTCGCTGCGCGGTGCGATGGCCTCCGATGATTTTGCCCGTCTGATCATGGCTTTGCTTGCACCACAGTTGGCGGCTTCCTGCAAGTGTCGATCAAAGCCTGTCGCGCATGGCGTAATAAAGCAACCCAAGCGTCGCCAAAGGTCTTGCCAATAGTTTCCCACCGGGAAACTGTTTGTGCGGCAGCTTTGCGAACACGTCGAAGCGGTCCATCGTGCCGGTGACCGCCTCCGCCAGCAATTCCCCTGCGAGCGTTGTTATCAGCGCGCCGTGACCGGAAAAGCCGTGTGCGTAGAATATGTTGCCCTTGCGCCCGAAATGCGGGAGCCGGTTCATCGTCACCCCGACCGCGCCGCCCCAGGCATAGTCGATGGGTGTATGCGCAAGCGACGGAAACACCTCGGCCATGTGCTTGCGGACAAAGGCGGCGATATCGGCAGGTGGACGCTGCACATATTTCTCGCCTCCGCCAAAAATCAGACGTTTGTCGGCGGAAAGCCGGAAATAGTTCAGGACAAACCGGCTATCGGCCACCGCCGCATCGCTCGGCAATAGCTGGTGCGCATCGGCCAAAGGTTCGGTAGCGATGTTGTAGTTCATGATCGGGATCGTGTAGCGGCCAAGGTCAGGATCGGAATTGTGAGTCCACGTGTCGGTTGCCAGTATGAAATATTCGGCATTGGCATCGCCAGGCCATGACGGGCTGTTCTCGAATATCTCTACCCCCGCCTTTTTTGCAGCCTGCGCCAATCCCAGCGCATAATTCAACGGGTGAAAATGTCCGCCTTGCCGGTCAAAAACCCCTCCATGATAGCCGCCGCCGTTGATGTGATGGCCCATATCCTCTGGTTGGACGACCTCGGCCTCCCAACCAAAGTTGGACGCAAGATATTCGGCGTCGCGCTGCATCGCATCGAAATGAGCGGGCTTATAGGCCATCTCCAGATGCCCCGCTTTCAGGTCGCACTGGATGGAATGTTTGGCGATGCGGCTTTGCACCCGATCAACCGCGCCATAGGCCAGATCAAAAATCGCCTTCGACCGTTCACGCCCGAACTCCTCGTCAATTTCGCGCATCGACCAACGCAAGCCGGGGATGAGCTGACCGCCGTTACGCCCCGATGCACCGAAGCCAATCGTTTTCGCCTCGATAAGCGCAACCGAAAGACCCTTTTCTGCGCAGGCGAGTGCAGCGGAAAGCCCTGTAAAGCCACCGCCAATGACCGCCACATCATAATTACCAAGGTTGTCGTTAACGCCAAAGAGGGGCTGCGTTTCCCACGCATTGGCGGTCGCAGTGTAATAGCTGTTGTTGAGCGGGTCGGTCATCATTCTACAACCACACCCCGTCACCCTGAACTTGTTTCAGGGTCCATTTCGCCTCTCTACTCGTCGGTTTAGGTGGAGAGATGGATACTGAAACAAGTTCAGCATGACGATGTATCAAAGCGACACGGACGATCAAAATCACACGCGCAGGAGCAAATGCTCACGCTCCCAACTACTCACCACCGATTGGTAGTTGAACAGTTCATAATCTTTGACCGCGAAGAATATTTCGAAGAAATCCTCGCCCAGCAGATTGCGTACCGGCTTGCAGGTCGAAAACCGGTCGAGTGCTGCTTCCAATGTGCGCGGCAAGGTGCGGGCCCGGCTATAGGCGCTGCCGGTGATGGCCTTTGTCGGCACCATCCGTTCGACCATACCAATATAACCGCAGACCAATGATGCCGCCATGGCCAGATAGGGGTTCGAGTCCGCCCCCGGCAGACGGTTTTCCACGCGGCGGTTGACCTTGTCGGCAATCGGCACGCGGAATCCGCAACTGCGGTTATCCTCCCCCCATTGCACGTTGATCGGCGCGGCACTATCAGGCCGCATCCGCCGGAAACTGTTCACATTGGGCGCCCACAAAGGCGAGATTTGCGGCATGAAGCGGACCAGCCCCGCAATATAGCTGCGGAACATCGCGCTATCGCGGCCATTGGCGGTGGAGAACAGGTTTTTGCCGGTTTCGGCATCGACCACCGACTGGTGGATATGCATCGCGCTACCCGGCTGCCCCGCCATCGGGTTGGCCATGAAGGTCGCGTAGACGCCGTGCTGCTTCGCCACATTGCGCACGACGCGCTTGAACAGGAACACCGCATCGGCCAACTTCAACGGATCGCCGTGGATGAAGTTCACTTCCAGCTGCGCCGCGCCCATTTCGTGGATCATCGTATCGATGTCGAGCCCCATCAGTTCGCAATCGTCGTAGATATGGTCGATGATATCTTCATATTCGTTCATCGCCTCCAGCCCGTAAGGCTGGCTGGCGGTTTCTGCCCTGCCCGACTGACCGGTGGGCGGTTGCAACGGAAAATCGGGGTCGACATTTTGCGAAACGAGGTAAAATTCAACCTCTGGCGCAATGATCGGTTTCCAGCCCTTGGCCGCGTACAAAGCCAGCACCTTTTTCAAGATCGCGCGCGGGGCAATCGAAACCACACTGCCATCACTATTATAGGCGTCGGCAATCACAAAGGCGGTGGGCGATTTGAAACCGGGCGCGACGCAGATCGTGTCGGCATCGGCAATCAGAATTTTGTCGGGGTCCTTGTCCCACACAACATCATCAATGTCCTGGGGATAATGGCCGTCGATCGTGCAGATGAACACGCTGCCGGGAATACGCAGGCTCTTGTCACGCACCGATGACAGGAACTTTTTCGCGGGCAACACTTTGCCGCGCTGTACGCCGTTAATGTCGGGAACGATGCACTCGACCTCGTCGATCTTGTGCTCGGCTATCCAGTTGACGAGATTGATGCTCATAAACGACAATGTGCGCAGACGGGCTTGAAAAGGTCAAGCCAGCCCGCGCACATTGCGTTTTAATTCAACGATGTTGGATCAGAAGCCGTAGCTTACCGAGAACACCACTCCGGCCTTGCTGTCCTTGAACGCAAAGGTCGAGTTACGGTCGGTATCGACATAGGTTGCGCCAAGGGTAAAGCCCTCAACATTAGCCGTCAAACCAACCGTCCAATCGATTTTTTCGTTGCCGAACGCGCCGTCTTCAAAGCCGACCGAGCCGACGATTGTGAGCGGTGTTTCCGGAATCGCAATCGCTGCGTTGGTGGCAACATAGATATTGTCGCTGTTGCCGGTATTGTCCTGGCTAGGCACATAGCTAACCTGGCCGCCAATGGTTGCCGGTCCGACTGTGGTGCCAAGCTTGCCGGTCAGTTCAACATAGTTGAAGCTCGAAACGCCGGGATATACATAATAAGTAGCACCGATGTCGTAAGTGACCGCATCACCGCCTGCAAAACCGGCATAAAGATCGACTTCGACGTCGTCGCCAGCATTTTCAGCAAGGTTAGAACCCCAAACGCCGACATAGAAGCCTGATTCGTGCTTCACCGTCAAATACGGCTGGACCGCAAAGTCCTTGTCGGACAGCGAAACGCCACGGAAACGATAATCGGAAACAACGGCGATACCGCCGGTGATGGTGATTGGTCCTGAAGCTTCTTCGGCTGCTGCGTCCTGTGCGAACACTGGTGCAGAAACGGCCATCGCACTCATCGCGACACTGACCGCCGCCAGTTTGAAAATTGATTTACGCATATTTTAGTCCCTTTTTTTGGTTCAATAGGTTTGGCCGCGTGCGAGCGATGCCCATGCCAGCCTAAGTCGTCCTCTTCCCGTTAAACCCTCTGCACATGTTCTGTTTTATAAATGGTTATTGACCCGTTCATTGTGCAGTTGCACACAAACATCAAAACCGAACACGATCAAGCAATTTTGTGACAGCTATGTTGCCCTTTTTTGAAATTGTGGCAAATTCATCACACTCTTGCAGTTAGGCAAAAAACTGGTGCATAACCCCCAAATGCTTGAAAATGATCCCTTAGCTGCCTTTTGGATGCCCTTTACCGCCAACCGCGCCTTCAAGGCTGCGCCGCGCCAATTGGTCGCGGCGAAGGATATGCATTATACCGCTGCCGACGGTCGGCAGATCCTCGACGGCACGGCGGGCCTGTGGTGCAGCAACGCCGGTCACTGCCGCGAATCGATAATCGAAGCGATCCGCAAGACCGCCGCCGAGATGGATTTCGGTCCGACATTCCAGCTCGCGCACCCGCTGGCCTTTGAACTGGCGACCCGAGTTGCGGCGATAATGCCGGAGGGGCTGGACCGCATCTTCTTTACCAATTCGGGCAGCGAATCGGTCGATACCGCGCTGAAGATTGCCCTCGCCACCCAGCGCTCGCGCGGACAAGGTACGCGCACCAAGCTCATCGGGCGCGAGCGCGGCTATCACGGCACCGGCTTTGGCGGGATTTCGGTGGGAGGCATCGTCAACAACCGGCGCTGGTTCGGCCCCGCTTTGCCCGGCGTCGATCATTTGCCGCACACCCACGCCCCCGAACATAACGCCTGGTCGCGGGGTTTTCCGAGTTGGGGCGCGCATCTGGCGGATGATCTGGAGCGCATCGTGACGCTCCACGGCGCAGAAAATATCGCCGCCGTTATCATCGAGCCGGTGGCTGGTTCAACCGGCGTACTGGTCCCGCCTGTCGGTTACCTACAAAAACTGCGTGATATCTGCACGACGCACGGCATCATCCTGATCTTCGATGAGGTGATCAGCGCCTTTGGCCGCGTCGGAGGGGCAACGGCTTCGGAAAAATGGGGCGTGACACCGGACATTATCTGCATGGCCAAGGGCCTGACCAACGCCGCCGTGCCGATGGGCGCGGTCGCGGTGCACCGGTCAATCCATGACGATGTGGTGAATAATGCGGCTGCAGGCATCGAGCTGTTCCACGGCTACACTTATTCCGGCCATCCATTGGCCTGTGCGGCAGGCATCGCGTCGCTCGATATCTACAAGGATGAAGGCCTATTCGACCGTGCCGACGAACTGGGCAGCTATTGGGCAGACGCCGCGCACAGCCTGCGCGGCAAACCCCATGTCATCGACGTCCGCAATATCGGGCTTATTGCTGGCATAGAACTGGAACCCCGCCCCGGCGAGCCAACCAAGCGCGCGACCGAGCTGTTCCACGCCTGCTTCGACAACGGCCTGTTGGTCCGCGCCACCGGCGACATCATCGCGCTCAGCCCGCCGTTGATATTGGAGAGGGCGCATATTGACGAGATGTTCGGGAGGATCGGGGATTTGTTGGAGGGGATACGGTAAATAGCAACGCCGAAGGGGACTGAAGGGACTATTACGGTGATGTTGTGGACGGCGCTTTGTTGAGGATTTGATTGACCTTTGGTCACTTCGTTCCGGTGTTACCGATCCTGCACGGTGTGATTGTCCACAGCGCCGTAGTTGCGGTCATGATGGATCGCACTCTGCACCGCGCCGTCCACAACAGTGCACTTAATTCACCCTCTTATCTCAGTATTATATGTATACCTGATAGCACCTGATACTGAGAAAACACATAAAATCTTAATTAAGTGCACTGTCTACGGAATCCTGTCACCGGAATCCGACGAGTGCAACGCATGGCCAACTTCGCACAAGATGGGTAGGCTATCGCCTAAACCCAGTGTTAAAATACCAGCGCGACCACGATTACGAGCAAAATCAAACCGCCTACGCTGATGCCAACTGTTCTACCCATGACCAATCTCCTTTGACGCCTAGGTTTAACGACAGAACACGCATGATGTTCCGGCTTGCAAAATAGGATTTGATTTGAGAGCGTGATGTCGCTCTTTGACATTTTGAATATTCAGCATCTTCCGGTTCCGGGCGAGGAATTCAGCGTCGCGTTTTCGGCCTCCCGGATATGTGTTTTCTCTTTTTTCTTTATAGGAGTGTCCACTTTGTCCACTTCTCGGCAGCCCGAAATTTGCAAACCACTATCAACTTGCTCAGAATCCTACGGGTTTCGCGGTTAGCGCATCCATCTAAATCCGTTCGTGTCGAGCCCTTCGGCTCGCTTGCAGCCGCTCAGGATAAACTTGGCCAAAGGCCAAGTCGAGACACCGTAAGGGCATTGACTGCGGATGGGTGTCTCGACGATGCTCGACACGAACGGATAAAGTAATTTACCCCAACAACCGTGGCGGCACAGTCCGGTTCACCACCTCGCGTAGCGCAAACGCCGTCTCGATCCGCGCCACCCTTGGCAATCGGGCAATTTCCTGCCGGTGAATGACCTCATAATCCTCAATCGACGCCGCGCGGACGACCAGCAGATAGTCGTTGCGTCCCGACATCAAATGGCAGCGGATAATCGACGGGCTGTCCGCCACCGCCGCCTCGAACGCGGCCATTGCCTCTTCGCTCTGGCTGTCGAGCGTGATTGTCACCATCACCGTCGCGCCCATACCCAATTTGCGCAGGTTCACATCGGCACGGTATCCGCGCAGGATTCCGGCATCCTCCAACGCCTTTTGCCGTCGTGCGGCGGCACTGGGGGAAAGCCCCGCCGCCTCGCCCAATTCCTGCTGCGTCGCGCGGCCATTGGCGACCAGCGCACGGAGCAATTTGCGGTCGGCGCGGTCGAGTTGCATATTTTCTTCGCCTTTTTTGAAAATTACGCGGAATATATGCACTAAATCAGCTTATTTGTCGAATCTTTGCGGACTATCCGAACAAGGACAGTGCTATTTCTGCATTATTAGAGACTCACAGGAGAAGAAAAATGCTCGTCGGCGTCCCCAGCGAAATCAAGGTTCACGAATATCGTGTCGGCCTGACCCCCGGCGCGGTGCGCGAATATGTGGCGCGCGGACATCAGGTTGTCGTCCAGTCGGGCGCTGGCGCTGGCATCATGTCCGGCGACGACGCCTACCGCGCTGCCGGAGCGTCCATCGCCGACACTGCCGCCGAAATCTTTGCGCAGGCCGACATGATCGTAAAGGTCAAGGAGCCCCAGCCAGCCGAATGGGTGCAATTGCGCCCCGGCCAGTTGCTGTTCACTTACCTCCACCTGGCTCCCGATCCCGAGCAAGCCAAGGGCCTGATCGCCAGCGGCTGCACCGCGATTGCCTATGAAACCGTCACCGATGACAAGGGCACCCTGCCATTGCTCGCGCCAATGAGCGAAGTCGCCGGGCGGCTGGCGATTGAGGCCGCGGGCGAAGCCATGCGCCGCAGCGAAGGTGGTGCAGGCATCCTTTTGGGCGGTGTCCCCGGTGTTCCGGCCGGCCGCGTCTGCGTGCTGGGCGGCGGCGTCGTCGGCACCCATGCGGCGCGCATGGCGGTGGGCCTTGGCGCGGAGGTGACCATCGTCGACCGTTCGATCCCGCGCCTGCGCCAATTGGACGAGCTGTTCCAGGGCCGCGTCCGCACGCGTTATTCGACGCTGGAAACCATCGACCATGAAATCAGCATTGCCGACGCGGTAATCGGTGCGGTGTTGATCCCCGGCGCGAGCGCGCCGAAACTTGTGACCCGTGCAATGCTTAAACATATGAAGCCCGGTTCGGTGCTTGTCGACGTCGCGATTGACCAGGGCGGATGCTTTGAAACCAGTCATGCAACGACCCACGCCGAGCCGACCTATGTCGTCGATGGCATCATCCATTATTGTGTGGCGAATATGCCCGGCGCAGTACCGCAGACCAGTGCGGCGGCGCTAAACAACGCGACATTGCCTTATGGGCTGGCGCTTGCAGATCACGGCCTGGATGCGATCCGCGCGGACACTGAAAATGGTCGGGGCCTGTTAAACGGCCTGAACGTACACAAAGGTCAGGTAACCAGCGCCGCAGTCGCCGAAAGTCTGGGGCTGGATTGGGTTGAGCCTGCGGTGGCGCTCGGCCGACCGGTTGATCGCGGTTGAGAATTTTTCGGGAACCGAAAAATTGGTGGACAGGACTTCTGTATAACTACTGATTTTCTACGTCCATAATCATTCATAAAGCCCTTGATTTATAATATTATTTGATGTCGAGTGGTTTTCATCGTTTTTTGCTGTTCCCACATAATCATGAAAAAGTGTGGGGACAGAAAGTTGGGCAGACTGACTGCTTTTGCCGTTAAGGGCAAAACGAAACCCGGCCGATATCAAGATGGTGATGGGCTGACCCTTATTGTCAAAGCTTCTGGTGCGCGTTCATGGCAATTGCGCATTCAAGTCGATGGCAGCCGCCGCGATTTCGGGTTGGGCGGAGCAAAGGCCGTTTCGCTTTCAGAAGCCCGCGAGAAAGCATCAGAAATCCGTAAGCTTTATAGAAGCGGCGTCGATCCGGTAGCAAAAGCAAAAGCGCAAAAAATGGCCCGCATGGCCAAGCCCTCATTTGAACAAGCTGCACGAGCCGCACACCTTGATCTCGTTGCAGGTTGGCGAAACGGGAAACATCGCAGAGACTGGCTTTCAAGCGTCGACGCCTACGCGTTTCCGAGTATTGGCGCGACCCGAATTGACTTGGTTGATGCACCAATGGTGCGCGAACTGCTGATGCCAATTTGGCTTAAAATCCCGACGACTGCCCGTCGTGTATGCCAGCGCGTAAAGGCGGTAATAGATTGGGCAGTTGCAAAGGGTTACAGAACCTCGCTCGACCTTTCAGGCATAGGAAAAGGACTGCCGAAACAGCCAAAATCGAATGCACATTTTGCCGCTATGCCATTTGAAAACTTGCCTCAGTTTTTCGAAACAGTGCGCAATGCTCCGGTAACAATGGGACGGCTAACGCCACAATTCACGATTCTTACGGCGGCACGATCAGGGGAAAGCCGAGGAGCCAGATGGAGTGAAATCAAACGGCAGAGCGGGCACGATGTGTTGATTCAGATGCTTCACCTCGGGCCACTCTGAAGCTGGAAAAGATTTGTTCCAACATCCAACGCCGCGTACTGCGTCACTCCGACAGATGACTGATCATAAAAGTGACCTCCACATAGTCTTCGTGAACCTTGACGCCAGTTGTATAACTAGGTATATTAACATAGATGACAGACGCCCTTTCTTTCACGCCTTCTGACGATTGCTATCACACGCTTTCCGACGATCCCTATGAAACTGAAACCAACTGGTGGTCTTGGAATGTGCCAGAGCGCAAGATTGGCGGCTGGATTCATACGCCCTATTACCCCAACCGCAAAACGTGCGACTGGCGTATATTTGTGTGGGATGCTGACGGCTATGATCCTGCGCGGATGGCCTATTTCAAAAAGGTCGAGGCCGCCGCGATGCCCGATGCGCCCGATTTGCGCGACATTACCTTTCCAAATGATGGCTATACGCTAAAAATGTTGGAGCCGGGGATGAAATATCACCTGAGCTATGAAGACGCGGCGCGCGACTTTGCCCTCGATTTCATCTTCACCGGCACCCATGCTCCGCGCCGGTTTGATCCTGGTGAACCGCCCTTTATGCGAACACCGCATTTTGATCAGCTCGGACACATTGTCGGGACGATGAAGCTGCGCGGCGAGACCATTCCGCTGGATTGTTACAGCGTGCGGGACCGGACATGGGGGCCGCGCGGTGGCCCCTATGCTCAAAGCCGCAAGCAGAGTTACGCCACCGATCTTGACCGGGTGCGCGAACCCGGCGGGCCACGCTGGCGCGAGATTGAGCGAGAACGCGGACGCGGCCGTATCCAGTATATCTTTGGCCATGCTGGAAGTCAGACGGGCTTTCTCGGCTTCGTCCGCCCGCAGGATGGCGATGCTGCAGGGTGGAGCCCGATGAACGGCGGCTATCTGTTGCGCGACGGGGTCTATGTCTCGCTGGACAAAAGCAAATGCAGAATGCGCACCTTTCGCAGCCCGGAAACCGGCTGGTGCACGCATATGCAGGTGGAACTGACCGATGTGGAAGGCCGCGTGATGATGGCCGAAGGTATGGCCGTCAGCCGCATGAGTGAGGCGGGTTACGGCACCAACCAGCTGATGCGCTGGGATTTTGATGGCCAAATCGGATGGGGTGAGGACCAAGATGTGTGGCGCGGCGATCATTTTACGCGGATGCTCGATGCGCTGAAGGCCTCTCGGTGAGTGACCTGTTGCCCGCTGGCTTGACCGAGGCCGTGGAGGCAGCGACAGGCGCAACCATTACTCAAGTCACACCGCGCGGCGGCGGTGGCGCATCGCGTGAAGGGGCAGAACTCGCCCTGCGCTGGCCCGATGGCCGCGCCGAACGCGCCTATATGAACTATGACGTGCACAAAGCAGGTGCAGGAGATGATGCGGGTTTCCTGCGAGAGGCTGCTATTTTGCGGGCGCTCTCTGGTCCGCTGAAAGGTGCAGGCGTTCGGGTTGCCCACTTCTATGGCGCAAATCCCGATAAGCGCGCACTGATTGGCGGGTTTGTGGCGGGTGAGCCCAATTTCAATAAGCTCACGACGCCTGAAGACCGTATGACAATTGCGCGCGATTTTATGGTGCAGTTGGCTTTGCTCCACCGTGTCGATGTTGCCGTAAACCCGGTCGAAGGCATGGGGCCGGTTACGCCGACTGACGCGCTGATCCGCACCCGCATTGCCGCGTTGCGCGAGAGTAACAGCGGCGCTGCTTGGGATCCGTTGATCCATCTCGCGCTCGATTGGTTGGCGGATAATGTGCCGCCTTCCCTGCCCGTGCCCGTGATTGTGCATGGCGACGCCGGGCCTGCGAACTTCCTTTATGCCGACGGTACAGTAACCGCCCTGCTCGATTGGGAACTGGTGCATTATGGCGACCCGATGGCAGACCTGGCCATGCTGTGTCTTCGCAGTCTGTTTCAGCCGTTCGTGCCCTTGCCAGATGCGTTTGCGGCCTATGAAGAGGCGGGCGGGCATAAGGTTGATCTGGCGCGGGTAAGATACTGGCGGCTGTTATTCCAGACGCAATTTGCCCGAACGGCGCGCCTTGATGATCCAGACGCTCCGCCCCCACCCAATCTTGGGATGAACAAAGTCTATGCCACGATCCACCGCCGCGTGCTGAGCGAGGCGCTGGCGCAAGAGGCCGGCGTGGCACTCTCCCCCTTCACGCTTCCTGACGCGTCCCACGGCCCAAACCACCGCAGCTTTGAAATTGCGTTGGCCGATCTGAAAGACGTCATCCTTCCTCGTATTTCAGACCAGCAGGCCGCCGCCAAAACCAAAGGCCTTGCCCGCCTCGTTAAATTTTGGCGCGATTCTGAACGGTTCGGCGCTGGATTTCAGGAGGCCGAGCGGCAGGAGATTGGTGCGGCACTGGGCAAAGATTTCTCCGATCACAGCTTGGCTTGGGCAGCGTTTTGTGCGGCAGTGAACGCCGGATCACTCGACCAAGCCACCGCAATCCACCTCTGCAACGCCCATGTGACACGCGATTCCGTGCTGATGGCCGATGCAATGGGGGGATTGGCGAACGTGAGGTTTGGGGATTTGGGTTGAAATGCTTGGTCTGCGACAATCCCGGGACGCTTCATTGTGACCTTCACAAGATGGACAAAATGGCACTGGGGGATGCACAAAAATGTTACATATGGCGCAGCGAAAGATTAGAATTTCGTTATTTTTACTGCCGGTCCAGTACGCCAGCGTATCCCTGTCTACCGCAGGTAAAATCCTAGCTAGCACCTTCCGAACATGCATCATCGCACGCCTCTCACTTATCTAACTGGGTGTACGATTAGCGATTGCGGTGGCAGCGTTCATACGTTA
>JBDTUD010000017.1:0-55526 GCA_040007915.1 Sphingorhabdus sp.
CAGCAATGGACAAAATCGGTCAAATCCGTAGGACGACAAAATGGCTTCGATCTCGGACATAAATACCCTTGAACTTAGAACCACTAAGTCCGGCGGGCATTTACGTCCGATATCTTTGCCATTTTGTCGCCTCAGCCGTGTATTTAATAGGTCCTGACCCTAACCTTTATGTCCGGCCATATGTTGATCTTCGGAATGGGGTACACCGCCTCGCGCCTCGCTGGCTCGCTTGCGGCTGACGGCTGGCGGATAACCGGCGTCCGGCGCACGGCCAGAGAGGGGATTTTGGCTTTTGACAATGAGGACGCAGTGTTGGCCGCAATGGCGGGCGCAACGCATATTCTGTCCAGTATTCCGCCTGACCCGGAAACCGGCGACAGAATGCTTAACAGCTATGGTGCGGCGTTGGCGGCGTCTAACGCCTGCTGGGTCGGTTATCTCTCCTCCACGGGTGTCTACGGAGACACTCAGGGTGCCTGGGTAGACGAAAGCGCGCCCATTGGCACCGGCCGTCGTTCGGCCCGTAGCGAAGCCGATCTGGCGTGGCAAAAATTGCGCCCCGACACCCGCATTTTCCGGCTGCCCGGTATTTACGGCCCCGGCCGGTCGGTACTGGACCGGGTGCGCGCAGGCAAAGCGCACCGGATCGACCTGCCGAATCAGATTTTCAGCCGCGTGCATGTCGACGATATCGTTTCGGCTATCCGGGCTTCATTCGCCGGACCGGCAGGGGTTTTCAACATAGCCGACGATTTTCCCTGCTCGCAAAATGCCGTTATCGAACATGCTTGCGACCTGCTGGGCCACGGATGGCCGCCTTTGCATTCGCTCGACCAAGCCGGGTTGTCGCCAATGGCGCGCGGCTTTTATGCCGAGAACCGCCGGATTTCCAATCTCAGAGCGAAACGGTTGCTGTCGTGGGAGCCGCAATATTCGAATTACAAACAGGGTCTTGCGCATATCTTTGATGCAGAAAGTCTTGAAGCGTGATGGCGTTGGGCTGAACACAGTCGATCAATCCAACGTCATCCCCTAGCCCTTACGCGCCCGCATCGCGAACAACAGGCCAATCAGCGCCAATGCCGCACCGGCGACCGCCAGAATCGACCAGTTATAGCTTTCGAAAATCGTTGAGAGCAGCATGGCGGTTACCGGAATACACACGCTGGTATATGCCGCCTTGCCCGGACCGATATTACGGATCAGGCCGAAATATAAGGGGAAGGCCACAACCGAACCCAGAACACCGAGATATAATACGCCTGCCAGATAGGCGGGGCGGGGGTCGATTACCGGCGGTCCAAACAGGGTGTAGGCATAAATGGCGTTGGCGACGGCTCCCCAAAGCATGGCCCATGCAAGCGTGGTTATGGTCGGGAAACGGGCGATCGCCGGGACAATCTGGAGCACGTTGGAGATCGAGGCGGACATTACGCCACATAAAGTCAGGATGATGCCGATGAGCACCTCGGCACCTCCCACGGGGGCAGCGCGATATTCCTGAAGCATCAACAACGCGACACCAACACTGGCGATGGCCGATCCGATTATGAAATATCTTCCGGCACCCCGGTTTAGCCACCATTTGGCGAGGATGGCGTTGGGCACAATCAACAGAGCAAAGATTACGGCGACCAATCCCGAGGTGATGTGATGTTCGGCAGCATAGACAAAGTTAAAATTCAAAGAGAACTGCAGCAGCCCCAGAAGCATCGTCCAAAAAACCATGGACCTGTCGATCCGCAGGGGATGGCGGGTAATCAATGCCAGCACAAACATCCCGAAGGCGGCAATGGTAAAGCGGTAGGTGACCGACCAGCTCGCCGGGACAACACCAAGCTGGTCCCGGATCACCAGCCAGGTTGAGCCCCAAATGAGCGATACGATCAGGAACGGCACCAGCACACGCGGCGCCAACAGCCCCGGTTCGGGTACTGGAGCAGGATCGGCGCGATTCATAAACCGGATATGGCTCTGGCCAAGGGCGCCACATGGCCAGCGCCGTGGTTCCAACTTGTGACGATTCGTGCGGCCCCTTCACCCCAATCGTAAAAATCAAATCCCTGGTTTCGAAGAGCTACGGCCTCATCCTTTCGGAGCCGAATGAAAATTTCGTTGGCCTCTACCGGATATATCAGCCGGTCAGCTGCAGCGTCGGCAATGATTTGGGCTGCAGCATTGGCTGCACGTGCGTTATATAGCCACAGATCATTCTCGAGCATCGCCAGCAGTTGTGCCGCCAAAAACCGGCCTTTGCTCAACAAATGACCTGCGCGTTTGCGTCGATAGCGGGCTGCCTCGGCCATTGCGGGGTCGAAATAGACCAGTGCTTCCGCGCCCATTCCGCCATTTTTGGCAAAGCCGAAGCTCAGCACATCGACACCGGCGCGCACCGTGATATCCGCAGGATGGCAACCCAGCGCTGCCACCGCATTGCCAAACCGCGCACCGTCCATGTGCAGACCTAGATTATGCCGTTTGCACAGCACACTTAGAGCCCCGACTTCGGTCGGCGAATAAACCAGCCCATATTCGGTCGCATTGGTAACCGACAAAGCTGCGGCCTGCACCTGATGCACATCGTCGCGGATGGAGCTTAGCAAAGCGGATACCGTTCCGGGCATGACCTTCGCCCCTTCACCCTCGACCAGCATCAGCTTCGCGCCGCCGGTATAAAACCCCGGCGCCCCGCATTCATCGACCTCGATATGCGCCTCGCGGTGGCAGATCACGCCTTGATGCGGTTGCACCAGCGAAGCGAGGCCAAGCGAATTGGCAGCGGTGCCGGTGGCAACCCACAGCACCGCGACCTCGTGGACGAACAATTCTGAAAACGCCGCATCGAGCCTCTGGCTCCAGGCATCCCCGTCGTAGGCCGTGTCGATGTGATTGGCGTCTATGATGGCTTGCATCACTTTGGGATGCACGGGCGCCGCATTGTCAGAGAAAAAACGCATGGGGACGGCTTGATGCAAAATGCGGGCAGGCGTCAAGCAATTATGGAGAGAAGGGTTTGCCACGAGTTTATGGGCGCAGGAACCACGCTACCATTGGGGCATTTTGGCAAAATATAAGCTGAGGAGACTTGCCATGCCCCGTGGAGACAAGGACGCTTATACGGATAAGCAAAAGCGAAAAGCTGAACATATTGCCGAAGGTTCGGCGATGCGAACCATCAGAAAGACATTGCCATTGGGAAGCTTGATCCGCCATCCTCTTGCTCCCCATGTTAGGGCTGGTTGGCTCCAGATGTCATTATGAACCGTGAGGTTTTGCGTGGCCGTGATGCCGGAAATGGCTTTCGTCGATCTGGCGAACCAGGTCGTCCCGACCTTGCAGTTTCAGTAACTCATCGATTTTGGCCTCGACCCGGTCGTCGTTCTCCTTTGACGATGGCGAACCGACATACAGGAAATACGCAAGGCCCACGACCTGCCACAACAACTGTAGAAACTCAGACTGCCAATTCTCGAAAGTGTCGCGACCCATTTCCATGAGATAGGCGTTTACGTCGGGCTGCACTCCGTGCTGCCGCGCTTCGTCGGCAAAGGAATACCAACCGAAAATCCAGTGCAACGTGAAAGTTCCGAGGAAGAAAACAAGCGTAATCCAGGCATAAGCATATTTTCGCAACATGACCGTCTCCTTCAGAAACGAAACGTCAATTTACAGGACATGTTCCTTGAGAGCTGGCGGTCGGCACAGGATTGAGGGGTGCGGCAAGATGGGTTTTCCGCGTTCGCAGCGATTACATTGCGTGGCGTTATGGGCGCGGGCCTGATATTTTCACCGTCAGCCACAAGGGGCTTCAAGATCACCTTACCGCTGAAAAAAGGGGCAGGCGCAAAGGGCAGCGTTTGAATGGCAATCCGGCAGCCTTCTTCAGCCCAAGGTGTCGGTCGGGGTATACATCAATGCAATTCTGCCATTGTTTGGCCGTTTTGGCGACCGCAACAAGTGTTCGGTCTAAATCCATTATCAAGCTCAGGCTGCGATCAGCACGCCTTCATAAGCGCGATCTTCAAAGGCCTTTCCGGCGCCCATCGCGACGCAGATCAATGCGTTTCCAGCGACTTTTACCGGAAGTCCCGTAGCTTGCGCTATTGCCTCGTCAATACGACCGAGCAGTGCGCCGCCACCGGTGATCGTGATCCCCTCGTCAATGATATCTGCCGATAGTTCCGGCGCGGTTTTCTCGAGAGCCATCATCGCGGCACCCATGATTTGCGCTACTGGTTCGGCCAATGCCTCTGCTATCTCGGCTTCGGAAATTTTGATCTCGGCTGGTCGCCCGTTTACCAGATCACGTCCCTTGACGCTGATAATCTTCCCAGCGCCTTCAGGGGCAATAGCGCTGCCAATGGCAATCTTGACGCGCTCGGCCGTCATTTCCCCGATCATCAGATTATGTTTGCGGCGGATGTAGGATGAAATGACGTCGTCCATTTTGTCGCCGCCAACACGTACCGAATTGCTGTAGGCTATGCCGCTTAAGGATAGGACGGCAACCTCTGTCGTTCCCCCTCCAATGTCCACGACCATCGCTCCTGTCGGCTCGGTCACTGGCAATCCCGCACCGATAGCTGCCGCCAGAGGCTCCTCGATCAGTTGGACAAGCGCGGCGCCGGCATTGGAGGCGGCGTCCCGGATAGCGCGACGCTCAACCATGGTCGAACTGGAGGGAACGCAGATCACGACATTATAGCGCCGGGGCAAGCGGCTTGGCCCACCAAGCGCTTTGTTGATGAAATGCTTGATCATCTGTTCGGCGACTTCAATATCGGCGATCACGCCATCGCGGAGAGGGCGAATGGCCTGAATGTTGTTTGGCGTCTTGCCCATCATCAGCTTGGCCTCGTTGCCGACAACCTTGACCCGTCGGATTCCATCGCGCGTTTCGAGCGCGATTACAGAGGGCTCATTAAGAACGATGCCTTTGTCCCGAACATATACAACGGTGTTAACGGTCCCAAGGTCAATAGCCATGTCATGGGCAGCCGATGAGAACATACGGAAAATTTTCATATTCAGGGGGAAACGCCTTGATGAATTATGAGATAAAAAGCTTGGTAGGGCCATTTAGCGAATTGAGCTTCAACCGAGCACCGCTTGCGGGTATATCGGTTGAAGGTCATTAGTGGAGGTGTCAGGACGTTGGTTACTTAAGGCTGAACGAATGCATGATCGCAATTTTGCTGTATCCGTTCGTGTGGGCCGCCCCTCCGCATAGTTGAAACGTGCTGGCCCGTTACTGTGGGCGGGTCTAATGACATTCTTCCCGATTTGCCAAGGATGATCCTGTCCGGCCGAGAACTCAGGAAAACTGCAGATCCCATGGGGTCTCAGAGCTTGGCCTCCTGCGTTAGCCGCGAGCATATGGCGACTAATTCGGCTCGTCATTAAGGAGCTAGGTTATTGATCATGAAGGGAAGACTTCGTGGTGCGCCATGCAGTCCGGACCTAACTCGTCTCGCATCTAATTTCCCTGTTATGCAGCGAAAAAACAGGGAATTTCCATTTTCCCGGAATGAATGTTGCGATTCTTTGCTCAAATAAGCCTAGTTATCGGTGGGGTTCAGATATAAATTCCCGGGGAATGGAACAGGGAAACAAAATGAGTCATCAGGGTATTGCAGCTGCGGTATCAGGGAAACGGACTAGGAGGCGGAAGATCGACTTTTCGCATCTTAGTGTTGTGACGGTTGGAATGTGCGTCGGCTGGCTTAGCTCGGGTAAGAGGCCAACCGACGAAATGCTCGCAGAAGCGGTGGCAACAATCAAACCAGCTTTGCTGAATCGGTCCGATATGGCCGCCCTTAAAAGCGAACTAGATCCCAATCGCGACAGGAAAATGGGCCGACCCAAAGGCAATGTTTCCGTAAGAGAGCGACTGGCGCACATGTTGGGAAAGCTCGAACGACTGGATGTCCCGCGATTGTTCATCGATCAGTTGTGCCAGCAACTGCGCACCCGTCGCGGCTACAGCGAACGCGATCGCTCTCAGGCATACAAAAAGCTCCATGATCAACAAATGCGCAATATGTTCCTCAGGGGACTTTACCGGGACTTCACGCCGATGATCAAAGATGGCGGCGACCCGGTGCATGATGTGCTCGGGCCGCTGGATATAAGCAAAATCGACCATACACTGCCGATCCATGAGAGGACGCTAACCCTGGTGAATGCGGTGATGCGCTGTCAACTACGCCTTTACCCACCCTCCTTGCGGACGATGCTCAACATCGTCTCGGTGCCGAAAAAATTCGGCAGAGTTTCGTGAGTGCAATCTGCCGGAGAAGGTGATCATTAGGTGGCTCCAAAAGCAAGGAGCCACTTATGTCTGTACCCGGAAAATCCAATCACCCGCATATCTTGATGCTTCCGCCTGAGGCGCTCCAAGAGGATCCCCACAGAACCCGCACGCATGATGAAAAGCAGCTGCACATACTTGCAGGCAGCATCGAACGCTTCGGTTTTGTCTCGCCGATTATCGTTGATGAGAATAATGTCATTATAGCAGGACACGCAAAGTGGCTTGCGGCAAAGATGCTGGGGCTGACACATGTGCCTTGCATTCGCGTTCAGTTTGTAACATCTTGCTGATATCGACCGCACCTATGTCAGCTCGCTAGAACGCAGCGTCTATAATGCCAGCATCGACGTGGTCGAACGCATCGCACATGCGCTGGGTGCCGAGGCTGCAGACCTGCTGCTGCGGCCACCGCGGGGATAGACACCCTGCCTTCAACAGGGTTGACGAATAGAGAAGTTGATAAACTCGAAGCGCATTCAAAGCCAATGCTTTGTGCATGGACATGCGCAAACTTGTCGGCTGTAACACCGCCCGGATCCGACGGGAAAAGGGGCTGACGCAAGAGGCGCTTGCCGAGAAATCAGGGCTTAGCCAGCAGTATATTTCAGGGCTGGAGAACGGCCTGCGCATCCGACCATTGTGACACTGTTCGAATTGGCAACCGCACTCCGTGCCAGTCATCTGGAACTGCTAACACCGAGCTAAATGAATTTGGCGCGAACATCAGAATTCTGTATGTAAGTGGCTCATATACCAACTGCCGAAACTCCACGCGCCTGCAAATGGCTAACAGCTTTGGTCACTCCAATTAAACAGGGGAAAGTGTTCCCAGCCAGGCGACTAGCACCAGTACGGAGCCACCGGCAACAGCTTCCAATCCCACAGAAACACGCAACCGATGCCAGGCTTCATTGCTATCCTGGCTGTCCAGCGACCGCTGCAACGAGGGGGTAAGATTCCAGCGGTTGTGTGCAGCGACACCTAGCATAGCGCCGAACAATAGAATTTTTGCCGCCAGCAGCGATCCATAGGTTGATTGTAACACGAATGACACGTCTGTGCCTGTGATAACAAATACGTTGAAGAGGCCGGTGAGCGCGATAATCAAAACCGTAATCGTTCCAACACTCGAGAAGTTTGCAAGTGCACGGGCAGCAACGGCAACGCGGGCCGCTCCCTGTGAAATGGCTGCGGGGCGAAGCAGCAGGCCGAACGCTGCGATGCCGCCAATCCAAAGCGCACCGGCTACCATGTGTGCGATGTCGCTAATGCGGTGCGCAGTCCCGAGCGCACCTTCGGTGGCCCCGGCGTGTCCCGACCATAGCAGAGTTGCAAGCGCTACCGTGCCGCCCGCGAGTGTAAAGGCAAGTCTGACGGTCTGACTTTGGCGAACGAGAAGCAGACCAGCGAGAACCGCTGCCAGCACCGAAATGCGAATCTCCCAAGCAATGCCAATAACGGTTTCGTTAGCCATCAATACAAGCATTGAGCCGTCCAGTGCAGTAAGCGGTACGCCGATCATAGCTGCGGTCGATATCGCGAAACCGGCGACCGAGAACACCAGTCCCCCAAGGGCCAGACATGCCAGTAAAGCGCCCAGGGGCAGTATCGCCCGCGCTTCCCGTTCGACCTGCGTAAAGCTGTAAAGCGGGAAGGCCGAGAGTCCGACAAGCAGCATCAAGTCCGCGTAGAGCGCAAACCGGATCACAATCAGCCCCCAATCGGCCATGCCTTATTTGACCTTGAAGCTGAACTCGCTGCCCAGGCGGTGGCTATCCGCGCCTGCCGCCGACCATTTGACGGTGTAGCTGCCTGCGGTCAGCGCCTTTTTCAGCATCAGCGTCATCGACTTTCCGTCTTTGCCCATCTGAGACGTGTGAGACATCTTCATCGGCGCATGCTTCGCCATTCCAGGCATATCAGTCATGATAACTTCGGTCTTTACGGTCGGGCCAATCAGCTTTTCGCTGAATTTAAGCTCAATGCGCGCCGGTTTTGTGACAGTAGAGTTGGCGGCGGGGGTAGAGCCGGTCAGCTTGACGTGAGCCATCGCCGCGCTGGGAATGGCAACCAGCAACGCGACGGCGAGCGATATGAGTTTGCGGGACATTTAGGGTTCTCCTGAAATACATGTGTTCGTCAAAGGATACGCACGCGGCGCGCCTGCCCCTCAAATTATATTGAGGGCGATACGGCCGCCGCGCGTATAAGATATGACACGACTACGGGGAACATTCGATGGACGAATTATTGACAAGGCTTGGGCATGCGCCCGTCCCGGCGGAGCTGGCACAGTTTGACGACGCCGTTCTGGCTGGTCTGGCCGCACGGCAGAGCGAAGCGCGCGCCACCTCGCGGCTTTTGTCGGCAGCGGCGGTCCTTGCGCTCGGCATCGGCTATGCGGGTGGCAGCTTCATGCCTGCGCCCGCAAGCGCAGCTGAACCGAACCTAGTGATTGCCGAGACTGCACTCGCGCCCTCGACGTTGCTGGACTTCCTTTGATGGGTTCGGCGTGGCGGATCGCGCTTATCGCTCTCATTGCTTTCGCCGCAGCAGTCGCCGGAGTTTACGCGGCTCAAACTTTTGGCGAGCAGCAGCGAAAGAGCGAAAGCGAACTTCACAGCTTCCTTCATAACGAGTTGAAGCTCGACGCGTTGCAGGAAGCAAAGATCGAATCGATCGAGGCACGCTTTGCGGATCGCAAGAAGGGACTTGAACTGGACATGCGCGCAGCAAACGCGCGGCTTGCCGACGCCATTGAGATCGAGCATGGCTACGGCCCCAAAGTGACCGCCGCCGTAGATCATGTCCATCATGTCATGGGCAATATGCAAAAAGAGACGCTCGAACATCTGTTCGAAATGCGCGCCGTGATGAACTCCGACCAGGCGCGGCGTTTCGACCAGACTGTGGTCAAGGCGCTGACCGCCGACGCGCGGTGAGCCTAGACTTCAGTCAGTACAGCGACGCCGAGCTGGCTGCGCTTGCGCTCGGCGGACAGGAGCGTGCCTATCGTGAGTTTTTGCGACGCTATCGGGAACCGGTTTACCGATTGGTTCGAGGCACGATCCGCGATGGCGAGGAAGCGCTCGATGTAACGCAGGAGGTGTTCGTTGCTGCTTTCGCGGCGTTGAAGCGATACGACCGCCAGCGGCCTTTCAAACTTTGGATATCGCGCATTGCGATTAACAAATGCCGTGACTGGGCAAGACGCCGTGCGGTTCGCGCATTCTTCACCCGCGCCGCACCCATCGACGACGCTTTCGATTTGGCGAGCGATAACGCTTCGCCGGAAACCGAAGCGGGGGACCGCGCCGAATTGAAGCGGGTTAGTGCAGCAATTGCCGAGCTACCAGCCAAGCTTCGCGAAGTGCTCATCTTGAGAGCAATCGAAGGCATGACCCAAGCCGAGTCTGCCGAAGCTCTGGGTGTGACGGAAAAAACTGTTGAAACCCGGCTTTACCGCGCGCGGTTGGCGCTTACAGATATACTCGCCAAAAAAGTTTGAGGGACGACTGCTCGTGTCGCGTATGAGAGACAGTATTCTCACATATGGCAGATCTCTGAACCCATGACTTTTCCGCTTAGCCGACGCAATTTAATCACCGCAGCCGCTGTTAGTGGGAGCAGTATTGCGCTTTCTTCATTCTTTCCCGCATGGGCGCAGCCCGTCTCCTCCGGCATCGTCGCGCCGCTTCCGAGCGTCTCGGGCAATGACATCACGCTTCGGATCGCGCGGCAGACAATGCGGATCGACGGCAAGGCCAGCCGTGCCATCGGGATCAACGGTACCGTGCCGGGGCCGCTCATTCGATTGAAGCATGGCCAGACCGTTCGGCTTAGCGTCGTGAACGATCTTGATGTCGACAGTTCGATCCACTGGCACGGGCTGCTGCTGCCGTTCCAGATGGACGGAGTGCCGGGTGTCAGCTTTCCGGGAATCAAGCCGCGCGCGACCTTTCTTTACGAGTTCCCGGTTGTTCAGTCGGGTACCTACTGGTATCACAGCCATTCGGGCTTGCAGGAACAGCTCGGCCATTACGGCCCGATTGTAATCGACCCGGATGGCGCGGATTCGATTGGCTATGACCGCGAGCATGTCATTGTGCTGTCCGACCACAGCCCGCTTTCGCCCGAAGCAATTTTCCGCAAGATGAAGGTCAACCCTGGCCACTTCAACATGCAGCGCCAAACGCTGGGCGGTTTGCTTGATGGTCAGGACCAGCCGCTCAGGGAACGCCTTGAATGGGGCAAGATGCGGATGGACCCGACCGATATTGCCGACGCCAACGGCTCGACCTATCAGTTCCTCGTCAACGGCTATGGCCCCAAAGACAATTGGACTGCTTTGTTCAATCCCGACGAGCGGGTGCGGCTTCGAATCATCAATGCATCTGCCATGTCGATCTTCAACGTTCGCATACCGGGGCTTCGCATGACCATCGTTCAGGCCGATGGGTTGAATGTCCGTCCCGTCGAGGTCGACGAGCTCCAGATCGCGGTTGCCGAAACCTATGACGTGATCGTTACCCCGACCGACGAGCGCGCTTACACCCTCGTGGCCGAAGCCAACGACCGTTCGGGCATGGGCTGTGCTACGCTTGCGCCGCGCGCCGGGATGGCGGCAGAGGTACCGCCGCTTCGCGAACGCCCGCTGGCGACGATGAAGGACATGGGCATGGGCGACATGGACATGTCGGGCGGCGCGGTGGAAGGCATGGCAGCGGACGCAACTGCCGCCCAATGTACGCCCGAGCATGCCAAGATGGGCCATTGCACGCCCAGCGAAGCGCCGACAGCGCCCGTGGATCACAGCGCGATGGGCCACCGTAGCGGCGGCGTGGAACACAGCATGCGCGACTTTTCGGTTGCCCCACAAGTCGACAAAAACCCTGGCGTCCAGACGATTTCACCGATGCCGTCGGATCGCATGGGCGAACCCGGACAAGGCCTCGAAAACGTAAACCACAAGGTGCTCACATATCACGACCTCATGGCTCTAGACCGCAATCCCGACGTCCGTGCACCAGACCGGTCGCTCGACATCCACCTTACCGGCAACATGGAGCGATTCATGTGGTCCTTCGACGGCATGAAAATGTCCGATCATCACGAACCGATCCCGTTTCTCGAAGGCGAGCGAGTCCGCATCAACCTCATCAACGATTCGATGATGAGCCACCCGATCCACCTGCACGGCCATTTTTTCGAACTGGTGACCGGCAAGGGCGACCATTCACCACGCAAGCATACTGTGCTTGTCCAGCCCGGCGGCACGGCGAGTTTCGACTTCACCGCCGATGCCATTGGCGATTGGGCGTTCCACTGCCACATGCTCTACCACATGCACGCCGGGATGATGCGCGTGGTAAGCGTGCGTCCGCGCGGAGAGGCTTCATGAATCGCGTTGGATTGCTCATAGGGAGCGCTTTCGCTCTGGGGCTTGCTGTGCCTGCTGCCGCGCAGTCGATGCAACATGGAGGTCACGGCTCACCACAAGGGGTGAAAACGCCCGCCGAGCCAGCAGCAGCGCCAACCGTCGCCGAATGCACGCCTGAGCATGCGAAAATGGGCCATTGCGCTATGCAACAGACCGGCTCCGACAAAGCCGCTCCTGAACCGATGCCTGAGATGGACATGACAGAGCCGTCACCCCAATCTTCCTATGTCGATCCCGATTGTCCGCCCGAACATGCACAGATGGGGCATTGCACGCCAAAGCCAGCTGTTTCCGCGCAAGACGGTGAAATGCTGGAGACGCGGAGCGGAACCGATTTGCCGCCGGGCGACGCGCCTCCCCCGGCACCGCCTTCGGACTGGTATGCCGACCGCATCTATTCGCCTGCGGAAATGGAGGCGTCGCGCGACCAGATGATGAAGGAAAATGGCGCTCAGATGCTCGCCTTCCTCAGCGTCAACCTTGCCGAATATCAGGCGCGCAAAGGCCGCGACGGATTTCGGTGGGACGGCGAAGGCTGGTATGGCGGTGACATCAACCGGGTTACGGTCAAAAGCGAAGGCGAAGGCGCGTTCGGCGAAGGCGTCGAAGAGGCCGAGGTCCAGTTGCTCTACAGTCGCGCCATCGACCCCTATTTCAACCTGCAAGCCGGTGTCCGTCAGGATTTGGGACCGGGACCAAAACGCGCTTATGCGACCGCCGGTTTCGAGGGTCTTGCGCCTTACTGGTTCGAAGTCGAGGGAGCGTTGTTCCTGTCGAACAAGGGCGATTTGCTTGGACGGCTCGAAGGCTATTACGAACAGCGGATTACGCAGCGCCTGATTTTGCAGCCGCGCGCGGAAGTCAATTTTGCTTTTCAGGATGTGCTTGAAAGCGGAATCGGCTCGGGGCTTTCCGATCTCGAACTTGGACTTCGATTACGCTATGAGATTGTGAAAGAGTTCGCACCCTATATTGGGGTCGAGTGGGCCAAGAAAACAGGGGATACGGCGCGCTTTGCTATCGTTTCGCGGGAGGATGCAGACATGACCAGTTTTGTCGCCGGAATCCGTTTCTGGTTCTGATGGGAAGCTGCACACGCTTCCATCTGGCCTCAAGCCGGGTTCACCATGGCTCGCGCTGATTATCGGCACGCAACTGCTGATCTGGTTTGCAAGCGGCGTCATCATGGGCTTTCTGCCAATCGAGGAAGTGCGCGGCGAGCATCATGTTGATCGCGAAACGGTTGTGCCAATTGTTGCCGGAATAGCGCTGGTCGCGCCGCAACGGATCGTCGCTCAGGCAGGTGCGCTGGTCGAGGCGATGACTTAACTCATGATCGATGGGCGACCCGTTGCCGAACTGACGGCGGCAAAGGGCGTCAGCTTGTTCGATGCTGCAGACAAGACTTCGCACCATCGTTAGTTCGTTGATTTGCCGTGGACCAACAGCGCCCCCCACTGAGGAGTCGCGCAAACGGGCGTGGCAGAGACTGCATTGAGGCGGCAGTTCTTCGCGCGACTTCGCCATGCGCAACCCTGTCGAGCGGGAAGCCTTGCCACCGGGAAGACCTTCCAGCCTGAAACCAAACGCTCGAATGCGGGGTCCAGACAGCGCAAAGTCGCCGTGAAGGTAATGCAGTTCGGCACTAAATGCTTAACATCGAGGCTAAGGTCTGGATGATAACGCAAAACCATTCGAAGGGAGACACCGATGACAACAGTAACCGCATTTCGCCGGTCCGTTTGTGCCGCTGCAGTCGCCGCAACCATGGCCATGTCAGTTGCCGCCGACGCGCACGGGATCTGGTTCGCGCAGCGCGCCAAGCAGCTAGCCCTGATCTATGGCGTCGGCTCCGACGACCTCGACATGGTGAAGCGCCTGCCCCAGGTCGAAAGCGTCACCGCCTATGACGCCGAATACCGCCCGATCACTGCGACAGCGCGGGTTGCGGGGCCAATTGTGCTGGTCGATGCCGATGTTCAGCCGACGCTCGTCGCCGCAGTAATGCCCTATGGCGTATGGTCGCGCGTTGGCGATGGCGAGTTCGAGAAGAAGACCCTGCAGGAAATGCCGAACGCCACGGTTTCCACCAAGAACGTTAAATACGCGGTCAGCATCCAAGGCTCGCTGGCGAAGCCCATTCCTGCGCTGGCCGGCCATTCGCTCCAGATCGTGCCGGTGGGCACCATTCCCGCTACTCTGGGAACGCCGCTGACCTACCGCGTGCTGTATATGGGCGCGCCGCTGGCGGGGGCCCGGGTGATCAACGACATGGTAAACGATCCCGATGCCAAGGAAGTACTGACAGGGGCAGACGGCACAGTTATCCTGCCGGTGCGCAACCAGGGCCTTAACGTGATCCGTGCCGTCTATGACGGCCCAAGCGACCAGCCGACTCTCTATCGCCAGATGGAACATACCGCGACACTGGCCTTCACTCTTGCACATGCCCCGGAATGAGGAGCAATTCCATGAAACGAACATTGACCATATTTTCAGGCCTGACTCTCATATTTGCCCTGCCTGCCGCAATCTTGGCGCACGGTTCCACCCACGCGCAGCACGGCGGTGTCGTGCAGATGAACGGCGAAACGCTGTTCGAACTGGTGCGGGCGCCTGCGGGCGTGTCGCTTTATGTCACCGACGAGGACGAGCCGGTTACGGCCGGCAGCATGACCGCGCGGCTGAGCGTCACCGTCGGCGGCCAGCGGCGTGACGTCGCGATGGTTGCGGGCAAGGGCAACCAGTTCTTTGCCAAGGGCCTGACCCTGCCCAAGGGGGCCAGCGTCGGCGTGCTGGTCATCAACAAGGCGAGCCAGGCCCGCTACGGCACCACGTTCGCCATCAAGTGATTTCGGCAGACGCCCGCGCGGGAACTGGGTCCGCGGGCGTAACGGGGGGAGCATTATGATGCACACAGGCAGCAATACCGGCAGGGCCATCAAGGCAGCCGTACTGCTCGCTGTCGCCCTGCTGGCGCTTCCGGTCGAAGCCTTGGCCCATGGTGTCGCCGATAGCGACAAAGCCTTCATCCAAGCCAACCCCGGCGTCAATGTAATTGCCTTTGCCTATCTCGGCGCCAAGCACATGGTGACTGGCTATGACCACCTGCTGTTCCTGTTTGGCGTCATATTCTTTCTGTACCAGATGAAGGACGTCTGGGTCTATGTGACCCTGTTCGCGCTGGGCCACAGCGCGACCTTGCTGACCGGAGTGTTCTTCAACATCCAGGCAAACCCCTACCTAGTTGACGCGATCATCGGCCTATCCGTGGTTTACAAGGCGCTCGACAATCTGGGAGCTTTCCCTACGCTGCTGGGAGTGGAGCCCAATCAGAAGGCGGCAGTGCTGATCTTCGGGCTGTTCCACGGCTTCGGTCTCGCCACCAAATTGCAGGACCTGATCTCCTCGCCCGATGGCCTGCTGGTCAATCTGATCAGCTTCAATGTGGGGGTGGAGGCCGGGCAGGTATTGGCGCTCAGCTTCATCCTCATCCTGATGACACTGTGGCGGCGAAGCCCCGGCTTCCAGCGAGGCATTCTGCCTGCCAATGGCCTGCTGGTGTGCGCAGGTCTTGTCCTCACCGGCTATCAGCTGTCAGGCTATTTTTTGGAGGGATCCGCATGACCACCACTGCCGCGTCCTTGCCCTATCAGGCACCACCTCGCGTGCTGGCCCGCGCGTCCCTTGTTGCTTCGACGGCAGCGGCGGCTATCTTGATCCTGTTCGTATTGCCGGCCGAATGGGGTATCGATCCCACCGGCGTGGGCAAGGCCTTGGGGCTGACGCGCATGGCGCAGACGGACGAGAGCGAGGAGGCCACGCGTGCGCCCGATGCTTCCGCCATTGGTGCGTCCGTCCTGACCATTGCGCCCCAGATCAAGGAAAACATCGCCGCTACCACCCCCTGGCGTTCGGACGAGAAGTCGGTTTCGCTGGCTCCGCATAGCGGCATCGAGATCAAGGCCCATATGGCCAAGGGCGATCGCCTGGTCTTCCGCTGGGCTGCCACTGGCGGCGCGGTTCGTATGGACATGCATGGCGAGCCGACCACCGGCAAGGAAGGCGAGTTCAACACCTACTGGAAGCAGAAGGACCTGACCGAAGCGCAGGGATCATTCATCGCGCCCTATGACGGGACGCATGGCTGGTACTGGCGCAATGGCGGTGAATTGCCAGTCACGATCAAGTTGAAAACCACCGGATTTTACAAGGACTTGTTCGAGCCGCCAGCCGGATGAATCTGGCCAGCGGCGCAGAAAGCGGGAGAATAGCCATGAAGACCACAGCAGAACAAGCGCCCTCCGACGGCTTTTTGCCGAAAGGTGCGGCGGTTGCCGATCAGGCAAAGGTGCACAGGCGGTTGGTCGCGATCGACGCCCTGCGCGGTCTGGTTATGCTTTTCATGCTGGTCGATCACGTTCGCGAGACATTCTTCTTGCACTTTCCGGTGACCGATCCGGTCGATGCCTCCACCACCGATCCCGGCCTGTTCTTCACCCGCCTCCTGTCCACCTTCTGCGCGCCGACCTTCGTTGCGCTGACGGGGGTTTCGGCATGGCTCTACGGCCAGTCGCACACCAGGGCGGAAGTGTCGGAATTCCTGTTTAAGCGCGGGCTGTTCCTGCTGTTTCTCGAGGTGACTCTGGTCGGCTTTGCATGGCCGACCCAGCCTCTGACCTTTCCGCCGGCGAATTTCTGGCTGCAGGTGATCTGGGCAATCGGCGTCAGCATGATCGCTTTGGCTGCGTTGCTGCACCTGCCGCGGGTCTGGCAGTTCGCGCTTGGCCTTGGGATCGTCTGCCTGCACAATCTGCTTGATCCAATCCAGCTGACTCCGGAATCGCCCTGGTACACGCTGTGGGCGCTGATCCACCAGCGATCGATGATCGACCTGGGCGGCGGCATCCTGGCCAAGACTACCTATCCGGTGCTGCCGTGGATCGGCGTGATCCTGCTTGGCTATGCCTGCGGTCCATGGTTTGCGCGCGGCACCAATGTGGCGCAGCGCATCCGGCGGTTGGCTATCGTCGGTGCGGCGATGATTCTGGGCTTCGTCGCCATCCGCTACCTCAACTTCTATGGCGACAAGCCCTGGATCGAAGGTGAATCGCCGCTGCGCACGGTGATGGCCTTCCTCGCGCTAACCAAGTACCCCCCTTCGTTGCTGTTCCTGCTACCAACGGTGGGTACAGGCTGCCTGTTGCTCGCCCTGTTCGAGGCCTATGAGGATAGCCGGGCCATGCCTGCCCTGGCCCTGTTCGGCGGGGCACCGATGTTTTTCTACGTCGTGCACCTGTACGTGCTGAAGGTCATCTACAACGTGGCGCTGGCGCTCTACGGGCCGGTCAAGGGCAAGGTCTTCGGAGTCGACAACCTGTCAACCCTTTGGCTGTGGGTGGCGATCCTGATCCCGCTGCTTTATTTTCCGACGCGCTGGTTCGCCCGCCTCAAGCAGCGCCGCCGCGACATCTGGTGGCTCAAATATCTTTGAGCCAATGCTGTCGGCTGCGCGGGTCGTGTCGCGCTCCAGGGTCCGGGTTTGCGGGTCCCGCCCGATACATGTCCGTAGTTGGAGTTCCGCGTAGAGCAGCCAGCCCATGAGATAATCGTCGATGACCTGACCGGTGCGACCGATGTCGTCGTGCTGGGCCCGCTTCTTCGGCGGTGCGATCGGTGTCATTGCTGCTCGCGGGTGGACACTTTCCGGCCACACTGCCGGGCACGACACCTATTGAACGATAATGTCGCCGGATTGCCAGTACGGAAAGGCGCGGCACAAAGCGCGGTGGGCAACTTCACTACACTACAATGCGCTGCCCCACCGGCAAAATTCAGCGCAAGATTCTTCAGCCCGCCCATATTCTGCTTTAAAGAAAAAGAATCCGTCATTCCAACAGAACGGACTTTTGACGCAGGGAACAACGAAACCGCATCACGAAATGCACTTGACCAAACATCGTCGAATATAGGGGAAGTACTATGACACGAAAATCAGCATTCCGAGCAGCCCTGGCCACCAGCGTAATGCTGATGGCACTGCCAACCTCCGCCGCTGCGCAAGTCGCGGATGGTGCCGAGGACGAAGGCGGCATCGTCGTTACCGGCCAGCGCCAGGCATATCGCGGCAACGTGCCGATCAAGGACATCCCGCAGACCATCCAGGTGCTCGACGCCGAGATGCTCGAGGACCTCAACGTCACCCGCCTGGATTCGGCGCTCGATCTCGCCAGTGGCATTTCCCGCCAGAACAATTTCGGCGGACTGTGGGATGCGTTTGCGGTGCGCGGCTTCGCCGGCGACGAGAACTTCCCCAGCGGCTTCCTTGTCAACGGCTTTAATGGCGGCCGCGGCTACGGCGGCCCGCGCGATGCCTCGAACATCGAGCGCATCGAAGTGTTGAAAGGCCCGAACGGCGCAGTCTTCGGTCGCGGCGAGCCGGGCGGCACGGTCAACATCATTACCAAGAAGGCGCGGACCGACGAAAGCTTCGGTAGCTTCAGCGCCTCGGCAGGAAGCTTCAACACCTATCGTGTGGAGGGTGACTACAACCTCGCTATCAGCGATCACATAGCGATCCGGGTGAATGGTGCCTCGGAGCAGGCCGACAGCTTCCGCGATACCATCGAGACACAGAAATATGTCCTTTCGCCCTCGGTGCTATTCAAGCTTTCCGACAACACCAGCTTCACTTACGAGATGGAGTTCGTCGACCAGAAGGTGCCCTTCGACCGCGGCGTCGTGGCTGTGAACGGCCAGCTTGGCGTGATCCCCCGCTCGCGCTTCCTCGGCGAGCCGGGCGACGGCCCGATGCGGATCAAGGTACTCGGCCACCAGGCCCAGCTCCAGCAGGAGCTCGGCAACGACTGGGTAGCGATCGCCGGATTTGGCTATCGCGACACCAGTTTCAAGGGCTTCTCGAGCGACGGCGAACTGGCTCTCGGCCGCCAGATACTGGACAATGACGGCCAGAATCTGGCGCGTCAGCGCCGACTGCGCGACTACAACACGACCAACATGGTGTTCCGTGGTGAAGTCTCGGGCAAACTCAATACGGGCTCGATCGTCCACAACATACTGGTCGGGGCGGACTGGGATCGCTTCGAGATTGACATCAACCAGCTCCGCTATCGCCCGCCAAGCTATGTCGCCGGCAGCCCGATTACTGCGGCGAACAACGCGATCAACATCTTCAATCCGGTCTACGGCCAGCTGCCCACGCCCACCGCAACAGTCCAGAACACGCTGGAGATCCAGCGCGCTTGGGGCGTCTACTTCCAAGACCTGATCGACCTCACCGATCGCCTGAAGGTCCGCTTCGGCGGCCGCTTCGACCACTTCCGCCAGGAGATCACCAACCGCGTTCCGGGTGCGGTGTCGCCGCCGACTGCAGTTAGGGAGCGCTTCAGCCCTAATGCAGGCATTCTCTACGAGATCACCGATATGCTCAGCATCTACGGCGGCTACGGCACCGGATTCCGCCCGAACAGCGGCATCGATGCGGCGGGCGATCCCTTCGTTCCGGAGACCAGCAAGTCCTACGAGGCGGGCTTGCGCTATACCTCGCCGGGCAACGGCATCACCGCTACGCTGGCCGCCTATTCGATGGACAAGACAAACATCCTGACGGCGGACCCCTCCAATGCCGGCTTCAGCTTTGCCGGCGGCAAGGCGCGCAGTCGCGGGGTCGAGGCGGACGTCAACGCCAAGCTGCCGGGCGACTTCAACATTATCGCGACTTATGCCTATACCGATGCGAAGTGGACCAGTTCTTCGCTCGATCCAAACTTCGCCGCGCTCATTCAGATCGGCGACCCGCTGATCAACATTCCCAAGCACTCGGCGAACTTGCTGGTCACCAAGGGCTTCGAGATCGGCGATTCGGGCAAGTTCACCATCGGCGGCGGCGTGAACTACATCAGCCGGCGGCTGGGCGAGACGGCGTCGACCTTCTACCTGCCTAGCTATACGCTGGTCCGGGCGCTGGCGAGCTACGAGCCATCGGAGCATGTGCGGATCGGCGTCGATGTGACGAATCTGTTCGACAAGACCTATTATGCTAGTTCTTACTCTCAGTTCTGGGTCCAGCCGGGCGCGCCGCGCACGGTCACGGGCCGGGTGAGCTTCTCGTTCTGATAGCCCCAGCATGTCGGGTTGCCGCACCATTCTCCGCTGGCAGCCCGACATGTTCCACCAATCATGAGCAAAGCCACCCTTCTCACTCTGCATCGATGTCTGGCGCTGACCTTTGCGCCCTTGCTCTTCCTGCAGGCGTTGACCGGGACCCTGGTCTTGTTCAGGGCGGAACTGATGAGGGTGAGCCTGTCGGAGCCGTCCGAGCGCTCCTCCGCCACCGCTAGTGCCTCCGTCTCCGCCATGGTCGCCGCTGCGGTGCAGTCGGAACCGGGTTATCGCGCGGTACGCCTGTTCTTTCCTGCTACCCCGCGTGACGCCACCTTCGTCCAGTTGGACGGTCCAGACGGGGCTACACGCTATGTTGCGCTTGATCCGGCCAATGCACAGGTGCTGGCAGCGGGTTCGATCTGGCGCTTCCCGACCGAGGCTGCCCTGCAGATCCACTACCGCCTGCTCGATGGGCGTTTCGGCATGGCCGTGGTGCTGGTCAATGCGGTCGTGCTGATGATCATGTCCACAACGGGGATGCTTTACTGGTGGCCTGGCCGGCAGCGGCTGGTAAAGGCGCTGGCGATCCGGTCCGCAGCACCGGCGCGCGCGCGGCTGAGGCAGTGGCACCGTAGCATCGGCGTGATCCTGACGCCCGTAATGCTGTTCAGCGCGACGACCGGCCTCCTGCTAATCTCGCCCGATCTTGCCGCTCCGGCGGCTCCTGCCGCCACTGCGTTCGCGCCCCCAGCCGCCGGGTCGATCGATCGGGCCTTCACCCGCGCCATGTCTGAATTTCCCGGCGCCAGTGTGCGTGACATCCGGCTTGCCGCCGCAGATCGCATGGATGTGAACATTCTTGCTCCCCGTTACAACAGCCAGGCAGTTGATGTTGTTTCGGTCAGGCTATCCGACGGCGCAATGCTCAAGCGCACTCCGGCGGAGCGCAATCCGGCACCTTGGATCACATGGCTTCCGCTGCACAGCGGTACGGCCATGGGCACACCGGGCCGGATCCTTCTGCTGATCGAGGGATTGACGCTAATGATCCTGACGACGACCGGCCCGTTGATGTGGTGGCAGGCGCGGCGTCCAAAACGAAGGAAGGCGTGATGGAAATCCTGTACCACGGCAATGCGGCTAGGGGTCTGGCATGGCAGGAGGCAGTTACCCGCGCGTTGCCCGAGGTGCGCTTTAGCTGCTGGCCCGATGCTGCGAACCTTGCCGAAATCCGCCAAGTCGTCGCCTGGACTCTGCCGGACGAGGTTATCGCAGCCTTGCCAAATCTCGAAATTTTGTTCAGCGTCGGGGCGGGCATCGACCAGCTTGATACCGCGCGGCTGCCGGAGAATCTGCGCATTGTCCGCATGATCGAACCGGGGATCATCGGCACGATGGCAGACTATGTCGCGATGGCTGCGCTCGCGCTGCACCGCGACCTGCCGTTCCATGTGGCCGAACAACGCGCCGGGCGCTCGTCGTGGCGCGACGTGGCACCTGCGCAGCAATGCCGGGTGGGGGTGATGGGACTGGGTGAACTGGGCCGGGCGTCGTTGGCCAAACTTGCTCCACTGGGATTCGGTCTGTCGGGCTGGAGCCGCTCGCAATATGCGATTGAGGGGGTGGCCTGCTTCGCTGGAGAAACCGGTCTTGCTCCGTTCCTGGCCGATTGCGACATCCTGGCCTGCCTGCTGCCGCTGACTGCGGAGACCCGGCATATCCTGAACCGTGATATCTTCGCCATGCTGCCTCGCGGGGCCAAACTGATCAACGCGGCGCGCGGTGGGCACCTTGTACAGGACGATCTGCTGACGGCGCTCGACAGCGGTCAGCTCGCCTCGGCGATGCTCGATGTCACCGATCCGGAGCCGCTCCCCGCAGGTCATCCCTTCTATTCGCATCCGGCAATCCTGCTGACTCCGCATGTCGCCGGCATCACCCGAACCGACAGCGCGGTAGTCTCACTGATTGACAACCTCGACCGGTTGCTTCGGGGTGAGCCACTGGTCGGTGAGGTCGATCGTCGCCGCGGCTACTGATCGGGCCATTGGTATCGCGGTAGAATCTGCCGAAATAATCGCAACAAAGACAGCACCCCACTGCGGCAAACGTTTAACTCGGAGACAAGTTCTGCCCGTCCAATGGTCTTATCAGGGACGATACACCGATGCCGCGCCCGATCCGAAAAAAGAGGTTCCAACAGTGATTTGCAACTTCGCACCGAGGTACATCAGTTTTGACTGCCGCGAATCGGTGACGCTTCCGCATGGCACAGATCGTGCGCCAGTACTTCTCTGGCGGACTTCCGACCGAAGCGGTAGAAGGCATCTACCGGCACATGTCCTGAAGCTCGGAGGGGGCAACTGATATGCAACAACTCTTGCAGGCTTCGGAGCCGTCGAGCCCCTCCTTCGTGACTAGGCCGATGACACTCGAAGATATCCCCGCCGCGACGGAGCTGTCGGAAGAGCTGCAATGGCCACACCGCCAGGAAGACTGGGAACTGTTCCTGAGCCTCGGGGAAGGATTGGTGGCAGAACAGGACGGTCAGATTGTCGGCACGATCCTGGGCTGGCGTTTCGGCAGTGACCGGGCGACCATTGGCATGGTCATCGTCAGGTCGGGGATGCAAAGGCGCGGCATTGGCCGAAAGCTGATGGAAGCGATGATCGAGCGTCTTGGCGACCGATCGATTTCACTCAATTCGACCGAGCCAGGGGTGGCGCTCTACACGGGGTTGGGCTTCGTGGAGACCGGTCGCGTTTTTCAGCATCAGGGTGTTGTACACGAAGTGCCGCTTTCGGACCTGCAGCCAGGTGAACGCATTCGGCCGAAAGGCCAGGCGGACAGCGTGCTAGCTGAATTGTACAGTGACTCGAGCGGGACTGACAGGCATGAACTCTTCCATGCCTTGGCCGCGAACAGTCGTGCCGTTGTCAAGTCGCGTGAAAATGAAGCCGTCGGCTTCGCGATGTTGCGCCGCTTCGGCATGGGCTGGTCAATCGCTCCGGTCGTAGCGCCAGATTCGCACAGCGCTAAGTCCCTGATCCTCCACTGGCTGGCCGCGAAGAAGGGCCGCTTTTGCAGAGTCGATGTAACGACTGAAAGTGGTTTGAGCGACTGGCTCTCCGACCTCGGCCTGCCTTGCGTCGGTTCGGTTCGCACTATGGTGCGTGGCTCCGCTCCCACCTCGGGAGCCAGGGCCAAGGTCTTTGCAGTAGCAGCACAGGGATTGGGATGATGCTAGAATTAAAGGATACGGGCCTGCTGCGCCAGGCCGCGCTGATCGGCGACGAATGGGTGCCTGCCGCTGGTCGCGCCAGCGTTGCCGTGATCGACCCGGCAACGGGGGACGCGATCGGTGCCGTGCCCGATTGCACCGCGGCGGAAACCGAAAGCGCCATCGCCGCCGCCGAAGCCGCGTGGCCGCAGTGGCGCGCGCGGACCGCGCATGATCGCGCCGTGCTGCTTGAACGCTGGCACGCGCTGGTGCTCGACAACCTCGACGACCTCGCTCGGATCATGACGGCGGAGAACGGCAAGCCCTATGCCGAGGCGCAGGGCGAGATCCGCTATGCCGCCAGCTTCATCAAGTGGTTCGCCGAAGAGGGCCGCCGCATTGGCGGGCACAACGTCGCCTCGCCAGAACCGGGCCGCCGCATCATCCTCATGCCCGAACCGATCGGCGTGGCGGCTGCGATCACGCCGTGGAACTTCCCGGCGCAGACCGTGACGCGCAAGTGCGCGCCCGCGCTGGCCGCCGGTTGTCCGGTGGTTATCAAGCCTTCGGACCTCACTCCCTTCAGCGCGCTGGCCCTGGCCGAACTGGCCTTGCGCGCGGGCTTTCCTGCGGGCGTCGTCAATGTCGTCACCGGCATGCCTCAGGCCATCGGCGCGGTGATCACCGCCAGCCCGATTGTCCGCAAGCTGTCGTTTACCGGATCGACCCGTGTCGGTTCGCTACTCTACCGGCAAAGCGCAGATACGGTGAAAAAGCTCAGCCTCGAACTGGGCGGAAATGCGCCGCTGATCGTCTTCGAGGACGCCGATCTGGATCTTGCCGTCGCCGCGACCATGGTCAGCAAGTTCCGCAACGGCGGGCAGACCTGCGTCTGCGCCAACCGTATTCTCGTCCATGACGCGGTGCACGATGAATTCGTCGCGCGGCTGGGGCGGGAGGTTTCGGCGCTAAGGGTGGCGCCGGGAATGGAGCCTAGCGCGACCATCGGCCCAATGGTCAACCTGGCGACTGCGGACAAGATCCGCGCTCATGTCGATGATGCCCTAGCCCAGGGTGCGCGGATCACGGCCAGCGGCAGCGGGCGCGAGGGTGGTAATTTCGTGCTGCCAGTGGTCTTCGAAGGGGCTCATGCCGGGATGATCTGCGCAGCCGAGGAAACCTTCGGCCCGGTCGCCGCAGTCTATCGCTTCGGCAGCGAAGACGAGGCGCTCGACCTTGCCAATGCTACGCCCTATGGCTTGGCCAGCTACTTCTACACCCGCGACCTGTCGCGCGCCTTCCGCGTGGCAGAGCGACTGGAAGCAGGCATGGTCGGGCTCAACACCGGATCGCTGGCGTTGGAAATGGCGCCCTTCGGCGGAGTCAAGCAGTCCGGCCTCGGCCGTGAAGGCGGTCACGCGGGCATCGAGGAATATCTAGAAACCAAGGCCTTCCACATCGGCGGGCTTGACCTGTGAAGGACCCCAATTCGTGACTAGCAAGCGCCATTACGCCATTTCCGTCATCGCCGGAGACGGCATCGGCAAGGAAGTGATGCCGGAGGGGATCCGTGTGCTCGAAGCGGCAGCTTCGCGATTTGGCTTCACCATCGAGCAGCGCTGGCACGATTTCGCCAACTGCGATTATTACGCCGGCCACGGCCAAATGATGCCCGACGACTGGAAGGAACAGATCGGCAAGCCCGATGCGATCTTCTTTGGCGCAGTGGGCTGGCCTGAAACCGTGCCTGATCATATCTCGCTGTGGCAATCGATCCTTCAGTTCCGGCGCGAGTACGACCAGTACGTCAACCTGCGCCCGGTGCGGTTGATGCCAGGGATCCCCTGCCCGCTGGCGAACCGCAAGCCCGGTGACATCGATTTCTGGGTCGTGCGTGAAAACACCGAGGGCGAATATAGTTCGATCGGCGGGCACATGTTCCCCGGCACCGAACGCGAAGTGGTGATCCAGGAAACGGTGATGACGCGCTATGGCGTCGACCGTGTGCTGCGCTATGCTTTCGACCTCGCCAGTAAGCGCGAACGGCGGCACCTGACTTCGGCGACCAAGTCCAACGGCATTGCCATCACCATGCCGTTCTGGGATTCGCGGGTTGAGGCGATCGCGGCGGATTATCCAAGTGTGAGCCATGACAAGTACCACATCGATATCCTCACCGCGCAGTTCGTGATGAACCCTGATCGCTTCGATGTGGTCGTGGCTTCCAACCTGTTCGGCGATATCCTCTCCGATCTGGGACCGGCAATCACCGGTACAATCGGCGTCGCGCCTTCGGCGAATATCAATCCCGACGGCACTCATCCCTCGCTGTTCGAACCCGTACACGGTTCAGCGCCCGACATAGCGGGCAAGGGAATTGCCAATCCGATCGGCCAGATCTGGTCGGCGGCGATGATGCTGGAGCACCTCGGTGAAGCGGAAGCAGCTGCTGCAATCATGGTGGCGATCGAGGATGTCCTCGGCACTCCTGCAGGCCGAACTGGCGATCTGAAGGGTAGCGCCGATACGGTGACCTGCGGCAAGGCAGTGGCAGCGGCTATCGGCTGAAGTGTTGCGGCACTTTATGCCGCGCTTGCGACGGAAATGGTGTTGAAGGTTGGAACGACCGTGCAATTCGGTGCAACCGGCTTTGCACTTGTACCTAACCTGTCGACATGGCAAACAATCTGAAGCAGCATCTGGTCGGCTCAAACCTCTCGCTGGTGGACATTGACCGCAACCATCTGATCCACCCCGTCACCTCGTTCCGCGAGCACGAGCGGGTGGGCCCGCGCATCCTGACCGCAGGCGATGGCATGTGGCTGACCGATGACGAGGGGCGCCGCGTGCTTGATGCCTTTGCCGGGCTGTGGTGTGTCAACGTTGGTTATGGGCAGGAGAGCATCGTGGAGGCGGCGGCCGAGCAGATGCGGCGCCTGCCCTATGCCACCGGCTATTTCCATTACGCCAGCGAACCGGCGATCCGGCTGGCAGGAGAACTGACGGCGCTGGCCCCGGAGGGCCTTGATCATGTCTATTTCACCCTGGGCGGTTCCGACGCGGTGGACAGCGCGATCCGCTATATCGTCCATTATTTCAACGCCATCGGCAAGCCGCAGAAGAAGCAGTTCATTTCACTTGAGTGGGGTTACCACGGCTCCAGCTCGAACGGAGCCGGTTTGACCGCGCTGGCCAACTTCCACCGGGGCTTCGACCTGCCGCGCCCCTGGCAGCACCACATCGCCTCGCCCTATCCTTACCGCCACCCGCAAGGGGACGACGACGCGGCTGTCATCGCCTCGTCCGTGGCCGCGCTCGAGGCCAAGGTCGCCGAGCTGGGCGCCGACAATGTCGCTGCCTTCTGCTGCGAGCCGATCCAGGGTTCGGGCGGTGTCATAGTGCCGCCCAAGGGCTGGCTGAAGGCCATGCGCGAGGCTTGCACGCGGCTTGGCATCCTGATGCTGGTTGACGAAGTGATCACCGCCTTCGGTCGCACCGGCCCAATGTTTGCGAGCAACGACGAGGATGTCTCGCCCGATTTCATGACCGTGGCCAAGGGACTAACCAGCGGCTATGCGCCCATGGGGGCGGTGCTCATGGCCGACCATGTCTACCAGACGATTGCTGACAGCGCGCCCGAGGCGCTGCCGATCGGCCACGGCTTCACCTATTCGGGCCATCCCGTCAGCGCGGCGGTGGGGCTAGAGGTGTTGCGGCTCTACCAGGAGGGTGGCCTGATCGCCAACGGACTTGCGGTGGGCAAGAGCTTCACCCGCCATCTCGATGCAATCCGCGAACATCCACTGGTCGGCGATACGCGCGGTCGCGGCCTGCTCGGCGCGATTGAGTTGGTCAGCGACAAGTCAGGCAAGACCGGGTTTGGGAGTGAGCTAGACATTGCCGGTCGGCTATCACGGCTGACCTGGGACAATGGCGTGATCGTGCGCTGTTTCGCAAATGCCGTGATCGGCTTCGCGCCAGCGCTGTGCTGTTCGGACGATGAAATGGATCTTATTTTCGAACGTGTCAGGAAATCGCTTGATCAGTTGCTGGAACACCCCGACATTCGGGCAGCAATTCGCTGATCGAATTTGGGGAGTCTGAGGAATGAAACTGGGCCTGAAGCTAGACCGGATCGACCTGAAGATCCTGACCAAACTGCAGCAGTCGGGGCGCATTACCAATGTCGAGTTGGCCGATGCGGTGGGGCTTTCACCCAGCCCGTGTCTGACGCGTGTCAAGCGGCTGGAAAAGGCAGAATATATTACTGGCTACGGTGCGCACATCAATATGAGAATATTGGGCGAATACCTGACTATCTTCACGGAAGTGACGCTCAGAGAGCATCGCCAGGGCGACTTCTCGCGTTTTGAATCGCGCATCGCCAAGATTGACGAGATCATTGAGTGCCACACCGTTAGCGGTGGGTACGACTATATGCTGAAATTCGTCGCCCGCGGCGTCGTGCACTATCAATCCATCATCGAAAGCATGTTGGAGGGTGAGTATGGCATAGAGAAGTACTTTAGCTACGTGGTCATCCGATCGCCATTCGTCAAACATCACTACCCGATCCAGGACTTGTTCGGGAAGCAGGACTAATGGCTGACCCGGCGCTCGATCTTTCGGATATTATCATTCCTCTGGTTGCGCTGCGTCGGGATATTCACGCCCATCCAGAGTTGGGATTCGAAGAACATCGCACTGCGGGGCGCATTGCGGCTGAACTTCGCGCGGCAGGACTGGAAGTGCACGAAACCATCGGGGGCACGGGTGTGGTCGCGGTGCTGCGCGTCGGCGACGGGCCGAAAACACTGGGGCTGCGCGCTGACATGGACGCGCTGCCGATCGACGAGCAGACCGGCCTGCCTTGGGCCAGCATCCGGCCAGGATGCTTTCATGGTTGCGGTCACGATGGCCACGTCGCGATGCTGCTTGGCGCGGCGCAGTATCTTGCACGCGACCCCGGTTTTTCGGGCACGCTGAACCTGATCTTTCAGCCTGCCGAGGAAGGGCTTGGCGGCGCCAGGCGGATGATTGAAGACGGATTGTTCGAGAAGTTCCCTTGTGATCGGGTCTATGCCCTGCACAACTGGCCCGGTCTTCCTGCAGGCACTATCGCGACCAGGGTCGGCGCAATCATGGGCGCGGCAGACAAGTTCGTCATCGGGATTCAGGGCATCGGCGGCCATGCCGCGCTGCCGCAGGACACGCCCGATGCGCTGCTTGCCGCGGCCACATTGGTCCAGCAACTCAATACCATCATCGCCCGCGACATCGCGCCTTCGGCTTCGGCTGTGCTATCCGTCACGCAGATTCATGGTGGCCAATCGCACAATGTCCTCCCCGCCGAGGTGCAGATCGTGGGAACCGTGCGGACATTCGATCCTGCCGTACAGGATCGGATTGAAGACCGCATGCGGCAGATCCTGCGCGGTGTGGAGGCCGGGTTCGAAGTGACGGCAAAGCTCGACTATGATCGCTATTATCCAGCAACCATCAACGATGCCGAAGCTGCTGAAGATGCCTTGGCGGTCGCCGCCACAATTGGCACCGCAGTGCGAGCGCCGGAACCGGCAGCGACGTCCGAGGATTTCTCATTCATGCTGCAGCGGCGACCTGGCGCCTATATCTGGCTCGGCCAAGGGCGCGGCAACGAAGCCCCGGCACTGCATAACCCGCAATATGACTTTAACGACGAAGTGATGGAAACCGGCGTGCGCCTCCACATAGCTCTCGCACGGCACTGGCTGCGATAGACTTTAGGGTGCGGCATGACGTGCCGCACCGGATGCCGAAAACGCGCCATTCGCTTGTGCTGGTCGGCAACAACGGGGATATGTTCCGCAACGTTAGTGGCCATATGAGATCATAAACTGCAAGGTCAACAGGCCTTCGAAAATCCACGTCGAGCGAGAGGTTCAGAGGCGCAGTGCTATATATTCCCAGCTTCCGCTATGATCAGAACATCGCCAGCGACCTTGGCTTCGGCTGCCGGGTCTCCATCACTCGCGGGCATGAGCCGTCGAACACGAATTACCGTAACGTGGAAATCCCGCATATCGGGTGCCTTCCTGGGGTGGTGGGGCTGTGACCTCAATCCCATTCAACCGTCGCACAGCGATCGCTGCCGGGCTGGCTGGTGTCGGGCTGCTGGCGCTCGGCGGATGTTCGGGTGCCCCAAAAGAGGTGCCTCGCCGGGGCGGTTTGGTGCGGGTTGCAGGCCATGCCTCGTCGACATCGGATACGCTGGATCCTGCCAAGGGTGCGACGACACTGGACTATGTCCGTCACCATATGCTCTACAGCGGCCTGACCTGTTTCGAGGACGATAGCCTCGTCCCGAGCCTGTCGCTCGCACGAGCGATTGAAACAGACGATCGCATAACTTGGCACATCGATCTGCAACGGGGCGTACAGTTTCACGATGGCAGCGAATTGACCGCGCAGGACGTGGTCCATTCTCTGCTGCGCCACAAGGACCCCGAACTTGGTTCAAAGGTTGCCTTCGTTGCCGAGCAGTTCGCCGAGGTTCGCAGCGAAGGCCGCTTTGGCGTGGTCATCAGGCTGACTGGCGCCAATGCAGACCTGCCCAACTTGCTTGCCGTGTCACATATGCTGATTGTTAAGGCCGGGCAGCAAAAGCCGGACGGAACAGGCTCCGGTCCGTTCAGGCTGGAAGAGTTCAACCCCGCCGTTCGTACAATTCTGGTGCGTAATGGCGAATACTGGATCCCCGACCGTCCAAAGCTGGACCGGGTAGAACTGATCGCCATTCCTGACGAGGTCAGCCGGGTGAACGCGCTTCTTTCGGGTGATGTTCACATGATCAACGCGGTCAATCCGCGTTCTGTCCGGCGGATTCATGCTGATCCGAATTATCGGACGATGATAACGCCGTCGTCATTGTTCACCAATCTGATAATGCGGCAGGATTCCCTGCCCACCGGCAATCCGGATTTTGTACAGGCGGTCAAGCTAATGCTCGACAGGCCGCTAATCAATCGGGCGATCTTTAGTGATTACGCCGTGATTGCCAACGACCAGCCGATCGCGCCGTTCCAGCCTTATTACAATGCCAATGTGCCTCAAACGTTGCTCGATACCGACAAGGCGCGCTGGCATGTCCAGCGTTCCGGCCTGACCGGCGTGCGGCTGCCTGTTTATTGCTCGACGGCGGCCACCGGGTCGGTGGACATGGCATCGATCCTGCAGGAATATGGTTCACGTGTGGGGCTCAACTTCGCAGTCAACCGGATGCCTGCAGACGGTTACTGGTCGACGCACTGGATGCGCCATCCCATGACCTTCGGCAATACCAACCCGCGCCCAACCGCAGACCTTTTGTTCAGCATGTTCTTCGCATCGAACGCGGATTCGAACGAAAGCGGATGGAAGAACGAACGGTTTGACCGGCTTCTCGTTGAAGCGCGGGCCGGGGGGGATGAAACCCTGCGCGCCGAAATGTACGGGGAGATGCAACAGATGATCCACGACCAGTGCGGCGTGGCAATCCCGGTATTTCTCAGCTTTATCGACGGATATGATCGCCGCCTCAAAGGTTTGCGAAGCGTGCCCCTGGGCGCCTTCGGGGGGTATCGGTTCGCCGAATATGCATGGTGGGACGAATAATGGCTCGCACGGCATCCTCCCGCCCCGCCTGGTTTGGCGTCGTTCCACTCATCCTGTATCGTGTGGGCTCGGCCTTGCTCACGCTGTTTTTGGTTTCCGCCGTTGTGTTCACGATCAGTGGGCTGTTGCCGGGCGATGCGGCGCAGGAAATTCTGGGTCAAAGCGCCACGCCGGAGCAGATCCAGGTCCTGCGGCATGAGATGGGCCTCGATCGTCCTGCATGGACGCGCTATTTTGAGTGGCTTGTTTCCATAATCGCTGGTGATCCTGGTATGTCCTATGTCGCCAATATGCCGGTAGCCGAGATCATTTCGGATCGCCTGCCCAACACGTTGAAGCTTGCTGGCATCACGGCGGTCGTCTCGGTCGTGACTGCACTGACAATCGGCGTGGTTGGCGCAATCAACCGTGGAGGCAGGATAGACAAGACGCTCAACGTCGTCACCCTGTCCCTTGTCGCTACGCCCGAATTCCTCGTCGCAACGCTGGGAGTACTGCTGTTCTCCGTAACCTTGCTATGGTTGCCGTCGATTTCACTCGTTAACGAGGATGCAAGTTGGGGTGAGATGTTGCGTTCGCTCGCCTTGCCAATAATGTCGCTGACCAGTGTGGTCGTTGCCCAGATGGCCCGGATGACCAGGGCCGCCGTAGCTGATCAGTTGGACCGGCCCTATGTGGAGATGGCACGCCTGAAAGGGGTTCCCTTCTCGCGGATCGTGCTGTTTCATGTCTTGCCGAACGCTATCGGTCCGATCGTCAACGCCATGGCCCTTTCGCTTTCCTACCTGTTTGGCGGGGCGCTGATTGTCGAGACCATCTTCAACTATCCGGGCCTTGCCAGCTTAATGGTGAATGCCGTCACGAGCCGGGACATGCCCTTGCTCCAGTCCTGCGCCATGATCTTCTGCGGCACATACCTGACCATGGTGCTGGTAGCCGACGTGATCGCAATTCTCGCCAACCCGAGGCTCCGCGCATGACCAGTCGCCTTTACTCCTTCGTGCGAGCTTTGTCCGCTTCGGGCCGGGTAGGGCTCGGCTTCGTGACATTCTGGTTGCTGATTGCAATCTTCGCCCCAATCATCGCGCCATACTCCATCGGCGAGTTCGTCGATCGCACCGTGTTCTCCGGGTGGTCGAATGCGTACTGGCTTGGCACTGACTTCCTGGGCCGAGATGTGTTGAGCCGCCTGATGTGGGGCGCCCGCTACACGGTGCTGCTGGCGCTCGGAGCAGCGATTCTCGCAGTCACGATTGGCACCTCACTGGCGCTTTTCGCGGCGATCCGCGGCGGCTGGATCGATGAAGTGCTGTCACGCATCATGGACACGCTGATCTCGATGCCTTCGAAGATTCTGGCGCTGGTGCTGGTGGCAGCCTTCGGATCGTCGCTGACGCTGTTGCTGGCCATCGCGGCGTTCACTTACGTGCCGGGCAATTTCCGGATCGCGCGGGCGCTGGCCATGAATCTGATCGCGCTCGACTTCGTTCAGGTGGCGCGTGCAAGGGGCGAAGGTACGGCTTACATCGCATGGCGCGAAGTTCTCCCTAACATGATCCACCCTCTTCTGGCCGATATGGGTCTGCGGTTTGTATTCATAGTCCTGCTGCTGTCGGGTCTCAGCTTTCTGGGGTTGGGCGTGCAACCACCATATGCAGATCTGGGGTCGCTGGTGCGCGAGAATGTTTCCGGGCTTACGGAAGGAGCTCTAGCGATCATAGCGCCCGCAATTGCCATCGCCACGCTGACAGTCGGTGCCAACCTGTTGATTGACGCGTTGAAGCCGGGAGGCAAAGCATGACCGCGCCGGCCAAAGACATCGCCGTCGAAGTACGTGACCTCGACATCGTCCTTAACACACCGGGAGGCAGCCGAAAGGTCATTGTCGAGGACATATCCTTTGCCGTCCCGAAGGGCGAAGTGCTGGCGCTGATTGGCGAGTCTGGGTCTGGAAAAACCACGATTGCCTTAGCACTTATGGGCTATTCGCGCTTTGGAGCCGACATAACCGCAAATTGCCTGCGCGTGGGCGACTTGCATATTGACCGGCTGAGCCAGTCAGAATTGCCGACTGTGCGCGGACGGCGCATTTCCTATATCGCGCAAAGCGCTGCTTCAGCCTTCAATCCTTCACGCACGATCATGTCACAGGTGATCGAGCCTTTACTGGTCCACGGTCTGGCGGATCGGAAGACTGCCGAAGAAAAGGCCGTGGCGTTGTTCAGTGCGCTGGCTCTGCCATCGCCTGAAACGATTGGCTCGCGCTATCCGCATCAGGTTTCGGGCGGCCAGTTGCAGCGGGTTATGGCGGCGATGGCACTGATCACCGAACCGGAACTCGTTATCCTCGATGAACCAACCACGGCGCTTGATGTCACCACGCAGGTTGAAGTGCTCAAGACCATCAAGTCAGCCCTGAAGCAAAGCGGGGCAACCGCAATCTACGTCAGCCACGACCTCGCCGTCGTTGCCCAAGTGGCAGACCGCATCGTCGTGCTCAAGGACGGTCACCTGTGCGAAGACGGTGCAGTCGGCAAGATACTGCATGATCCTGACAGCGACTATACGCGATCCTTGCTGACCGCCGTACAGCCGCAGCAGCGACCGGACGCCGAGGCAGCCCCGGACAATGTGCTGACCGTCGGTTCAGTCGATGCCGGTTATGGCCGGATCAAGGCTGGAAAACCGGCAATTCCGGTTCTGCGCGATGTCAGTTTCTCAATCCGGCGCGGCGCAGCTCTGGGGGTGATCGGCGAATCCGGTTCGGGCAAATCCACGCTCGCGCGGGTCATTGCCGGTTTGCTGCCGGCCACATCGGGCGAGATAAGGCTTGGCGACACGCTCCTGGCGCCTGCAATGGCACGGCGCACCCGCGAGCAGTTGCGGCGGGTCCAGATTGTTTTTCAGCACGCCGATACGGCGCTCAATCCAAGCCATTCAGTGGAGGAAATCCTCACCCGCCCGCTGGCATTCTACTACGGCATGAAGGGTGCGGAGGCCCGGGCGCGCGTTGACGAATTGCTCGATCTCACGCGCTTGCCCAAAGACATCGTCAAGCGCCGCAGCAGCGAACTTTCGGGCGGACAGAAACAGCGGGTCAATCTCGCCCGGGCACTGGCCGCCAATCCTGATGTGTTGATCTGCGATGAGGTCACGTCCGCGCTCGATACTGTGGTCGCGGCTGCGGTGCTTGATCTGATCGACAACCTGAGGCGCGATCTGGGGATCGCCACGATCTTCATCAGCCATGATATCTCGACGGCTCGGGCGTTCTGCGATGATCTGCTGGTGCTTTACGCGGGTCGGCTGGTTGAACTGGCTAGCCGGGATCGCTTCGCCAGCGAAACGCAACACCCCTATACGCGATTGCTGGTCGAATCCGTGCCCGAACTGGACACAGGTTGGTTGGCCCGGAAAAGCGCTTTGGCCCCGCCGTCATTGTCAGGCCAGGGTGCCAGTTCTGATACTCTTTGTCCGTTTCTTTCGCGTTGTCCGGTTGCGATAGGCGGCGTCTGCGACACGCTGCCACCACCGCGCCAGGAACAAGCCGGACAGATCGTCATCTGTCACAGGGAATGGAATCAACTGTCTATCGACCCGCTGCGGACGGGCTCGTGAGCTGCCAGAGCTTCAGTGATTTTCCTGCGGTGCTTGCGGCTGTTGTCGGGTGGCCTGGGTCGCGGCGCGAGTCTGCACATGATGGCAAATCCACGCAGCAATTCAGGATATTATGCCAAACGGCAGCCATCTTTGGCAAATGCGCTAGCAAAATCTAATATATGTTGACCACTACAGAATTACGGAGCTGACAAGATGAGCAATTTTCGTCCAAAATATGTAACATTTGATTGTCACGGTACGCTCATCAATTTCCAGATGGCGGATGCTGCAAAAGACATTTTCGGGCATCTGCTCGATGATCTGCAAATGGCGGAGTTCATCAAGAACTTCCAGGCCTACCGGTTCGATGAAGTGCTGCGCGACTGGCAGCCCTATGCGGAGGTCGTGCATAACGCGCTCGAACGCACCTGTCGGCGCAACAAGGTCCCGTTCAAGGCGGAGTATGCGCAAGACATCTACAATCGCATTCCGACGTGGGGCCCGCATGCCGATGTGCCCGCGGGTCTGGCCAAGCTGGCCAAAGAAATTCCCCTTGTCCTGCTGACCAATTCGATGGTTTCACAGATCCATCACAATGCCGCGAAGCTCGGCGCGCCGATCCACGCCGTACTGACCGCTGAAGAGGCGGGCGCCTACAAGCCGCACCTCAAGGCGTTCGAATATATGTTCGATACGCTGGGCTGCGGACCGGAGGATATCACGCACGTTTCATCTTCTTTCCGACATGATCTGATGTCTGCCTATGACATCGGAATAAAGAGTAAGGTCTGGGTCAACCGGGGTCATGAGCCTGCGAACCCCTTTTACGAATACACCGAGATACCCGACGTCTCGCATCTTCCTGGCGTGTTCGGGATCTGACCGAAGGGATCGGCGCGGTGCAGATGCGCGGAGGACATTCATCCGTGGTGGCTGAGCGCAACGAGATGAGCGGAGGGCAGGAGCCGGCCCTGACCGGGAGCAGGGAATATTTCCAGGCCGCGAAGGATGGGCTGGCGATGTTGCCCGATGCTTCCGATTCCGATTTGCCGCTCCAGTCGCTTGGGCACCACTACGGACTGTCAGGTTCGCTCGTGCCGCTGTCATCAGAGGTCGAGCGAACCTTTGAGGCAAACATCTCCGATGGCCGCAGTCTGATCCTCAAGACTTCATCAAGGCCGCAGGCATTTGACAGCTTTCGTTTCCAGTCCGCCACTCTGGCAGGTCTGAACGGTGCATCCGGCGTGCTCGTACCGGATATAATTCCCACCCGCTCTGGTGCGCTGATGTTCGAAGAGGGCGGAATCGGCGGTTACGTGCAGACCCGAATTGATGGGGTGCCGCTGCACAGGGTCCCGCCCACTGCTGACACGCTCTATGCGGTTGGGGTGGCACTCGCTCGCATCAATTTTGCACTTTCGGCCATCGCTGCTCCAGCCAGCCTCCGCCCTGTACTCTGGAACATCGCATGTTGGCCCCGGTTGGTTGAGCTGGAGCAGTACCTTCCCGATGGTCCAACGGCTGATCGCGTACGTGCAGCCACGGTGGGCTACATGGAATGCGTTGCGCCAAACCTCGCATATCTGGACTGGCAGACAACCCACAACGATCCCAGTCCATTCAACATGATTCATACCGGCAAAGGCGTGGCGTTTATCGATTTCGGCGATGGCAGCTGGAATCCGAGAATCCAGGATCTGGCGATTGCGGCGGGTCACTTTGTGACCGACCCTGCGGATCCATTGGGTGGCGCGGAATATGTGATCGCCGGCTTTGCGTCGCTCGTTCGCTTGTCAGAACTCGAAATCACGCTGCTGGTCGATATGATGCGTGCGCGGCACAGCGCGCTGATCTTGATCAACAACTGGCGCGCGCGCCTGTTTCCGGCAGACGCACAGTATATTATGAAGAATGTGGGTCGCGCGGAACAGGGACTCTCCATCCTGGCCGGGCTTGATGCAGCCGAATGCGAAGCGGCAGTTCGTTCGGCGATGGCGCTGGCTCAGCCCTGATGTCGGCACAATGCACTTCGAGTAACCACCATTATGACAGGTAATCCCTAATGCCGACAGATCTCATGCCCAACCGTTTCACGCCCGGCGAAGTAGAGCTTTCCCGGCGAGAGGCTGAATTGATTGCGCGGCGCGACGCCGTGCTCGGCGCTTCCTACCGACTGCAATATCGCCAGCCGGTTCATTTCGTTCGGGGCGAGGGCATGTGGCTTTATGATCCGGACGACCGGGCCTATCTCGATTTCTACAACAACGTGCCGTCACTGGGGCACTGTCACCCCGAGGTAAATGCCGCGATGGCCGAACAGGCCGACCGGCTCAGCGCAAATACACGCTATCTTGAGCCGCGACTGGTTGATTACGCAGAAAGACTCATCGAGACCTTCCCCAGCGAGCTGGACCGCGTGGTATTCACCTGTACGGGCAGTGAATCGAACGACCTTGCCTTGCGTATCGCGCGATTGGTGAGCGGTAACGAAGGTGTGATTGTCACCTCCTACGCCTATCACGGCACAAGTGCGTCCGTTGCGGCAGTTTCACCAAATCTTGGCGCTGCTGTAAAGCTCAGCCCCTTCGTGCGCATGGTCAATCTCCCCGGACCGAACGGGGTGCCGGAAGATCAGGCAGCAGAATTCTTTGAGGCCGAGGTCCGTGCTGCGATTACCGACCTGCAACGCCGCGGCATCGGGGTTGCGGCCTTGTTGTTCGACAGTATCTTTTCGAGCGATGGCGTATGGATCGATCCGCCCGGCTTTATCGCCGGTGCTGTTGCAGCCGTTCGCGAAGCAGGCGGGCTGGTGATTGCGGATGAGGTTCAGCCGGGCTTCGGTCGCACGGGTACGCACATGTGGGGTTTCGAACGCCACGGCATTGTTCCTGATCTGGTAACGCTGGGCAAGCCGATGGGGAACGGTTTTCCGATCGGTGCGGTCGTAGGGCGCCGGCAACCGATGGACGTGTTTGGCCGCACCGCGCGATACTCCAACACCTTTGCGGGCAACACGGTCGGTATTGCGACTGCCGATGCAGTGCTCACTGTGTTGCAGCGCGACAAGATTCTTGAGAGCGTCCTCAGTGTAAGCCAGCGTCTCAGAAGTGGCTTCGAGGCGCTTGCGATTCAGGCTCCAGGAATTCGTGCAATTCGCAATGCGGGACTGTTTTTTGGCGTCGATATCGGGCTTGACGGAAGCTCCACGGCTGAGCGGCGCGCGATGGCATTGGATGTGGTCAACATAATGCGGGACGACGGCGTGCTCATCAGCACGACGGGTGAAAACGAAGACACGCTCAAGGTACGACCGCCGCTGGTATGTCAAAACGAGCATGTGGACCTGTTCCTTGCGGCCATCCGGTCCGCGCTGGACAGGGTGATCGCCCAGGCGGGCCAGGATGAATAGCAGTGATCTGTTCGTGTGCTGTCCGCTGTCAAATCGACCAGGAGCCAAGCCATGAAGTTTATTTCGGAGGAGGAGTCTGCAGCGCTTATTTCGCATGAAATGGCGTTTCACGCAGCACGAGAAGCGCTTATCGCGGTGGTTGATGATGCGGTGATCTTTCCCGCAGTGCTTGCGCACGGATCCTCGCCAACGAACCGGTTTTCAATCAAGTCGGCTTCAACCAGTTCTTTCGCCGGACTAAAGATCGGTTCGTTCTGGCCGAGCAATCCGGAGCGCGGCCTACCTCGGCACAATTCGCTGATCCTGCTGTTCGATCAGAGCACTGGGCGTGTCGAATGGGTGATCGAGGCCGGAAAGGTCAATGCATTCCGGACTGCCGCCGCCGACGCCCTTGCCGCCAATACTCTGGCGCGAAAGGACGCATCGGTCCTGACGATATTCGGGGCAGGCAATCAGGCACTTTATGAATGCGTGGCAATCTCCCGCATCCGTCCTATCCAGCGGGTGCTCGTCGTCGCGCGCGACAAGGGACGCGGCAACGACTTCATCCAGGCCCTGCACAAGGAAGGGCTGCAAGCCGTGCAGGCTGAAGCGCAGGACGCATGCATGCAGGCGGACATCGTTGTGGCGGCAACGCCGGCCCGCGCACCGCTCTTCTCAGTGGACTGGATCCGTCCAGGCACCCACGTTGCAAGCATGGGATCGGACGCGGCTGGCAAGCAGGAACTGCCTCCCGAATTGTTCGAGCGGGCGGCACTTTTCTGCGATCATCCCGCGCAAGCGGTGGTGATGGGCGATCTGCAGCATTTCGGCGGTGACCGGGCGCGCATTGTAGCCCTTGGAGACGTTCTCCTCGACAGAATCGATGGTCGCACCTCGCCTGATCAGATTACCGTATTCGACAGTTCGGGCATTGCGCTGCAGGATCTTACGATTGCGCGCAGCCTCATTGCTGCGAAGCAAGCGTAGATCGGTTCGCGATGCCCTGAAATGCATGGACGAATGTGCAAGGCACATCCGGTTTTCCAACATGTGGAGGAATTTTATAATGTTATTTAGACAGTTCGAAGCAAATCGAAAAGTGAACGATTGCGGCCTGCCCGAGCAGGTGCGGCTGTGAGCGCGATTATGGAACAGCAGGTTATGGCTGTGGTCGATATGCGCGTCTATGCCGCCGGCACCTCGCCTTCCTCCGACTGGCTGGGCGGCCGGGCGACCCCGGCATTCTCTGACGAGGCTGCGCAGGTCGCTTCCATCGCGTTGCGCGGGGAAGGGGAAGTCGTGGCATTGCCAACCGACGACTTCATCCTGGTCCTGGCCGGAAGGTTGGAGATCGAGAGCAGTCATGGCGCGCTTGGCCTCGGCCCCGACGAAGCGGCTGTATTCCCCTATGGCAGCAGCTTCCGCTGGCGCGCGTCTGACGATATGCTTGCGATTGTCTATGCGGCGCCCACGGATCAGGCGGGAAGCTCCACCGCGCCCCTGCTGATCAACAAGGATGCGCCTCTTGGCCGTTCAACTCCCCCGGCAACCGAAAACCTGCTGGGCGACGTGCCGACGTGCCGCGGATTTTCTGACTACACGTCTGCAAACTCTGAATTTGCGTGCGGAACATGGGATTCCACACCCTATCATCGCCGCCAGATCCCCTACCGCCAGGTGGAGCTCATGCTGTTGTTGGCGGGCAAAGTCACATTCAGTGACGCCAACGCTAGCGTGACATTCTCAGAAGGAGATATCTGCCTGTTCGTTCGCGGCGATGGGTGCGCGTGGCTCAGCACGGAATATGTGAAGAAGGTCTTTGCCACACAGCGTCCGGTAAACTGAAATCGCGGCAAGCAGGCGCGGCAGATCGTGCGGTATACTGCTATCAGGGATACCGCACTGGGCCGCCAACCGCGATTGAAGTGTCGCAGGAGTTCGCTACAAAAGCCGCATCGAGAGCGCCAAACGGCCTTTTCGGCCTGAATCGAATGAGTGCGGCAGCATCTGTCGCAACTGACGGCCCGTACCGCATAACTGCGGTGTAACAGGGTGACTTTCGAGATATATTTCCAGTTGGAACCCGCTTAACCTACCCATGCTGTTGCCGGATCCAAAACTGGGTGCATGCAGCAGCGGTGCAGTTCTGCTACTTGCGAAAATCGTTTGGGAAACTGGTATGGAAAGGATCGACGAAAAGCTTCAGTCAAGGCTCGAGAAGGGTAACGACGGCGTGATCGCTCTCACACCCCTCCACCTCGATCAGGCGCTCGGACTGTCGCAGGGGCTGATCTGGCCCTATCGCCGTGAGGACTGGCAGTTCGCATTGGAACTGGGGCATGGCTTCGGCGTGGAAGCGGATGGTCGGCTTGTCGGAACGGCCTTGTGGTGGCCTTATGGGGCAGACTTCGCGTCGCTTGGCATGATCATCGTTTCTCCGAATGCGCAGCGTCAGGGCATAGGCGCACGCCTTATGGCAGCCTTGCTTGGCGATGCGGCTGGTCGCCGTGTGATCCTCAATTCGACGCAAGAAGGCGAAACGCTCTACACTCGGCTTGGTTTCCGGCCTTATGGTGCCGTTACTCAGCATCAGGCCGTGCTGGAGAATGCTCCCCCCATTGATCCCGTCGTGCCCGTTCGATTGGCCGGGCAAGAGGACCATCGCGCGATCAAGACACTCGACGAGGCCGGTTCGGGCATGGATCGCACTCACCTCCTCGATGCCCTGTTCGGCATTGCCCGCACGGTGGTTGTTGAGCGCGAGGGAGAAATCACTGGATACGGCTGCGTGCGCCGCTGGGGGCGCGGGGTGGTGATAGGGCCCGTGATTGCCCGCGATCAGGCGGACGCGCGCGCAATCATCGCGACGTTGGCGGCGGCCCACGAAGGTGATTTCGTGCGGATCGACGTGACCGAGCAATGTGGTCTGGCTTACTGGCTAAAGGAAATCGGCCTGCCCCAGACGGATCGGGTCGTTACGATGTCATTGGGCGATCCTCCGCAGGCAGAGCCAGGTTCAATTCTCTTTGCGCTTTCCAATCAATCGCTTGGTTGATGAAAGTTCATTCGTATCAATTGGGGGCTTTGTGAGCCAGAACGCCATTCCTGCTGTAGCGAGCTCTCTTACGGACACGCTTGAAACCGTCGAAACACCTGCTTTGGTGCTCGATCTGGCTAAGGTTGACCGGAATATTGCTCGTTTGCGGAACCATCTTGGAAAACTTGCTGTCGGTTTCCGGCCGCACGTCAAGACCTCGAAATCGCTTGACGTTGCCCGACGCCTCTTTCCGGAAGGGACAGGTCCGATCACGGTTTCAACGCTTGCCGAAGCGGAATATTTTGCTGGGGGCGGCTTTACCGACATCTCCTACGCGGTCGGACTCAGTGTGGATAAAATCGCGCGCGCGCGACAGATTGTCGCGCAGGGTGTTCAGCTCTCTGTGCTGATTGATACTGTCGAGCAGGCGCAGGCGCTCGCCGATGCCGCGAAGGATGGCAAAGCCATGCCGGCCGTGCTGATCGAGATCGATTGCGACGGGCACCGCGGCGGCCTTCTGCCCGACGACCAGACGCTTGTCGTTATTGCCGACGTGCTGCGCCAAGGCGGCGTGCAACTTGGCGGGGTGCTGACTCATGCTGGCGAATCATACAACGCGCGCGGCGGCACCGGCCTTCCTGAAGCCGCCGAAGGCGAACGGGCAGCTGCGGTCGCCGCCGCCGAACTGCTCCGCGCTGCCGGGCATGCCGCGCCGGTTGTGAGCGTAGGATCGACCCCGACCGCGCATTTCGCCAAAGACCTTGCCGGTGTCACCGAAGTGCGGGCGGGGGTGTTCACCTTCTTCGATCTGGTGATGCATGGCATCGGTGTGTGCGAAGTGGACGACATTGCGGTTTCGGTACTGGCAACTGTCATCGGCCACCGGCCCGAAAAGGGCTGGATCCTGACGGATGGTGGGTGGATGGCGATGTCACGGGACCGTGGCACGCAGAAACACCCGGTCGACCAGGGTTACGGCCTAGTCTGCGACATCGACGGCAATCCGTTTGCCGACGTGATTGTCGAGGATGCCAGTCAGGAACACGGTATCATCAAGGTCCGGCCGGGAAGTGCCGGGGTGCTGCCCGATCTTCCGATCGGTACGCGGGTCCGCATCCTGCCGAACCACGCCTGCGCGACTTGCGCCCAACATGAAGCCTATATGGTCGTCAATGGTTACGACCGCGAGATCATGGCCTGCTGGCCGCGCATGCGCGGATGGTGAGCAAACACTGTATTTCACAACCCCGTGCGCGGGCGGAGAAACCAACATGAAAATGATGTCTTACTGGCTCGATACCGCAACGCCGTTTGCTTCGGCCGCGCTTGGCGGTCCCGAGGGAACGGTCGACGTGGCCGTTGTGGGCGCGGGCTTTACGGGTCTTTCTGCGGCACTGGCCCTGGCAAAGAAGGGGGCCAAGGTCGTCGTCCTCGAAGCGGATCGTGTCGCGGGCGCGGCGTCCGGGCGCAACGGCGGTATGTGCAACAACGGGTTTGCGCAGGACTATGGCGGCATGGTGGAGAAGTTCGGGCTGGAGCGCGCCAACAAGCTTTATCGTGCGTTCGATGCCGGGGTCGACAAGGTCGAGGCGATTATCGCCGAGGAAGGCATCGATTGCCACTTTGGCCGCGTCGGCAAGCTCAAGGTGGCGGCCAAGCCCGAGCATTATGAAAAGATCATCCGCTCGCAGGAACTGCTCGCCCGAAATGTCGATCCAGAGACGCGGCTGGTGCCCCGGGCTGAATTGGCTGCGGAGATCGGTTCGGACCGCTTCTATGGCGGGATGCTGTACGAGAAGAGCGCCAACATGCACATGGGCATGTACGGGCAGGGCCTGGCCGAAGCCGTCGTGCGGCGCGGCGGGACGATCTATGAACACAATCCGCTTATCAGGATGCGCCGGGTTTCCGGGTCGTCCCACGAGCTGACCACGCCTCATGGTACGGTAAAGGCCAACCAGGTGCTGCTTGCCACAGGGACATCGGCATTTGGTCCACTGTCATGGTTCCGGCGCCGGATTGTGCCGGTGGGGGCCTATCTGATCGCCACCGAACCGCTCCCGATAGAAATGCTCGACCGGTTGACCCCGCGTCGCCGCAACACCGTCGATACGAAGAACTTCGTCAGCTACTTCCGCACCACGCCGGACAACCGCATCCTATTCGGCGGCAGGGCGCGGTTCTCGGGCCGCTCCGATCCGGCGGGCGACGCGAAAAGCGGCGTGATCCTGCGTCGTTCGATGCTCGAATTCTTCCCCGAACTGGCCGATGCACGGATTGACTACTGCTGGGGCGGAATGGTCGATATGACCAGCGACCGACTACCACGCGCTGGCGAACGCGAAGGTCTGTTCTATTCGATGGGCTACAGCGGCCACGGCACCCACATGGCCACCTACATGGGCGCGATCATGGCCGAGGTGCTTGACGGCAAAGCCGATCTCAATCCGTGGCGAGATTTCGACTGGCCCGCGATTCCGGGCCATTTCGGCAAGCCGTGGTTTCTGCCGTTTGTCGGTGCTTATTACCGCTATAAGGATCTCGTTGGATGAACCCGGATGTCGCCGTCGCTATTCAGCAGGCCATAGACCTGGGCGGGCATTCCTATATCGGCGGCGAATGGGTGGCAGCTTCCGGTGACGAAAGGCTGCCCGTCTTCAACCCGTCGAACGAGGAACTGGTCACGCAGATCAAGGCCGGGACAAGCGCCGACCTCGACCGCGCCGTCACTGCGGCAAGAGCAGCATTTCTGGCGTTTTCGACGTCACCTTTGGCCGAACGCCTTGCCTTGCTCAGGCGGATTCACGCGCTGATCCTTGAGCGTGCCGAACCGCTAGCACAGATACTTACGCTGGAAATGGGTGCTGCGATCACCCACGCCCGCGCGGCCCATGTTCCCTTGGCCGCGGCGCATGTCCAGGCAGCAATCGACGTGCTTCGTGATTATGACTTCCTGACGATGCGCGGCACTACTGCGATCATCCGCGAGGCGATTGGTGTGGCGGGCCTGATTACGCCCTGGAACTGGCCGCTCTACCAGATCACCGCCAAGGTTGCGCCCGCGCTGGCGGCAGGTTGCACGGTCGTGCTGAAACCCAGCGAGCTGTCGCCGCTGAATGCCCTGATGTTCGCCCAGATCGTGCATGATGCAGGCGCACCTCCCGGAGTGTTCAACCTGGTCAACGGGACCGGCAGCGAAGTCGGCTCGGCCATGGCGGCGCACCCGGACATCGACATGATCTCGATCACCGGGTCCAACCGGGCCGGTGTGCTGGTGGCGCAGGGGGCTGCGCCCACGGTCAAGCGGGTGACGCAGGAACTTGGTGGCAAATCCCCCAACGTGCTGCTTCCCGATGCCGATTTCGAAAGGGTAGTCCCGCTCGGCGTGATGGCGGCGTTCCGCAATGTCGGCCAGTCGTGCAGCGCGCCGACGCGCATGATCGTGCCGCGCTCACGACTTTCGGAAGTTGAGGCCATCGCGCGCAGAACGGTGGATGAGATTGTCGTTGGCGAGCCGGAGGACGAAGCGACGACGATTGGCCCCATTGCTAACCGGGCGCAATTCCAGCGCGTGCAAGCCATGATTGCGGTTGGCCTGGAAGAGGGTGGAAAACTCGTCTGCGGCGGTCTGGGGCAGCCGGACGGACGGACTCACGGGTATTTCGTGCGCCCGACCGTATTTTCCGAAGTGTCCAGCACCATGCGCATCGCGCAGGAAGAGATATTCGGCCCCGTTCTTGCCATCCTCCCTTACGACGACATCGACGAGGCCGTGGCGATTGCAAATGATTCCGTGTTTGGCCTTGGCGGGCACGTGCAAGGTACGGATCTGGACCAGGCCCGCAGCGTGGCTCTACGCATCCGCACTGGCCAGGTTCACATCAATCACCCCGCGTGGGACGCTCATGCGCCGTTCGGCGGCTACAAGCGGTCCGGCAACGGCCGCGAATACGGGGTTTTCGGCTTTGAGGAATATCTTGAGACCAAGGCCGTCCTTGGTTTCGAATAAGATCAGAATTTACCGGAGACGTCTGACATGCCTGCGCCCCTAAAATTTATCAATTCCACGCCCGACTTGCCGCGCGAAGCCGACGCTGTCGTTATTGGCGGCGGGATCATTGGCAGCTTCACGGCCTACTATCTGGCCAAGCGCGGACTGAAGGTCGCGCTGATCGAGAAGGGCGTTGTCGGCGGCGAGCAATCCAGCCGCAATTGGGGTTGGTGCCGCCAGCAGAACCGCGATGAGCGTGAACTTCCGCTGGCGACCAAAGCGCTCGACCTGTGGGAGCAGTTCGGCATTGATAGCGGCGAGGAAACGGGCTTCCGCCGCTGCGGCCTGTTCTACGTCAGCAACGACGCCTCCGAACTCGACACTTGGGCGCGCTGGGGTGAATATGCCCGATCAATCGGCGTCAAGACGCGGATGCTCAATAGCCAGGAAGCCACCGAACACGGCAGATTTACCGCGCAAGTGTGGAAGGGCGGCGTGCATTCGCAGATGGACGGCATCGCCGATCCGGGGCTGGCGGTTCCCGCCGTGGCCCGGGCGCTGATGGCCCTTGGCTCAACCGTCCACCAGGCCTGTGCGGCGCGCGGGATCGAAACGACCGGCGGCGCGGTGAGTGCGGTGGTGACCGAGCGCGGCACGATCCGCACCCCGCTGGTCATTCACGCGGGCGGTGCCTGGGCATCTTCATTCATGCGGCAGCTGGGCGTGCGTTTTCCGCAGGCCACTGTCCGCCAGTCGATCCTTGCCGTGGGCACCGGGCACATGAGCCTGCCCGATGCTTTCTACGGCGATTCCATGTCGATCACGCGGCGCGGCGACGGGTGCCATGCCCTGGCCTATAGCGGCCGGGCCAAGGTCGATCCCACGTTGCAGTTCCTGATGTACCAGAGGCAGTTCCTGCCGATGTTCAAGCAGCGCTGGAGCAAGGTTTCGCCCGGCGGGCTGCAAGGCCTGCGCGCCGGGCACGAGACGCTCTCGCATTGGCGGTTGGACCAGCCCACCCCGATGGAAGCCCGCCGCATCCTCGATCCGCGCCCCGATCCCAAGACCATTCGCATTACCGTCGAGCGCGTTTCCAGGTTGATCCCGGCTGTGGCGACGGCGCCGGTGGTGGCGAGCTGGGCAGGCTTTGTCGACAGCACGCCCGACGGTGTCCCGGTAATCGGTGAAATTCCATCCGTGCCCGGCCTGATCCTTGCAGCAGGTTTCAGCGGACATGGTTTCGGCATCGGGCCGGGGGCAAGCCATCTCGTCGCAGACATCGCGACCGGGCATGAGCCGATCGTCGACCCGCGCCCCTACCGCCTTTCTCGGTTCGATCGGGGCGAGCGGGTCGACGTTGCGGAATTCTAGGATCAGCAGGCGTTAGATTGAAATGCAGCTGAGATCGCGTTCAACTGGGCGCCCAGGCCACGGTCGTTAGCCGGGAAGCGACCGTAAAGCGCAGATGTCCCGATTGTGAAGCCTGCCGCGCCGCAATTTTGCACGGCGGCTATCTGCTCGGGACTGTCAATCGATCCTGCGACGATGACGGGCTTGGCCACGGCCTTGCAGACGGCCTTGATTAGCGATGGCACATTGCCGGATGATCGATAAGCGAGGAGATCGAGGCCCGAAACTCCTGCATGACTGGCAAGCGTCACCGCACTTGCAACGATTCCGGCTTCTGTCCCTTCGAGAACACTGGGATGCCCGACGATCCGGCCGGGGAAAGGATAGTAGCGGATTCCCGTTCCTTCCAGCAGCGGCAGGACATCGTCCACATGCGTTCCTCCAAGCAGATAGTCGACTCCAAGGCCAATCGCTGCCCTGACCGAGCGCAGTTCGCTTTCGCGGTCGAGCGAGACCACTTCGATATAGGCGCTCGCCCCGGCTTTCTGAATGCGGCGGGCCAGCCTGGCCAGCGCATCAAACGGCAGTCCGATATCCTTGAAGCCGATGTGGCGGACGCAGCAGGCGAGCGCTGTCTCGACGTGGACCTCCGCATCGGCAACGGTGCGATCGTTGCGGGTGAGCATGAAAATGAAATCGAACTGGGTCATGGTGTCTCCGCCGGTTTTGCGATGGATTGGGAGGCCTGCACCTGAAGGGCGTAGTCGAAGGCGGTTTCCAGGCTTGTCGGGTCAGCGGTGCCGGTCCCGGCGATGTCGAAGGCCGTGCCGTGATCGGGGCCGGTGCGAATAAAGGGCAGACCTAGCGTCACGTTCACGCCTTTCTCGACTCCCAGGTACTTCACCGGGATCAGCCCCTGATCGTGATATTGTGCGACCACGATATCGAAGCGCCCCTTGCGCGCCTGCATGAAGACAGTGTCGCCGGGCCATGGGCCCGAGGCGTCAATGCCTTCGGCCCGAGCCGCCTCGATTGCGGGGCGAATGATGCGGGTTTCCTCGTCGCCGAACAGGCCACCTTCGCCGGCATGGGGGTTTAGCCCGGCCACGGCCACGCGCGGCGACACAATCCCAAAGGCCCGCGCACCGGCATGCGCGAGCCGGATCGCATTCATCTGTGCCGCGAAATCAGCCCGGCGGATTGCTTCGAGCAACGAACAGTGGGTCGTGACGAGGACTGTGCGGATATCCTCATTCGCCATCATCATTGCGACGCGCGCAGGCCCGCCAAGATCGGCAAGAATTTCGGTGTGGCCGGGATAGCTCTGCCCTGCGGCCGCCAGTGCCTCCTTGTGGATGGGCGCCGTGACGATCCCGCTGATATGTCCTTCACGCGCCAAGCGGATCGCAGCTACGATGGCATCGAAGGCGGCCTGCCCGCTGATCGCAGAAACTTTAGCGATCGGTGGCAATTCGGCGAGCTGCGACGAGGCCAGGACGTTCATCGCATCACTCTCGAGCCGGGCATCCTCCACTGCGGAAATGGTCCACAGGGGCACTTCAGCACCAAGTGATTCGAATGCCTGTTTCATCACCAGGGGATCGCCGACCACAATCCAGTGCCGACGCTCGGGCCGACGCAGAAACATCTTGGCGACGATTTCGGGTCCGATGCCGGAAGGGTCACCCATTGTCACAGCAAGGGGGGGGCGAAGTGGAGGTCGTCGGGCCAGTTCCACTGTTACAGTCAGGGCGCGGCTATTCGGGTCGACCGCTGCCAGTTCCAATTGCCACGGCCCGGGATCGCGCTGGGCGATGAGGGGCGCATACTCCGTTGGCAGGAACGGCGCGGCACCATCGGTCGCGCTGGTCAGATCATCGGCGACAATGCCAATCCGGGGGAGAGCAGGCTGGTTCATTCCACTGACCATATCCCGTCAGGCGGCCAAGCTTTATCCATTTGATCTGGCGATTATTGGTGATAAATGGTCACCAATGAAGCGTTCGGAAATTCCCTCGCTCGACGACTTGCGGGCATTTGAGACGGTGGCCCGCCTCGGGTCCGTGCGTGCGGCTGCTAACGAGCTGGCGTTGACGCATGGAGCTGTGAGCAGGCGCGTTGCCAAGCTGACTGCGGATTTGGGGTTTCGCCTGATCGAACCTTGGGGGCGCGGAGTGCGTCTGACCCCGGAAGGTGAAAGGCTGGCGGTTTCTACCAGCAGTGCTTTTGGCGATATCGGTGATGCGCTCCGGGAAATCCGAACCGGTTCGGTGCCGCCGCCGATCATCCTGTCGTGCGAGCGCTCGCTGGCAATGCGCTGGCTCATTCCGCGGCTGTCGGCTTTTCAGGACAAGTACCCGGACATCGAAGTGCATCTGTCGACCGGCGGTGGGCCGCTGGATTTCGTGCGCGATCGGGTCACTCTGGCGATCAGGCGCCTCGATTTTCCGGTCGATCCGGAATGGACAATCATCAGGCTGATGGCTGAGCAAGTTGGCCCCGTCATGCTGTCGTCCATGCGCGAACGTTTTGAGACCGGGGCCTATGTGGCGCTTGGATCCAAAACGCGGCCATTGGCCTGGCAATTGTGGCTGGAGGCGCGGCGGGATGCGCCGAGGCCGCGCGCCAGCCGGCTGCTCGATCATCATTTCCTGATGATGGAAGCCGCCTTGGGCGGGCTTGGCGTGGCGCTGGCTCCCAAAGCGATTGCCGCGAACGACGCGCGCTTGACGGCGCCTCTGGGCTTCGACATTGACGGAACGGATTATGGCCTAATTTACCCGAGGCGAACGACCGTGTCCGATGACGTTAAGGTATTGATAGATTGGTTGATTGCCCAGACTGATCGGGATTGAGCGCAGGGCCGCTGAACTGGAAGTTCAGCGGCCCCATTGCTTGTTCGACAATCAACTCAGAACTTGAAACCAACTCGACCGTACCAGAAGCCGCCATTATATCCGAACGGGGAATTGTCGATATACTGGTTTCCGTTGCCAGGCAGGCCCGTATTCGGATCAATCGAACGAAGGTCCCTGTCGGGATAGGCATCCAACAGATTCTGGACGCCAACCGCAAGGTTGATGTTCGCGTTCACCTTGTAGCTGGTCTCAAGGTCGATGATGACTTTTGAACCGAACGTCTGGGCCGCTCCGCTGCTCGAAGTGACGGTGAAGCTGTCGTAGTAGTTCGCCCGCGCCAACAGCGAGAAGGAACCGCTCGTCCAGGTTTCGGTGAAATTCACCCGGAGCTTGGGGAGTATCCGTTCGAGGTTTGCGACGCGATCATTGGTGACGATGAGCGGATTGCGGTCGATCACCTTGGTGTGGTTGTAGTTCACGCCGATCGAGGTGTTGAACGTTCCGGCACCATCGGTACGCTGAACATTCGTCAGGACCGCGTCAACGCCCTGGGTCCGGGTCTTGAATGCGTTGGTTAGATACTGGACCCGGTCAAGCTCGGCGGCATTGCTTACGCCCAGCGCAGTCAGCGCCACACGATCCGCAGCCGTCACGACGAACGCCTGGGAAACACCGAGGCGATCACGAATGCGGATGTTATAATAATCGACAGTCAGGTTGGTGCTCGATCCCGGCGTGATCACGATACCTGCGGTCAGATTGACCGATTTTTCGGGCTTCACCGGAACCGCACCGAAATAAACCGAGGCCGGATGATTGACGGAGAAAGTGCCGGTCTGGATCGGCGTCGTGCTTCCCGCGACGAAGTTGAGAACGACGTTGTCGACGTTGGTCTGCCCGGGAGTAGGGGCGTGGAAACCCGTGCTCGCCGAACCGCGGATCGCCACGACCGGCGAGAACTCATAGCGGGCCGAGGCCTTGAAGTTGCTCGTTCCGCCAAAGCTGCTGAAGTGCTCGTAACGAGCGGCAGCCCCCAGGGTGAATGCATCAGTGATGTCGGCTTCCAGATCGATGTAGCCCGCATAGCTGCGCCGCGAGCTCAACCCTGCGCGGGTCGGCCCAAAGCCCGTAGAACCATTGGAACCAACCGAACTTACCACCACAAAGGTCGAGCTGTCCGGCCGCTCGACGACCTGCCGCGTGAACGGGCCTGCATCCCAGGATGCACGGTCGCCCAAGGAAACTTCATAGGCTTCACGTCGGTATTCCGCGCCCCATGCAATGTTGAGCGGGCTCGCTAGCCCCAATTCCACTGGATAGCTTAGGTCGGCATTGAAGTTGGTTTCGCTCTGTTTGAGCTTGCCAAGGTAGAAGCTGGTCGGCGAAGCTGGCCCGAACGATGGGTTGACCGTGTTGTCGAGGAAGTAGCGCAACTGGTTCTGCCCATAGGTTGCGGACAGATCGTAATCGAGATCGCCGCGCTTGCCACGATAACCGATGGTGCCCGCAACATCGTCAACCTTGCCAGAGAAGATCGGTGTGAAACCGTTGGGGAACATCTGGGTGAAATTGAAGGTGCGGCCGTTGGCATCGCGGTTCCCGTTGGGAAGCTGATCGAGGTAATAGGTAACCCCGAACAGGCCCGTCCGGCCGAAATGGGCCGTGTTGAAGGGTTGGCGGTAATTGAAGTTCTGATGACCGTCGCCGTGGCCGTAGTTTCCGAAGAAATACAGCTCATCGTCGCCAAGTTCGATCGCACCATTGGCAAAGACGCGAACGTTGCGCATTGCCGTCTTGCCCCACTTCTGCACCGGATTGGGGATCGTCAGATCGGGCCGTTCCTGGCTGAGCTCAAGCGCGCCCGGGCGCTGCGTCCCGCGGCTGGTTTCACCGCTGTCGGCAAATTCGGCGCTGAGGTTCAGAAAGCCGTTTTCTCCCAGGGCAAAGCCCTTGTTGACCGCGATCTGATAATCCTTGCCATCGCCCTCATAGTGCTGGCCGTAGAGGGCCTGCATCTCAAACCCGGAAGCGCCCTTCTTGAGTCCGATGTTGATCACGCCAGCGATTGCATCCGAACCATATTGGGCGGAGGCGCCATCGCGAAGCACTTCGACGCGGTCGATCGCAATCGCCGGGATCTGCGAAAGATCGACAGCCTGACTAAGCAGCGAAAGCGCGCTGACGTCAATATTGACCAAGGCGGAACGATGGCGGCGCTTGCTGTTCAGCAGGACCAAGGTCTGATCTGGCGGAAGGCCACGCATGTTGGGCGGGCGAACGAAGGAGGATCCTGTCGAGATCGACGACTGCGGCACGCTGAATGACGGAATGATATTCTGAAACAGTGAATTGGTGTCCGACGTGCCTTGTCGGGTCAGGTCCTCACTCGTAAACACGTCGATCGGGACAGCAGACTGTGTAGCGGTGCGATCAGTCCGACGCGTGCCCGTCACGATGATGTCATCGCCTGACGAACCAGTTTCAGCCTGTGGCTCAGCGGGTGCTTCTTGCGCGAACGCAACACCGGAGTTCGCCAATGACAAGACAAGCGCGAGCCCCGAGCCGGTGACTCGCAATCGATTCAATTTAAGCACTAAATTCCCCCTTAATGCTCCTGTATGAGCTTCAGTAGAGATAGGCCGCTCCCGATCTGTTTCCGATTGAATCTCAATCGCATCCAGATTGAATGTGTCAAAATCAGCTTCCCTAGACGCATAAAATGCTAAATTGCACTCATCCGTCCGCGAATGAGTTCACCGACCAGCCCTGGCTCGGAAAGCGTCGAAATGTCGCCAAGTGAACCAAGATCACCCTCGGCAATCTTGCGAAGGATTCTTCGCATGATCTTGCCCGAGCGCGTCTTGGGCAAGGCTGGCGTGAGATGGACAAAGTCAGGAGTGGCGATCGGCCCGATTTCGCGCCTGACTTGAAGCTTGAGTTTCTGCTGGATTGCTACGCTCGGTTCAATCCCGGCGGACAGGCACTGGAACAAACGGTTCCGGAGTGATCAGATTTTTGGACACTTATGGACCCCGGTCTGCGCAATTGATTTTGTGGCACTGACGGTAGTGCGTGCATAGAAAAGGATCGCCCAAATTGCGGCTGCTCAAGAGGCTATCCTACCGAAATCGGCCGCCAAACCGCAGCGATGGATCTACGCGCGATGGACAATGCGAGCCCGAAGGTGCCTCATGCAAAGAATTGCCACAAATACTGTCACCGGCGTCAAGATTGCGAGCACCGCGTCAACGCCGAGCCTAGGCGGAAGGTGCGGTTCGAACCACTTCAATATGTTCTCAAACAGACCGAGGCTGTAGTAACTCAGTGCGACAACCGAAAGGCCTTCCACCAATTGTTGCAAGCGGAGTTGAAGTTCGGAACTGCGCGTCATTGAATGGAGTAGCTTGGCGTTCTGATTTTCAATACGCGTTTCAATGCGGGTGCGAAGCAATGCGGCGAAACGTTCGGCCCGCGCGGAGAGTTCGGCTGTCCGGCCGACGTGTGACGCGCAAGTTCTGACCGCCGGCAAAAGCCTCCGTTCCGTGAAGTCGGTTAGTGACAGACAACCTGCAATTCGAACGGGGTTAAGTTCAGCTAGCCGCTCTTCGATCAATTGTGCGTAGGCTACCGTCGCACTCATGCGGAAACCTGTCTGGGTGGATAGACGAATCAGTTGGAGGGAAATGTCCGAAACGCGCTCCAGGAGGTTGTCGTCGGTAGCATCAGTTCGAACAACATCGCTGGCTAGCTGGTTAAGCTGATCTTCGATTTGGCTTAATATTGGCCAGCTGGACTGCGCCTCAGGCAGCCCCAGAAGAGTCAAGTTGCGATAATTCCCGACTTCTTGCAGCCTTTGGACTGCTCTAGCAAGATCGAGTCCAGCTACTCCATTTGCTGCTATGACCAAGCGTCCGAACCCATCAGGACCAATTCGAAAATCGGACCAAAAGCGACAACAGCCAGCGATGTGGCAGCTTATGGTTTCAGCCTTGACCATGTTCAGCCGATCAACCACCCCGATTGCAGATGCCTCATCTGCCAGCACGTGGATATGTGTTGCCCTGAGTATCTGGCCCGGTAGGCCCAATGCCCATTTGAGTGCACGGTGATAGGGCAATGGCCCGCTTGTATCGGCAGTTTCAATGACGTGCTCGCCGTCGAGAAACAGCGTCAACGAGCTTGCCTCCGTATGGCGTTCCCATCGGAACGCGACGTCCCCAGGCAATTTCCCCGTCAGGTGCCTTGGTGCGTCGTTGATCCGGTCCATGTCATCCGTGCATTGCGCAAGCACGGCGGCGAGTTCTTGCTCGCGTTGTGATTCATCAACGACACATAGAAACTGGAAAATTGTACAAGGGACTGCTAACTCTGGCCAGCGCCTGAGGTGCATTTCTTCGACTACACGGCGCCTGAGTGGATGTTCGTGGAAGTCACCCAACGCTATTGGGGTCGGCAGCTCTGTATGGCCAGAGTTGCTCGTCACAGTCTGCTACTGTCCTTTGGGAGGCGCATGTCTCCGAAACCGGTTCCCCGAGGAGGAAGCTCTGCAACAGTGGCAATCGCCTCTGTCGCCGTATTCGGAGATAGGTTTTTTCTATCCAGGATAGTTCGATTCATCAGAAGCTGAATCCTAAGCCGACCACGGCACGCGTTACACGCGCTGGATCGCCTGCTGTCAAGGCAATCGAGCGAGTCGATCCAACCAATCGCTCGTGGACGACGCCGGCATAGACGTTGAAGTTGTCCGATAGCGCGTGGCGCAGTCTGAGCGAAGCCTCAACATCGGTGAGGCCGTTGCCGAGGTTTTCGCCAGGTATCTCCTGCGCCGACCAGCCGACGGCAAGGCGCGGCTCGAGCACCAGCCGGGGCGCAAGGTCCACGCCCAGAACGAGCTGCCCTGCACCGGTCAGGTCGCCATCCTGAGAGACGAACAGGTAATGCTCCGCCTCAAGGCCGGGCAGCACTTCCGCGACCAGCCCGGCAACGCCGTGGGTGAGGTCGGAACCGGCCCGCATGTCGTGGCGCATGCCGAAGTGCAGCGCGACCTTGTCCGAGAGCGAACGCGAATAGAGCGCTTGGAGCTCGAGATCGTCAAAGGCCGTGCGCGTTTCGCTACCCCCGGCCGCCTTGATGAGCAACTGGTCCGCTCCGTCACCCAGCGTCAGCGTGCTGTCGAGTACAAGGTGGTCGCTGCCCCGTCCAAGATGCACTTCGAGCAGATCCACCTCCAGTTCCATGGCGGTCTGCGCCGCAGCAATGGCGGGCTGGAAACCAAGGGCGAGCATGGCAGCCATCAAAGGCAGGAGGATTCGGCTCTTCATGCATTTTGATCACACGCCCTTGCAGGTTCATTGTGTCGAAGTGGCGATCCGAATTGCTATTTTCTGTCAAAACCCGGTGCGAATTCCGAATAATACAGCGATGCCTTGTCGCCCTGGCTCCGAGCAACCCGCGCAGTTCTCGTTCGTCCATGGTCTAACCAATGCTGGCTTTCGACGTCCGAAAGGTTTGCCGGGCAGTGTCACAATCCATTCGACTTCCAGCCTTCTCGCAGGTTTAATCACCGACCCAGATGGCCGACCTATGTCGCCCTCGCGCGGGCAGAGGGGCTCGCGGCAATATTGCTATTATGTCACGCGGTTCAAACCGGGCGAAAACCGTTCGACAATCTGCCGGCTACCAGCGGGCGAGGTGGACCGCATTGTCATTGATGCACTAGTCGGCCACCTAAATGATATAACGCAAGTTGATAGTTCAACGTGCAAAATCGAGTGGCAACAGCAGGTCAAAGCAAGAGCGAAAATTGCGGCCAGTATCCTCTCGCTACCCAAGCACGAACAAAAGGCACTGCTTCTTGATGCGAAGGCTCGGGTGCATGTAACAGATACCAGCATCGATGTGACGTTCGGACGAGATCAATCATCCAGCATCATCTCGACACCTGCGACGCCAGTGCGCCGGGGTAACGAACTGCGAATGTCGATTTCGCCTTACGGCAGGCTCGCCAAAGACCAAATCGCGGACCCGCATCTTGTTCGGCTCGTTGCGCAAGGCTTTGCTGCTCGCGAACAACTTCTTACCGGCACGGCAGCAGATGCAATCGCAGGTTATGATCAGAAACATCTTGATCGGCTCATTCGCGTATCTTGGCTGGTGCCTGATATCATTTCGGCGATTCTTGAGGGCAGGCATCCCGTACAGCTTACTGCGCGCCATCTTTTGCGATGCGCAAACATCCCGCTCGACTGGCAGCAGCAGCGAAGCTTTCTCGGGTTCAGCTGACCTTCCGAGTATCTTATCAACCCGCGTCGCAATGAAAGTGGTGCCACGAAATAGGGCCCTGGAGACTTCCAGGGCTTTCTGGTCAGATTTGCTATCTGACAATGGTCTCTGGGACCGCATTGCTAAAGTGACCTGCCACAAGCGACCGAAATTGCGGGACAATTTTCTCTAACAGCCAATTATTTGAAATCACTCGAGATAACCCGGAATCGGTGGTGCTGCTGGGGAGGATTGAACTCCCGACCTCGTCATTACCAATGACGCGCTCTACCACTGAGCTACAGCAGC
>JBDTUD010000018.1:0-55161 GCA_040007915.1 Sphingorhabdus sp.
CTGAAGGTTGAGCGGCGCGAGCACGGCATCCTCGTGCTCACGCTCGACAACCCGCCGAGCAACGCCTTCTCCGACCCGATGCACGACGAACTGCGCCGCGCGCTGGAAGACGTGAACTACGATCGTGAGACCCGGGTGATCGTGCTGACCGGCGCAGGCGAAAAGGCGTTTTCGGCTGGTGGTGACATCAACCACATGCGCGAATTGCTCGACCAGCCCCGCCAGACGATCGAAGCATTTGTGGAGGCACGCCGCCTGCTGAACGCGCTGCTGCGTCTCGAAAAGCCGCTGATCACCCGGCTCAACGGCCACGCCATCGGCCTGGGAGCCACCATCGCCCTGTTTTCCGACTTGTGCTATGCGGTCGAGACGGCCCGCATCGCCGATCCGCACGTGGCTGTCGGCTATGCCGCAGGCGATGGCGGCGCGCTGATCTGGCCGCAACTGATCGGCTTCATGCGCGCGCGCGAATACCTGCTGACGGGCGATCCGATCCTGGCAAAGGACGCTGCCGAACTGGGCCTGATCAACAAGGCCGTGCCGATGGCAGAGCTGGACGCGGTAGCCTACGGCATGGCCGAGCGGCTTGCCAAAGGCGCGAGCGTTGCCATCAACCTGACCAAGCAGGCGATCAACCTGCCCCTGCGCCGCCAGTTTGAGGGCATGATCGATTCAGGCGTGTTCTTCGAGGCGATCTCGGCCATGTCCGATGATCACCGCGAAGCCGTGATGGCCTTCGTCGAAAAGCGCTCGCCGCAGTTCACAGGGAACTGAGCCAGATTTCGCCTTAACTGATGGCCAGCGCGCCCCCGGAGACAACATGCAGACTTACCCGATGATTGACCTGGTCGTGAAGCGCAAGCGCGCCCTTGCGGCGGGCGCGGCAGCCCTTGTGTTTCTGCTGTTCGCCGGGGCCGCGCTGCTGCTGGCCGCTCCGTTCCTGCTGGTCCCCGCGATCATCGTGGCAGGCGCCGTGTGGTTCCTCGTCATGCTGCTCGGCGAGATCGTACAGGTCATCGCCGAAACCCTGCTCCCCCGGTAGCATCGTCGCCGATCGCACCCGCGATCAAGGCATGCTGGGTTTGATGACCGCAGGATGAAACACCAGACATCGCTGTGATCGGAACGTTGCTTGCGACTTGCGCTATGGTGTTTCGCGCCAGCCGCCTGCTCGCCACCTATTGCGCAATCAGCGGTTGATCAGCGCAAGCGCAGTTCGCCCTGTGCGGGCCGAGTGACCGACGGTGGCACCAGTTTTGCGCGCACCTGCTTGCGTGGCAACAGACACCGCGCCGCGCCCAATAGCACGTAGACCGCGTGGCGCAGACCCCCGCGATTGGCGTGGTCCACTGCAAAGCCGGCATAGTACCGCCGCAGCAGCCCCGCCCCGAACAGTTCGGACACGGCGCGGCTGAGATTGGTCTTGCCCGAAGCCCGCACCCGGTCGCGCAGTTCCTGCTCGACCAGTGTAGCTGCCTCACCGGGATCGGCAGGCAGGGTTCCGCCCGCCGCAATGTCTGCCGCCCCCCGAATCGTTGAACGTACGGCCCGGCCTCGCCGTCGCCATCGGCAACCTCGGCGATCAGGCTCCGCACCATGAAGGCATAGCGCGGCCGCGTGATGACATGCGCCAGCCGGTCGAGCAGCGTTGCCATCTCGTCCGTTCGCGGCGTGGGCGCGTCGGGGATAACCGCATGGAATATTTCGGGATTCAAGGAAGCCCATAACCGGATTCATGGGAATCCCCCATCTGTCCACCCTGCGCCCAAATCCGGCATTGTCGCGCGTGACACTTTACCCTCCGGCAAAGTGTCACTGGCTGTCTTCTAAGTCTGTGTCGGTTTTCCCAAAATCGCGAACTGGTTCCGATAATCGCGATCTGGGGCCTAAATTCGTCCACTGGCATTCGAGGCCAAGGTGGGATAATGAGATAAGTGACCGGCACAAAACCGTTGCAAGTCCAGTTTGTCGGTCGCGCATGGCTTAGCTATCACCTAACTCGTCGGCCAGATCGTATCCGTTAAGAATCTCGTTGACGAGCGTGCCGGCGGCATCCCAGTCGTAGAAGCGAAACGCACGTCCCTTTATGACGAAGCTGGCACCGGTGAAGAACATCTCGTAGTGCTGGTGACGCGAGGCAAATTCCGATCCCACCGCATCCCATGCCAGCTTGTAGAATTTGACTTTATCAACCGCACTCGCCGCGGACGACTGCTGTGTGCGTTCGATGAGCGATGCGATCTCTGGATTGCGATAGTCGGCGCACCGAGATGCTCTTTGCGCACTTCGATATCGCGCTGCCAGATCGTCTCGTACGTCTTGTAGACAACCTGTGCCTGCATCGATTTGTCTTGCTGGTATCCGCAGACCGGGCCGGTCAACCAGGTCGGCCAGCAATTCGCCGCGTTCTTCCGGCGAGAGGAATGCCGTCGCTTCATAGCACTTTGACGTTGGATTGGGATGAGCGCACATGACAGACGCAACGCCAGATGAGCATCATCGGAGACCATCGCTGTCGGCAGCAGGGTTGGACAGATCAGACTCATGTGGTCTCAGTGGCGGTACCGGGCGTCCCTCTTACGCCCCCGCCCTGTCCGGGCGCTTGGCGAGCCTCGGCGTGCCTGTTTTCGCTTGCACACCCGATCAGTTTCCCGACCTGATGGCGACCGCGCTGCGGCGTGAAGATGTACACAGTTGGGCAGCGACGAACGATATCAAACTGATCCGCGCGGATAGCTGAGTTTTTTGCCGACGTTTTGGCTTGGCGGAACGCCTTTTGATGACTGCCTCTATCGCCGAGGCCCAAACAGCAACTTCTCCGGTTCAGCGAGGCCGCCCATCAACATATCTGCCCAAGCGGCAGCCAGTTCGCTCCTCCGCTCCATATAGGCCGCGCGATTATAGACGTTTTCCGAACCCGACACACCTTCCGGGACATGTGCGAGCATCAGATCGATGACATGGCGATCGCCCGCATTGCCGTTCAGTCTAGCCCATTCATTCATTATCGTCGAGAATGAAGCCCGCCATCCATGCGGAACATGACGCCCCTGATAGCCGCACCGGTTGTAGAAGTAGTTCACGGTATTCTCGCTCATGGGAACATGCGAGTGACGGCTGCTAGGGAACACCAACGGACCATTGCCCGTCAACCTATGGACCGCTCGAAGCACTTTGACCGCTTGCTGCTGTAATGGAACGATATGATCAAAAGCATCATCGCTCTTCAATTCCAGTATCAGCTTCATTCGGCTTGCCGGAACGCGCCACAGTGCATCGGGGCAGGACCGATGGGTTTCCCAATCCACACCTTCAATCTCGGTCCATGGGAGTGACCGAACCATACCGGGCCTTTGGGCGGTGAGCGCCATAAAGCGTGAGCCCAATTTGGTGACAGGCGATGCTGGCTCACATTCCGTCTTCCGCAGCATGTCTTGCAGTTCTTCAAGATTGATCAGCGCAGGCCGTTTCTTGGACTTGGGGACGGGCTTCAGTGCTTTCGTTACCACAGCGGCGGGATCACGCGTTGCAACCCCCTCTGCGATGGCATGAACAAACACCGCCGATATGCGCTGCCTGACACGGTGTGCAGTTTCAATAGCACCGCGGCGCTCGATCTTGCGGAGGACAGTAAGGATTAGCGGTTCATCAATATCTTTGATCGCAAGTCGGCCGAGCCAAGGGAATACTTCCTTTTCCAAGCTCCCGATAACATCGCCTGCATGTATTTTTGTCCACCGAGGGCGTTGCAGCTCATACCAGCCCCTACCAAGGGTCTCGAAATCGCAGGCCGCAGCAGCTGCACGCTGGATCTTTTCTTTCTGCGCCTCAACCCCTGGATCACGCCCTTCAGCCAAATGCAGCTTTGCCGCCTCACGAAGCCTACGCGCATCATTCAGCGCGACCAGCGGGTAGCTACCAAGAATGAGACGGCGTTCCTTACCTGAAAACCGATACTTCAAACGCCATGACAGGCGTCCGGTTTTAGCAACAAACAGGTACAAGCCTCCGGAATCGGAGAGTTTATAATCCTTTTCCCGGGGTTTGGCTTTCCGGATGGCGAGATCAGTTAACATTAGTGCCCCCAAATCGGGTTTCTGTGCCCCCAAAAATGCCCCCATTTGATATGGGCTTCGATGGGAAAATGTGAAACATAATAGGAACACAGTACATCCAATAATGGCTGAAAATCAAGAAAAATCAGACATTTTGGGAAGCCGTGAAAGCAGGAATTGGCGGAGACGGAGGGATTCGAACCCTCGATACGCTTTTGACGTATACTCACTTTCCAGGCGAGCGCCTTCGACCACTCGGCCACGTCTCCGCAATCCCTTTCGGGAAGGCACGCCCCCTAGCCGCTCGTTAGCGCTTTCGCAAGGGCAACGGATTTGCCATATCTCGCCAATGAACAAATATCTGACCCTTGCCACTGGTGCCGCTATTTTTGTGGGCATCCCCCTGTCCGCTCAGAAGTCAGCTGAAGAGGCCAAGACCTATCCGGCACCGTCCGAAATCGTCGCGGCGGCGAAGGCGGAGGAGTGGGTGGCGATTGCGCCATCGGACCTGCTGGTGATGGATCTTGCAGCTGTGCCCGATGGCAAAGTGCTGAAGCCTCGCCGCGTGGTCATCCAGTTAATGCCGCCGCCATTTTCGCAAGGCTGGATCGGCAATATCCGCAAGCTGGCGGCGGCCAAATTCTGGGACGGCACCAGCATCAACCGCGTGCAGGATAATTATGTGACGCAATGGGGTGATGCGAGCGAGAAGAAGGCTTTGCCGGCGGGGTTGGCGGTGGTGCCGGAGAGTGAGTATGTCTCAGACTCAGATAGCTTCAGCCGCATCGGTGCACGGCTTGGACCGGTTGGCAGGGCTAAGACCGCTGATGAAGCCGCCAACGAAGCTATTGCCGCAGCGGCTAAGCCGAAGTCTGATGGAACGTCGAGCGACTCTTATACGTTGTTCACCGGGAACGTAAACGGATGGCCGCTGGCGTCTGATGGCGCTGGGGTCTGGCCAACGCACTGCTACGGCATGGTCGGCGTAGGCCGCAACCTTTCTCCCGATTCCGGAACCGGGGCCGAACTTTACACCGTCATCGGCCATGCCCCGCGCCATCTCGACCGCAATATCGCTTTGGTCGGCCGCGTGATCGAGGGGATCGAGTATCTCTCCAGCCTGCCGCGCGGTACCGGCGCGCTTGGCTTCTACGAGAAGGAGGAGGAGCGCGTGCCGATCCTGTCGGTGCGGCTTGGCAATGACGCCAAAAACATGCCCGCCTTTGAATATCTTTCGACCGAGAGCGCGAGCTTTGCCGCCTACGCCGATGCCCGCGCCAACCGGCGTGATCCGTTCTTTATCAGGCCTGCGGGCGGTGCCGATATTTGCAACATTCCGGTACCGGTACGGCGCAAGAGCGTTCAATGACGATCCCTCTGCCCGTTTGCTTCGAGCGAAGTCGATTGCGCCCTAACCCTGCAGCGCTTAGGGGCGCTTACCAAACTTTATTTTTGCCGGATGGGGCCATCACACAATTCACCTGTTATCCTCTGTACAGGCGACGTCCGAAAATCCTAATCATGGATGGCGCTATCCCCTAGGCGACCAGATATAATTTTCCTATTTTACAGGAGCCACACAGCGATGACACGATCAACCTCATTCTCTCCCCTCTTCTGGCATTTGGAAGTGGTCGACCTTTTCACGCAAGCGGCCTCAATGTGGTTCACCACCAGTGAAACCGTAACGGCATCGGCCCGCGTTGTTGGCGCGCGGATGCCCATTATCGAGGCTGCGATACTCGATCCGCTTTCAGCCGATCTTCCAGAAATCTCGATGATGGCCAGCGAAAAGATGGTTGCATTTTCGCAAGCTCAACGGGCTTATTGGTCGGCCTTTGGTTCGCTCACCCAAATGGTGCAGGCGCACTACCTTGATATCATGGGCATGACGCTGAAGGCCAGACCCGTCGGACTGCAGGAGATCTACCGTCTGAATGATCGGTCGAAAACGATTGTTCAGGTGGCTGCGGGTGCTGGGGAAAAGGTACTGAAACCCTATCACCGCAAGGTAACGGCAAATGCGAAACGGCTTCGCGGAAAGTAACCACAAAATTCGACGGTCGTCGGCTTCAAAAACGTCGTTCAGTTTGTGTTTTTTTAAGACGGTGGTAAAACTTGTGAAATGAGGTCATCCCATGATCTGGTCAAGGCAATTGACAGCCTGACAGCTGGTCAGGTTGAGGTTTTGCAACTTGTCGCGCAATTCAAATCATCCAAAGAAATCGGTCGTGAGCTGGGAATCTCCCACCACACCGTCGATCAACGGATAAAACGTATTCAATCCATACTGGGCGTCTCCACCAGGGCGGAAGCAGCCCGGATGTTTGTCGCGATGACCCCGGGCTCAAACCCCGTTACCGACATATGGGGAGATTTGGTATACCAATCTCCGGAACTGTCAGGACAGGATTTTTCGTCAATACCGACATCGTCATCGGTTGAACGGAACCCGACCGGCGATGTAGGAAATTCTGAATTAAGAGAAGCGCAAGCGCAATATTTTGCAGGCGACTTCGACAGGTTTGGACGTCCTGCCTGGTTTTCGGTTCTGTTCGAGGCGAGCAGAAAAAATGAGCTGACACTAACGGCACGGACCATCGTAATTGCACTGATCATGCTCACTTCTCTATTGGCGTTGGGCGCGTTGATCAGCCTGGCCGAAGGCATCTCGCGCATTTTCTGAGCGCAAGCCTCAATACAAATAGGAAAATGACCGTCAGGATAAGCGTTCTGGCGGCGGGAGAAAACTTATGCTCAATGACCGACTGGCCGCTGCACAGATGGTGGCAGAAAAACTTTTTGCATTGGAAGATGCAATCGACGCTGCGCTGATTTGTGCGGGCGAATTGGCGGCTGCGGCGCCCCAAGCACGCAAGCGGGCCAAACTCTCTGCTATGGTGGGACAGGACGCAATCGCCCTGACTGGAGAAGCCGTAGCGGCGCTATATGCCGCACGTGCGCATATCATTGGCGCGCATGACCAATACGCAGAAGTTCGCGAGCAGATCGGCATAAAGCCGAGCATGACGGGCGATCTTTGGAAATTTGTTAAAGGCCAGAGCGAAGTTGAAAGCCCGGTTCGCAGGATCGCATGACTTGACGCGGGCATCAACATCGGGAAGTCGTCCATGAATGTTCAAATGGATTTACCTTCTGTTGTTGGTGTCAAGCGTTGGATTCGTCTTTTGGAAAGGACGATTTGACGAACGGCTGGCGGCTGGGGCGTTAACCGCGGGTTCAATTCTTACCTCGCTATTATATGCGCAGTCGGCCCAAAATTGGCTAACGCCGAACACGGCGCTGCTGATCAACGAAGCAGCCGTTACGGTTGTTATTCTCTATATCGCATATCGGAGTAACAGATTTTGGCCACTCCCCGTCGCCGCGTTTCAGATTACCGCGTTGCTGACACCGGCGGCGGCGATGCTTGGGGAAAATTTGGCTTCTTATGCGCTGGGAGTAACTCAGGGGCTATGGGCCTACCCGCAACTTCTGATCCTCGTAATTGCAACGATCAGGGGACAAAACGCGTCCAAAGCGTCGATCATGAGATAGACATATTGTCTGATCTTATCGCCGGCCCCGCCGGAGATATGGCCCCAGTTCTAAGCCGAAGACTGATGCAAACCTACGGCTCATTGGTTGGCGTATTAGCCGATCCTGAAGGCAAGGCCTTAAAGACGGAATTGCCCGATGCTGTCCGCGAACGGCTCCAATATTTGGGGAGCATGCTCGGATCGGCCTGGCAACATGAAGTCCAATCCGCTCCCGTTTTTGCAAACTCGCAAACTCTCATACGGTATCTCCATTTTGGAATGGCTGCGCTGAAGCGAGAGCATTTCCGCGTATTGTTTTTAGATGCCGCCAACCGGCTCTTGCTGGATGAAGTGATGTGGCAGGGTTCGGTAAATCGTGTCCAGGTCCATCCACGCGAGGTCGTACGGCTCGCGTTAGAAACACAGGCTAGCGCCCTGATACTCGCACACAATCATCCTGCGGGGCAATCGGGGCCAAGTGCACATGATATCCAGCTGACCCAGCAAATCATAGCTGCATGCAATTTGCTCGATATCATTGTTCACGACCATTTGATTGTCACCCGACAAGACGTCTTCAGCATGCGCCGCGAGCACAGTCTTATGTTTGCCCCGAAGCGGTAGCCCGCCGCTCGTTGACCAGGAGATCCGCTGTTGAGCGAAGGACATCAGAATGATCGGGTGAACCAGCAATCAAACGAGGGATTGCCGTTGCGCCCGGGTCTTGAGGGCGCGATGCGGGCTGAGGCGGCACAAATTCTGCAAGACCCGCAATTTCTGAATTCACCTACGCTAGCGCGACTTCTTAACTGGTTAGTCGAAGAAACGATTGCAGGCAGGGGAGACAAGATAAAAAGCTATACTGTCGCAGTCGAAGGACTTGGCCGATCCAATGATTTTGACAGCCAAGCCGACAGTTATCCCCGTGTTCAAATAGGGCGCTTAAGAAAGGCACTTGAAACCCATTATGCCCAGCATGGGTCAACAAGAGATTGGTGCCTCTATTTGCAGCCCGGCTCGTATCGCATCCGAACCGGACAACTGGAGCAAGCCTATCCGCATCTCTACAGGCCGCTATCAGGAGACGCGTTGATACAAGCCAAGTCGGAAGAATTGGTGGCAGATGACGTCGGTCGGATGGCGATGTCCCCCTTGTCACCTTTTAATCTAAAGGCACCAAAACTGCCATTGCTATGGATCATGATCGCCCTGGCTACGACATTACTTTTGACCGTCGCCCTCCAAAACCTTTCTGACGATGGCATGGCAAAGAAGAAAATCCTTCAAAGCTCGAACAGTCCGGTGGTCCAGTTGGCACCAATCACCGGGGCAGATGGGCCACAATCGGCGTCAATCGCAAATAGCGCCTACGCCTTAATCGCCGACGGCCTTAGCCGCTCATGGCTCACGCAAGTCCGGACGGGCCCAAGCGGGAATAGTTCGTCATCTGGCTGGTTGCCCGCGACGTACAATCTGGAGACGCAGCTTGGTGACGGGCATGATGGGAGCAAAATACTGTTTGTCCGTCTCAACGAAATCGACAGTTCAACTACGGTTTGGTCGGCATCGCAACCAATCGACGCCGCAAAACCGATTGGGGATAGTGTTGCTCCCGTAATTTCGCAGATGGGAGGTCCCTACGGGGCAATCGCCCGCCACCAGACACGACTGGCAAAAGATCGCTTCGATCCCGGCTATAACTGCCTTTTACAATATCTTTCGTTTTTAGAGTCACTCGATCGAAAACAAGGCCGCAGGGTTTATGAGTGCCTGCAACAGCCTTCTCCCGAGACCCGCCTCGAAGCCGTGCGTTACGCCTTTCTGGCATCTTACTCGTTCGACAACGAAAAAGCCGTGGCTCAACCCGGGGCGGCTGTACAGAATGCCCTTAAACTTTCGCGCCGGGCAATCGAGATCAATCCGAAGGAAGCCTATGCGCAATTTGCAATGGCGAGAACCTATTTCATAAACGATGATTGCAGCTCCGTACGCCGTTACGCGCAACTCGCGGTGTCCGCCAACCCCTATGATCCGATCATCTTAGCAGTAGCAGGAAATTTTAATACATTCTGCGGACATGACGAAGGCTTTGATATGCTCGATAAAGCCTATCGATATCGCGTCGATGGCGAATCATTTGCAAGATTGTCGCTGATTCTGGCTTTCATCCAAAGTGGGGATCTTGATCGCTTGCCAACCCTGAAAGTTGCCAGAGGAAACAGGGAGGGCAATCGTCGTGCTTACTACTATTTATGTGAAACGTTGATCGCCGTGGCACTTGGCGAGACTGAACAGGGCAAAGAAAACTGGAAGCAGTTTGTCGCCGCCTCACCTGACTCCAAAAATTCACCAGAGATGATGCTACGCCACATAATTTTGTCAAATGTGGCTCGCGCCAAGGTGATACGATATCTATCGGTCAATGGTATAATTTAACGGCAGGACCTTGGTTTTGTATTTGGTTGCCGCGTTACTGTGTTAAAATACATTAACTAACAGACATTTCACTCCTACATATTGCGTATTATTAGATAACTGATACCTGCATATTGATCGCGGTCATCCGGAACTGTAACATACTGCTACTACGCAAAGGCATGAGGTATTTAATATCTGTAAACGCCGCATGACTTCATCAATGACTCATCTGGTCCTGAGTTTTGATAAGATATGCACGTTTCCGCCTGCGCCGATTCTCCCATCCATCCATGGGATCGGCGCAGGCAAACTGCCTCTGCTATCAGCTGGGCACCTCCATTAACCGTTCTGATTTTATGTGCTTTCGGCTCGGATTGGTGCAGCCGTGTGATGGGCGTGCCTGATCGGCGGATATTTGCCCATTTTCTGTTGTTTTTATTCCCGATCTCTTGGTTCCAGGCGCACTTATCCCGTTGCTGCCCGTCGTTCGTGGAAGATCAGGCGCTGCATATTGTAGGCAAGGTTGACGAGTATGATCTTGGCCTCAGCCCGCTTGATACCGATCGTGCGGATGAACAGAACCATGTGTGCCTTCTGCTGCGCAAAGACATGCTCGACCCGGGCGCGTATCTTGGACTTTGTCCGGTTGGCAGCGCGCAGTGGAGTCCCACTATGTCACGACGCAAAGAGCCTGCGATCCCGGCCAGCGTGACCGATACCGCCTCCCAGACCCCGGCCTCGCTCCAACGCCGAAACCGTCGATAGATCGTGTTCCAGTTGCCATATTTGGGTGGGACATCGCGCCATGGCGTCCCACAACGAAGCCGCCAGAGGATCCCGTTGATGATCGAACGATTCTTTTCGGGACGACGACCGCGCCCTCGGTTCGCGGCATCAATCGGCAGAAAATCCCTCAAAATCCGCCATTCAGCTCCACTCAGAGCGCCCCTGCTCAAACCTGCCTCCAAAAGGAAGCCTTGAATCAACCAAGCGGATGCGCGTCAACCAATTTGTCCACGCCGCCTAGATTATGGGCTAATCTTGCGGCTGGGCAACTGTATTGAGAGCGGTGGTCCCAGACGTTCGGCATTCTCGCCCATCGCAAAACTGTAGGTCCCGGGCGCTATTTCCCAACCCTTTTCCGCGTATTCCGCCACGATACGCGGCTCAATCGCAAATGAGACAGTCTGGCTCGCTCCCGGCTTCAAATGGACACGCTTGAACCCGGCTAGCCGCTGCTGCGGCCCGGCAGGATTGGCCGTCATGTATAGCTGCGCAACCGTTGCGCCTTCGCGATTGCCCATGTTTTTGATTATGAAGCTGGCGGTGAGGCCCTTCATATGGAGGCCCGACGTTTCGAAGCGCGAATAGCTCAGCCCATGCCCGAACGGGAACAACGCCTTGTGACCAAGCTTCGCATTCCAGCGGTATCCAAGATCAGACCCTTCGATGTCATAATTGGCGATCAGCGGCGCAGCACCCTTGGGAGCGCGACCGATGAAATCAGGTTCCAACCGGTCAAATCCGTCCAGCACGGGGCGCGGCAAATGCGCTTCGAGGGCCGGAAAGGTGATCGGTAATTTGCCGGAAGGATTGGTTTCCCCAAAGAGAACCGACGCGATCGCTTCCCCTCCACGAATGCCCGGATACCAAGCTTGAAGCACTGCCGCCGTGCTATCAAGCCACGGCATAAATACAGGCCCGCCGGTTTGCAAAACGACGATGGTGTTGGGATTGGCCGCCGCGACGGCTGCGATCATGGCATCCTGTCCGTCAGGAAGGGAAAGGTCCGGCTGGTCAAAGCCCTCGCCGGACCATTGGGTGGCAAAAACAATCACGATGTCCGCGGTCTTTGCTGCAGCGGCAGCTTCAGACACCGAACGACCATGGCGAAAACGGACCTTGGCCTGCGGGGCCATCTTCTCAATCGCGGCAAACGGCGATGAACGGTGATAGACGATGTTCTGAAAGCTGGAGAAGGGACCAGTTCCGCCGACCGGTATCGACGCGGCGGGACCACCCTCGCCGATCACCTGACTTGATCCCGCCCCGGACATGACGCCGGTCGTTGCAAGCCCACCCACAACAAGGATATTCTTTGCGCTCTTGGCGAGCGGTAGGATGTCTCTTTCATTACGGAGCAGGACTATGCCCTGTTTGGCAACGTCTTCTGCTATTTTAGCGTTCGCGGCATAATCAATCGCTCCGCCCTTGGTTACCGGATGCTTGTCGAGACCTGCGGCATAGATTGCCGTCAGAATGCGGGTGTTCATATCATCCACCCGCTGTGCCCAGGCCGGGTCCTGCTTCGCCGCTGTGGCCAGCTTGTCGCCAAAGAAGACTTCAGTATCGAGCTGCTCTCCCGATTGCTGGTCAAGACCCTTCATCGCGGCGTTGAGGTCGGGCACGGCACCCCAGTCGGACATGACAAAACCTTTATAACCCCAGTCCTGTTTCAACACCTTGTTGAGCAACCAGTCACTCGCGCAAGCCTGTTCGCCACGTACACGGTTGTAAGCGCACATAACGGACCCCGGTCGGCCGATCTCGATGCCAATCTGGAAGGCCAGCAAGTCGCTTTCACGGGCGTTGGCTTCACTAATCTGCACATCGACGAAATGGCGCCCCGTTTCCTGCCCGTTCAGCGCCAGATGTTTGATGGTCGAAATGATATGGTTCGACTGGATGCCACGAATGGCGTGTCCGGCCAGTGTACCGGCCAGCAATGGATCTTCGCCCAGATATTCGAAATTGCGGCCGTTGCGTGGGTCACGCATCAGGTTGACGCCGCCTGCCAGCAACACGTTGTAACCCTTCGCCCGCGCTTCAGAGCCGATCATGCGACCGCCTTCTTCGATCAGCGACGGGTTCCAGCTTGATGCCATCGACAAACCGGACGGCAGTGCGGTGGCGTTGTCCCTGCGCAAGCCAGCGGCGTAAGCGATCCCCAGGCTGGCATCGGTTTCCATTAACGCCGGAATGCCCAATCGCGCGATGCCGGGAATATAGCCAGCCCCGGGGACTGAATCTTCGGGCATGGGCGGCGATTTCGGTATAAGCGGTAGCGCCATGATGCCGTGGGTGATGATCGCCTTTTCTTCGGGCCGCATCGCAGCCACCGTATCCTTGGCGCGCGCCTGCGCGGCTTCTTCTGCTCGCATGTCTGGGGACTGAGCAATCGCAGGGGAAGTCGAACATAGCAGGCTGGCAAGCATCACCGAAAACCGTTTAACAAACATAGCTAATCCCGATCCCTAAATAATTGAATACAATTGGTTCACTTGGCTTTGGAGATTTCAATCAGCGACACCGTTGCCTTGTCCTGTTTCGACTGGAATTTTAGGTCGATAAAGCCGTTGGAGCGAATGCGCTGTTCGTGGCTGATTGCCACGGCACCGTCGCCCGCATTGCCGCGCGAAATTTTGCGAACGGCCACCTTTCGGCCAATAAATGCATCGAATTGTTTTTCGTTCACACCGACCGGTAATGTAAACCAGAGCCGCACTACATACCGTCCTTTGGGCATCGGGATGCGGTACGAAAAATCGCCCTCTCTGAACGTCGCAAGAGCATCGCGTGCGGGGTAGCCGGCAATGGCAACCGGTTGGGCAGGTTTGCCGTAATCTGCCGGGGTATCGACAGACCGGGACTCACCGCCTTGGAAAAAATGGTCGGACCCCGTTGCAGCCCAGTGGCCCTTTGCCGCCAATATTGTGCCGGTGTCGATGGCAACGCGCTCAAGCGCTTCCGGTGGCAGTTGCCATTCAACCTTGTCCGCCACAACCGTTCCAGCAAAAGTAGCCTGGGCGCCGATATCATTGCGGCCGCTCCTAAGCCTGATATCCTTCCACACGCAGGTATTCTGCGGACAGTTGGACAATTTGCCTACTGACGTTCCGTTTAGCATCAGCTCCGTCGCTACCCCGTTGCTATAAACCGTGACGTCAGTCGTGGCATAGGCACGATGTACGTGACGCCGTCCGACGATATGGACCGTCGGCTGTTTGGACCAATTTGCCTTATAGAGGTAGAAGACATCCTTCTTAATTGTACGGTCATAAGTAACCAGACCCTTGGTATTGAGGTCCTGGGCGTCACCTTCGGCGCGGATGGTCGTGGCGAAATCGAACGAGTTCCAAAGCCACGACGCGTACAAATATGGGCGGCTCTCGATTTGGGCCAGTGCAACCTCGTGGACGAAGTTTGCATACTCCTCCGGCTGCGGGCGACCGCGTGAATCGATTGGTCCACCGAGCACATTGCGGTGTGCATAGAGACAGCCGCACCTGCACCATATTCGGTCACGCTAAGCGGTTGATCGGGGCGTTTGGCGCGAAGGCTGTCCAAATGCGGACCGAGATCTTCTGGTTTGCCGAAATACCATCCGAAATACCGGTTGGCTCCGCCCAGATCAGCCATCTTCGAAACATCGGGTACCGTAACATTGGCTGCGAACAGCCTGCCCTCGCAGCAGGTCGCAAGTGAGGTCGGCCGCGATGGGTCTGTGGCTTTAGCCAAGGCGTTGAGTTCGGCGAGCAATGGCAACGGATCGGCAAGCTTTCCATCCTTCCGGCCGACGACAAATGCAGGCAGAGAGTTGCCGAAGTCGACCTCGTTCGCAATGCCCCAGATCGCGACCGACGGATGGTTCTGGTTCTGCCGGATCAATTCAAGCAATTGTTGGCGGGCGTTTGCGCGTAAACCTTCGCTTGCTTCAAGTGAGTCACCAACGGTCCACGCGGACACCAATGGTATCTCGTCCCATAAAATCATGCCCAAGCGGTCTGCGATCTCGTGGATAGCCGCGCCATGCTGATAGTGCGTCAGGCGGATGGAATTTGCGCCCATCTCCTGCAACACGGCGACGTCCGCTTCAACGTCCGACCGGCTCGCGGCCCAGCCCTTGCCATCACGGTCTTGATGATATCCGACGCCGCGCAGCTTGTAGGGCTGTCCATTCAACAGAAAACCACGGTCCGCATCGAATGCCATCTGGCGGATGCCGATGTTCTGCTCAACTTCGTCGGTGGTCTTGCCCTGCTGGTCCTGAACCTGGACTGCGAGCCGGTAGAGATATGGATCTATGGTGCCGTTCCACAATCGGGGTTTGTCCACCTGGAGCAGGACTTCGGTTGTTTGTGTTGCCCCTTTGGTCAGGTTGACGCGGCTTTCCGATCTTCCGACCTCCGCGCCCGTAGCATCTAATAACTTGGCAATAACCAATGCGGACCGTGCGGCATTGCTACTATTCGTCACACGGACCTCCGCCGCAACTTGCGCGCCATCGCCGATCATCTGAACGGTTCGGGTGCGAACACCAGGTCCGCCGTGGTCCATCATGTCGATATGCAGGTCGTTCGTGGTGACCAGCTTGACCGGACGATAAAGGCCGCCATGAACGAAGAAGTCACCAGTTAACGGCAGAACATCGGCGGTGGTACTGCCCGCTACAGGCTTCGTGTTATCAACGCGTACCGCCAGCAGGTTCTGCGCGCCGGGCCGGAGCGCGGACGTCACATCTACGCGAAAGCGTGAAAAACCGCCCTGATGTGCTCCGACCTTTGTGCCATTTACCCAGATATCTGCGGTGCGGCTTGCGGCATCAAATTCAAGCCAGATCCGCTTGCCGCCGATATCGCGGGGTACCTCAAACGTTTTGCGATACCACGCCTTACCCTGGTATTTGTTGACGGTATCAACGGTATGCGTCCCGCCGTTGCCGGTTAGATAATAGCCGACGCGGTTCCATGTATGTGGCACGGCAACGCTCTGCCAGTTCGACACGTCAAGATTAGCTGCTTCGCCATTGGAGGCATCTGCCTGAATAAAAATCCAGCCGTCCTCCAGCGAACGGGAATCGCGGGGCGGGCTCGCCATCAACGAAACTGGCGCCGCGCAAGCCAATGCGACAGCGGACAAGGTACACGCGATCCGTAACTTCATCCTCAACCTCCATGATACGGATTTTCCGCTTATTTTATGACATTTCGCAGTTATTGGTAAGACCTATTTGCACAGTAGAGCGTAGGATGCAAGCCTACTGCGTGCACAAAGGCGCTTTTGAAGGCAAAATAAAGCGGCAAAATCGCACAACTATAACCCGTGGCCATAAAAATTGGTAGGCAGTAGTAAAAATAGGACTGGCCACTTGCATCAAATTGGATTGACATGTACGGCGAATGATAAGATTCGGCATGACCAAAACGAATCACCAATAATTTTGAAGGGAGGGGTGTCATGAAATTTCCATATTATCTTATGTCGGCGACCGCAGCGATCGCATTTCCAAATACCGTACAGGCGCAGGAGGTAACTGACGACAGCGATGTCGGGCTACAAGAAATCGTAGTAACGGCCCAAAAGCGCGAGCAGAACCTGCAGGACGTTCCTGTTGCCGTCACGGCAATTAGCGGAGATGCGCTGATTAGTCGCAACGTAAGCACCGTTTCAGACCTTCCTCGCGTCGCGCCCAGTCTGACTGTCACCCAAGGCAATGTCCCGACCAACAACTCGATCAACCTTCGCGGAATTGGAACGACTGCGTTCAGCACGGGCATCGAGCCCTCGGTCGCGGTGATCGTCGACGACGTCGCGTTGCTGCAGCAGGCGCAAGCCTTTACCGGGCTCAGCGACATTGCGCGCATTGAAGTTTTGCGCGGGCCGCAGGGAACGCTCTTTGGTAAAAATGCGTCTGCAGGCGCTATCAACATCGTCACCAAGGGCGCTACGGATATCATGTCCGGGTCAATCGTCGGCAAGATCACGTCCGACGACGAATATCGCCTCGATGCGTCGATCGCCGGTCCGCTAGGAGACAGCGCTGGCTTCCGCCTCAATGGATTTTACGGCAACCGAAAAGGGCACATTCGTGAACTGAATAGTGGGAAACGGCTGAACAACGACAAAAGCTATGGTGTTCGCGGTCGCATCGAACTCGAACCTTCTGACAGCATCAAAATCGACCTGATCGGCAGCCATTCGGTTTCGGAATCGAACGGTGCGGCCCGAACTTTCCGGGCAGTGCCGCCTGGCGCTGCCGTTTTCGGTGCCCCCCTCGCTCCAAGCCTTGTCGGGATCACTCCCGGGATTGGCAATTACGCCCTGCGCATCGATCAACCGCTATTCAATAAGAGCCGTCAAAGCACTGTTTCGGGCCGCCTGACGGCTGATCTGGGCTTTGCCGACCTTATAGCAGTCAGCAGCTACCAAGACTGGCGCTTCCGTTTCATCGAGGACTTTGATTTGATCACGGGTCCAGTTATCGGCCTACCGACCGGCATTGTTGCCGAGAGCACCTTCCAAGCAGTTCGCTCAGGAAGTGCGTCTGGTATCGCCCACTACAGGCCCATTCACTTATGTCCTTGGCGGCTTTTATCAGAACGGTACGACCGACCGGACATTTGCTCGCGGTCCTTCCGGCCCTGTTGTGGCAAACTGGGCATCGCAAAGCGGGACAGAAAGCGTCGCTGCTTTCGGCCAGTTCACCTATGATATTGCAGAAACGACCCATATCGATGTCGGCGCACGCTGGAATAACGAAAAGGTGACCGTCGAGTTTCTAAACCGCGTGCCCAACGCTAACCCTCCCGCAAACAACGCCACCTGCCTTACCCAGTGTGTCGGATCGGAGAAGGATAGCGTGGTGACTGGCAAAGTTTCGCTGCGTCAGGATTTTTCGGACGCTGTCATGGGTTACGCCTCGTTTGCACGAGGGTACAAAGGCCAGGGCTTCGATATCAGTTCCGGCTTCACGCCGGCCCGTATCGCCAACGTAGTCCGTCCCGAAACTTCGGACGCGTACGAACTGGGTCTCAAGTCACGCTTCTTCGACAACAAGGTTCAGTTGAACGTCGCAGCGTTCCTGAGCAATTTTTCGGACTTTCAGGCGCAATCCGGTATCCTTCTGCCCGACAACACGATCCAGCTTACACTCAACAACGTGGGCAAGGTACGCACCAAAGGCTTCGAAATTGAATTAAGTGCCAAGCCGACGCCTGCTCTGCAGATTGACGGTGCATTCAGTTATACTGATGCAAAGGTCGTCCGCTTCCCCGGCGCGCAATGCTACACCGGGCAGACGGTCGGCTGCGTAGATCTTGATGGTGCAGGCCCGTCAACCGTTCGCGGCCAGGATTTGGCGGGCAAAAGGCTGGGTAACGCACCGAAGGTGAAGTTCAACATCGGCGCCACATATGAAATACTCCTGCCTTCGCTACCTTTCGATGCCTTCGTTCAGGCAGACTATAACTATCAAAGCCGGGTGAATTTTGATCTGCTGCAGAACCCGCTCACCGTTCAGCCTGCTTATGGCGTGTTCAACGCCAGCGTCGGGATCGACCAGAATGACCGGGGCGGGCTTCGGGTGACAGCGTTCGTTAACAACCTGTTCGACAAGAATTACGCATCGAGCATCGGCATAGCCGCAGGCGGCTCCGCCGGGCTGCTGACACAAAATCTCACGCGCGATTCACGGCGCTATTTCGGCCTGCGCATGGGTTATGACTTCTAATAAACTACAAGCCATCGGACGGTTAATTCGTTCGATGGCTTGTATTTGTGTGCACCCGATGCATGTTGGATTGGATCGAATCCGCGCAACGGAATAGTTGACGACCGGAGAAGGCAATTGCAAAATATTTCACGTCCGGTACCCGTAGAAACCGCATGAAATTCTCAGGCAATAAGCTGCGCTGGTGGATTATCAGCCTGGTCACGCTGGGCACGATACTCAACTATCTGGCACGATCAACGCTGTCGGTTGCAGCCCCGACGCTCAAGACAGAATTTTCAATGACGACCGAACAATATAGCTGGGTCGTTCTAGCATTTCAGGCCAGTTATACAGTGATGCAGACCGTGGCCGGGTCGGTGCTGGATGCGCTTGGCACGCGGCTGGGCTTTTTCCTGTTTGCGGTTGGCTGGGCGTTTAGCAACATGGCCCACGCCATGGCCACTGGCTGGCAGAGCCTCGCCTTCTTCCGCACCCTGCTGGGCGCAACCGAGGCAGCGGCAATTCCTGCGGGTGCCAAGACCGTTGCCACCTGGTTCCCGGCACGCGAACGCCCGCTCGCGACCAGCTTTTTCCAGATGGGTACCAGCGTTGGTAACATGGTCGCGCCGCCACTCGTGGCCTTCTGCATCTTGGCGTACAATTGGCAGGCCGCCTTCATCGTCACCGGCGCGCTAAGTCTGGTGTGGGCCGGAATGTGGTGGGTTGGCTACCGCGACCCCGCCGACCATCCGCGCCTGTCAGCCGAAGAACGAGCCTTGATCGAAGATGGACGGGACGATAACATAACGTCCAAACCCGCAACGAAAAAAGATGTGCTCAAAAGCCGCTCTTTTTGGGCCATCGCAACGCCCCGGTTTCTGTCAGAACCGGCCTGGCAGACCTTCAACTTCTTCATCCCCCTTTACCTTGTCGCGGTTTGGGATCTTGACCTGAAATCCGTTGCTTTGTGGGCTTGGTTGCCGTTTCTGGCCGCCGACTTTGGTAGCCTTGCGGCCGGCCTATTGCCGACTTGGCTCATGAAGCGCGGCGCGGGACTGCTTACCAGCCGAAAAATTACCATGACGATCGGCGCGTTATGCATGGTCGGGCCTGCCTGCATCGGTCTCGCCACTTCGCCGGGAATGGCGATCGCCATGTTCTGCATTGGCGGTTTTGCCCACCAGATGCTCAACGGCGCGCTTATTACGCTTTGCGCCGACGTCTTCGACCGGCGCACAGTGGGCACGGCAAGCGGCATGGCGGGCACTTCAGCCTGGATCGGTGGCATGCTGTTTACGCTGCTGATCGGGCAGAGTGCAGACACGTTCGGCTATAACCCGCTGTTCATTGCGCTGGCTGCGCTGGATATTCTGGCCGCTGTTGTGCTGTGGAGTCTGCTCAGGAATCCCGGGCTGGAATCGCGCCCGGTCGCATAATCGTCCACCCCGCAAGCGCGTGCCCGGCGCGCGCTGCTGAAAGCATGTCCTTTCCTTCAAGTCGCGCGGCCAGATAGCCCGCGTTAAAAGCGTCGCCCGCACCGCTGGTGTCAAGGGGATCAAGCACGGCGTCGGGCGTGATGATCGAACCGTCAGGCATGCGGCACCCGGCAGCGCCCAGCTTCACCACCGTCTCAACGCAACCCTGAGATTGCCAGTTCGCGGCAACGGCATCTGCGTTGTCCTCGCCCGAAAGAGCCGTTTCATCCTCCAATGTCGGCAGGCCGATAGTGGCAATAGCTGTGGCCGCATCACGCGCTGCGCGAGCTTCCTCAGCACTCGCCCACAGACGCGCGCGGTAATTGCCGTCAAACGCCACCTGCCCCCCTCGTTCCCGCACCGCGCGTGCTAAAGCCAATAGCGTATCGCGCCCCTCGGGCGGCAGGATGGCTAATGTGATAAGCGAGAAAGCTATCAGGTCCGCCGTCGTCGCCGCTGCCATCGCCGCCATGATGCTGGAATGCGCAAACATCTCCCGGGCGGCACTCGCATCCCGCCAATAGGAGAAGCTACGCTCTCCGCGCGCGTCCGTACTGATCGCGTAGAGCCCGGTGCTGCGGGTCGGATGGTCGAGGACAAGCGACGTATCCAGCCCCTCGACTGCCCATTTTGCCTTTAAGTCCGCACTTAGCGGATCACAGCCCAATGCCGTGAGATAGCCAATATCATGCCCGGCACGTGCCATGTGGATGGCTGTGTTAAGCGTATCCCCGCCGTAACCCATTCGCCAACCTTTTCCTTCCCGCGAGAGCTCCAGCATGGCTTCCCCGACAAAGACGGCGCGGTGTCCGTTACCCATCAATTACCAGTTCCACATCGTTCCGTCCTGTAGGCGCGCTATCGGTAAATATGCGCGCTTGTAAGGGAAGTTGGCAGCAAGCTTCTCATCGATATCGACGCCATGACCAGGCGTTTCGCCACAGAACAGCTCGCCCTTTTCAAAACGATAATCGTGCGGAAACACGGCGTCGGTCTCTTCGGTATGACGCATATATTCTTGAATACCGAAATTGGGAACCCAGGTATCAAAATGGAGAGCACAGCCCATTGTAACCGGCGAAAGATCAGTCGCTCCATGGCTGCCGGTGCGAATCTGGTACATCGCTGCGAGATCTGCGATCCGGCGCAAATGTGTGATCCCACCTGCGCCGACGACGGTGCATCGGATATAGTCGATTAGCTGGTTCTGGATGAGATCCTTGGCGTCCCAGATCGTGTTGAAAATCTCCCCCACTGCCAGCGGCGTTGTCGTGTGCTGGCGCACCAGCTTAAACGCTTCCTGATTTTCCGCAGGCGTACAATCTTCAAACCAGAAGAGTTGGTAAGGCTCCAGCATTTTGCCGAGATTAGCCGCCTCCTGCGGCGTGTACCGGTGATGGCCGTCATGGAGCAGATGGTGGTCAAAACCATATGCCTTGCGCAACTCCTCGAACAGTTTTGGAACATGATTGAGCGCTTTGCGGGTATCCCATCCTGTCATCGAAGGCATACTTGCATCAGCAGGTTCGTAATAAAGCTTACCGCGTCCTACCCCGTACGCATCCTTGATGCCGGGAACCCCGGTCTGTGCACGGATCGCCTTGTAGCCCATGTCTATATATTGTCCGACAGCATCGACCGTTTCCCCAATGTCACTGCCATTGGCATGACCGTAGACCATCACGCCGTCGCGGCTCCGACCACCGAGCAGTTGGTATAGCGGCATTCCAGCCATCTTTGCCTTGATATCCCACAGCGCCATATCAACCGCCGCAATGGCGCGCATGGTTACGGGGCCGCGTCGCCAATAAGCGCCGCGATAGAGATAATGCCAGATATCCTCAATACGGCGCGGATCCATGCCCATCAGGCAAGGGACAACATGCTCTTCAAGATACGCCACCACCGAAAGCTCACGACCATTCAGAGTTGCGTCGCCGATGCCGTAGACGCCTTGATCGGTTTCAATTTTGAGCGTTACAAAATTGCGGCCGGGGCATGTGACGATAACCCTTGCGGCGGTAATTTTCATGACTTGAGCCTCGCGTTTGAACTTGGTAGTGGTAAGACCGATTGACGAACCATTTTCGGTCTGTCAACTTATAGAAATTGGTTATACCAAATAAGGTCTTCATGGAACAGATATTTAAAAGCAACGATCGCCTTTATCAGGACTTGGCCCGGATATTCCTCGGCGAGTTGGTGGCGGGCAAATATCCCGTCGGCGCGCGCATGCCCGCCGAACGCGAACTGGCGTTGAAATATGACGTCAGTCGCCCAACGGTGCGCGAAGCAATTATCGCGCTGGAAGTACAGGGTATCGTAGAAGTGCGCGTCGGTTCGGGTGCATATGTACGCCGCATCCCGGGCAATGAGGACCTGCCCGGCTTCAATGTCAGCGCATTCGAACTCACCGAAGCGCGGTTGTTGTTTGAGGGCGAGGCTGCGGCGCTAGCGGCCACCCAGATTACCGATGCCGAGATCACTGAAATTTCTGCATTGGTCGATGAGATTGCACGCGAAAATAACGACCCGCGTGGTACCGAAATGGCTGACCGAGCGTTTCATGTGGCTATCGCGAAAGCAACGCGCAACAGCGCCATAAGCCATACGATCGAGCTGTTGTGGGAACTGCGCTCAACTTCACCAGAAGCCGCGTTGCTGCACGAAAAGGCACGGACTGCGAATATCAAGCCGGTGGTCGATGAGCATACCGCGATACTTGACGCCTTGCGCGCGCGAGATCCGGCAGCTGCCCGCGCCGCAATGCGCAACCATCTTGGGCAGGTCATAGACAGCTTGCTGTTTGCGACCGAGGAACGCCAGATTGAAGAGGCCCGTCGTGCCGTTCAGGCCAAGCGTGATCGGTATTCACGGGCTACGGCGTGACCCGACAGCTCCACTTGCATCCCGACCGGCTATTGCCTGTTGAACCCGCAACACGGTCTCTGGCGCGCGAGCTTTATGCAACCGTCAAAGACGTGCCCATCTTGTCGCCCCATGGCCACACGGATCCATCATGGTTTGCGAACAACCAGTCCTTCGGCAATTCGGCAGAACTGTTGCTGGTGCCGGATCATTATGTGTTCCGTATGCTTTATTCACAGGGTGTACCACTTGAACAGCTAGGAGTTGGTAATCCCCACGCCGACCCACGCGCTGCATGGCGGCTATTCGCCGAACGCTACCATCTGTTTCGTGGCACACCATCGCGCATGTGGCTGGACTGGGTGTTTTCAGAAGCTTTCGGAATCAGGGTTTGTCTCGATTCGTCGACTGCGGACTATTATTTCGACAGTATCACCGAATCGCTCGCAACCGATGCCTTCCGCCCACGGGCGCTGTTCGACCGCTTTAATATCGAGGTTATCGCGACGACCGAAAGTCCGCTCGACAGTCTGGAACACCATGCTGCGATCAAGGAGAGCGACTGGAATGGCAAGGTAATCACCGCCTACCGGCCCGACCCGCTTGTGGATCCGGATTTCGACGGATTCCGTACCAATCTGCAGACTTTTTCAGATCTTACCGGCGAAGACTGTTTTTCGTGGAACGGTTATCTTGCCGCGCACCGCCAGCGGCGTGCGTTTTTCGCAAATATGGGTGCGACCAGCACCGATCATGGCCACCCCACCGCCCAGACGGCGAATCTGGCCATTGCAGAGGCACAGGCGCTATTCGCCAAAGTCAGCGCCGGTGATTTTACCGCGCAGGACTCAGAACTGTTCCGTGCACAAATGCTTACCGAAATGGCGGCGATGAGTATCGACGACGGACTTGTCATGCAAATCCATCCCGGTGCATTTCGCAATCATAACCAAGCGGTGCTTGAACGTTTTGGGCGGGACAAAGGTGCAGATATCCCAACCCGCACCGAATATGTTCACGCGCTCAAACCACTGCTTGACCGGTTCGGCAATGCGCCCGAGCTGTCAGTCATCCTTTTCACACTCGACGAGAGCACGTATGCGCGCGAACTTGCCCCGCTAGCCGGCCACTATCCGTGCCTTAAACTTGGCCCGGCGTGGTGGTTCCATGACAGCCCGGAAGGAATGCGCCGATTCCGCCGCATGACAACCGAAACAGCGGGCTTTTATAACACAGTTGGTTTCAACGACGACACCCGTGCTTTTCTCTCCATTCCCGCGCGCCATGATGTCGCAAGACGCGTCGATTGCGGGTTTTTGGCTGAACTGGTGATGGAGCACCGGATCGAGGACTGGGAAGCTGCCGAACTGGCGATGGACCTCAGCTATAATCTAGCGAAGCTGGCATATAAATTGTGAGGCTGGATGTAAAAACCATCGACCAGCTCGGGCCGGAAATAACCCGATACGCCTATGATCGCAGCCGTCAGCGGGTAGGTATTGTTCATTTCGGCATTGGGGCATTTCACCGAGCACATATGGCCTGGTACACCGACAAGGCCATGGATGCAGGTGAAAACGACTGGTCAATAACAGGAGTATCGTTGCGATCGCCCGATGTGGCGACCCAATTGAACCCGCAGAACGGTTTATACACAGTCACAGAGAGATCAGCGCATGGTGAGGCGACCCGCGTTATAGGTGCAATCAAAAACGTGCTTGTTGCCACACAGGACCGCGAGGCGGTGATTAGGGCGTTGGCTGCCCCGGCAATACAGATCGCTAGCTTTACCGTCACGGAAAAAGGCTATTGCCGTGCCGCCGATGGAAGCCTTGATCCCAACCTCGCCGGCGCGGACAGCTTTTATGCCTACGTCGCGCAGGGGCTACGCCGCCGCCATGACACGGGCTTGAACGGTCTGACTTTGCTTTCCTGCGACAATTTGGCTGAAAATGGTAGTCAGCTTGGATCGCTTATGCATACCTATCTAGCCTTGAACGACCCGGGGTTAGTGAAGTGGTTCCATGCACAATGCACTTGTCCCAACACCATGGTTGACAGGATCGTACCAGCAACCACCCCGCAAGACCTTGCCCAATTCGCCACGAAAAATGGTCTGGAGGATGAGGGTGCCGTAGTCACCGAGCCGTTCAGCCAATGGGTCATAGAAGACAATTTTGCAGGCGCGCGGCCGACTTGGGAGAGGCACGGTGTCCAAATGGTTGCCAATGTCCGACCCTATGAAACCGCGAAACTTAGGATGCTGAACGGCGCGCATTCATTGCTAGCTTATTGCGGACTGGCACATGGACATAGATTTGTTCATCAGGCTCTGGCTGACAGCAGCCTAGCGGTACTAGTAGAGCAGTTGATGCTGAATGAAGCCGCTCCCACAATCAAGACTGCACCCGGTCAGGACTTGAACCGATACGCTCGCGATTTGATGATCCGCTTCGCCAATCCGGCGTTGAACCATCGTCTGATTCAGATCGCAATGGACGGAAGCCAGAAGATTCCGCAACGCTGGTTAGAAACGCTTGAAGAAAATCAAATTTTGGGCCGCAGTTGCCCGGCTATACTGGTTGGCATCGACGCCTGGATTCGACATTTGCAGGGCGCGAATGAAGATGAACATGGGCCAGTCGTCGATCCGATGGCCGAAACGTTGAGAGCTATCCTAAATAAGGCCGAGCCGGAAGGAGCCGTTTCAGCACTTTTCGGTCCCACGGGACCGATGTCTGGCAGTTGGCTTACAACCTAGGCGGTGAAGTGGCGTCCGCGAACAGCGCAAAATTCAGCGTTAAAAATGGCTTAACTTTGCTTTTTGGCCCTGCATTAACCTGCATCCGCCAGTGATTGGTAACCGGGCACGGTGGCAGGGCATTAGCCATTCGACCCATCAGGGAACCAATTCATGGAGGGTGTTATGACACCAGACGCCGCACTTGTTGTTTTTACATCATTGGGATTTGCCGCCGTTTTCCTGGCGCTGGTTGTTGGTATAACCGGGCGCGACCCGGGTGAACTGGTTGCAGAAATCGCGCATATGACGCCGGGCGCACGTCGCGAAGCGCGTTTTGCGCAGCTCGATTATATGACGCGCGTTGCCGATGAAGCGATTGAAGCCCGCCGGTTGGGTAAAAGGGCCCCGTTTCCGCAAGACAGTTTCTGATACGCGCCGCATTTCGGTCCAGCGCGTTTAGCGACCGTGCCAAGCCCCCCGGCACGGTCGCTTTTTTGTTTGTCATCCATTTTCAATCAGGCTGACTGTCCGGATTCCCGCGGCCTCGGCGTCGGGGGGCGGGGCTGTCGTCGCCGCGTGGCACCGGCATCGCTGTTGGTGCCACTGATCGGGCATTATTATCCTGAGCCTGCTGGCGGTAATTCCGACTGCCGCTGCGGCCCTGGTTACGCTCTCCGCGTCCGGGCATCACTAGCGCAGCGCGCGGAACGTTGACGGCGCCCGCCTGGTCATTGCCGCCCAAACGGCGGCGCGAAACGTCGCCACCGCGTCGGCCATAATCCCCACGACCAGGCGCAGGCGTGGCTCTTGGTGCCGGTACGGGAATTGCATTCACGCCCTGCCCGCCCACCGGTTGCCCGTTGCGGATGTGGCGGCGCTGGCCGTCGCCCTGCTGGTTCTGTTCCTGATTGCCGCGCCGCCAATTACCGCGGCCCTGACCCTCGCCTCTGGGGGCCGGGTTGGTATAGCCGCCACTGCCCCGGTTGCCGTCATCATTGCTGTTGCGCTGCCCGCCAGGATTGTTGCGTCCCCGATTTTCACGGTACCAGTGGTGGCGGCGTTCGCCCCAATAACGGCGATGGTTGGCGCGCATGGGGTAACGATGGCCATAATTGTCGAACAGGTAAAAACCGTAACCGGGATACCAGTAACTGTCATACCAGCCGCCGCCATAGCCGATGTTGGAAAAGCCGTAGCCGTAATCGCAATCATAATAGCTGTCGAAGGGGCTATAAGGGTCGCAATCATACGCGCTGTAGCCTGCGCTATGATAATCTCCACCGAAGGTCGAATAGCACCCCGATAGACCGAGGCCTGCGGTTGCCAACGCCGCAATGCGCAGAAATTTTGCGCCGAATAATGTGTTTCTGAAACCTGCCATGTCACGCATCCCTATATCCACCGCGTTCGGCAAATTCTTCGGTCTGTCGAATCAGCGGCACATTTCACCGTGCATTATGGTTACGGCTGATCTGTTGAATTGCATGTGAACATCTTTGTTTGCTGCCATTCAGATTGTGCCAATATGGGATAAGGTCGATGGGGATGTCAGGGATGGCAGCCTTGGCCGATCCCCAAAGCCCAAGGATGGATTGAAAGTGCGGTTTGCGCAGCTGGAACAACAACCGTTCGTCCTTCGACAAGCTCAGGACAAACGGTGGTGGGATGTCACAGCCTTTTTTGTAGGAAATGCCGCCGACGCCGTAGCTCCAAAACCCGCAGAAATCCAAGCAAGTTCACAGTCAAATCGGGGTCAGCGCACAGGTCAAAAAGCTGGCTGATAACGACGCCCACAGCCCGGGCGGGTTAACGATGTGCCCAAAGCCTGACAGGGCAAATCCTACATTGCAAGGGCCGTCTGATGCCGTAAAGGTCTGCACAGTCCCATGACCACAACAGACAACATAGATCGGGACCGTACCGAGTTCAAACGGCGCGCCACGGGGCTAATCATTGCGCTGGCGCTTGAAGCGCTCCTCATCATAGCGATCTTGAGTTTGGGCATGCGGTCGTCCGGCCCCGAAACGGGCAGGCGCGGTTTGAGTGCGTTCACGCTGGAGGCGGAATCGCAATCCACATCGGCAGACAGGTCAAAGAGCGACACCGAGACGCCGGTCACCGAAGAACAAAAGCGCGATATGGTCCCGGTCATTCCCAAACCGCTCTTGCCGCCGGTCAATCCGGTCAAAGCCCCGCCGCCCAGTCCCGATTTCATCAAGGTCAGCAAGAGCGAATTGGACGCAATGGACCTGTCCAAAATCCCCGCCAGCGGCAGCGCCGGGTCGGGCGATACGAAGGGAGCGGGGCAAGGTAGCAAGGGTATGATGGGCCCCGGCGCAGGCCCGGGTGGTGCGCAGCTATTCCCCGTCGCTTGGTACCGCGAACCCTATGACGCCGAACTCGCCCCTTACCTGGCGGGTGCGAAACGCGCACCGCCCGGCGCATCGGCAGAAATAGCCTGCCGGATGATCGAACATTATCATGTCGAAAACTGCCAGATTCTCGGCGAAAACCCCCGCGGCACCGGCCTCGCCAAAGCGCTCCGCCTAGCGGCATGGCAGTTTCTGGTAAGGCCCCCACGGATCGACAACAAACCGCAACTGGGCGTGTGGGTGCGGATACGGTTTGATTTCGGCAAAGCGGAGGTTGCGGAGGGGGCGGTGGCATCCGAATAGCACCCCTTTGCCTTGTCATCCTGAACTTGTTTGACGGCTTATCATTTCATTGCCTGACAACGCACCACCTCGTCATTGTCATCCTCGCGAATGCGGGGATCCATGGCGTTAACTGTCAGCAAAAATGGTTCACGCAGAGGCGCGGAGACGCAGAGTAGTTACGCTGCCCCTCTGCGCCTCTGCGTGAATAAACAGTCGAGCATACCGACCGAGCCGGCCATGGATCCCCGATCAAGTCGGGGATGACAAAAGAGGGTCTGTATAAGCAATCCTGTTGGATTCGCATCCAACCCCCTATCCCCCAAAACCCGCAATATTCTACGCAAGTTGATAGTGGTTTGCAAAAATTGCAGCCCAAAAAAGCTGGCTGAAAACGACGCCCGCAGCCAAGGCGAGTTGCATCGCCAATGCTCAGCGCAATGGCATGTCATGCACGCCGGGCTAAGGATTGGAAGGCGGCTTTAATCAAGCCGCCTTCTTAACCTCCAACGTCAACCCCAACACCGCCAGAACCTTCATCACCGTGCTGATCGTCGGATTGCCCTTTGGTCCAAATGCGGCATAAAGCGCCTGCCTGCTGAGGCCGGTCTTTTCCGCAATCTCCGCCATACCGCGCGCGCGGGCGACTACCCCGATGGCGTCGGTCAGAAAGGCGGTGTCGCCGCTTTCGAGGGCGTTTGATACCAGCCGGATTTGTGCATCCTCGGTCTGGAAATATTTTTCGGGTTCGAATGCTTTGGTTTTCAATGCCATGATGTCCTCACAATTCTTTTGCCAGCCGCTTGGCGCGGGCGATGTCGCGGTCTTGGGTACGCTTGGTTCCGCCAACAAGCATGAACACAATCACCCGGCCCCTGATTGTGAAATAAGCCCGAAAGCCTGCGCCGTAACGGATGCGTAACTCGCTCACCCCCTCATTGACCGTCTTATGATCTCCGAAATTGCCCCGACTTACCCGGATAAGCCGCTCTGCCACCGCTTCCTGTGCGAGCTTGTCCTTCAAACCGTCGAGCCACTCTTCAAATTCCGGCAGCAGTCGGATTTCATAGTCCATAGTGTTCACTAGTTTATGCAGTCTAATTTGTCAAATATATTTGACAAATTAGACTGCAAACTCGACGTCACTTCGTGCCTTAAATCCCGCCAGTTTGTTCGCACAACGCTTGTAATTTAAGCCAATGCATTACCACCTCCCGGGGGCTGGCTTCGCTGCGCTCCACGGCGCTACGCTTGGGACAATCCCCTACCAGCAGTTCACCCACTATTCCTCAATGCCGTCGCAATCGCATTGATCGTCAACTGTATCCCCTCACCAATCCGCTCATCCGCCTCCCCCGCGCGGTGGCGTTTCATCAGTTCGATCTGGAGCATATTGAGCGGCTCAATATAGGGGAGCCGCAGCTTGATCGAATTGCTGAGCGCGGGGTTGGCCTCTAACAAATGCGCTTGGCCGGTCGCATCGAGCAAGCTGTCGCGGGATTTGGACCAGCCATCTTTGATGGTGCCGAACAACGCCTCCGCCAACGCCTGATCCTCGACCAGACTGGCATAATGTGCCGCAATTCCCATATCGGATTTGGCCAACACCATTTCCATATTGGCAAGGATTGTCTGGAAATAGGACCAGTTGCCCGCCATCGCCTTCAGCAATCCCTTGTCAGCGAAATCATGCAGCGCCTGACCCGTGCCATACCAGCCGGGTAGCATCACGCGGGCCTGTGCCCAGCTGAACACCCACGGAATGGCGCGCAGATCCTCGATGGCGTCGCTCGCCTTGCGGCTGGCGGGGCGCGATCCGATTTTGAGGGTGGCAATTTCCGAGATCGGCGTCATCTGACGGAAGAAAGTTGTAAAGCCATCGGTACCGTAAACCAGCTTGCGGTAATGATTGAACGCACTGGTCGAAAGTTCCACCATCGCCGCCTTGAACCGCGTGGCGTCGGCACCGGCAATCGGGTCGGATGATAATGTCGCCAGCAAAGCCGCCGACGCCATCGTTTCCAGACTGTTCACGGCATGGTCGACCGTGCCATATTTTGCCGCAATCACCTCGCCCTGTTCGGTAATGCGGATGCGGCCCTGTACGGTCCCTTCAGGCTGCGCCTTGATCGCCCCAAATGCCGAGCCGCCGCCGCGCCCGACCGCGCCACCGCGACCGTGGAACAGCTGCATCGCCACGCCGACCTCGGCAAAAACCGGTGCGAGCGCGCTGCTCGCTTCGAACAATTCCCATGTCGAGGTCAGATAGCCGCCATCCTTGTTCGAATCCGAATAGCCGATCATCACTTCCTGATGGCCCCGCGCCTGCGCCAGCGTCCGCATCGGCGGCAGCGCGAAAAATGCCTTCATGGTTGCGGGCGCGGCCTGCAAATCGGCGATGGTTTCGAACAAGGGCACCGACATGATCGTGGCCGACGGCGTACCGTCCCCGGCAACGCGGTACAGCCCGGCCTCTTTCAGCATCACATAGACCTCCAGCATGTCGGACACGCTTTCGGTCTTGCTGATATTATAGGCGGTGATTGCTGCCGGACCGAAATCGGCCTGCGCCTTGGCGGCGGCCCGGACGATAGCGAGTTCCTTGGCGGTTTCCTCGCTATAGATATTCCATTCGCCAGCCAGCGGCCGGTTATGCGACAGTTCGTTTGTCAGCAGCGCAACGCGCGCAGCTTCGTCAAGCGCGGCATAGTCGCTTTCGACACCCGCCGCCTTTAACAACTCTGCGATAACGCGTTCATGGACATCACTGTTCTGGCGCAGATCGAGCGTCGCCAGATGGAATCCGAATATCTCGACCGCACGGATCAACCGCCCGAGCGCACCACCGCTGGACAGCGCGCCGTCACCGTCCCGCGCCAGCGCCGAAGCTAAAGTCGCCAGATCGGCGCGCAGTTCTTCTGGCGCAATATATGGCTCACCCTTCAATGCCGCAGGGCGCGGTGGCTGATCGCCGATCAGTGCGATGTGCGTCGCACAAAGCCGCGCGTAAATTCCCGACAGCGCGCGCCGATAGGGCTCATCAGACCGTGAAGGCGCGCCGTCGCCGCTCTTTTCTGCCAACGCCAATACCGCTTGCGGTGTCTCGCTCATCAACGACGAGATTGATATTTCGGCACCCAATTTATGGACGGCTTCCAGATAGAAACGGATAGCGGTGCCGCCGTCGCGGCTGATTGCATATCTTAAGGTTTCGGCATCGACAAAGGGGTTGCCGTCACGGTCGCCGCCGATCCACGTCCCCAAACGGACAAAAGACGGCGGCCTGAACCCGAGCGCTTTTTCCCATCCGGCATAAAGCTTTGGCAGCGCGATCAGGAAAACCTCTTGCATATAGGCGCGTGCGTTTTCGATTTCGTCGGCAACAAAAAGCTTTTCGCGGCGCAGTGGGCGGGTTTGCCAAAGCAGCGCAATTTGCCGATAAATCGCGGCGTCCACATCATCCCCGTCGGGCGTCGTCATCTGCCCGGCATCGCGCATCGTCATCAACGCCGCGATCCGGTTTTTATGGTCAATGATGCTCTTGCGCCGCACTTCGGTCGGGTGCGCTGTGAGCACCGGCACAATCAGGCTATGCGCTAGCAATTCCATGATCGTTTCGTTGCTGACACCTTCCGTATTCAACCGCGCGGTTGCTTCGGCAACGGTTGCCCCTACCTCCTGCGCCAGGCCTTGCCGGTCCTCGGCCAGATTGGCGAGCAACGAGAACAGCATGAAACCACGGACAAAGTTCAGCGTGTCATCGAGCGAAAGTGCCCCCAGCCCGCGATCAATGCTTTCCGCACCAGCGATACCGCGAAAACGGTCGACGCTGGTCGAGCGGATATATTCGGTCTGCCGGAACAATTTGTCGCCGCCATAAGCCCGAATCACATCGCCGAGCATCTTGCCCAGCAGGCGAACGTCCGGATTTTGGGTAATCGATTGTGGCGCGGGCTTTTTTGCTATGGTCATGGCCGTGATTTGTGCAACGCAGCATGGGACCAGGTCAAGCGATTGCGCATTTTCCCGGGCAAGGCACAGCTATTCACCGATCTGGCGGGACATTCCGTCAATTTCGCCGCGCTGGGCAGCCACTTCGGTCGCAACTTGCTGCTGATATTCGACCAGAAGGCTAACATAGACCGAATCGCCGTCGATCTGTTCGGCGATCAGACCGTCGAGTTCACCGAGTGCAGCGACCGAATCGGCGCGCGTCTTGTCGAGCCGCGAAAGTTGCAAATGCGCGTTGACCCAGCTTTCGCTTCCCGGCGGGCTGCCCGCCGCACCGGCGGCTGTAACATGCATCGCTAGAAGACCCGCTATAAAGCTCGTATTGGCGCTCTGGTGGCGGGCGATCAATGCCTGAACTTTCGATGCCAGCGCCTCGGGCAACGCTGCTGGCGCAGCAGGCGCGGGGGTCGCAACCGGCGTTTGTGTCTCAAAAGGCCTGCGCTCAAGCGACGGAAACCGACCGTCTGAGGCGCTGCAAGCGGGCAGAAGCAATAATGCAGCCATAATAGCTTTGGTGCAGGATAGATTGTAAACGGCCATGCTTCCTGTCTAAGGCTGCGCCTCCGGGCTGGCAAGAGGCTCGCAAATGGGCAGAAAAGGCGGGAAAAGGCGTTGACATGGGGAAAATGATGCCCTAGCTGGCCGCTTTCCGGCGTAGCCTGTCGAGATTCGTATTTCGATGGGTTCTGCCTGCAACCGCGCCCTAAACCGGTGCCATGCTATTAAGAAACGGATGAGTTAGAGCCATGTTCGCTATCGTGCGCACAGGCGGCAAGCAGTATCGCGTCGCCGCCGGAGATAAGATCGCAGTTGAAAAACTGTCAGGTGAAGCGGGTGACAAGATCTCGCTGGGTGATATTCTGCTGGCCGGTGACGGCGACAAGGCAGAAGACGTCAAAGGCCTTACGGTTTCTGCCGAAATCATTGCGCAAGAGCGTGGCGAGAAGGTCATCGTCTTCAAGAAGCGCCGCCGCCACAATTATCGCCGCAAGCAGGGCCACCGCCAGTCGTTGACGCTGCTGCGCATTCTTGCCGTTGGCAAGGAAGGCGAAAAGAAGGCTGCTGCTCCGAAGGCTGAAAAAGTCGCCGCCGAAGCTGCTCCTGCAAAGGAAGCCGCGCCAAAGAAAGCCGCTGCGCCCAAAAAGCCTGTGTCGAGCAAAGCCGAGACAGCCGCAGCCACAAAGGAAGCCTGAGCCTTAGCGCTCAGTTGATCGAAGGAGTTTAGACCATGGCACATAAAAAAGCAGGTGGTTCGTCACGTAACGGTCGCGATTCAGCAGGCCGCCGTCTTGGCGTGAAGAAATTTGGCGGCGAAAACGTCATTGGTGGCAACATTATTGTGCGTCAGCGCGGGACCAAGGTTTATCCGGGTGCCGGTGTCGGCCTTGGCAAAGACCACACCCTGTTCGCGCTGACCGCCGGCCGCGTGCGATTCCACGCTGGCAAACTCGGCCGCAAATATGTGTCGGTTGATATGATGGCTACCGCCGCAGAATAATCGGACAATCGATAACGGGTTGTCCAATCGGATGACCCGGAAGCTACAATATGTTGCTTCACCTTGGACAGGGAGACGGGTTAACCGGTCTCCCTTTCTTTTTGCCTCATTCTCCCTGTTCTTCGTCTCATTTGAGGCAAAATGTCACAAGGCTGTCGCTTGCTTATGCAAGGGATAAGCCCGCGAACCGGAGAGAGAAAATGTTTGCGAGAACAGAACGATTACTGTTGCGGCCCAGCTGGCCCGAAGATGCGCAGGAGCTTTACCGCGCTATTGCCGATGAAGGTATCGTCCGCAACCTTGCCCGCGCGCCATGGCCTTACACAGAGGATGAGGCCGCGCGATTTGCGGGGCTCGAACATAGCGAAATATATCCGACGTTCCTGCTGATGCAGCGCACCGATGGCGCGCCGCGTCTGGTCGGAGCGTGCGGCCTGGGCGACCGGGATGGCGAAACCGAACTCGGTTACTGGATCGCGCGTCCTTATTGGGGCTTGGGCTACGCCACCGAAGCCGCCCGCACCGTCATTGGCATTGCCCGCGCGGTGGGACACAGCCGTTTGGTCGCCAGTCACTTTGTCGACAACCCTGCGTCTGGCCGCGTTCTGCGCAAGGTTGGTTTTCGGGCGACCGGTCGCACCGAACAACGGCCCAGCGATGGCCGTGGCATTGCCGTTCCTTGTGCTCTTTATGAAAAGTCGCTGATGGACACCGACAAGCCGGTTAGGATAGCCAAGCCAATAACTTCCGCTCGCGATTATTTTGATCAATTGCGAGCAGCATAAGGCAAAGCCTCCGCCACTTCGGCCGGACGTAGCGCTTCTTTCCGTTCACCGGGCGTGACCCCAGCGTGATATCCCGAGTGTTTGGCGGCAGCGATTGCCAATTCTGCTTCGCCTTGTGCGATCAACAGCCGGTCATCAATATCCCAGGGATGAAAATTCGGGCGGAAAAAGCCGAGCCATGAGCCGGCGATATTACGGGCGATACCGTCTTTGGCAAATCCCAGCCGGAATACGCCGCGCAGAGCTGTCCAAAAATCGATGCCATCTTGCCGAAGCAGCTCGAGTTGTCCAAGCGTCCGGTTGACGAAGAAGCTCAGGGTAATGGCGATCATGAAAAAGCTGCGCCACAGCCAGCGCCGTGTGGGGTGCCATTTTGCAGTCGCAAATTGCCAGACATCGAAGGCCACACCTTTATGCTCGATCTCTTCGATGGCGTGCCATAACCACAATTCTCTCAAGTTTTCATCGGCTCCGGCCAAATGAGCCTGGTTTTTGAGAGTTTCAGCAGCAACGATTGCGGTGAAGTGTTCGATGCACATCGTCGCGGTCAATTTCGTGATGTCGCTTGTCCCCTCGAACACCCGGACAAAAGCTTTGATTCTGCGATCGAGGGGTTCGATATCATAGCCAGCGCCGGTCAATCCGCGATTCATCGCGACATGTTCACGGGTATGCCCAGCTTCCTGCTCTATAAACGCCCGTACTTCACTGCCCAATGATATTGGAACACGATCGGCCCAAGGTATCATACTGCGGATCATGAATGTTTCGCCGTGTGGGAAAACCGCTGACAATGCATTAAAAAAGGCCGTCGCATAGGGGTCGCCCCGGACCCAGTGTCGAACCGTTGCCGGATTGCCAACGCGCCGAAACCCGCGCGGCGCAACGACCGGTCTTGCGTCTTTTGGCACCGCAGAGCCGTTCGAATTGCTGGTCGCATCCATGCATTCAAATTAAGCAAGAGAGATGAAGGTGGCTTAAAAAGAATTGGTTAATGCCGCTTAAACCTTGGAAATATTGATGTTTTTCTTGCCCCGCAATATTAACCTTCCTCCAGATCTTTCGCTTTAGACAGGTGCCGCTTATCGGCATTCGACGGATGAACCCGGGCATGAAATAGGTCAGCCTCGACCCAGATCGCCGTAACAGCATTGTCAAATATGAATGGCGCGTTCATGCTCGTTTCCGAAGCGGCGTCGAAGACACATGTTTTTTCAACATGCAAGCGTGGGAAATGGGGTAGCGAACATCAATGTCAATAGATAATCAATCGAAGATTGTGAACATAAATTTAGGGTTTCCGCGTCGGCTAAGTCCCGAAGCCAGCCGTTTGGCGGCACTCGAAGCCGCGCGCGAATTGTTGATCGAAACCGGACCCCAGGCGGTGACATTGAAAGCTGTCGCCGGACGAATCGGTCGCACCCACGCCAATTTGCTGCATCATTTCGGCTCGGCGTCGGGGTTGCAGCGCGATCTGGCGGAATATCTGACCAATGGCGTGTGCGCCACCATTGGCAAGGCAATCATACAGGTGCGCGAAGGCGCGATGTCACCGCGCCAGTTGGCCGATTTGATATTCGACTCGTTCGACCGCGAAGGGGCCGGCGCACTGGCATCGTGGATGCTCTTGTCAGGGAACGAAGACGCGTTGAATCCTGTGGTCGAAGCCATTCACCGCTTGGTCGACGAAATTGCCGAAGATGGCCATGCCGACGCATCGCTGCACGAATTGACGCTCGAACTGGTGCTGATCGCTCTCGGCGATGCTCTGATGGGCGGACCTTTATCGGCTTCGCTTGGTTTACCACGCGAAACCGGTCGCGAAATTGCCGGTCGGCGTCTGGCACAATCCTTCGCCGAATGGCAGCAGCGCGTTCAGGGGAATTGAAAGCAGGCGGTCTGGATCCATAGATGTGGCGAAAGATATATGAATTTGGGGGTCGGTTGGCAGATAAGGGTGCCAATCTCGCGGGTAACCCATTTGTCATAGTCATCTTGCTGTTGTTATGTATCGGATGGATCGCGGCGGGTTACGGCATCGATACATTGACGCTCGCATTGTCGGTGCTAGCCATCACGCTGACCCAAATGGTGCTCAACCAGCAGCGACGCCACGAAGCGGCACTCCATTTGAAAATCGACGAGCTGGTCCACGGCCTTGACGGCGCACGCGACGAAATCATGGGGATCGAAACCAAATCCGAAGCCGAGCTCGAAGAACTGCGGTTGGCGAATAACGAAGAGCTGGCTTCCCAAGGCACCCCGCCCGAGCATGTGTCCTTCTGATTACCATTTGCCCTGCACCGAGGGCACCTAGACGCCACCATCAAAACCGGTTGACCAGATTTTCCAGCCATTCCTGCCGTCCGGATTTTTGCTGCGGCGCGAGGCTGTGCTGAATGGCCATGTCGGCAACCGACGCAAGCGTTGCCACTTATTGCGGCAAGGTGATTGCCATGATCATGGCGACAATCGACGCAAACGCTCCGCGTGCCAGACCAGATGCTCGGTCATGAAGGTAGATATGAAATAATAGCTATGGTCATAGCCGGGTTGCATCCGGATTGTCGCCTTTTGGCCGGCTGCTTGGCAAGTTTCGACCAGCAGATGGGTTTTCAGTTGCTCGGCGAGGAAATTGTCAGCGTCGCCCTGATCGACCAGCAGGTCAGGCAAGCGCGCGCCATTAGCGATCAATGCACAGGCGTCATAGTCCGCCCAAACCGATTGGTCGGATCCGAGATATCCGCCCAGTGCCTTGTGACCCCAAGGACAGTGTTTCGGGGATACAATGGGTGCAAAGGCCGAGGTCGATTTGAACCGGCCCGGATTACGCAAGCTGATCGTCAGCGCACCATGTCCGCCCATCGAATGGCCCATGATGCCTTGGGCAGCCATATCGGCGGGAAAATGCTCCGCCACAATCGCGGGCAACTCATCTTCAATATAACTGCGCATCCGGTAATGCTGTGCGAATGGCGCTTGCGTTGCGTCCACATAAAAGCCGGCACCCAGCCCGAAATCATAGGCGCCTTCCGGATCATCAGCGACGCCCTCACCGCGCGGCGACGTATCGGGTGTTACAAAAATCAGCCCGAGTTCGGCGCAGGCTTTGCGAAACTCGCCCTTGTCGGTGACATTGGCATGGGTGCAGGTCAGCCCCGACAGATACCAGACGACCGGTCGCTTCGCGCCCGGTTCATGCGGCGGCACAAAGACGGAGAAGGTCATCTCCGTCCCTGTGGCAGCTGATGCATGTTTGTAAACGCCCTGGACACCGCCATAGGACTTGTTCGTCGAGACGGTCTCTAGGGGCATCACTTACTCGCCGTCTGCAAAGCAATAAGCGCAGATCTTGTTACCGGCAGGATCGCGCAGATAGGCCGCATAGGCCGTTGGCGTGAACGCACGTGGCCCCGGCTCGCCTTCATCCACGCCGCCATTGGCAAGGCCAGCCTCATGGAAAGCGCGAACCTGTGCCCGCGATTCTGCTGCAAAACCCAGCGTGCCGCCATTGGCGAACGTTGCCGGTTCCCCATTGGCGGGCTTCAATACCAAGAATTCCGGTGCTTCTTTGCCATATAAAAATCCGTTTTCGCCCAGCGGGCCGAGGTTGTTGATATCCAACGTGCCAAGTGCAGCGTCATAAAAGCCTTTCGACTGGTTCAAGTCCAAAGCACCAAGACAAACATGCGTAAAAATCGCCATTTCAAAACTCTCCATACATAATTGGAATATAAAGGTATTTATGCAAAAATCCGGTCAGAACACAACGACGCTTCGGATACTTTCGCCTGCATGCATGAGGTCAAAGCCCTTGTTGATCTCTTCGAGGCTCAGGACATGGGTAATCATCGGGTCGATCTCGATCTTGCCGTTCATATACCAGTCGACAATCTTGGGCACATCGGTGCGCCCGCGCGCGCCGCCAAAGGCCGAGCCTTGCCAGACGCGGCCGGTGACCAGCTGGAACGGGCGGGTCGATATCTCCTTGCCCGCTTCGGCAACACCGATCACGGTGGAAACGCCCCAACCCCTATGGCACACCTCAAGCGCCTGGCGCATCACCGTCGTGTTGCCGGTGCAGTCGAAGGTATAATCCGCACCGCCATCGGTCAGCTCGACCAGATGCTGGACGATATCACCGTCAATTTGGGTCGGGTTGACAAAATGCGTCATGCCAAAGCGCCGCCCCCATTCCTCGCGCGCCGGATTGATATCGACACCGACAATCTTGTCCGCGCCCACCATCTTTGCACCTTGCAGCACATTGAGGCCAATCCCGCCCAGACCAAATACAATGACGTTGGAACCCGGCGTCACCTTGGCTGAATTAACGACAGCGCCGACACCTGTGGTCACACCGCAACCGATATAGCAGCTCTTGTCGAACGGCGCGTCTTCGCGGATCTTCGCAACCGCAATCTCGGGCAGCACCGTGAAGTTCGAGAATGTCGAGCAGCCCATATAATGGTAGATGGTCTGGCCCTTGTAACTGAACCGTGATGTTCCGTCGGGCATCAATCCTTTGCCCTGCGTCGCGCGGATCGCGGTGCACAGGTTGGTCTTGCCGCTGAGGCAGCTTTTGCACTGCCGGCATTCCGGTGTGTACAGCGGAATGACATGATCACCCGGCTTCACGCTGGTAACACCTGCGCCAACCTCGCGAACGATCCCTGCACCTTCATGGCCAAGCACACTCGGGAACAACCCCTCGCTGTCAAACCCGTCAAGCGTATAGGCATCGGTATGGCAAATTCCCGTCGCCATGATCTCGACCAGAACCTCGCCAGCTTTCGGCCCCTCCAGATCAAGCTCCACAATCTCAAGCGGCTTCTTGGCTTCAAACGCTACGGCAGCACGGGTCTTCATCGGCAATGTCTCCTAAATTAAGCCCTGCCATAGCACATGGACAATTTCGTGATAAATATGCAATATCGCAATTCATTATACCGATTCTGGGATTATGTTGGATATGTGGCACGGCATGGATGAGTTTGTTGCGGTAGCAAATGCCGGATCATTTTCGGGCGGTGCGCGAACATTGAGCACGTCAGCGACCCGGATGAGCCGCGTCATTGCCCAGTTTGAAACGCGATTGCAGGCACAGCTCTTTGATCGAACGACCCGCACAGTCGTGCTGACCGACACAGGTCGCGCAATTCTTGAACAGTGCCGCCGGATCTTGCAGGAACGTGATGACGTCCTGGCCTCCATTAACGAGCAGGGCGAACCGCAGGGGGAATTGCGGGTAACATGCTCAACGGCGATGGGCGAACAGTTCGTTGCACCGATATTGCGTCGCTACGCAATGACCCACCCCAAGCTCAGTGTGACAATGATATTTACCAACCGCATCGTGGATCTGGTCGCAGAAGGATATGATCTGGCGATACGTACCGGGCAGCTGCCGGATTCAAGGCTAATCCGCACACGAGTAGCCTATCGGACATTGCTGACATGCGCTTCCCCCGACTATCTCGAACGGACCGACAAAATTGAAGCGGTTGCTGATCTGTCGAATCACGAATGTCTGATCGGGACAGCCAACACCTGGCGTTTTCGTGACAAGGGCAAAGATATTATCCACAAACCCAAGGGCCGATTGCGATGCAACAATGGCAGTGCAGTTCTGGAAGCAGCATTGGCTGGCATGGGCATCTGTCAGTTGCCTGAATTCTATGTGCAACAGTCCTTGAAAGACGCCCGATTGAATTTGATTCTCGATGATTTTCGGCCTGAAAGGGAACCAATTTGGGCTGTCTACCCGCAACGCCGACATCTATCGCCAAGAGTACAAGGAGCGGTGAACGCTCTCAGGCGCGAACTGGCAAATACCATCACATCTTCCTGAACCTAAGAGGGAAAAACCGCATGGACGTTCCGGCTGATGCCTCAAAGCATTTGGAGTGGCAGATTGACCAAGCAGAGAGTGATGATCGTTTCCCGCCGCGTTAGTCGGCGTGTGGACTCACTAGACCTGTTCCATTTTGATAGAATCAAAATGGCGGCGTGTTTTGCGTATTTTACTGCAATTTTTACGGCTAACTCTGGATCAGGCAGCGCGGCGATCGGTTGTTTGCAACCAGGCCCGCGCCTGACGCTGGGCCTCGGCAATTTCGCGCGCGGTCATGTCGTCGGAAATGTCCGCGCGGCACATCATCGCTTCTTCGCTGCCGTTAAGTGCAGCCAGATTGAACCATTTATGCGCTTCGATCAGGTCCACATCGACCCCACCGCTTCCCGTTGAATAGGCCATGCCTAAATCATAGAGCGCACCTGCGTCACCGCGTGCGGCCTCCGCCAATCGGCTTTCCATCAAAAAGGTCGCGCTTTTAAAACTGTTACCCATGTTCTGTCCCCCGGTGTCCCTGTGGGGGCAACTTCGCCCGAATATAGTCAACAAATGGTTAACGACTGCCGGGAAAAATTTATCGGCAATTGCAAAAGCTTGTCATGGCGCGCCGGGTACTAAAGCCCGATATTGTCGATCAGCCGGGTTTTGCCGATGCGCGCGGCGGCTAGCAGACGCGCCGGGCGGCCACCGAATATATTGAGTTGTTCGAGCGACACAGCATCGGCGAGGGCAAAATAATCGACGCTGGAAAATCCGGCATCGGTGATTGAGCCGATGGCAGCGGCGGTCACATCGGCCACATTGCCACCGCTTCTGATATCTTGTGCGGCCTTTGCCAGCGCGTGCGGCAAGGCCAGTGCCGAGGCGCGCTCGTCGGCGCTTAGATATGCATTGCGCGACGACAACGCCAATCCATCCGCGTCGCGCACGATGGGTACGCCTACGATATCCAGACCGAAATCAAGATCGCGCGCCATTTGCCGGATGACCGCCAGTTGCTGGAAATCTTTCTCGCCAAAAAAGGCGATATCGGGTCCGACCTGGTTGAAAAATTTGGCGACCACCAACGCAACCCCGTCAAAATGCCCTGGCCGCGCACCGCCGCAATAGCCCGCACTCGGGCCTTCAACATGGATTTTGGTGGCAAATCCGCTTGGATAAACGACCGCAGCTGTTGGTGCCCAAAGCACGTCGACGCCCGCCGCCCTTAACATCCCGGCATCGCGTTCGAGCGTGCGCGGATAGGCGTCCAGATCTTCGTTCGGGCCGAACTGGGCGGGGTTCACGAATATTGAGACCACTACGGCGTCAGCCTGCGCCTTGGCGGCCTCGACCAGAGCCATATGCCCGGCATGCAGCGCACCCATGGTCGGCACCAGCGCCACTTTACCCCTGGCCGCCCGCAGCGCCGATAAATTGTCCCGTAACGGGCCAAGCTCATTGATGATTTGCACGTACCCACCGCCTTGGTTATTGGCTTCAACAGTAATCCGCCTATGCGGGAGGCAGCCCTGGCTTTTCAAGGGCATTTATCGGCAACAGGGGAATAGCCACGCATGGCGGGCGCACATCATATCGTATTTGCCAATGAAAAAGGCGGAACAGGAAAATCCACCACGGCGGTCCATGTCGCGATCGCGCTCGCTTCGCGTGGCGCGCGGGTGGCGTGTATCGATCTCGATTCGCGGCAACGTACATTGTACCGCTATCTCGAAAATCGCCGCGACACGATAAAGCGGCGCGGGATATCGCTGCCCATGCCCATGTTCGAGGTGTTCGACCATGATTCGCAGGCAACCCTTGAACGTCAGGTCGACAAGCTGGCGCAGGAGGTTGATTTCCTGATTTTCGATACGCCCGGCCGCGATGATAAATATGCGCGCTTTGTCGCGACCCGCGCGCATACTCTGGTGACGCCGATCAATGACAGCTTTGTCGATTTTGACCTGATCGGGCAGGTTGATCCTGAAAATTTCAAGGTAAAGCGCCTGAGCTTTTATGCCGAACTCATATGGGAAGCCCGCAAGGCGCGGGCAAAGTCGGACGGGGTCACGATCGACTGGGTCGTGGTGCGCAACCGGCTGCACAATATGGAAGCGCGCAACCAGCAGCGGATGACCGATGCGATTGCCGAATTGTCCAAACGTGTCGGTTTCCGGTCGGTTCCGGGGCTGAACGAGCGGGTTATCTACCGCGAGCTGTTTCCGTCAGGATTGACGTTGATCGACAAAGGTCATTTGGGGCAACTGGCGACGGCGCATATTGTCGCGCGACAGGAGCTGCGCGAGTTGGTGACAGGGTTGGCGTTGCCCGAGCTGCACGCGGCAGCGCTTGTCTGATGGGACTTGTTCTGGTCTTGCTGGCGGGGTTGATTGGCTGGGCTGTTTGGTCCGGAAAACTTCGGATGCAACAGGTGCTGCCCGTTGTGCTGGGCATCGGCGGTATCGCCCTGACCTTGCGCGGTAATACCCTGATTGGAATAGGCGCGGTCGCGGTCGCGGCGACCTGGTATCGCGGGCTGAGCTGGCGCTTATTTGGCCTCGGCTCCAAACAAACCGACCAATATGCCATCGACAAAGCTCGATTCCTGTTGGGCACATCGGCACAAGACGATGCCGAACGCATCCGTGCCCGGCACCGGCAACTGATAAGCGAAAATCATCCTGATCGCGGCGGCAGCGACGAACGCGCATCCGAATTGAACAAAGCCCGTGATCTTTTGTTACGTAATTTCGACACAAAAGCGCGTTAAGCGCCAGCATCTTCCCATAGTCCGACAGGAATTTCTTATGCCCCATATTTTCAATCCGACCATCCTGCGCGAATATGACATTCGGGGCATCATCGGCGAAACGCTGGGCGCAGAGGATGCCTATGCCATCGGGCGCAGCTTTGGAACGTGCCTGCTCCGCGCTGGCGGAAAAACGGCAGCGGTCGGTTATGACGGCCGAATCAGTTCGCCGATGCTTGAGGAAGCATTGGTTCGCGGTCTCAACGAAAGCGGCGTCAATGTTGTCCGCATCGGCATGGGGCCAACCCCGATGCTCTATTATGCCGAAGCCATTCTCGACAATGTTGACGGCGGCATCGAAATCACCGGCAGCCACAACCCGGCCAATTATAACGGCTTCAAGATGGTGCTGCAGGGGCGACCGTTCTTTGGTGCGGATATCGTGCAGATCGGCCAAATGGCGGCGGCAGGGGATTGGGACGAAGGCGCTGGTTCGTCGGAAACTTTTGACATCATGGATCAATATGTCGCGCGCCTGTTTGAAGCGGTGCCCGCCCAAGGGTTCAGGATCGGCTGGGACGCAGGCAATGGCGCTGCCGGACCGGTTATCGAGCGGCTGGTAAAGATGCTGCCCGGCGAGCATCACCTGCTCTACACGGAAGTCGACGGCAATTTTCCCAACCATCACCCCGACCCGACCGACGAGAAGAATCTGGTCGATCTGCGCAAGCTTGTCGCGGAACGGAACCTGGACTTTGGCGTGGCGTTCGATGGCGATGGCGATCGGATCGGCGCGATTGACGGCCAAGGCCGGGTGATCTGGGGCGACCAGTTGCTGCAAATCTATGCCGAAGACGTGCTGGGTGACGTCCCGGGGGCAACAATCATCGCCGACGTCAAGGCGTCACAAGCGTTGTTCGACCGGGTGGCAGACCTGGGCGGGCAACCGCTGATGTGGAAAACCGGGCACAGCCTGATCAAATCCAAAATGAAGGAAACAGGCAGTCCGCTGGCAGGCGAGATGAGCGGGCATATCTTCTTCAAGCATCAATATTATGGCTTTGACGATGCGATCTACGCCGCTGTCCGCCTGATGTCGGCATCGGCCAAGCTCGGCAAGAGCATCACCGAGTTGCGCAGCGCGATGCCCGACATGATCAACACGCCGGAGATGCGTTTCCAGGTCGATGAAAGCCGCAAGTTCGCGGTGATCGACGAAGTTCTGGCACGGCTGTCGGCGGACGGTGCCGACGTCAACAACACCGACGGCGCGCGGGTGAATACGCCCGACGGCTGGTGGTTGCTGCGCGCATCGAACACGCAGGATGTGCTGGTGGCACGGGCTGAAGCGTCGAGCGAGGAAGGCTTGGGCCGCCTGATGGCGCAGATTGACGCGCAGTTAGCGGCATCGGGGCTGGAACGCGGAGAGCAAGCAGGGCATTGAGACTTGCAACCGCTTCTTAAGCATTTGTGCTTAGTGTCATCGTAATAAAAAGCTTTGATTTCTGAGTCAGATGATGTCCAAACTCTTGCATATTTTCGCTGAAGCCCGACGGGCGCGATCTGCTCACGTAGCGGCGCAGAAGCCCATGTTTCCAAAGCTACATAGTTTCACGATTTTCGCATTCATATTGATCGGGTTTCCGATCCTCCTACTGCTGTCTTACTCAGGATTAGTTTTGATTAGAGACGCCTTGCAGAACGGCGTTACGACCTTTGGCCGACGCGGAGGTATTGAAATATTTCGCTCCGTTTCGCCATTTTCGTTCTACGCCGCCCTCGGTTTACAAGGGCTTCTATCGTTATTTTTTGCGCTGGGCCCCGTTCTTTTTGTGTACGACGCGCTTAAAAAGCCTCAAGTCTAAGTTGAAAGCGCAGTAGATGGATTCCCGCCTTCGCGGGAATGACTAACTGTTGTAGTTGAAGCGTGACTTATGCCAGATACGCTTCCTTCCATCATTACAAACTGGTTTGCTTCTCGCGGATGGCGGCCGCGTCGGCATCAGCTGGAAATGCTCGATGCGGCAAGCGAAGGGCAGCATGCGTTACTGGTGGCGGCGACGGGCGCGGGTAAAACGCTGGCAGGGTTCTTACCGACGCTGAGCGATTTGATTGCCAACCCTGCGGAGGGGCTGCACACGCTATATATCTCGCCGCTGAAGGCGCTTGCGGTCGATGTTCGGCGGAATTTGCTGATGCCTGTCGAAGAAATGGGCCTGCCTATCCGGATTGAAGCGCGCACGGGCGACACGTCATCCGAACGCAAGACACGCCAGCGGGTTAAACCGCCGCATATCCTGCTGACGACGCCCGAATCATTATCGCTGCTGCTCAGCCATGAGGATAATGTGTTGCTATTCTCGACGTTGAAACGCGTCATCATCGATGAGGTCCATGCCTTCGCTAATGGCAAGCGCGGTGACCTGCTGAGCCTGTCGTTAGCGCGGTTGCAGACGCTTGCTCCCGATATGCAGCGCGTCGCCTTGTCGGCCACCGTCTCCGACCCTGACGGCTACCGTGCATGGCTCGCGCCCGATGGCGATATCGACCTCGTGCGGCTGGTAAAGGGTGAGGATGCGGCGGAGCCGGACCTACAAATCCTGCTGCCTGAAGGTCGCGTGCCTTGGGCAGGGCATAGCGGGCAGCATGCGGTGCCACAGTTGATCGAGGAAATCGGGCGCAACAAGATTACGCTGATTTTCTGCAACACGCGGTTCCTCGCCGAATATATCTTCCAGAAATTATGGGACGCGAACGAGCCGAAATACGCCATCGGCATCCACCACGGATCGCTGTCGGTCGAGGCGCGGCGCAAGGTCGAGGGCGCAATGGCCGACGGCAAGTTGCGCGCGCTGGTTTGCACCGCGTCGCTCGATTTGGGCGTCGATTGGGGCGATGTCGATTGTGTCATCCAGATGGGCGCGCCCAAGGGTTCATCGCGCTTGTTGCAACGCATTGGGCGGTCGAACCACCGGATGGACGAGCCGTCCAAGGCAATCCTCGTTCCGGGAAACCGCTTTGAATATCTGGAGGCCCAGGCCGCCTATGACGCGGTGACCGAAGGCGTGCGCGACGGTGAGAGCTTCCGCCCCGGCGGACTGGATGTGCTGGCCCAGCATGTGATGGGCGTCGCCTGCGCCGGGCCATTTGATGAAGCCGAATTGTTGGCCGAGGTGCAATCCTCTTTGCCTTATTCCGCCATTGATGCCGCCAGCTTTTCGCGCGTGATCGAATTTGTCGCGACCGGCGGCTACGCGCTGCGGGCCTATGACAAATATCGCAAGCTGGTCAAAGACCTGAATCCCCCCTCCCCTTCAGGGGAGGGGAAGGGGGTGGGGACTGTCCGCAAGCACCGCGCTCGACTGACAGGCCCCACCCCAACCCCTCCCCTAAAGGGTAGGGGCTTAAGATGGCGGCTGGCGCATCCGAAGTTTGCGGCGCAGCACCGTTTCAACGCCGGGATCATCGTCGATAGCCCTATGCTCGATGTGCGGTTCCGCAACGGCCGCAAGCTGGGCAGGGTTGAAGAAAGCTTTGCCGCTACGCTCAGCCCCGGTAATAGCTTCACTTTTGCCGGGATGGCGCTGGAGGTCGAGGCGATCAAAGACCTCGACCTGATCGTCCGTGCCGCCACAAAAAAGGCCGCGAACATTCCGAGCTATATGGGGGCGCGGATGCCGCTAACCACGCATCTGGCCGACCGCGTTCGCCAGATGCTGACCGACCGTCCGGGCTGGGCACGTTTTCCCGACGACGTGCGCGAGTGGCTGGAAATGCAAGCCTTTCGCAGCCAGATGCCAGCGTCCGGGCAATTGCTCGTCGAAACCTTCCCGCACGACAATCGGCATTATATGGTGACTTACCCGTTCGAAGGCTGGAACGCGCACCAGTCGCTCGGCATGTTGCTTACGCGGCGGATGGAAAGCCGAGGGTTGATGCCGATGGGCTTCGTCGCCAGCGATTATGCGCTCGGCGTGTGGAGCCTGAAGCCGATTACCGACCCCTCCCCCCTGTTCTCCGCCGACATATTGGCCGATGAATTTGTCGATTGGGTTGAATCGAGTTACCTCCTCAAACGCGCATTCCGCGAGGTCGCGGTGATCAGCGGGCTGGTCGAGCGCCAGCATCCCGGCAAACGCAAAACGGGCAAACAAGTCACGTTCTCGACCGACCTAATCTACGATGTACTCCGCAAATACGAGCCAGATCATCTGTTGCTCGAGGCTGCATGGGCCGACGCCCGGGCAAAGCTTACCGATGTCGGACGGCTGGGGGATCTGCTCGACCGCGCCGTCGGCAGCATGCTGCACGTCGATCTCGAACGCGTCAGCCCGCTGGCGGTGCCGCTGCTGGTGATGATCGGGCGCGAGAGCGTGGCGCAGGGGTCGGTCGACGACGCATTGTTGTTGGAGGCCGAGAGTCTGGCGGGGATTGCTATGACGCCGTGAGGGTCAACCATAACAGCTGATAATTCGACGGAGGTAGCTGACCGTTCGACCGCCGCCCAGCCAATCGCTTGCCGCCAGGTCCAAACAGGCATATGTTTGCCGTGGGAGACTAAGGAGATGACCAAGCAACGGTTTGGCATTGGCATGTTGATCATGGCGGCGGCGTTGTTTTGTCCGGCTGTCGCACAGGATGTGCCGACTGCGGCATCTGAAACCCCGATTGCGCCGCATGAGATGGCGATAGCACCGGCCGATGCTGCGACCACCATTTTGCAGGATTTTGTCATTGATCGCAGCGAGCGAATGACCGTCCAGGTGCAGGTCAATGGCAGCGAAGCGGTACCCTTCATCGTCGATACCGGATCCGAACGCACCGTCATTGCCAATGATCTGGCGAAACGCCTTGCCTTAGAAGCGGGGCCAAAACTCACACTGGCGACGATTTCGGGCAAATCACAAGTAAACTCCTTTTATATCGGTACGTTGACCACCGCTGCTGTCAACATGGAGGGCCTGGAAGCACCCGGTCTCGAACGGTCGAACCTAGGTGCTTACGGCTTGCTAGGGATCGATAGCCTAGAAGATAATCGCGTTCTTCTCGATTTTACCCGTAAGACAATGGAGGTGCTGCCGTCCCCCAGAGGCCGAGGCAAAAGCAAGCTTGAAAATGGCATGATCGTAGTGACAGCAAAGAAACAGGCAGGCCGGATGATCATTTCCAGCGCCAGAATTGATGGTATCAAGGTGGACATAATATTGGATACCGGGGCGCAAAGCAGCATGGGCAACGCAGCACTCCGTAACAGGTTAAAACGTCGGCATCGCACCATCGAATTCGTGCCTGTGCAGATGCGAAGCGTTACCGGTTCCTTGTTGGTGGGCGAGTTCACGCAGCTTCAGAAAATCGAAGTAGGCGGTCTGTTAATCCAGGATTTGCCTATAACCTTTTCCAACAATTACGCCTTTACCGCGCTTGACATGCAAGACCGGCCAGCAATCCTGCTCGGCATGGATGCTCTAAAACTGTTCGACCGGGTCATGATCGATTTCCGCAACCGACGCGTCGGTTTCGACCTTCCGCGCGGTGTCGAGCGGCAGTCGTTCAAGCGTTTCGCGTCGAGCAACGCGCGAATGCAGAATTCGGCACCCTGATATAGGCAGCCCTTGCCTGTCAAAGGATGCTTGCGCATAGGCAGCGCGATGACGCGTCGATTTTCCTTCGGGCAACAGATTTTTGAGGTTGCGGGCGATGCCGGATTGTTCTGGCCAGAACAGCGGGCGTTGCTGGTTGCCGATCTGCACCTTGAAAAGGCCAGCGCCTACGCCGCCAGCGGACAGATGTTGCCGCCTTATGACAGCCTGGCGACGTTGGAGGCGTTAACGGCCTTGGCGACTGCGCATGACGCGCAGGCCATTATCTGCCTCGGCGACAATTTCCACGATGACGACGGCGAGGCGAGGCTGGAAGGGCATGTCGGCGAATTCCTCCGGCATTTGACCGGCCGTTTCAACTGGACATGGATTACCGGTAACCATGATCCGCATCTCGCAGCACGGTGGGGCGGAGTGAAATTGGCGGAAATTGCCATCGGCGGAGTGAAGCTGCGGCATGAGGCTAAGCCAAGCGATCCGAATCCCGAAATATCGGGGCATTTCCACCCGAAATACCGCGCCTCTATGCGCCAGCGTATGGTTTCGCGCCGCTGCTTCGTTCAAACAGCGCGCAAGATCATCATGCCCGCCTTCGGTGCCCTAACCGGCGGAATGGATGCGGGGGATGTGGCTATTCGCAATGCTTGCGGATTGGGCGCGGGGGAATTGATGACGGCATTGGTGCCGGTAAACGGCGGAGTGACGCGCTTTGAGGTTTAGGTCCGGGGTTTGGACCTATTGTTTACGCGCGCCGAACAAGGCAGTTCCCACCCGGACATGTGTCGCACCCAGCATTACGGCCACCGGGAAATCGTTTGACATTCCCATGCTCAGCGCAGGCAATTCGTGCCGTGCTGCCAGCTCGGCGAGCAAGGCAAAAAACGGCGCGGGTTCGATATCTGCGGGTGGCAGGCACATCAATCCGGAGACAGGTATACCCGCCTCCATGGCCCCGTTGATCAGCTCAGGCAACGCACCGATGGCACATCCGCCCTTTTGCTCTTCGGCACCGATATTGACCTGAATGAAGCACGGAACCTTTTTTTCCTGCTCACGCATCGCCTTGCCGAGCGCCGACACCAGCGACAACCGGTCCACCGTATGAATCGCATCAAACAACGCGACAGCTTCCCCGGCCTTGTTCGATTGCAGCTGCCCGATCAGGTGCAGTTGAATATCGGGATGCGCGGTTTTGAGCGTTGGCCATTTCTCCCCTGCTTCTTGAACGCGGTTTTCGCCAAAGACGCGGTGGCCCACATCAATCAGTGGCTTTATTTCGTCGGCCGTGCGGGTTTTGGACACCGCGATTAAAGTCACTTCGTCCGCCGACCGCCGCGCCAATTTGGCGGCGGTTGCGATTTCGGCTTCCACCCGGTCGAGCCGTGCCGCCGGACTGTCTATGGTCGCTTCCTGCATAGGGCCGGGCTATAGGCGAGCAGATGACCCGCCGCCAGACCCTACGTCCCACAAAAAGAAGTCTGCCCCATATCTGGTTGATGACCGACCCGCGTTTGGGTGAAGGCTTGCTGCCTGCAATCAAGCGGTTGCCTGCGGGTTCGGGTGTGATTTTCCGGCATTATGAGCTGGACGCCGCCGCGCGATTGTCGCTGTTTGGCCAAATCCGGCGGTTATGCCGGCAACGGGGGCATATGCTGCTGCTGGCAGGTGATGAGCGCGCAGCACAAAGATGGCATGCCGACGGCTTTCATTCTCGCGATAGCAAACGCCAATCTAGGCAGATGGTCCATAGCGCGCCAGTCCATAACCGGCGCGAATTGGCGGCAGCACAGCGCGGCGGTGTCGATCTCGTCTTCCTGTCGCCGATCTTTGCAACCAAGTCACATCCGGGCGCTCGTGCTTTGGGGCGCGCGGCGTTCATGGCCCTCGCAAAACAGTGCAAGCCCAAAAGGGTCATTGCTTTGGGCGGGATGTCCGCGCGCAAAGCAGTGACACTCAGCAAAAACCGCGTCCATGGTTGGGCGGCGATTGATGCGTTTAGGGAGAGAGTGGTTTAGAAGCGGATTTTGGTACCGACGTAGACAGCTTCGCTATCTTTGCGGTCATCCGCTGCCGGAATCACGCGATCACGTTCGCTGGCGTAGCGGACGCCAGCGGTTACATCGACTTTGCGGCTGATCGAAAAGCTGCCGCCGACATTCAGGCTATAATCGCCGACCGCCGAGGTCCCGCGTGCCGCATGTGCGACACCGCGATTTTGGTCGAGTTTGATATCCGTGTTGAACCGGCTGGCGCGCTTGCTGTTTTCATCAAGCCGGAAACTGCCCTTGCCAAGTGCGGCCATCGGGCTCGGTGCGGCGACTTTTGGCGTCGATGGCAAGGCAAAGCCCTGCCAGCCGCGCGATGCAGTCAGGCGGTAATCGGTTGCGGTCAGTCCGACGGACTTGCCCGCGCCGGATTCGAGCGCTCTGATCGCGTTGCGGACCGAAACGGCCCCCGCAGTCAACGGCGAATCGGTACGTGCAGCAACTGTCATCGTCCGACTGCGGCCAGCATCGATGCCGGCAGGAGTGAAGGGGAAACGGCCATTAATGCTGCGCGCATTGGCAGCGAATTTTTCGGCCAATCGGCTGTCCATGCCAGCCGGTGTAAATTTGCCGAGCCAGTCCGGTGAAGCCGAACGTGCCTTATTTGCGGCCTTCGCGGCAAAGGCAGGTACCATAACCGGTGAAAGCGCAAGCGACCCCGTTGCAAGCAACGCGGCTGCGAATATGGCGTATTTCCGCCCATAAGGCACTTTATTCGACATAATGCCGGTCGATTCGACTCCCTGTTGCAATCCATATACGCGCGATTTGATCCACAAAAAAGGCCCCTACCCTCGAAAAAGCCGCTTTTTCCGCAATCTGTTGCATAAGGCCCACAATGGCACGCGGCGCGCAGCCTGGTTCAGCACCCAGAAAGCTTGCCCAAGCCAGCAAAGCTTATATAGAGACTTCATTGAGTTCGCTCCAGTTCAAGGACAATATATGCGCATCACCCGCCTGGCCCTTATCCTCGCCTCTGGCACCATGCTGCTTTCCGCATGCGGCAAGAACGAACGTCCACAAGCCGACATTGCGGCCAGCCAGGTTACGACAATCGGTGTGAACAGCTATTTGTGGCGTGCTTCGCTTGATGCTTTGTCCTTCATGCCGCTGGTACAGACCGACTCAGCTGGCGGAGTGATCGTCACTGACTGGTATGTAAATCCGCAGAGCCCTGGCGAACGTGTGAAGCTTACGGTTTCGATCCTGGATCAGGACCTGCGCGCTGACGCACTACGCGTTGCCGCCAGCCGCGAAGTCGCGCAAAACGGGCAATGGGTTGCTGCACCGGTGCGTGCGGCAACCGTGCAAAAGCTGGAGGGCATCATCCTCACCAAGGCGCGCGATCTTCGCCGGTCTGCAATCACCGGATAAATTTTCATGAGCGATTTCGAGCGTTTTAATCCGCACGTCGCCGACGCGCGGTGGCAGAAGATTTGGGACGAGCGGCAGAGTTTCGTGGCCGACGATGCGAGCGCAAAACCCCGCGCTTATGTACTCGAAATGTTTCCCTATCCGTCGGGCCGCATCCATATCGGCCATGTCCGCAATTACACGATGGGCGATGTCATTGCGCGTTACAAGCGGATGACCGGCCATGAAGTGCTGCACCCGATGGGCTGGGACGCGTTCGGCATGCCTGCGGAAAATGCCGCGATGGAAAAGGGTGTGCATCCCGGTGGCTGGACCCGCGACAATATCGCCAATATGCGCACCCAGTTGAAGCGGATCGGCTTTGCCATCGACTGGTCCAGAGAACTCGCGACCTGCGAGCCCGATTATTACGGGCATGAACAGGCCTTGTTTTTGGCGCTATACAAAGCGGGGCTGGTTTACCGTAAGGAATCGGCGGTTAACTGGGATCCGGTCGATATGACCGTGCTGGCCAACGAGCAGGTGATAGACGGCAAGGGTTGGCGCTCGGGTGCGCCGGTGGAACGCCGCAAATTGTCGCAATGGTTCCTGAAGATCACCGATTTCGCCGAAGATCTGCTCGCCGGATTGGGCGCGCTTGATCAGTGGCCCGACAAGGTCCGGCTGATGCAGGAAAACTGGATTGGCAAGAGCCAGGGCCTCAAATGCCGCTTCGCGTTTCCGGGTAGCAATCGAGAGGGCATTGATGTCTTCACCACGCGCCCCGATACGATGTTCGGCGCGAGCTTTGTCGCGATCGCCGCCGACCATCCGGTCGCACAAAAGCTCGCCAGCAATGCACCTGAACTCGCTGCGTTTATCGAAGAATGCCGCAAGGGCGGGACGACCGCAGCCGATATCGAAACCGCCGAGAAAATGGGCTTCAACACCGGGCTTTCGGTCGAACATCCGCTCGACCCGAGCTGGCATTTACCGGTCTATGTCGCCAATTTCGTGTTGATGGATTACGGTACCGGCGCGGTTTTCGGCTGCCCCGCGCACGACCAGCGCGACCTAGATTTCGCCCGCAAATATCACCTGAACGTAACCCGCGTCGTTGCCGATGGTGACCTGACCGATAGTGCTTTTGCAGGCAATGTCGCCTATGCCGGTCCCGGCCAGATCGTAAACTCACACTTCCTGAACGGCATGACCGTCGATCAAGCCAAAGCCGACGTCATCGCCAAGGCCGAAGCCGACGGCTGGGGCGTAGGGCAAACACAATATCGGCTGCGCGACTGGGGCGTTTCACGGCAGCGTTATTGGGGCACGCCGATACCGATCATCCACTGCGACACGTGTGGCGCGGTTCCGGTGCCGGATGCGCAACTGCCGGTCGTGCTGCCCGAGGATGTCAGCTTCGATATTCCCGGCAATCCACTCGACCGCCACCCGACATGGAGCAAGGTCGATTGCCCAAGCTGTGGCAAGCCTGCGCGGCGCGAGACCGACACGCTCGATACCTTCGTTGACAGCAGCTGGTATTTCATCCGCTTTGCCAGTCAACCAGCAAACAAACCATTTGACCGCGAGACGGCGGAAAAATGGTTGCCGGTGGATCAATATATCGGCGGCGTCGAGCACGCAATTCTGCACTTGTTATATGCCCGTTTCTGGACGCGGGCGCTCAATCATATCGGCATGATTGATGTGAAGGAGCCTTTTGCTTCTTTGTTTACGCAGGGCATGGTTACGCATCAAACCTATCAAGATGCTGATGGCAAATGGCTTAGCCCTGAAGAGGTAAAGCGCGAAGGTGACATCTGGACAATCATCGACAGCGGAGCCGCTGCGACTGCGGGCCGCATCGAGAAGATGTCGAAGTCGAAGAAAAATGTCGTCGATCCCGATGATATTGTCGACCAATATGGCGCCGATGCGGTGCGCTGGTTCATGCTGTCCGACAGCCCGCCCGAACGCGATCTCGAATGGTCGGAAAGTGGCATCGAAGGCTGCTGGCGTTTTGTCCAGCGACTGTGGCGTTTGGTGGGCCAGACGAGCGATGCGGCGGGTAAAGACGAAGCGTTAAACCGCAAAACCCATCAGGCCATTGCTGGCGTTGCCGCCGATATTGATGCGCTGGCGTTCAATAAGGCTATCGCCAAGATTTACGATCTCGCCAACGCCATCGAAAAAGCACCGCCCAGCGAAAGTCGCAACGCCGCGATCCGCAATATCATATTGCTGTCCGCCCCCATGGTGCCGCATCTCGCCGAGCAGGCGTGGGAAGCCTTGGGTGGCGAGGGCTTAATCGCCGATGCTGCCTGGCCCGAGGTTGACCCGGCGCTGTTGGTAGAGAGCGAAGTCACCATTGCGGTGCAAGTCAAAGGCAAGCTGCGCGACACCATCACCGTCGCCAAAGGCTTGGCGCAAGACGATTTGCAGGCGCTTGCGCTGGCCAGCCAAAAGGTCCAGCATGCAATTGATGGTGCCGAGATCCGCAAGGTGATCGTCGTACCCGATCGGTTGGTCAATATCGTTATATGATGCGTTTCTTCACCCTTACCGGCCTTAGCCTGTTACTCACCGCATGCGGGTTGCAACCTCTGTACAGCGGCGGCTCCAACGGCGTGGTTGCCAGCACCTTAAGCTCCGTTTCGGTCGACCCCATACAAGGTAAAGCGGGTTGGTTGATGCGCAATGCGCTGGGCGATCGGTTGGGTGCATCCGGCAGCGATGCGCCGCGTTACCGGTTGGTCGTGGCGCTCGATGACCAGATTGAAGGCTTTGGCGTGCGCGCCGATGATACCGTTACGCGTGAACGGCGAACGCTGCGCGCCCGTTACCAGTTGATCGAAAATGCAACCGGCGCAACTCTGGTGGATGCAACCGCCGGTTCGGACGCGGGCATCGACGTGGTCAGTTCGGAATATGCGACGATTGCGGGTGAAAACAGCGCACTTGAAAATCTGTCAGGGCGCGTCGCCGACCAGATTGTCACCCGCCTCTCGCTATACGCGCGCCAGACCAACACTGCCGAA
>JBDTUD010000019.1:0-54202 GCA_040007915.1 Sphingorhabdus sp.
GACTGGCCTCTACAGCGACCTGACGGCGTACTCGATTTCGACGCCCGCTACATGTTGGAGTTGGACGACGGGACCATGATCTACATGCAGAACCGTGGGTATCGCTGGGCCTATTCCGAAGAGGTGGCCCAACGGATGGCAAGGAACGAACCTGCCGAACCGCACGAATACTATATGCGTGTCTCCCCCAAGTTCGATGTGCCGGAAGGGCCGCACGACTGGCTGGCGCGACATGTCTTCGTTGGCGTGGCGGAGAAGATTCCGGGTGCGAACCGCATCCACTATTTCGTGGTTGAGTGACTCAGCGCGGAGGTCATTTCACGATAAAAGGCGAGACATGCGGGTTGCAGCCCGCTTGTCTCGCCTTTTTTTGACGCGTTGCCGCAGCGCTAGCGTGCCTGTGGCCTCCAGGCTGACACTGTGCGGAAGAATGCTTCGCTTTCTTTTTCTCCCTCCGCCCGTTTGCTTAGGGGGAAGTAGCTCAGTTTGACGATCACCGTCCGGGTGTCAGGATCGACATAAATGAACTGCCCCTGCAGGCCGACGGCCATGTAGGCATTTGAATCGACCAACGTCCACCACTGGTACTGGTAGCCTTGATCGTCGTCAGGTGTAACCGGTTCCGGGCCGGTGGGGACCGTCGATTCCTTCACCCAGTCCGCAGAGATGATCTGGCGATCGCCCACGCGGCCTTTGTGCAACATCATCTGCCCGATGCGGGCGTAATCGCGAAGGACCGCGTTGAAGCCCATGCCGTTGGTCGGACGGCCTACGCCCGGCGGGCCATCGGTAAGGAAAAACCCATCCGATTCGGCGCCCAGTGGTTTCCACAAGCGCTCGCTCATATATTGGTTCACCGGCTTGCCGGTAGCCTTTTCCAGAACCCAGCCAAGGATATTGGTGTTGAGGGTGGAGTAGAGATAGGTTGAGCCAGGTTTGTTGATCCGCTTGACCAGGAATGCCTCGTCAACCGAGCGCCGACGGTTGAATATCATGGTATCCTCACGGATCTTGTCTGACGCGCTGCCGGCTTCAGGCCTGTAATTGTCCGAGCGATCGACGCCCGATTTCATCAGGAGAAGGTCCTTTACCGAAGCGCCTGCAAAGGCGGAGCCTTTCAGTTCGGGCACGTAAGTCTCGACCTTGTCGTCCAGGGCCTTGATGAATCCGTCTTCCAGCGCAGCACCAACCAGAATCGATGTAATCGACTTTGCCGTCGACATCGACAGGAAGTGCGTATCGGGGCGAGTGAAGTTCCGATAGTTTTCGTAGACTATCTTGTCGTCCTTCATGATCAGCAGGGCATTGGTATAGGTACGCTCCAGGAACTGGTCCGGGGTGTATTGCGTTCCTTGAAATTTATAGGTGAAATCGAGTGGGCGTTCGTCGCGCAACAGGGGCGATACGGTCTCTCCGGCTCTTACGGGTGCGGTGTTGAAGATCGAATCGATGCTGTGAAACGTCAGAGCGTTCACCGATTCGTCCATGAAAATCCTGCGAATTTGCTGGATGGCTGGTGTAGGCTCTCCCACTGCGGACGCGGCGGCGCTTTGGGCCATTGCCGTGCTTGCGCAGAGTGTGGAAATTGCCGCCGCCGCCAGCAAAGCGGCGCGTCCTGCGACAAACCTATTGATTGTTACGGGCATATTGGTCCTTCCTTATTGGCGTTGCCGCTCTCCATGCAGGCGTTCCGATCCCGCAACCAGCACCCCAAAGATATACGCATATTACTTGATTAATCAAGGAGTATGCGTATATCTTTGGGGGTGGAAAATGTGATGCAGGTACGACGGCAACGCGAAGACGAGGCCGACACTCCGCGCCGAATGTTCTGACGACTGACAACCTAGACTCAATCAAGGAGCCAAGAATATGAAACCTCTCAACTGGTCCCGGCGACAATTCGGTCTTGGCGCCAGTTCACTGGCCACTTTGCTCCTTTCCGGCTGCGCAAGTGTACAGGTCTCGCCAGGCAGGCTGGCACAGCGCCGCATCTGGGCAAAGCCGCGGGATAATTATGTTCCGTTCTACGAGCTGTTCGAGAGTGAAATCGTCAGAAAGGGCACCGCGACTTCCCCGCTCCCAGAGGGCGCGAAACTGGATCTTACATTCGAATTTGATGGTCGAAGCTACACTCTGGATGAATACCAGAAGGTTACGAAGACCTATGGCCTGATAGTAATCAAGGACGGCAGCGTGCGGCACGAAGCCTATGGTTTTGGCGCAAACCGTAAGAGCCTCCTGTGGTCAGCTTCCATGTCCAAGTCGATTGTGTCGATCTTGGCTGGTATCGCGGTTGGGCGCGGTCATATCAGATCGGTCGAGGATCAGATCACCGAGTATCTGCCGGAACTGAAAGGCACCGGCTACGAAGGGGTCAGGATCCGCAACGCCTTGCAAATGCGGTCAGGCGTCGATTGGGACGACAGTTTTTTCGTCCCCGGGCCCGCATTGGATTCGCAAATTGCTTCTTTGATCGAGAACCGCGCGCGCTATACGGACATCGCACAGCAGACGCGCAGCGGGTACAAGCCCGGCAGCCGGCTCAACTACAATTCGCTGGATACAGCCATTATCGCCTGGCTGGTCGAACGGGCGGTGGGCATGCCGCTGAGCGAGTTCACTTCGCGCTATTTATGGCAACCACTTGGGGCTGAGGCTGATGCCTATTGGCTGACGGATGGACCAAAGGGCGTAGGCAGGGTCTTTGCGGCAGGAGGCTACAACGCCCGTTTGCGTGACTATGCGCGGATTGGGCAGATGATGTTGCACAATGGCCGGGTGGGAGCGCAGCAGGTACTGCCCAGCAGCTGGGTGGCGGCCACCTTTGCCCAACCGACCGACCCGGTCTTGCACGAAGGGCTATACCAGTATGGCTATCAATGGTGGCTCCTCGATCAGCAGCCAGGCTTCTCGGCCATTGGCGGGTTCGGCCAATATATTCATGTTAACCCCAAGGAGGGGTTGGTGATCGCAAAGAATAGCTGGTATCCGGCACCTGCCGGCACAATCAATGGGCACGAAGAATTGCAGGCACAGGATGATATGGCCCTGGCGTGTTTTGCCGCCATTGCCGCGAAACTGCGTTGACCTAGATCAGGACCAATAAAGAGGCGGGAACCCATCTTCCGATCTGGCCTGCTGAGCAGGTTGGTGCGCGAAAACGAATCGTTTTGAGATGGGTTCCCGCCTTCGCGGGAATGACGAAGAGGATATGAGGCGTTGAATCCCTACAAACCCTAAGTGTTTAGTCCCGGCGCTTGACCGCGCAGTCGGCCGATGCTTTCTAAACTCTGGCCATGCGCTGCGGCAACGATTTCAGCACTCGTATTACCGCAATTGCGGCCCTGGCAACGGCCTATGTCCACCCGGCTATAGGCCTTGGCACGATTGACTTCGGTCGCGCCATTTTCAGCGCTGGTGCGCAGTGCATCGGCGGTGACGGCTTCGCAGCGGCGCATGATGGCATCATCCGGTGTCTCCGCGGCAAGTTCGTGGGGCCAGGGAAATGCGTGGGCAAGCCCATCTGCGAAGCGCCGATATCTGGCTTTCTGCGCGATCAATTTGCGGCGGCGGCCCACATCGATCGTGTGACCCAGATCGACAAGTGCAGCCAGGGCCGCGAGTTCGCCGGTGACCTCGGCGCTGCGGGCGCCGAGCACCCGTGCGCCGTCGCCTGCGTCCGAATGCGCGCCATGCCCGGTGAAGTGAAACGGGTTGCGCAGATGCTGATCGACACGCCCGAGGTCTTCGAAGCGGATCGCGTGACAGGGGAAGATTGTTTTCTGGCGAAGGTCATGGTTTGCAATGTGCAAGAGCTAGAGAGCGTGATTGATCGCTTTTAGCCTTTTGCATCGGCAGACACGTCCATCATTCTATCGTCAACAATCGTCCCACGCCTACCCAAAATCTAGGGGGTTCACCGATGAGCACTTTGTACCGGTACTTCGGTGCCCAGGCTATGTGAGCGAGTCGAAGGCTGAAGCCAGTATCCAACTGAAGTCGGAGGAGTTACTCCCTAAGGGGAACCCTAAATGCCCAGGTCATCGGCGCACCCCCGCCACCTTTTCTAGCCGAAACGTCGCCGCTTTTGCAATGGGACTGAAGTTTGCTATTCGATCCGACGCATCGGTATAAACAATTCGGGCCGTGCGCAGACAAGCACATCCTCACCCAGGAGATAAAATTGCTGCGCAGTGTGCTCGGCATTGCCAAAGGGATGGAGAAGCGCGCCTATATCATTCGATACATTTTCGGGTAGTGGCACCGCATTGAATGCAGGGGTACACAGATAGATACGAACAGCACTGCCGGTTTGCTCAACGAGTTCGGCTCCGAGACCCTGGGTCTACGCAATGCTTCGAGCGTAGCAAAGTTGTAGGATGCGACGGACGCTCCTTCGACTTCCGGCGCTTGAACTTGAAAATCGGCGTCTCAGATTGGAAGGCGCGTCGTATATTTGATCTGCTCCATCGCGAACGAAGAGCTCACGTCGTATATCGCGGTACGCTTGATCAGCGACTGATAGATGCGGTCGTAGTCCGCGATGTCCTTGCAGACCATTTTCAGCAAATAATCGACCTCACCGCTCATGCGATAGAACTCCATCACCTCGGGAATTTCGGACACGATACGCGCAAATTCCTCCAACCATGACTCTTGGTGCTGATTGGTTTTCACCGCGACAAATACGGTGACCCCGAGATCGAGACGCTCGCGAGCGAGCAACGCCACGCGTTCGAGAATATAACCATCAGCCTCCAGCCGCTTAATGCGCTTCCAGCACGGGCTGGACGACAATCCGACCTCCTCGGCGATCTCGGAAAGTGGCCTCGTCGTGTCGGTTTGAATACAGCGTAATATCTTTCGGTCGATATTATCAAGCAAATTTTTCTTCCTTTTCGTCCAGATAGGACATAATTTTCTTCATTATAGCAGATTGTCCAAATTCTTTGAAAGGACATTTTGGCGCGGGCCGCGTATTTTAGGCGGCAAGGAGAATCCGGATGTTCAAGCGCCTTTTTGTTGCCCACCCCGCTTCCGTGGGCGAGAGTTACCTCGAGCATCTCGTTCACGCTCTTAGGTTCGCCTGCTCGATGCTCCTCGGTGCAATCGCCTGCTTCGTGCACGCCATTTTTCCTTGGATGTTCGAAAGCACTGGGAGCGGAATTATCACGCGGCTGCATGCTCGCATGGTCCTAAATCGCTCGAGGATCCGTTAAATGTCCATAACATACTTCGTCACGAGACGTCTGTTTCAATTTGGACCTCGATGGCGCTCGGTTATGGGCTTCAGCGCTTGCGCCAGCATTGCGGCCGGTTCGATTGTGGTCGCGAACGCGACGGGGGTTCCAGCCGTATTGCTAGCGTTGATCGCCGGAACTGTGATCGCCCATCGCTTCGATGTCACGCCGATCGCAGGTGGAATAAATTTCTCCGTACGCACGGTGCTCCGCATCGGCATTGCCCTTATCGGTGCTCGTCTATCAATGGCCCAGATTTCCGCATTGGGCTTATCAACGGCGCTTGTATCCGTCGGAGGCGTGCTGCTGATGTTGAGCGTTGGGACGCTTGTCGCTGTCGCGTTTGGTCTCCCTCGCAATCGATCTCTGCTTTCGGCCGGCGCGGTAGGGATTTGCGGTGCGTCCGCCGCACTCGCCATATCGACAGTACTTCCCCAGCACGACGAACACGAGAGGCAGACAGTCACGACCGTGGCGACCGTCACCGCATTAAGCACGATCGCAATGCTGCTTTACCCTCTGATTAGCCGCTTTCTTGGTCTGAACGATCTCGAGGCGGGCGTATTCTTCGGGGCTTCGATCCATGATGTTACCCAAGTCGCGGGCGCAGGCGCGATGGTTTCGCCCATGGCGGCGACGGCCGCCATCGCGACCAAGCTTGTGCGCGTATCGTGCCTGGCGCCCGTGGTGGCCACAATCATCGTCGTCTTCGCCCGGCGCGGCGGCCCCGCGGGCGAGAAGTCCGGGCCGCCGGTGCCCATCTTTCTTGTTGCCTTTGCGGCCGTTGCGCTCGCCGCCAACCTTGGCCTGATTGCCCAGCCGCTCCGTATGCTATTCTCGGATGCTGCAACCTTCTGCCTCGTCGCGGCCACGGTCGCGCTCGGAATGAAAACGTCGATCCACCAGATCTTCTTGGAAGGCTGGCGCCCGCTGGCCGCGATGTCCGCGCAAACCTTGCTGCTTGCGACCTATGTCCTCGCCTGCATCACATTGTTCAGGCTGTGAAAGTGACACCCCGCGATGTTTGAAAAGAGGAACGCACCCCGCACCGACTCGCTAATGGAGGTCGGCCGCCAATTCCTTGCGGACACACCCTGATGAGGAAAGTCCCCGGTCTCGGTATCCCAAATGACAGCTTCATTCGGACAAGCCGCAAATCAGCGACTAGCCGAGGAGCCCATCGATTTCGCCGACCAAGCGGGTGCGGCTCCGTTCACGGAGAGCGACAGCCTTGCCGTCCTTTACGAGCGTAAGGTTCGGAATGCCCTGGACGCCGAACTTTTCAGTCAGCAGAGGATTTTCGTCGACGTTGACCTTCACCACTTTGAGATCACCTCCGTAAACAGATGCCAGGCCCTCGATTGTCGGCAGGAGAGCCATGCACGGTCCACACCACGGCGCCCAGAAATCGATGAGCACGGGCCGCTTGCTCTGCTCGATTTCGACATCGAAGTTTGCATCGGATACCGTCGTAATATGTGCGCTCATATTCTAATCCTTTGTTCTGCGCGAGGGAATGAATACAGCGGGGGGACAATTGAAACGCATCGGCGTCGGCCGCTTCCATCGCGTCACAATCGCTGCCCGCCTTGATCCGCATGGCTAACGCATTGTCGCACGCGAACACGGGCCGTCGCTCGTGCTTTGTACGACGCCTGATTCTTCATCGTACCGGCGACGCATCGCTTAAGCACCGTGTATGAGGGTTAGGAGGGTATTCATCAGGTCACGGATCACTTCGTCCTTGTTACTGCGCGCAGTCTCACGGACAGCCTTCATCCGATCCATCGTCCGCATGATATGGTCGCTAGAGATGACTCGGCTGGACTCTGGAAGCGATTCCAGCGGGTCGAAATCGATGGTCCCGGCCTCGTCGCGCGGCGCGGTGGCCATGGCTTTCAAGCCAAGAAGCATATGCTCACGGTCCATCCGCTCCTCATCGGTCATAAACGCCGTCTCGAGGTACATGAGCCAGTTGAACAGAAACGGCTCGAACAGTCCGGCAAATTCACGCGACACGGATCGAACCGGCCAGGCGATCGCCTCAAGGAATGTCGCGACCCCGTACCCCCAGGGGTTGGTGTCGTTCGCGGTGGCGAGGATCGCCGCGCGTTGAACGTCGCGCCAATCGCCGCGCGCAATAGCTTGCCCTGCAAGCTCACGATCCCAAAAGAACAGGATCTGACATCCCACATCGCGAAGGTCAGGACTGATGTGGCCCGCCAAGTCGAAATCCGACTTGAGCAGCCGGTCGAGACAGTGCCTCGCAAATTGCGGCACGATCATGCTCAGGTCTGCGCCAGGCCGAATGGCATCAAGCCACTCGGTGCCGAACTCCAACACCGCGCCGGACCCTTCGAGCGAAAAACCCGCAGCGTTATCCTGCGCGTCGGTTTTCCTGACACCGACGGTGATGAGTTGTTCGCACAGCGCAGCCAAATCCGCCGGAATGCCGGTCCGCTGCTCGAATTCTTCGCGATCTTGCGTCTTGGCCAGCGTGCCACTTATCGAACTGGCCTGACCGTCGCTGTTCCAGTTAAGGTCGACATCGGGCGCCAACGCACGCGCGTTCCACAGCTCCCGCACAGGATTGAGCATCTGGGTTTTGAGGGCTGGACTGCCGCTGAAAGCTTGAAAGGTCATGTTGAAGGACTCAGGGGAGTATTTCGTCGAGCTCAGCTGCCAGCTGCGTGCGTGTTCGGGAGGTCAAGCGCGCAATCTGCACGCCCGCCTTCGTCAGGTATAACTGTGGAATACCCTGGATGTTGTATTTCTCTTTCAACTCCGGATTTTCGTCGACATTGATCTTAACGATCTTCATGCTGTCGGAATACATCGGCGCCAACGCTTCGATCGTAGGTAGCAGCGCGCGACAAGGCCCGCACCATGGCGCCCAAAAATCGATGAGAACGGGAAGCCCGCTGGCCACAACCTCCGCTTCGAAATTGGTCTCATCTACCGCGATGATGATATCACTCATGGTTCACTCGATCCCACAGACAATAGTTTTCTTCGGTCACTGCCATAAGCGCGCAAAGCGAAGTGACGCCCGGTCCCCATGTGGTGAAAGCAGGGAACCGGGCGTCCGATGGCCCTAGAAGTGCTTGCGCAGCGCCAAGGTGAACCGCTGAAGACGGGGGTCGCCGAATGACGAATATCCAGTCTGATCGACCCCGGACGCCACCGCAGGCGGATTTTTGTTGAAAAGATTCTGAATACCCATCCGGATATTCGTCCCTTCCAGTATCCCGCCCTCTTTGAAATCGTAACCGATGTAGATGTCACTGTAATACTGGCTGCGGATCTTTCGTGCTCCCTGCCACGTCTCTTTCTGGTCGCAGGTGAAGTCGGTCAGGAACGACTCACATACCCGGTAACTCCCGTAAATCTGCGTATTCCAACCCGCGCTCCAGGAGCCGTTCTTCCAATCCACGCCGACATTCGCACGCCACTTGAGCGGCCCTTCGAAGAAACCAGCCCGATTGATCGACGGCTCCCCCGGCAAGGACGTCAGACTCAGCTCGTTTGTGTGCGTGGCGACACCGTAGAAATGCAAGCTTCCAAAGCCCGTCTCCTTGATATCGTAATCCGCCTGGATATCGATCGCCCTCAACTTGGAACTCGAGAGATTGAGTGTCGATACATCCACCGTTGTGATCGGACCAGGAGTGCCCGGGGCGTCGCCCGGCAAATTCGGGCCGCGCGTGATGCGGTCGGGAAATGCCGCTTCATTGGCCAGGAAGAAGGCAATCGGGAGGTTCAGTATCTCATCGCTCTTGCGGATGGACGTCAGGTCCACCGAAATCCGAAGGCCCGACACGAACCTCGGCGTCAGCACCACACCGGCAGAAAAGCTGTTGGACTTCTCTGGTTTCAGGTTGGGATTACCGCCACTCAATAAGGTCAGCGGGCCCGGAATCAGGCTATTGCCACGTGCCGGATCGCGCAAATTGAGCAAGGATATGAAGAAGTCGCTAAAAACCGCAGGCGGTTCTGAGCGAATATCGCTCAATTTTGGCGGGAGGAAGCCATTGCCCCAGCTTGCACGAAAAGCAATGTCCTGGATCGGCTCATATTTGAACCCCAAGGTATAGTTCGTTGAGGAGAGCTTATTTGTAGATGCCACCTGATCCGGGAAAGGGCCGGTCGCGCTGTCGACAAGAATCGAGTATCCCGAATAGTTCGTTTCGTATTGATCGTGACGGACTGACCCCATGAGTTCCAGTTGGTGGATAAACGGCACATCATTCGATGCCCCGACTATCGGAGCACGCAATTCCAGATATCCCGATTTCACGTTTCGAGTAGACTTGGGTGACCAAAAATAGTTATCCAGGCCGTAGAACGAGGACAGGTTGACCGTGTCGTCGCTTGACTCCCAGCGTCGCTCGAGCAAGGCTGTTGCCATCAGGTTACCACCCGGCAGCTTTACCACAGGCCCCCCCAGGCGGAGAGACGCTGTCTCCAGCGCGATGCCATCGGAACCGGATGAGGCAAAGACATCGAAGAGTGAGAGCGGATTCGCCAGCGGGTTGGCCCTGAGATCGCTGAACGCCGCAGCCTGAAGCGTTTCCTCCCCATCAAAAGTAGGCCCCAGCACGACATTGCTGGTGCTGCGACTTTTGCTCTGCAGCCAATCATATTCGAGCGCCGCACTCCATTGATGAGGCAAGCGGATAATGGCGCCGACGTTGACGCGGGTATTCTTGGTGTTCTGGGTCTGCGCAAAACCGTCGGGGATGTTGATGAACCTAAGCACATCCTGCTGGAACGGATTGGCCGGCGCGCTCCCGGGAATGTACAGCGTATACTGGATCGGCGTGATGTTGGTGCTGTTCGATTGATCTCGCGAAAAATCGGCGAAGACTTCAACGTTACTCCCGAACTCCCGCCTGACGTTAAAATTGTAGGTCGTGACACCGGGCGCCGTCCAGATCGGAAGGTTCGAGCGGTTGTATGTCAGCTTGCCCGCCCGCGCCGCCAGATCAGCCAGGTTGCCGGAATAATTGTCTGGCACGCTCGTGAAAGCAGAATTCAGCGATGGGCCGCTTTTGAGCACGAGCGAATCGGTCGAACAGTCGAAGCCATCAATGGTCGAACAGATATTCTGGCCACCGAGGAGAACGGATGCGTTCGCAGGGTCGTTGCGAAATTGCAATTCGGCACCGCGCTGAAAAAAATCGCGGTCGCTCGACACCAATGTTTCCGCCCGTGACCTCGAGAACGAGCCCATGACGCGGGTACGTCCCTTGTCAAACGTCAAGCCGCCATTAATACTGAAGAAGCCTTGGCCAGCCTTAAAGTCCGTGGAGTTATTATATCGGGCTTCAAGATCAAGACCTGAATAGTCACGCTTCAGGATGATGTTGATCACGCCGCCAGTAGCGCCGCCACCATAAATGCCGCTTGCCGTCGCGGGCAGGACTTCAATCCGCTCGATCTGCGACATCGAAATGCCATTGATGTTTGGCTGCCCGAAAGAATCGCCTGTCGTAATGCTGGGCAGGCGCCGACCGTCCACGAGAACGAGCGTTTCATCTGGACCCAACCCGCGCAAGTCCAGGCGGCCCGCCGCTGAGGTGGGCGGACCGACCTGCGACTGGGTCTGCTGCGTCGCATTCATGGGAAGGCGCGCTTGTAGGAAGTCCTCGACATTCTGTGCCCCGCTCTGTTGGAGCAATGCGGAGTCGAAGACGATGTATGGCTGAATATCGTCCCGATCACGGCGGATGTCATTGTTCAAGGAGCGCTGCCCAGTGACAAGAATTTCGGCGACGCCCTCGACCGAGTCCTTTGGCGGGTTCTCAACCGGATCCTGCGTCGGACGGTCGGTGTCAGGGTCGGCGGGCGGTGCCGCGTACGCTGCCGGCGCGGCAAGCGCCACCCCAAGCGCAACGACACTGGTCCCCAACCATGGCTTCACGCTCAAAACCTTCTTCTTTACGCTCATCGGACTACCCCTTGCCTCGAGACTGTGATTTTCCTTATATGGGTCAGACGCACGACCGCTTTGTTTCCCCCATCAGAAACGTCATTAAAAGTTAACACTTGGTCCAAAGGCAGCTTTTCATTTCCGACTAGGGACCGATGAGTGCGAGGCCTGTCACCTTCCACAGATCGTGAAACCACCTACTCGGACCTGAGGCAGTGCGCGTGATGCCGCCCTTCGGCACCATCCGCTGCCGGAATATTATTTCGGTTATGCAATGATCAGGCTGTCCGGTGGCGAAGCGGCGAGACGTTGGCCACGCCGTTCTCGATTAGCAGGCGCCGATCATGATATTCAGCGACGCTTTGTCGATGCGCGACCGAGATAATCGCGGCACCGGGCAACCGTTCGACCAACGCCTTGTAGAGCTGCTCCTCCAATTGCGCGTCGAGTGCACTGGTCGCCTCGTCCACAAAGAGAAAATCAGGGCGAGCCAAAATTGCCCGGGCCGCGGCGACTCGTTGCTGCTCGCCGGGTGAGAGGATACGGCTCCACGGCATGTAGCTGTGCAGTTGTGGTACCAGCCGCGCGAGATCGAAGGCCGTCAGCAGATCGACATATTCTGCGTCACTGCGAGAATCGGGAGCATCAGGGTAGGACATCAAGCTCGCAAGGGTTCCGTCAGGCATGTAGTTGCGCTGCGGCAGGAACGCGATCTTGGCGTGCTCGGGGAGCTTTACATCGCCCTCGCCGTACGGCCAGAGCCCCGCGATGCTGCGGAGCAGTGTGCTCTTGCCTGCACCGGAACTTCCTTGCACGAGCAGCCGCGAACCAGGCCCGATTTCAAGATCATCGAGTGCAACCATCGGCTCACCGTTCGGGTACGCGACTTTCAGTCCATGGACCCCGACCCGCTGGTCTGCGATCTCCTCGACGCGAATGCCGCTTTCCAGCGGCATTGACAGCAGATCATCGAGCAACTGAAGTCGCGCGACAGCTGAACGCAGGATCGCCAACTCGCTATACTGTGTAACGATCGCGCTGATACCCATATAGACAGCCGTGAACGACGCCATGACGATCTGAATGTCGCCTACTTGCATCTGCCCTTTCAAGACGAAGGGTATGCAGATCAGGTAGGGAATAATGAACATGAAGGTTTCGGGGAGGCCCGTCACGACCGTTATCCGCATATTCGCAACGGTGAAGGCGCGCCAGTTGATCGTAATCAGTTGAAATGTGTTTGCCAGACGCCGACGTTCGATCGCACCGGCGCGGGCGAAAGCAATCGATTCACCATTGCCCCGGATCGCCTGCATTTCGAGACGAAACTGCGCTTCCAGTCGCTGACGGACAACTTCAGCCCGGGTAAGCAACCGCCCAACCCAATGGACGAGCACCGTCATCACGATTGCCAAGGTGAAGGCGACATAGACGAGCAAGCCGGGGATGGGTTCGGCCATGCCCAATGCTGGGAAGGTCAAGGGCGGCGAGAGGCGCCAGAGTTGCGAAGTATACAGGAAAACGCCGAACACTGACGCGACGACAGACACGCCGATCACGGTAACCTTCTCTACATATGTAAAGACATCTTCCTGGATACGCTGTTCGGGATAGTCGATTTCGGTACGCCGCTCGAGATGGAAAAACCGGTTGTCTTCCATCCAGCGATCAAGGAGCCGTATCGTAAGCACCCTGCGCATCCGGATACGAAGGGCCAGGCGCGTCCACACGCCGATCATGCCAAGGATTGCCAAAGCTGCGCTGTAGAGCAGAATTTCCGATACAAAGCCCGGGATCACCGCACCATTCTTGGCGGCAAGCGCGCTGACGATGCCTGCAAAACCGAGCTGCATTTTCAAGAGGACCGCCACGGTCGCAGTGCTCTGAACGAATTGGTACGCGATCAGGAGCGTACCAAGCACGGGGTCGGCCTTGATGTATCGCCAGATCATGCTGGCGCCATATTTCACATGGAGCCAGACCGTGCCGGGGAGAACCTCCGGCGGCTGCTCCCTTCGGGCAGCGTCTTCGGCGGATGGATCGGTCACATAGGTGTCGGTCATAGGGCGTACAGTCTCAGCTGGAGGTGGCATGTAGGGTGCAGGAAGAACGCAGGGTGTCGAAGCTAGTCAATCCGACGTCCGTCGCAAGAGAGTAAGAAGGCTGTCCATCTGCTCGCGCAGAAATGGAGCTGTCAGCGGTCGAGCGCGTTGTTTGGCCGCTTCCATCCGGGACACCGCCTCCGGCTGACCCGTCGCAAGCATTGCGCGTTTTAGTTGAGGAAAATGATCGAGGATATCCTCGTCGGAGGCGTTGGCGAACCGCGCGTCGCTGCGAGCGCGGCTCATTTCCCGTGCCCCAACCAGGCACGCGATCCGATCAACCTGATCCTGCTCCGGAAGAAAAGGTGCCGCCAGGACCTGCAGGTACGAATGCAGGAATTTTTGGCAGATGGCGGGAATCTCCGTCACGATGCCTGCCAGCGGCCACGGCAGCGATTCGACGAGTTCCGCTACCGGATATCCCTCGGCATCGCCGCTAGTATCGGAGGCCCGTAGTGCGCTGGCACGCACGGTTCGCCACTCTTGCCGTGAAACAATTTCGCCGCGCAGTTCGCGCGACCACAGGTTCACGATCTCCTGAGCTGCGGCGCGTACTTCTGGGCCAATATGGCCCGACAAGGGAAAATCATCGGATAAAATTCGCGCCAGAAAAGATGGCAGAAAGCGCGCGACGACATCGCTCACATCGTCGTCGGCGGCAATGGCCTCCAGCCACTCAGTCCCGAATGACCATATCATGTTATCGCCGCGCATAACGAAACCAAACGGTGCATTCTCATCGTCCAAGAATGAGATCCCTTCGCTGATCAAGGTCTCGCACAGAAGCGCAAGTTCGAGTGGTATCCCTGTTCTGGCAACGAATGTTTCGGGATCTTGCGTTTCGGCGATCGTCCCGGCCAGCGAGGCAAACTGATTGTTGGCTGACCATTTCAGAAATAACATCGGAATGACTTGTCGCGCTTCCCATCGTTCCCGAACGCGCTTGAGCGTCTCAGTCCGTAGGGCCGGATCGCCAAGAAACGCTCGAAGTGACATTGGAACTCCTGCTGGGCACGTGGTGAGGGGTGTCAAATTCACTCGCAAGACGCGCGAGCATGCATCCCCCCAGAAAAATCAGATGCAAAACTCTCCCTTCAAACGAGAGGTTCGAAGAAATACAAACGGGAGACGCATGACCCATGTGTTTCCCGCACCTGATCCGCATCTTTTTTTCCAGCCGGCACGGCGGCACGCCTGCGTGACATCTCCCAAGGTTTGGCAGACGATGTGTGACGACGAAGGGGTGCCCCGCGCGCTGCCAAGGTTAACGGACGCGAAAACGCCAATCACTCGCCACTGCGGTCACCCTGGAAATCTCGCCCTTGCGCTTGCAACTGCGCCATATAGATCGATATCGCGCGCGCCCGCGCAAAGGCTCCCTGGCGACGCACATCCGTCGAAAGCCATGCGTCGAGTTCGATTTCCTCTTCCGGAGACAGAGCGCGCGCATCGATACGGGCGGCCCATAAAGCTGCCGCATCGTTAATCCGGGCACTGCTTTCGCGATTGGCCATCTGATCCAGTGATATTTGCATTGCGTGCTTTAGACGCGCCACGCGCCGATATTCCGGAACGGGCAATTGCATCCATAAACAGGCGGATGCCTTTTGCCATGTGTTTTTCCACGGTGCTTTCAGAAACGTTCATGCGTTGGGCGGTGTCGCGTTGAGACAGTCCCTCGACACGCCTGAGCATGAAAACCATAGCAACCTGCTTCGGAAAACGCGCGATGATCTCGCCGATACGATGCAGTTCGTCGCGATCGGAAGCCCTCCGCTCGGGCGATGCCTCCTGACACTCAAAGCGCGACAGTTCCGCGTCGTCCACGGCGCGAATTGATACGACCTGCGAGCGCCTCAGATGCGTGCAGATGATGGAGTACGCCGTTTGCAGGAGATAGGCCCGCGGATAGCGCACGCCTTCGACGCTGTCGATGGCCGCCAGCCTTGCATAGGCCTCCTGCACGATATCGTCGACGTCGAGCCCCACCACCCTGCGCCGTGCCAACCACACCCGAAGGCTCGGTTCCAGCGGCAGGATGTGTTGCGCAAGCCACAATGCTCTTTCGTTTTTGACACGCATCATGTCTCGATTGCCCAGCCGTAAGTGCGGAATCCGGGGAGCAGCGGAGCCTGCCGGGCCACCCGCGCCGGGGCGGGCGTAATCCCGGACGGCCGTTTTACCCATCGGAAAGGCGCGTGCGACACCGTAATCTCAGCGCAAAACCCGCGCACTGCGGTCCTGCCTCATCGTCTTTGCAGCAACCCCAAAGCGAGCACGGAATTGATGGGAGAAGTGGGAAAGGCTGGAAAATCCCAGGCCGTAAGCGATTTCCGATATGCGATCGTTGGTTCCCATGATCTGGTATTGCGCGGTGACCAGTCTGATCTCCTTGAGAAACGCGCTGAAGCTCGTGTCATAGGCAGCGCAACTCTTGTAGATCGTCCGAATAGAGCATTTGAGACTAGTTGCTGCATCTTGCGCCGAGAGCCCGGGCGTATCGAGATTCCGAATCATGAACTCGAGTATGGCGCCCATGCGCCCCTGCCAGCGCGGCAAGGTCTTTTCCGCATCTACGCAGGCGGCCAGGGCCGTGCGCATAAGGTCGGCGATCATGGTCAGTCCCTGGGACGCGACGGTGTCGTCGCCGGTCGTCAGGTCGAACAGGGCCCGGGCCAGATCCGCGATGATCGAGGCGGCGAAATAGTCCTTGCTGACATAGAGGTCGGGCAGGATCAGGAATCCGTCCAGGAACCGCGGTATTGACCACCATGCCGGCAGGGCGATGATCAATGCGTCCAGATTGTCCGATCCCTCCAGTGTCGTCGGTTGCCAGGCGCAGGCCACAAAGATGTCCCCGGCCGACAACGTCCGGCTGTGACCCGCCTGACCAAAACTCAGCCCGCCCGAGCGCACGAAGATGATGTGCGCACAAAATCCGGGGCCGTCGAAAGTGGTGGCCCCTTCCAGCGAGAAGGCGAAGGCGCCGCTGGAAAGGTGATGGATGATCGCAATATCACGCAAAACACTCTCGGCCTGCCAGCCGTCTCCACCGCGCAATCCGCGAACCGGATTGGCGGGGAAAATTGAGGCGATTTGCGCGAGAGTTGCTGCCATCAGACCCGCGACCGTTCGAGCGATCTGGCCGAGAGCGATGCGTCGGCGATTTGGAGAACGCGCCGCTGAATAGCCGCTCGCCACGCCGCCATCTTGGCGTTCGAGCGCTCACGCCGTGCTATCGATCGAACGCTGAGGGCGTTTCTCGCGGGATCCGCCGCCCAGATTTTCTCAACTTCGGCCAGGAAGTCTTCGACGTTGACGCTTTCGATCGACTGCTTTTGCGACAGCACCTCCATCGCTTCTTCGTTGATCTTGTTCATCTCTGTTTCGAAGGTAGCGCTCTCCTCCGCGTTAAAGCAATCCTCATCCGATGCGTCCGCTTCGTCGTTGACCCCATACGTCCAGGCAGTCATCACGTCATGTGCAGCACCGGGGGCCTGCTCGAGATCCCAGGCGAGAGACATTACCAGATCAACCGCCTTTTCAGCGCTCGCGTCGTCGCTACCCACACTCGCGAGTTTTGCACGCGCGGCGCGCCACGCTTTTTTGTCGACTGGCGCGTCGATCGACTGCACCACCAGAGCGATCACTTCTTCGCACGCGTCGTGGATATGCCCGTGCTTAACGACTTTCGAACGACCGTAAAACGGATCGCTCCATGCCAGAAGCAAAGCCTCGCGCGCCAGACCACCCGTTTCCGCACCAACGGGAATGGCGTTGAGCAATGCCTCGTAAAATGGAAACGCATCCTCCGCTTCGCCGAAGGCCCCGAGCGCCGGCAACAGTCGCGCAAGAGCAGGGTGAAGACCAAAGTCTTGAGAGACGAAAGAGATATCACCCTCGATCGAAGCGTGCGTGAGCCACGCCATGTAGATCGGGCCCTTGTCGCGGATATCGGCGATCAAGGCCTGTCGCTTGGTCTCATCGCCAAAGGCGCGGTAAGCGCTCATTGACCGGCTCCAGCAAACGGGTCCAGAACCGCCGCAAGTTTGCCGCGCGACACCATGCCTTGGAAGCGTTCAACCGGCTGGCCATCCTTCATGACAATGAAAGTCGGCACACCTTGGACGTCGTAGGCTTTGGCAAGCGTCGGTTCCTGGTCAATGTCGACCTTGACGAATGCGATCTCGCCCTCGAACTCGCGCGCGGCATCCTCCAGAGCCGGGGCCGATGCCTTGCACGGGCCACACCAGACGGCGTGAAAATCGACCAGAACTGGAATATTTGACTTGAGAACTTCGGCCTCGAAGGTTTCGGTCGTGACATTCTTGAGATTAGACATTGAGTGTTCCTTTTGTTCAGCCGCCAATGTGTACGGCGTCGGGTTGCGGGGCGACACCTTTGGGCGAGACTTTTTTGATCAGGGCAGCTTCATCGATGAGGTAATGCTCGGCTTCCAACGCCGCCATGCATCCCATGCCGGCCGACACCACCGCCTGACGGAAATGCTTGTCCTGCACGTCGCCGGCCGCAAATACTCCCGGCAGGCTGGTGGCAGTCGAGCCCGGCGTGACCAGGATGTAGCCCTCCTGGTCCATCGCGAGCTTGTCCTTGAACAGACTGGTCGCCGGATCATGACCGATCGCGATGAAGAGACCGTCTACAGCGAGGGTGGATTGCTCGCCGGTCACTGGGTGATTAAGCTGGACGCCGGTTACCTTGCCGGCATCTCCGAGCACCTCTGCGACTTCGGCGTTCCAGATGGTCTTGACCTTCGGGTTAGCGAACAGGCGTGCCTGGTTGGTCTTATCGGCGCGTAACGTGTCGCGACGATGGATCAGGTAAACCTCGCTGGCGAAATTGGCCAGGTGAAGGGCGTCTTCGACTGCGGTGTTTCCCCCGCCGACCACCGCACAGACCTTGTTCCGGAAGAAATAACCGTCGCAGGTGGCGCAGGCCGAGACGCCTTGCCCCCTATACCGGGTTTCGCTTTCCAGACCGAGCCAGCGCGCGTTGGCGCCGGTCGCAATGATCACGCTGTCGGCGGTGTAGAGGTCGCCCATGTCTCCAGTCGCCTCGAAGGGACGCTTCGACAGATCAACCTCGACGATATAGTCGGAGACGATGCCCGCGCCCAACTGGCGCGCATGGTCGCCCATGCGCGCCATGAGATCTGGTCCCTGTACGCTGGCGTCACCCGGCCAGTTCTCGACATCCGTGGTGATCGTCAGCTGGCCGCCGGGTTGCAGCCCTTCGATCAACACCGGGCTGAGCGCGCTGCGCGAGGCGTAGATCGCGGCAGTGTAGCCGGCTGGTCCCGATCCGATGATGAGAACCCGGCTATGGCGCGGGGTTGAAGGAATTCGCGAGTTTCGCATCGTCATGCTCCCGCGCCGCCGACCACGACCTGGTCCATGCGAATCGTCGGTTGTCCCACGCACACGGGTACGGTCTGGCCATTCTTGCCGCAGAAACCGATGCCCAGCTCAAGATCGTTGCCGATCATCGAAATGTGCTTGAGGGCTTCGTTGCCGACACCGATCAGGGTGGCGCCCTCGATCGGGGCGGTTACCTTGCCATCCTCAATGAGAAAGGCCTTTTCGGCCGAGAAGTTGAACTGGCCCGATGTGATGTCGACCGTGCCCCCGCTGAACTCCACGGCATAGATGCCGTTCTTGACCGACGCGATAATCTCCTCTGGATCATATGGTCCGCGCTCAAGAAAGGTGTTGGTCATCCGGGTCATCGGTAAGTCTGCGTAGGACTGGCGACGGCCGTTTCCGGTCAACTTGTCGTTCATGATCCGAGCGCTGATCTTGTCCTGCATCAGACCGACGAGGCGGCCATCGTCAATCAGCACGGTGCGCTGACCCACGACCCCTTCATCGTCGACATTCAACGAGCCGCGCGCATCGGGCACGGTTGCGTCGTCGACGACAGTGACTCCAGGAGCGGCGATCCGTTCACCGATCATGCCGTTGAAGACAGATTCCCGCTTGCGATGGAAGTCACCCTCCAGCCCATGACCGACGGCCTCGTGCAGGAGAACGCCGGGGAAGCCGTTGCCCAGCACCACCGTCATTTCGCCGGCTGGAGAAGGGATGGCCTCAAGATTCGTCAGTGCTACCGAGGTGGCTTTGCGGACCAGCTTTTCCAGGCGACCTTCGTTGAATTCGCCCAGCGTAAAGCGGCCGCCGTCGCCAGCGGAGCCGGAAGAGCGCTTGGTGTTACCTTCCGCCACAACCGAAATGCTAATGCGGACCTGCGGGCGAATATCGCCAGCGAGCGTACCGTCGGTCGCGCCGACCAGGATCGTCGAGTCCTCGACGGCCAGCTGGGCGTTGACCTCGGTGATGCGAGGATCGATTGCACGGGCCATGTCATCCAGCTTTCGCAGGAGCGCGACCTTTTCGATCGTGTCCATGCCGCCGGCCGCTTCCATCGTCGAATAGGCTTGCGAATCCCGGCCGACCCCCTTGATTTCGACGCCGCGCCCGGTTTCCGCCGCATCCTGGCCATGAGACTGCATGGCGCGCGCAGCAGCGGTGATGGCATCGATGGCCTTGCCACTGATATCGCTGGAATAGGCAAAAGCCGTGTTATCACCGGTCACAGCCCGGGCGCCGATGCCTTGCGAGATTGCGAAGGCGGCGCGCGCCACCTTGCCCCGCTCTAGCGCCCAGGTGTCGCGCGTTGTCATCTCGAAATAGAGATCGCCATAGTCGCCGCCGCGCGCCCAAAGGCCGGAGAGACCGTTCTGCAGCTTGTTGATGTCGAGGGCGTTGGCCGCGAGAAGCTGGTCTTGCGCGTGTGCCAGACGATCGGTGGCAGTCAGTGACATCGGGCTCAGTTCTTTCAATGAAGGGGAGGTAATCATCGACCGGCGATCTGCATGTCGGGCAGGAGGATCGAACCGACCCTGATCGCGCCTGCCCGGTGAACGTCGGCGCCAATCGCGACGATGGATTTGAACATTTCCTGGAGATTGCCGGCGACCGTAAAACCCTGGACAGGCCTCACGACCTGACCGTTCTCGACCCAGAAGCCGCCCACGGCCTGGGAATAGACCCCGGTTGCAGCGTTGGAGTTGCCGCCCATGAAGCGGGTCAGCCACAAGCCTGTGCCCATCTTGCGCAACATGGTGCCAAGATCGTCTCCAGACTCGGTATTACTGCTAATGAGAGAGAGATTTCGCATTCCGCCAGCGTTGCCGCTCGAAATTCGACGAAGCTTGCGCGCCATGCGCGTGTCCAGGAACAGCCCGGTGACGACTCCCTCGCGAACAATATCACGGCGTTCACCAGCGACACCTTCATCATCGAAAGTCGTGCTCGCCAAGCCAAAAGGCTCGAAGGGATCTTCGGCGATCGTCAAGTGCGGAGCGGCGATCACTTGGCCCATAGCATCTGGCAGGAACGTCATCCGCTGGAACTGTGAAGAGCCAGTCAGCTGCGCGCATATATTCCGCACAAGGCTCGAAGCAACCGTCGAATCGACCAGCACCGGAACACGGCGCGTGGCAAGACCTTCGGCACCGAGCATGCCCAATGCCTGCTCGGCAGCGCGACGACCGATGCTATCGTCAGGCTCCAGCCCTTCGTGCTGGCGGTCGGTCGACGACCAGTTGCCTTGTTTCATCTCGTTGCCACGCTGGGCGATTGTCTGGCACCAGCGGTGCTGAACCGAGCTGCTCCCCGTACGGCAGAATCCTTGGCTCGTCGCGAGCGCAAACCGCATATCCTGGCTTGTCGCGCCGGCTTCCGACACCCGGACCGCGTCAGCAGTCAGCGTCGAGATCACAGCCTCCTCGATCGCCAAGGCCGCGTTGGTCAACTCCTCGGCGGTCTGGCTCGACGGTGCGAAAAGTGGAACGCCCGGCGTAGTCCACGCCAGGGCGTCGCGATCCGCCAGGCCTGCCTCCGGATCCGGCTCAAGCTGGCGGGACATGCTGATCGCCTGCTCCACAACACGATCGATCGCGGTGCGGCTGAGCGACTCGCTCGAAGCCACGCCGGTGCGACCGTTTTCGAACACCGTGATCTGAAGGCTCTGATTTCCGTCGCGAACGGCATTTTCTACTTTGCCTCTGGCGACGGTGACGCTGATCCCGCCCCCCTCGCTTACGCGAGCGATCGCTCCGCTGGCACCCAGCGCGACACCGCGCTCGATTGCGTAAGTCACCGCCTTGGCGAGATTGGACTCGCTCTGCAGGAGATAGCCATCGCCTGCTCCGCTGGAGAGGGTCTCGACGGATCTGGGCAGACTGCTAACGCTCATTTGGGTTCCTTATTCATCCAGAGGCTTGTAGAGTGGACAGAGGCGCGTGACCCGCTGAGCTGCATCCATTAGCCCGTGGTGTATTTAACATGGGTTTGCCCGCACGGTTGCGTAACAGGACCCAACTTGTTGTCTCACAGTGCAGATAGTTGGGGTCAGTCAGCACAGATACGGGTTCAGACAGGTGACCTCGGAGCGCTGTTCAACCGCCGCAATCTGGAAAAATTGGGCCTGGACCCATGATACCGAAGGCGTGTCAATCCTGAACGAAGGTCGGCTTCAATCCAACCGTGCCAGGAACCAGACTTTCCGTATTATCCTAAAAGCAGCTGTTCACGCACAGCCGGAATGTCACATTTCGCAATTTTCGGCGTTGTGCTTTCAACCGACGCTATGTCTGCAACCGGGAAAGTGCCACTTTCGAATACGACGGTGGCTGGCTTGCCAATCCGGCGCGCTTCGCGCTGGAACCGGCCTTGATGCTTGGCGGTGGTCCGCAGCATACGCCGCAGGGGGCGCCCTGTTCGGTGCATTTGGCGATTCCGCACCCGATCGCTGGGGTCGTAACCTTATACAACGTGACGAGCGCCGGCGTGCAGGGGCGGAAGTGCGAGCGCCGCGCAGCTTGGGCGAAGTCGATTTCTTGTTGGGCGTCAGTGACATTGCCCGCCAAGGAGCGCTCCGGTTCAAGGAAACGCCTGACGGCCCGTTTCTGGCGAGTGGTGATGGCGCGAATGTGCCGCCGCTCATTCGCTTGGGTGAACTGTTAAATGCCGCCATGCGCGTCGCCGCTGACGGAGACGACGATGATCTGCGGCTTATTCTTGCGCCGGGGTCATCGCTGGGCGGTGCGCGCGCCAAGGCTTCTGTGCTTGATCTTCAAGGTCAACTCTCCATCGCCATGTTCCCGCAAACCGATGACAGCTATCCCGTCATACAATGGGAAGCGGTGGCACTCGACCTCGCCCTTCGTGCTGGCATTGAGGTGCCGACATGGCGGTTGGAGCAGGTGGCTGACCGCACCGCCTTATTGCTGCGTCGGTTCGACCGCGACGGGGACACGCGCATTCCTTTTCTGTCTGCCATGTCGATGCTGGGTGCTGCTGACGACGAGAATCACAGCTATTTGGAGATCGTCGACGCGCTGCGACAGTTCGGCTCGCAGCCCGAGCGGGACTGTGCACAGCTCTGGCGACGCATTGTGTTCAATATCCTGATTTCCAACACCGACGACCATCTTCGCAATCACGGTTTCCTGTTCGGCGGTGCAGGCGGTTGGCGCTTGTCACCGGCCTATGACATGAACCCAACGCCATTGGACGTGAAAGCACGCATCCTGAGCCTCGCTATCGATGAGGCAGACGATACTGCTTCGCTCGAAGTCGCGCTCTGCGTAGTGCGGCAATGCGGATTGAGGCTTCCAGCAGCGAAGGAAATTATTGGCGAGGTCCAAACCGCCGTTGCGCAGTGGCGCATTTGTGCCTCGATCCACGGGCTATCCGGCCGCGACATCGCGCGCATGGCATCAGCATTTGAGTATCAAACGGAGGCCCGATAAAATAGTGCTTCAGACCCGTCAAGCGTGTTGGGGTAGCCTTAACAACCCAAAACTTACACAAAACCTTACACACTTTGCACTTGACCGAACAATAACTGTTCTATATCAATACAATACGCAAGCCTCGCTCCACTCAAAATCCTGTTTCGAAAGAAGTGCCGGTTCGAGTCCGGCCTGGGCACCAACACAGCTCATTTGCATCATGTCCGAAAGACGAGCATGAGCCGCAGCCCAGAGCAGTGCCGCCGGTTCCAGCGCTGTTTTGTCCCAACTGCATATTCTGTCCCAGAACCGTCCCTCGCGGCATTCGCTGCCAAAATGGTTTATGCGACATTCGCAAATGTCACACATCGGGACAGTGGTTTTCCCTGTGAAAGTTAACCATTTTTAAGGCTGGTCATTGTGCCTAACAAATCGTTAACTCAGCCCATGTTGAAACGCAAACTCGTATGTCGCAATGAAGCCGCAGGCCATCCGTTCCGCCGGATGCTGCCGCCGCCGGTCCTTGATATGACGCTGGTAGCACCCAAGCCGGTGCGCTGGTGGAAGCAGGAGGACACGCATTTGTTCGTGCTCAGCTTCGGCGCCTTCTTCGTTGCGATAACCAGCTTTATTTACTGAGTTCAGTCGCAGGCCCCGATCTTCGGCCCTAGAGCGTGAAGCGAATAAGTGGGAACCGGTTATTCGCTTAAAATCACGCGACCACAAATAGATACAGAGCATGATGCGATTCAAATAAGCCGCATCATGCTCTAGTCGCAAGCTTTGTGCAATTGCTGTGCGAGCCAAGCGGATATCAGGCACATTCCCGCACCCAACAGCAATTGGTTGACGACACTCATGCCCGCAAAGCTGAGTCCGAGCGCGATCAACGACCCGATCACCATTGCCCCCGAATTGACGATGTTGTTGGCAGCAACCGTGCGCGCGGTCTGGTCCCTTGGCACGGTTGTTGTCAAAAACGCGTAAAGCGGGACCACAAACATCCCCCCGGCAACGGCAATGCCCAACAGCGACAGCAGCAAGGGTACCGCCCCAGGATGCGCTACAAATTCACCAATATTGTATAATTCGCCATTGTGGTTGAGCACCCAGTTCCGGCAAACGATGTGGAACGCCACAACGAAAAGCCCCATCACAATAACGCTGGCAGGCGCAAACCGTGCCGACACTTGCCCCTTGAGCAGGCGGTTGATAGCAACCGAGCCGATGGCGATGCCAATCGAGAAAATTGCCAGAAACAGGCTCGCCACTTCTTTATCGGCACCCAATATGTTTTTCGCCAGCGGCGGGAACTGGATGAACAGTACCGCGCCAATGGTCCAGAAGAAACTTATCGAGGCGATGGCCAGGAAGAGTTTCTTGATGTGCATCGTACTCTTCACCAACGTAATCGATGACCGGATGACGTGCCAGTCAATGCCAGTCTCGAGATGTTCCGGCGGTGCAGGTGGCACCTGACGCCCTGACATATAACCGATCCCTGCGGTTACCACGACACCCGCTGCAGCCCATTCAACGGGGATGATCCCGGCCAGAATTGTGCCGACCAATATCGCGATATAGGTTCCGGCCTCAACCAGACCGGTGCCGCCCAGCACTTCATCCCGATAAAGATGCTGCGGCAGAATGGCATATTTGATCGGGCCGAAAAATGTCGAATGTACCCCCATTGCAAACAGTGCGATCATCATCAGCGGGATTGCGACGGGCGTTATGGCATAGCCCATCCAGGCAAACAGAAGCCCGATAGCACCCACCAGCATGATGATGATTTCGCAGAATTTGACGATGCGGATAATCCGGGCCTTGTCCCGGGTATCGGCAAGCTGGCCCGCCAGCGCCGAAAACAGGAAAAACGGCAAGATGAAAACCGCCGTGGCGACCGCGCTGAAAAGCGTTTCGGTCGCTTCATTGTCGTAGATGCCATAAACAACAAACAGAACCATCGCGTTCTTGAACAGATTGTCGTTAAACGCGCCAAGCAACTGGGTGACGAACAGCGGCAGGAAACGTCGCTTGTTCAGCAACGACAATGAAGTCGACATAATTTTGGGAACCCTCTTCGCCGTTTTCGCCGCCTTAGACGCCTCGTCTAACGAGGCAAAGCGCTTTTCTCGATAAGCGAAATAGCCGCGTGATTTTGCTATTGGATGACGCTATCGAAGGCTGATGCTAAGTCTGCCCAATATTCTGACCCTCTCGCGGATCTTCGCGGTGCCCATCCTGGTCTTCCTGATGTGGCCCAGCGCCAAACCAACTGGAATGCAGCCGATGCCGCTGGATTATGCGTTGGCTTTTGCGCTCTATTGCCTGATGGGCATCACCGACTATTTCGACGGCTATCTGGCGCGGGCGCAGGGGGCGGTGTCGCGGCTGGGTATATTTCTCGACCCGATTGCCGACAAGATCATGGTCGCCGCCGTCATCCTGATGGTGGTATTCACCCGCGATGTCGATGGCTGGCATGTGATCGCGGCGCTGATAATATTGCTGCGCGAAATCATTGTATCGGGCCTGCGGGAATTTCTGGCGGGGCTGCAAATTTCGGTGCCGGTGTCGGCGCTGGCGAAATGGAAGACAACGTTTCAATTGGTCGCGCTCGGCGGGGTCATATTGGCAGGGGCGCTGCCTGAATGGGTTTTGCTTAAGCAGGCCGCGTTGGCGCTCCTTTGGGTCGCAGCGGCGCTCACCATGCTGACCGGCTGGGACTATTTGCGCGTCGGCCTGAAGCACATGGATTAAGGCGATGCAGCTGGTGTATTTTGCGCGGGTGCGGGAGGCGATTGGCTTCGATGGCGAAGAACGAATCTTCCCTGCGGACGTCATGACCGTGGTCGATTGCCTTGACTGGCTGGCAAGCCAAGGGACCAACTACGCCGCTGCTTTTGCAACCCGTGACAAGCTCCGCTTTGCACTCGACCAGCAAATGGTAGGAAAAGACGCTGCGATTGCGGGAGCGGGGGAACTGGCCATATTCCCACCGGTGACTGGCGGATGATCCGCGTTGATGTAATCGAAACCCCGTTTGACAGCGCAGCGGCGTTGGCCCCGCTTTCCGCTTTGGGCGGCGGTGCAGTTGCCAGCTTCACCGGCATCGCCCGCGATGACGGCGGCGTGACCGCTATCGAACTCGAACATTACCCCGCGATGACCAAGGCCAGCCTTGAGGCGCTGGTGCATGAAGCGGTTACCCGTTGGTCGCTTCTCGGCTGCGTCCTCATCCACCGCGTCGGACGGGTTGCAGTGGGCGAGGGGGTTGTTCTGGTCGGGACCGCCGCCAGCCACCGCGCCGCAGCGTTGGAGGCCTGTGCCTATCTCATCGACCGGCTGAAAACCGATGCCCCTTTCTGGAAGAAAGAGTACCATGTTGATGGTTCCGCCGAATGGGTCGAAGCGAAGGCCAGCGATGATGCGCGCGCGGAGCGATGGGAATAGGGTCTACGTGATGTTGACAGTCAGATCTTACCTATATGAAATATAATAACTTCGTCATTCCCGCGAAGGCGGGAATCCATCCCCTGAGCGGCAGGTATAACGCGCCGCTGCTCAGTAACCCATCGGTTAGGGGATGGATTCCCGCCTTCGCGGGAATGACGAGTATGGGAAACGTGAAATTGGTCCGTGAATGTCAACACCACCTAGGCCCTAAATCCGGTTGAGCGCCCTTAGCGCCGTCGCCAGCATTTCGAACTCTTCACGGCGCGGGCTGTTGGTGCGCCATATGAGCGCGATTTCGCGAGAGGCATGTTCGGCGTTAAGCGGGCGGGCCTGAACGTCGGTGCCGTTTAATAGTCCTGCGGTTACGGCCATTTCCGGGATCAGCGTCAGGCCCAAACCATTATCCACCATCTGCACCAGCGTGTGCAGTGAAGTCCCGATCATCGTTGCCGATGCGCGCAGTTCAGGGCGGTTGCAGGCGGCAAGCGCGTGATCTTTCAGGCAATGGCCATCAACCAGAAGCAGCAGCTTCGACTCGTCAATCAGCTCGGGCTTGATGCTGTCGGGCGGATCGCGCGGGTCGTCCTTGGGGAAGGCGACATAGAGGCCGTCGTCAAACAAATGCGCCTTTTCGACATCGCCCGCAGCAAAGGGTAACGCGAGCAGGACGCAATCGACCTGCCCGTGGTGGAGCGCCTCACAGGCGGCGGCGCTGGCTTCTTCACGCAGATAGAGCTTCAGGTCAGGATATTGTTTGCGCAGCGCGGGCAGCAGCTTGGGCAGCAGGAACGGCGCGATGGTCGGGATGACGCTCATCCGCAGCTCGTCCGCCAAAGGTTTTCCAGCGGAGCGTGCCATTTCGGCCAGCTCCTCGGCTTCGCGCAATATCCGGTGCGCTTTTGCCACCATCTTATTCCCCAAAGGCGTGAACCGCACCACGCGGCGGGTACGTTCGACCAGCATCAGCCCGAGCAGCGATTCTAGTTCGCGGATACCTGCTGACAATGTCGACTGGGTGACGAAAGTGGCTTCCGCCGCCTTGCCAAAATGGCCATGTTCTTCAAGCGCGACCAGATATTGGAGTTGCTTCAACGTGGGCAAATAGGTGCTCATAAATCGATCTCGCAAATCTATTTGACAACAATGATCGTTTTTGGCGATTTTATCCAGCATTTTTTGGCCCAAAACCCGCCTGCCTCTGGAAATCGTGGAACATATCGCTTAGTTTAGGCCTAACAGCATAAGCCCCTCGAGGCGGAAAGCAGGGCCCACAGATGTTTATTTCCAATCTTGTTGAATATCTCGACTCGATCAAGGCGCGCGATCCCGCACCCCGTTCGCGGTGGGAGGTTTTGCTTTATCCCGGCGTCCTCGCGGTCGCACTCCACCGGATCGCCCATTGGCTGTATCGCGGCCAGATGTTTTTCCTCGCCCGCTTCGTCAATCATTTTGCGCGGCTGTTGACCGCAATCGATATTCATCCCGGTGCAAAGATCGGCAGCAATTTCTTTATCGATCACGGCTTTGTTGTGATCGGCGAAACTGCCGAAATTGGCGATAATGTCACGATGTACCAATGTGTGACCCTGGGCGGTACCAACCCGACCAATGGTGAAGCTGGAAAGCGGCATCCGACGATTATGGACAATGCCATAATTGGTTCGGGCGCGCAGATATTGGGCCCGATCACCGTTGGCGAACGCGCACGTATCGGTGCGGCGGCAGTGGTAACCGACGATGTGCCCGCAGGTGCCACAATGGTCGGGCAGAAAGCACGGTCCACGCTGGTCAAGGCCGAAACCTATGCCCGCGATTTCATGCCTTATGGTACACCGTGTCGCGAAATGTTCGACCCTGCGACGCAGAGCCTTGAAATATTGCAATGCGAGGTCGAAACGCTGCGTAAGAAAGTCAGCGAGCTGATGGCCGAGCGTGATGCCGCTGCCGATGTAACGCCTGCGCGGCGCAAGAGCAGTAAGGGAAGCAAAAGCGCTTGAGCGCAATTATCACCCCATTCCCGTCGCCACTGCGGCTGCGTCAGGTCGGTTTTGACCGACCCGAATTAACTCAGATCCTCAATCTTTATGGCCGCATGGTCGCGGCCGGTAACTGGCGCGATTATGCCATTGATCTGGGGCGGGATGCTGCGGTGTTCAGTGCCTTTCGCAGGACAACCGAACGGCCGGAATATCGTATCGAGAAGCGCCCCGATTTGCGGCTGAAACAAGGCATGTGGGCACTGGTCGGCGAAGGCGGCGCGGTGCTCAAGCGCGGGCATGATCTGGGGCCGATATTGGCACCGGTCGAGCGCAAGTTGATGAAGTTGGTGGCGGGATAGGCTTAGGCGCGCGGATGTAGCCGTAGATATCATTTCGGTAAAATATCAGGGTTCGATCCCCGTACGTTCGCGGTACCGGAGCGTTTCAAATCCTGAATTGCGACGTCGTGCTTTGGGCCTTTTAGGACATTGGGCTTGAGAGGCCAGCGCGGCAGATTCGCTTATTCTGAAATGTGACAGCACACGCACAGCTTGTTTCCATCTGGATCCAAGACGTAAGCCCCGTAATAGTCTGCGTGATACTCTGGCCTTATTGCAGGAGGTCCATCGCAAGTTCCGCCGTGTTCCAAAGCTTGCATATAGGCCAAATCAACGGCGCTCCGCGATGATACCAAAAGCGCACTCATATGACCGTTTCCCGAAGATGCGGGCATTCCATCATATGGCCGTCCGATGAGGAATAGCGGCCTTTCATTTTTCACAGGTTTCCAACCGGCCCACGGGCGTTCATTTTCCTTGAACTTCAAAATCCAGCCAAGACTCGGCAGAACTGCACTGTAGAACGTGAACGACTTTTCAAAATCGTTGGTACCGATGAATGTATGCGAAATCATGTTCGCCACGGTGGGTGAAATTGCCACTTAATGCAATGTTGCAATCGTGTCCGTTGCAAGCATTAAAGGAAGTCGACCTTCTACCTTGCAATGTAGGATTTCATCTGCCAGCCCTATGCCCGACATCGCTAACCGCCCGATAGCTGCAAGGGCCACCAATCAGCTTTGGATTTATCGAACAGCAAGAACCCCGTTTCAGGTGAGACTTTTGTGTGACCTTTCGAATAAGTCGGGGTCCATAATGCGGGTTTCAGCCGGTACGCAGCCCCGGTTTTCACGCCCCTCTGCGGATATCTGCGCCTCTGCGTGAAATCTTTGGACCTCGCAGTTTTGGGATGTTTTCGAGATTGTGCCGATTTTGGTTCACGCAGAGGCGCAGAGGAACGCAGAGAGTTCGCGCATCGGAATTTGTGACGGGTTCTGACCGGCAGATTATCCTGCAACTTTCCTACAAGAAAAACCCCGTTTCAGGTGAGACTTTGGTGTGACCGTTCGAATAGGTTAGGGTCCATAACTGCGGGTTTCAGCGGGTACGCAGCCCCGGTTTTCACGCCCCTCTGCGGATCTCTGCGCCTCTGCGTGAAATCTTTGGACCTCGCAGCTTTGGGCTATTTTCGAGATTGTGCCGATTTTGTTCACGCAGAGGCGCAGAGGAACGCAGAGAGTTCACGCATCGGAGTTTGTGACGGGTTCTGACCGGCAGATTATCCTGCAACTTTCCTACAAGAAAAACCCCGTTTCAGGTGAGACTTTAGTGTGACCTTCCGAATGGATCGCTAGCATAACTGCCGGTTTCAGCCAATAAGCCGCCCCGGCCGTCTGCCCTCAACCCAGCGCCTGCAACGCCTTCATCACCGCCACCGACTGTTCGGCACCCGATTGCGGCACGGTTTCGCCCGCACGGTCGATGATTTTGTCCCAGGCGGCGGCAAAGCCTTCGACATTGCGGTCGTCGGCGGCGAGCGCCACACCCGGCGTCATGGTGACATAAGCAGCATGATAACCGCCGCCACCTGCACCGATGATCATGTTGGTCGGTGCGTCTTCGCTCACCAGATAGAGTGCGGCAGGAACCACGTTTTCCGGTGTGAATTGCTCGAACAGGCCTTCGGGGAAGATGTCGGCTGTCATCCGTGTACCGGCAACCGGTGCGATGGAATTGACGCGGATATTGTACTTCGCACCTTCAAGGTGAAGTGTTTTGGCGAGGCCAGCAAGACCAAGCTTTGCCGCGCCGTAATTGGCTTGGCCGAAATTGCCATACAGACCGGTCGACGATGTCGTCATCAGGATGCGGCCATAAGCTTGCTCGCGCATCAAGTCCCACACTGCCTTGGAACAATTGGCCGAACCCGACAGGTGGACTTTCAATACCAGATCAAAATCGGCGGGTTCCATTTTGGCGAAGCTTTTGTCCCGCAATATACCGGCATTGTTAATCAGGACATGAACGCCGCCCCAGGTCTCTTTGGCTTTGGCAACCATTTCGACCATCTGGTCATATTCGGTGACGCTACCGCCGTTCGACATCGCCGTGCCGCCTGCCGCCTTAATTTCCTCTACGACCTGCAACGCCGAATCGCTGTGACCGGTGCCATCGCGAGTGCCGCCCAGATCATTGACCACCACCTTCGCGCCTCGTTTGGCCAGTTCCAACGCATAAGCCCTGCCCAAACCGCCGCCTGCGCCGGTCACAATGGCGACTTTGTCTTGGAAGCTTATGGTCATCGGCTATCTCCTTGAAGCTGGTTTCAGGCGGCGATGCCGCATTAAAGCGAAGCCCTTGGCATGACGCTCAGGTTTACGCAAGCGTCATGCAAATGCGCTGCGGAATGTCACAAAACAGAAATTTATAAGTCATGGAATGGTCACACTAATGCTTTCTAGGCGACATCACGCTCGACACCTCAAAGGACCCTGACATGAAATCTTTTCGCCTGTTGGCCAGTGCCGCCTTGTTAGCAACAGTTGCGATTCCAGCCTGGGCCGATGAGGGCGCGGATGGCGAGGCCGCCTCGACGGAAACCAAGGCAACGGATGAAGCACCTGCGCCGGTAAAGTCAGAAAAGCCGAAACCGAAATGGCAGATCAAGCCGCGGTGGCGTTTGCAATATGACATCGCCGATATCGACGGACCCGCCGGTTTGCCGGGTGTCGGCGGATACAACGACATTCGGCGCACACAATTGGGCGTTGATATCAAGATGCCGTCGGGATTTTCCGCGCGCGTCGAGGGTGAGTTTAGCGCCGACCCGATTGAGTTTGTAGACGCCTATATCGCTTGGGACGGCAAAGGTGTGAATGTCACCGCTGGCCAGCACAAGCCGTTCACGCCGCTTGATGACATGACCAGCGACGTCAACACCAGCTTCATGGAACGCGCTGCCTTCTCGACCGCTTTTGGATATGGTCGCCGCACGGGGATTTCAGCTGGCTATACAAAAGGCGATTTAGGCATCAATGGCGGCATTTTTACCGAGCCGCTCATCATGCTGAATGATGTGAAGACCAACACTATTTCTGCTGATTTCCGGGCCTATTGGTCGCCAAAAATGGGCGACCTGAAACTGCATTTGGGTGCAGCTTATCATTGGCGTGACATGAACGATTTTGCGACAAGCTCCACGCGCTACCGCCAGCGCCCATATGTGCGCATAACCGATACGCGTTACATCGGCACGCCGAGCCTTCTGGTCGATAAAGAACAGAAATACGGCCTTGAAGCGGCCGCCGTCACGGGGCGTTTCCACGGCGCTGCTGAGGTGCATTGGCTATCCGCCAGCCGTCCGGGCTTTGCCGACCCCACATTCTTTGGTGGCTATGGCGAAGTTGGTTTCTTTCTGACCAAGGACAGCCGTCCCCTGAAAGGTGGCGCATTTGGCGCTATCAAACCGAAAAAGCCACTTGGCAGTGGCGGTTTTGGCGCGGTGCAGGTCAACGTCCGGTACGATTATCTCGACCTCAACAGCGCAGGCGTAACTGGCGGAAAGCAAGACGGCTATATGGCCTCGCTCATCTGGACGCCGATCGAGAATTTGCGACTGTTGCTCAGCTATGCCCGACTGGATTATACCGATGCGGCAATTGCCGTCGGTGCGGATCGCAATTATTCTGTCGATGTATTGGGCGTGCGGGGCCAGATAACTTTCTAAACCGCATCCTGATCGAGCGAATATCCAGCCGAGCGCACGGTGCGGATTATGTCGCGACCGAGGCCTTCGTTCAGCGCCTTGCGCAACCGGCGGATATGGACGTCGACGGTACGGATTTCGATGTCGCTGTCGTGACCCCAGACGCTGTCCAGCAGCCGCTCACGCGAAAAGACATGGCCGGGATATTCCAGAAAGTGCTTGAGCAACCGGTATTCGGTTGGCCCCAGGGGAACCGACTTGCCGCCACGTTTTACCTTGTGCGCCACGGTGTCCATTTCAACATCGCCGAAGCGCAATGCTTCGCCTGCCAGCGCGGGACGCACACGGCGTAATACGGCCTTGGCGCGCGCCACTAGCTCGCGGGGGGAAAAAGGTTTGGTGACATAATCGTCGGCGCCGATTTCCAGGCCCCTGATCCGGTCATCCTCTTCACCGCGGGCGGTCAGCATGATGATCGGTACATTGGCGGTGGCATCCGATTTGCGCAGCTGGCGGCACACTTCGATACCCGACAGATTTTCCAGCATCCAGTCGAGCAAGACCAGATCGGGGGTGCGTTCGCGGGCCATGATCAATGCTTCTTCGCCGTCGCCGGTGTGGCGGACGTCGAATTCTTCGCGTTCAAAATGCCAGCGCACCAGTTCGGCCAACGCGCTGTCATCTTCAACCAGTAACAATTGTGCCTTGGGCATAGCTTCGTCTTTCGCGTCAGGCGTCCGGCAGATTTTCGCCGGTTTCGGTGAAGTAGATCATCTGGGCGACGTTTGTGCTGTGATCACCAATCCGCTCCAGATTTTTGGAGATGAACAACAAATGCGCAATTTCGGTCGCAAACGTCGGGTTTTTGGCTACGAACGCAACGAAATCGACAAACAAATCCTTGTAAATCTGGTCCACGTCATCGTCTCGAACAGTAACCGCTTTCGCCAGATCAATGTCGTGTTTGGCATAGGCTTCCAGTGCGGTACGGATCATTTCGATCACGATATCACCCATCCGGCGCAACTGGTCGTTGGATGCTATGAATTTTGTGCTTTCAAGTTGGCCGACTCTTTTTGCGATGTTTTTTGCATAATCGCCAATCCGTTCGATCACCGCCGCCATTTTAAGCGCAGCCACCAATTCCCGCAAATCGTCTGCCATCGGTGCGCGCAGGGCTATTGTGCGGACGACCAGTTTTTCAACCTCGGTTTCAAGATGGTCGATCATTTTGTCTTCGGCGCGGGTGGTGAGCGCCAAAGTCTTGTCATTTTTGGTCAGCGCATTCATCGCGTTAATGACCGCCTTTTCAGCGCGCGCGCCCATCTCCGCAATCATGCCGCGGATTTCATCCATATCATCGTCAAAGGCGGTGAGGGTATGCTTCGTGCCGGTTGTCATTGACTTCGTCCTTTAGCCGTAGCGACCCGTGATATAATCCTTGGTGCGCTCTTCAATCGGATTGGTAAAAATGTCGGATGTTACGCCAAATTCAATAAGTTGGCCCAGATGGAAAAATGCGGTGCGTTGTGACACGCGGGCTGCCTGTTGCATGTTGTGCGTAACAATAATGATAGCATATTTACCACGCAAATCATGAATTAATTCCTCAATACGTGCAGTCGCAATCGGATCGAGCGCCGAGCAGGGCTCATCCATCAAGATGACTTCCGGGTCGACGGCGATTGCGCGGGCTATACAAAGCCGTTGCTGCTGCCCGCCGGAAAGCGCTGTGCCGCTGTCGCTTAGCCGGTCCTTTACCTCGCCCCACAACCCCGCGCGGGTCAGCGAGCGTTCGACAATCTGGTCCAGCTCTGCCTTGCCCGCCGCCAAGCCGTGGATACGCGGCCCGTAAGCCACATTATCATAGATGGATTTGGGGAACGGATTGGGTTTCTGGAACACCATGCCGACACGCGCGCGCAGTTGCACAACGTCCATCGACGGCGAATAAATATCTTGTCCGTCAAGGAAAATACCGCCTTCCACCCGTGCACCCGTGATGGTGTCATTCATCCGGTTGAGCGAACGCAAAAAGGTCGATTTGCCGCAACCTGACGGACCGATGAACGCGGTGACATTGTCCCTGTCGACATCAATTGACACATCGCTGATCGCCTGCTTTTCGCCGTAGAAGACGTTGACATTGCGCGTCGATATTTTCGCGTTTTCAGTGGTTTCAACCACATTCTGGTCCTTTTCGTTCATAATGTCACCAGCGCGTTTCAAAACGGTTGCGCAGGTAAATTGCCAGGCCATTCATCCCCAGCAAGAATATTAGCAGCACGATAATCGCAGCGCTGGTTTTTTCGACAAAGGCCTGATTGACCTCGTCCGACCATAAATAGATTTGCACCGGCAACGCTGTAGCAGCATCGGTAAAGCCTTGCGGAGCAGAGGGAATAAACGCCCGCATTCCGATCATCAGCAACGGTGCAGTTTCGCCCAAAGCACGCGCCATGCCGATAATCGTACCGGTCAATATACCGGGCAGTGCCAGCGGCAAGACGTGGTGGAACACGACCTGCACAGGTGATGCGCCAATGCCCAAAGCAGCTTCGCGGATTGACGGTGGGACAGATTTGACTGCGTTACGGCCAGCAATGACAATGACCGGCATGGTCATCAGCGCCAGAGTCAAGCCGCCAACCAGGGCAGACGAGCGTGGCATGCCGAACAGGCTTAAAAATACCGCCAGGCCAAGCAAGCCGAAGATGATCGACGGCACCGCCGCCAGATTATTGATCGACACCTCAATCATATCGGTCAGCCGGTTCTTGGAGGCATATTCCTCGAGATAGAGTGCAGCGAAAACGCCAACCGGGAACGCGAGCAACAAGGTGATCGCCATCGTCATCAGCGAGCCTTTGAATGCTGCCCAAATGCCCACGGTGGACGGGTCGGTTGCATCGGCTCCGGTCAGAAAGGTCCAGTTAAAACCGGTGCGAAGCGCATCCTTGGCCGACATTGCTGCAACCGTCTTCTCTGCCGCCGCGTGTCCGTCCCCTTTATACGCGATGTCGATTTCGGCGGCGGCGGGCAACCAAAGCCGCTGTTTTGACGTGATAAGCTTGGGATCGGCGACCAACATCGCGCGCACATTTGCCGCCCCCGCCGATGACAACAAAGATCCCCCCTCGACGCCATATTGCTGGCTTACGGCGAGTTCGACCATGCCTGGTACATCCATCGAATTCAAAACAGAGTTCGCCTCGGCACCGGTGATCGAAGCAGCAGTCGCTCCCGACGTCAGGCTGGGGAAATCAAAATCAAGCGCAACCTCTGTCCGTTGGAACCCGCGAACACCCTGACCCAACATCGCGAACAGCAAGAACGCAAGAAACACGGTAGATAAAAGTACTGCACCAAAACCCATAGCCTTGAACCGGCGCTCGGCGGCATAACGGCGGGCGATGCGCTTCTGCATCGCGGTACCGTTCCAGTCGGTTGAGATCGGATCGATGGCGGCCCTATTCATATGCTTCCCGGTATTTTTTGACGAAGCGCAAGGCGACGAAGTTCAAAAGAAAAGTGGTGATAAACAGCACCAAGCCGAGTGCAAATGCTGCCAATGTATGCGGACTACCGAAATCCTGGTCACCGGTCAGCAAGGCCACGATCTGGACCGTCACCGTGGTGATCGTGTCGAACGGGTTTGCTGTCAGATTTGCGGTGTAACCCGCCGCCATCACCACGATCATGGTCTCGCCGATCGCGCGGCTGACCGCGAGCAAAACCCCACCTACAACGCCTGGAAGCGCTGCTGGGAGAAGCACATTCTTGATGGTTTCGCTTTTGGTCGCGCCCATCGCAAGGCTACCGTCGCGCATCGCGTTGGGAACGGCCGCTATGCTGTCGTCTGACATTGAGGAAACCAGCGGGATAATCATGATGCCCATGACCACACCGGCAGCCAGAGCATTGTCCGACGCGGCATTACTGACGCCCAACATTACTGCAAAGTCGCGTATAGCCGGGGCCACGGTGAGTGCGGCAAAATAGCCATAGACTACGGTCGGTACACCGGCGAGAATTTCGAGAATTGGCTTCATCCAGCTGCGCACTTTGGCCGAGGCATATTGTGTCAGGAAAATTGCGCTCATCAGCCCTAGCGGTATTGCGACCAGCATCGCGATTATGGCGCCAATAAAGATCGTTCCCCAGAAAAGCGGGATTGCCCCATAGCCATTGTCAGCACCTGCGGTGACGATGCTTTTCGGGTTCCAGCTTGTGCCGAACAAAAACTCGAAAGGCGAAACCATCGAGAAGAAACGCCACGATTCAAAAATCAGCGAAACGAAAATGCCGACGGTGGTCAGGATTGCTACCAGCGATGCCAGCAACAATCCGATCATGACCAATCGTTCGACCTTGTGGCGCGCGCGGAAATCCGGCTTCACCTGCGAGAAAGCAAACGCGCCGCCGGCGAACAACAGCAGCAATGTGCCGGCGAAGCCAAGCCACCGGTAGTATGACAACGCCTCCCCGTAGAGTGGTGCCAACGCGCTGCTTTTTGCGTGAAAGGCGGTATTTTGAAAACCCTGGGCAATTGCTCTTGCTTCGGACAAGACAGCGGCACGGGTAAATCCGTCCTGAGGCAGATCGGCGGCGACCGGCGCGGAAAGCACCATATTGGTGACCAGAGCGGGCGACACTGATTGCCAGATGAGCATGAAGATGACCGCCGGGATCACCGCACAAACCGCCACGAACCAGCCGTGATAGGACGGCAGGCTGTTAACCTGGCCCCGCGGGCCGCCTTTGGCGGCGCGGACAAAAGCCGCAGCACGGGCACGGCCGGTTATCCAGCCAATGAGCCCCAAGCCGAGGACAAGGAAGAGCAGCGCCGTTCCAGTCATATCCTTAACCTAGCCCCCTTGGCCTGATGGCCAGTCACTTGCGAGATACCGTTCGCCCAACATATCGGGCATGGATCGAAACAGATTCGATCCATGCCCATAGACGCGTTGTATGTTGCAGATTTATTTCAAATCTGCGCCGTCCATAACCGTCAGATTGGTCGCTGCTTCCTTCGCCTTGTTGCGGTCGGCTTCGGTCGAAGCAATCATGCCGATTTTGGTCAAATAGCCGCCAATTGCGCCGCCATTTACAAACTCGAGGATATAATCTTTGATTCCCGGAATCTTGTCGATGTGCGCTTTTTTGACGTACATGAACATCTTGCGCGCACCGGGATAGGTGCCCTCCGAAATGGTCGCGATGGTCGGGGGCACGCCATCCATAACGATGCCATGCACCTTGGACGCATTTTCCTCCAAATAGCTATAGCCGAATATACCAACCATATCGGGGTTCGCGTCGAGCTTCTGGACAATCAGATTGTCATTTTCGCCTTGCTCCTTGAACGCGCCGTCAGTGCGGATTTCGGTGCAGATGGCTTTATATTTGTCTTCGTCTGTATCTTTCAATGCCTTGGTCGCTGCGTCGGTTTTGCAACCGGCTTCCATGATCAGTTCGTGGAAAGAATCGCGCGTGCCTGATGTTGTCGGCGGACCAAATACCGAAATTGGCAATTTCGGCAGCGACGGGTTTACGTCTGACCAAAGTTTGGCCGTCTGCGGCTTGCCGAACGGGTTGGCGGCGAGCGCCTTGTAGACATCGGCCGCACTCAGAGCGAATTTCTGGCCCTTGACTGACTGTGCCATCGCGAGTCCGTCAATACCGACCTGGACTTCGACAATGTCTTTCACACCGTTTTTCTGGCAATTTTCAAATTCGCTTTTCTTGATACGACGCGATGCGTTGGTGATGTCGGGCGTGTCCGCGCCGACGCCCTTGCAGAACTGTTCCATCCCGCCACCAGTGCCGGTGGACTCGAGAACAGGGGATTTGCGCGCAGGGTCCGCTTTCGCGAACGCTTCCGAGGCTGCCTTTGCAAAGGGAAACACGGTTGATGATCCGACAATACGGATTTCCTGGCGTGAACCGCCTGCAGCGCCACCGGTGCTAGCCTGATCGTTACAAGCGGCAAGTGCAAGCGCACTGACCGCGACGAGCGAAAGTTTCTTCAACATATGAATATCGTCCCCATAATGATGTGGTCGCGGGGGCTCCGCGTTCAAGGGCCATTAGACGGCGCAGATGGCCAATAAATGACTCTATCATTACACTTTTATGACGCCATTATTGAATGGCTGTTTCAGGTGCCACTGGCAGCAGTACAGAAACCGTGGTGCCCTGGCCAACAACGCTGCGAATCTCAAGATGGCCCCGATGGCGGTCGACAATATGTTTGACCAAAGACAATCCCAATCCGGTGCCGCCAACCGACCGGCTGCGACCCGAATCAACCCGGTAAAAGCGCTCGGTCAGGCGGGGCAGGTGTTCGGGGGCGATGCCATCACCATGGTCCTCGACCGCAAAGGCAACCATCGCACCTGAACGCGACTGTGCGAGTGTTACGGAAACCTGCGTTCCGTGGCGGCCATATTTCATTGCGTTGGTGACGACGTTGCTTGCCAATTGCCGCAATTGCCCGGCATCGCCAATAACGGGGCGCAACCCGTCGGTAATATCGACGCTGATATCTGCGCCCCGGTCTTTCTGACCATTACGCAGCTGGTCGATGGTATCAACGACGATGCTGGCGAAATCTACCGGCGACTGCGGTGGATCATATTTTTCAGCTTCGATCCGCGAAAGCGACATAAGATCGCGGACCAGCGCCTGCATTCGGTCGGTTTCTTTCGCCATGATGCCCAGAAAGCGCGCGCGGATTTCCGGGTTGTCGCCCGCCGCTGGATCATCCAGCGTTTCGATGAAGCCCTTTACCGCAGCCAGCGGCGTCAGCAGTTCATGGCTGGCATTGGCGACAAAATCGACGCGCATTTTTTCTGCCGCCTGAGCGCCACTGCGGTCGGCAAGGTGCACAAGTTTCTGGCTCTGGCCAATTGACTGGATACGCATGTCCCATAACTGGGTTTTCTGGCCGATACCGCTCAGGCGGATAGGATGGCCGCTATGTTGCGCCTCCGGGTCGGACAGTCGCTCGATGGCACCTGCGTGGCGGAATGCCATCCGTACATTCTGGCCGATAATGTTGGAGCCGAGAAGCTGCAACGCGGCCTGATTTGCAGTCGCCACGCGTGCGTTTTCGACGATCAATATCGCATCTATCGACGCATCTATAAAGGATTGCAGATGCGGGTGGCGGGTAATGGATTGGGGCTCATCGATTTGGGTTGGCTTGGTTTCGGGAATAAGAATCGACGGATCATGCGGGTCGGCTGCGATAAACAGTGCGACCAGCATCGACACCAAAACCACCATCACGCGCTCCACAGGCCCGGGCATTTGCCCGGCAATCAGCGCCCCACCCGCAGCAAGTGCAACCGCAGTCAATATTCTTGGAGAAAACCAGCTGTTCATTGAAACCCTCTGTTAGGCTTTCCCGCACATATTGTCCCACATAAAGACGCCGGTGTCGGGTGCAAGCGCAATGGCTGGAAAAAGCGTCACGATATGTTAGGCGATAGATATGTCAGACGAAAGAAGCGTTAAAGAAAATGGGCTGAACGGTCCGACAACACGCAGGCGCGCGCTTATGCTGGGCGCGGTTGCGGCGTCGGCTGTGGTTTCGGTGCGCCCGGCGTTGGCGCAGGCGGCGGGTTCGATAGTCAACTGTCAAATCCCGGTACCCGGGCCGCATGGCACGGGTATGAATATCGACGCTTATGGCAAGCTGGTAACACCCGATACACCCGGGTCGTTTCCGGCAACTGGTCAGAAATTTACGGGCGAGCAGGTAAAAGCCGCGCTTCGCGGGCGCAGCCTGCCCGGCACCAGCTACAACCAAAGCGAGGCCTATGTGAACTACATCCGCCGCCTGCAAAGCGGGCAGAGCGGGTTTACCTGTTATGCTTCGCTGCAGATGCCGCGCTGACGTTTCTGCTGCTACATATTGAAATTTAACGGCCTTGCGTTAGGCCGTGCACATGGTGCCACCTGACCCTGTCCTCTATCAAGCCGAGTCCGCTGACCAGCGGTTGGTGCAGCCGCTCGACGTCATGACCCTGATTTATCAGCGGCGGTCCGGAATAACGCATATCGTTGCCGAACCGGTGCCAGAAATGCTCGAAGCAATGGGTGATGATGCGGTTGATGCGGCGGCATTGGTAGAACGGCTCACGGGTAGTTTTGATCTGGGGGAAGCGGCAGAAGCAGAAGCGGTGATCACTGCGCGGCTCGAAGAGTTGGCAGAGCTTGGCCTGGTCGAACGAGTGAGCCGCCGTGCGGCATGAATTTCGCGTAATAGTGGGTCCTGCGGCGTTCCGTATCGGCTCGGATTGGGCGGCACCGCTCGACGAGATGCGCCAACTTTACGCCGACTACCCCAAACCTGACATTCCCGATTTCACAGTCAGATTGGAGGCAACCAGCCTGCTTCGCCGTTTCATCCACCCGTCGGTCGCAATAAACGGCGATTATATGTTGCCCGACGCCGCGCCATTGCCTCTGGCTCAGGCACTGCTCGCGGCAGAAATGGGGATGAACCTGCAAATGGCGCTGGGTTGGCGGCGGCATCTGATCCTGCACGCCAGTGCAGTCGAGCGGAACGGCAAGGCGTTGATCATGACCGGCGCGTCAGGGTCGGGGAAGTCGACTTTATCTGCAATGCTGGGACGCATCGGCTGGCGTTTCATGGGCGATGAGTTTGCGCTGATCGATCCGGAAAGCGGTGAGGCGGTCCCCTATCCGCGCCTGATCAGCCTCAAAAACGAAGCCATTGCCGCGATGGAGGCATCGGCTCCAAACGCGCAATTTGGTCCGCTGATGTGCGGCACGCCTAAGGGAGACATACGCCATCTGGTGCCGCAGACCGACGCAATTGCCGCTATGGACGAACGAGCCAAACCGGCTTTGTTGCTGTTCCCCCGCTTCGGTTATGCGCCCGCTATTCGGGAGATATCGCCGAGCGAAGTGTTCATGCGTTTGACGCAGGCATCGACCAATTATGTCGCGCTGGGCGAGACGGGTTTCCATGCGCTCACCCGCTTTGTCCGGGACGTTCCCGCGCGCGCGATCGACTACCGAAACGGCGACGAGGCGATGGCCCTGGTCGATCAGCTTTGGGCGGAACTCGCATGAGCGACGCTGGCGTCCTGGTGCAAGTCCTGCGCAATCCGGAGAGCGTTGCCGCGCTTGATGCAGAAGGCTGGACTACGTTCCTCACCATTGCTCGCGCCGAACGGTTGATTGGCACCCTGGCCTATCGGCTGGACGGGCAAGCTCTGCCCGACACGGTTGCTGCCATCCTCGCCGACGAACGCACCAACGCGGAATATCAGAAACGCAGCGCCTTGTGGGAGGCGAATTGCGCGCGGCGGGCGCTCGCGGACTATGGCGGCAAGGTCGTGCTGATGAAAGGCACCGCCTATGTTGCCGCCGGATTACAGGCAGGCGAGGGGCGGCACATCGGCGATCTCGACATCATGGTCGCGCGCCCGGATTTACCCGAAGTCGAGGCGCTGCTGCTCGCGGCGGGCTGGGAATGGGTGAAGGAAGATGCCTATGACGACGCCTATTACCGCGACCATATGCACGAGCTGCCGCCGCTGATCCACAAAGAACGCGACCGGATGATCGATGTGCATCACACAACGCTGCCCTTGACTGCCAAGCCGACTCCGGATGCGGCGGGGATGATGGCTTTTGCTGTTCCTCTCCCCTTCAGGGGAGGGGTTAGGGGAGGGGCCTATCCGGCTAACTCAGCTTTTGCTGACAGCCCCCTCTCCCAACCCTCTCCCCTAAAGGGGAGAGGGCTATATACTCTCTGCCCAACCGACATGTTCATCCACAGCGCCGCGCATTTGATTGCGGACGGCGATCTGGCAGGCGGCCTCAGAAACCTGTGGGATATGCACTGCCTGCTAACAGAGTTCGCCGTAGCCGATGCCGGTTATTTCGCCGCGCTAAAATCGCGCGCCCGACATCATCAATTATGGCCCGCAGTTCACCGCGCCGCGCGGCTGGCGCAACAGCTATATGGTACTGAAATCCCAAGAGATTGGCGCAGGCGGGAACGGCAGGACAAATGGTTTATAAGCTGCCTCACCGCCCGCAATGAGTGGGGGCAGCAGAGCCGTAAATTCGTTCGCCTGATCTTTTACATCCGTTCGCACTTGCTGCGGATGCCGCCGATGATGCTGGCAAGGCATTTGTGGGTGAAATGGCGGAAGCGGTAAAAGTTTTGATTCACGCAGAGGCGCAGAGGACGCGGAGATTTTAAGATTTTCTCCTCTGCGCCTCTGCGTGAACTAAATCGACCCTATCCGCTCAAGACAACCGATGAGTTCATCAAAATGGTCAATCACCGCATCGGCCCCCATTTCCTCTACCGGGCCATGCAAGAAACCAAAGCTGCACGCAACACTCGGCACGCCCGCATTTTTCGCCGCCATAATGTCGTAGATGGAATCGCCGACATAAGCCGCGCGCCCGCCGCCAGAACGCTTAACCATTTCGTGAATAGGTGCCGCTGAGGGCTTGGCGTTTTCCTTGCCCAAAGTATCCGCGCCCAAGATGCAGCCCATACGGTGCGCGAGGTTCAAGTCGGTCAGTAGTTTAACGGCAAGGCTTTCGAACTTGTTGGTCACGACCGCATAACGCACACCCATGGCATCGAGGTGGTCAAGCACCGCCAGCGCGCCGTCAAACGGGCGGCTGTGGACTGACACATTGGCTTCGTAAAAGCCGAGCATCTGCCGGTAGAGCGGTTTGAAGTCATCGCCCGGAATGCCGCCGGTCACCTCCAGTCCTTGTTGCAGCATCAGCTTCGCGCCGCCGCCGATATGCTGCTTCACGGTGTCTTGCGTCAAAGAAGGTCGTCCGGCACTGGCAAGAACATGATTGACTGCGGCGGTCAGGTCGCCGCTGGTGTCAACCAAGGTGCCATCCAGATCGAAGCCGATGATGTCGAAGGGAAAACTCAAAAATTCAATCCTCCAATAGCCGTTCGTGTCGAGCGCAGTCGAGACACCGTGCCTTTGCGCGTAACCTATTGGTATCTCGACTACGCTCGATACGAACGGGATTTGAATATCTTGGCATGCATGGAGTGTTGTTCTGGAAACCGCAACAATTTGCTGGCAAGGAAGAGGGCATGACAGAAATTGCCGCCATCATCCTTGCCGCGGGCAAAGGCACCCGCATGAAATCCGACCTGCACAAGGTGCTGCACCCGATTGCCGGGCGGCCCATGCTGATGCACCTGATGGATGCCGTTGATGCGCTGAATCCGGCGAAGAAGGTTGTTGTCGTCGGTTCGGGCAAGGAACAGTTAGAGGCGGCGCTGGCGGGTTCGGCGGAACTGGCAGTGCAAGAGCCGCAACATGGCACCGGCCATGCGGTGCAACAGGCCGAAGGCGCGCTGGCCGGGTTCGACGGCGATGTGCTTATTCTCTACGGCGACGTGCCATTCGTGCCGACAGCGACCATGCAGATGATGGTCGACCGGTTGAATGCCGACGACGAGCCCGCTGTGGTCGTACTCGGTTTCGAACCCGAGGATACGCTCAGTTATGGTCGCATCGTGACCCAGAACGACCGCATCGAATGGATGGTTGAGCACAAGGATGCGACCCACGAACAACGACAGACTCGTTTGTGCAACTCCGGCCTGATGGCGGTGAAGGCGGCGGATTTGTTCGATTTGCTTGCGCGCGTCACAAACAATAACGCGGCGGGCGAATATTATCTGGTCGACATCGTCAACATCGCCACCGCCGATGGGCGGCATTGCTATGTGGTAAAGACCGACCCCTATGATGTGACCGGCATCAACAGCCGTGCCGAACTCGCGGCGATGGAAAGCGAGTGGCAGAAACGGCGGCGCAAACAGGCGATGGACGATGGCGCGACGCTAATCGCGCCGGAAACGGTGTGGTTCGCCTATGACACAAAGCTGGGCCGCGATGTTCTGATCGAGCCGAATGTATTTTTTGGCCCCGGTGTGAGCATTGCTGACAATGTCAAAATCCGTGCGAATTGCCATATCGAAGGTGCGACCATTGCCAGCGGTGCAGAGGTTGGTCCCTTCGCGCGGCTCCGCCCCGGCACCGTGCTGGACGAAAAGACCAAGATCGGCAATTTCGTCGAAACCAAGAAAGCGCATTTGCACAAAGGCGCGAAGGCCAACCACCTGACCTATCTGGGGGACGCTGAAATCGGTGCAGGCGCGAACATCGGCGCGGGGACGATCACCTGCAATTATGACGGCTATTTCAAATATCAGACGGTGATCGGCGAGGGCGCGTTTATCGGCAGCAATACGGCGTTGGTCGCACCGGTAAAAATTGGCCGCGACGCGATAGTGGGGGCGGGGAGCGCGGTGACCCACGACGTGGCCGATGGGGAGTTAAGGCTGGTCCGCGCCGAGCAGTCAGTCAAGCCTGGCTGGGCAGATCGGTTCCATGATGCGATGCGGAAGAAGAAGGGGGAGAAGGAGTGAAACTGCAAGGGTGTAGCGGCGTTGCCGGTGTCATTCTGCTTACCGTCGGTTCTGCGCAATCGTGGCTGGCTCTGAATTTGGAGACTTGCACCCAAGATGCTGCTGATAGCTTGATTTTTGGTTACGTTTCCCTGTTTTTATATGTGCTTGGAGCCACCGCGCTCTGGCTATCGCCATTGCCGCGCCTTGTATATCTTTGGCTAGTTCCGGCAGCTTTGCTTGCTGTAAGCCACACCGTGTTCGCTGTTCAATTCGCAGTCGGATATTTCACAAGCGGTTTAAGTGCCTGCTCGGCAATGCACGGCGCTGATATGCCTTATGGATTGGACGGGCGAGAGCGACATTTCATAATGTTGTGGCTAACATTGAGCATTATCTTTTGGATTGGCTTAGCGAGTATCTTTCAAAAGCGCGGGCCTGGCGCTTGACATGATATCATGATATGATATCAGTATATCATGACTCGCATCCTCGCCGATCTGCCCGATGAAGACATCAAATGGCTCGACCAGCTCGCCGCCGAGCAGGGCAAGTCGCGGGCTGCTGTGCTGCGGGAGGCGGTGGAGGCCTATCGTGCTGAAACGCCCAAGGATTGGCTGGAGGCGGGATTCGGCCTGTGGGCGCGGCACGGAATTGAAATCGATCCCCATGAATATGACCGGAAACGGCGTGCCGAATGGACCCGTCCGTGGGATGATGATTATGAGGAAGTGCGCTCAGAATCGCCGGATATGTTCGATGAGTATGATGACAAGGAACGGGCGCATTATCTCGCGCTAACCAAAAAGGCCGCTGCGAAGCATAAAAAGAATGCTGCATGAGCGGTTATAGCCTTGATGCCAACATATTGATCGATGCTTTGCTGGAATATGATCCGGCGCATCGTGAAATGACACGCATTGCCGCAAGCGGTTCGCGGATGTGGATCAGCAGAATGGCATGGATTGAGGTTCTCTCCAAAGGCAATGACATGGTCGTGCGTGATGCGCTTCAATTTCTTGGTCGGTTCGGTCTTGATGAAATCGACGATGAAATATCACACCGCGCAGCTGCGCTTCGTCGTGAACGGGCGAGGTTGAAAGCGCCGGACGCAATCATCCTTGCCACAGCCCAAATACGCGGTCGCGTGCTCGTTACACGAAATACAAAGGATTTTCCGGCAGAGATGCCGGGGATTCGTATCCCATATACGCTCTAAAGAAAGCCGGAACCCATGTGTGGAATTATTGGAATAGTTGGCAACTCCCCCGTTTCGGACCGGCTGGTCGACGGGCTGAAGCGGATGGAATATCGGGGTTATGATAGCGCCGGGGTTTGCACCGTATTTGACGGGCAACTTGTGCGCCGCCGGGCCGAGGGCAAGCTGGCGAACCTCGTCAATGTTCTGAAATCCGACGATGCACCGGGCAATATCGGCATCGCACATACCCGCTGGGCGACGCACGGCGCGCCGACCACGTCGAACGCGCACCCGCATGCAACGGGCGAAGTGGCGCTGGTCCACAACGGCATTATCGAGAATTTCAAGACGCTCCGTGACGGCCTGATCGCGCGTGGCCGGACGTTCGAGAGCGAGACCGATACCGAGGTTGTCGCGCATCTCGTGAGCGAGCAGGTCGAGGCTGGTCTCAGCCCGCAGGACGCGGTGAAGGCCGTGCTCCCCATCCTACGCGGGGCGTTTGCGCTGGCCATCGCCTTCCGCGAGCATCCCGATATGCTGATCGGCGCGCGGCTCGGGTCGCCGCTGGTGGTGGGTTACGGGGAGGGCGAAACCTATCTCGGCTCGGATGCGCTCGCGCTTGCGCCGCTGACGCAGAAGATCGCCTATCTTGATGAAGGTGACTGGGTGATTGTCACCCGTGAGGGCGCGCAGATTTTCGACAAGGACAACAATCCCGTCACCCGCGAAGTGACGACATCGGGCGTGTCGGCCGCCGCGATCGAAAAGGGTAATTACCGCCATTATATGCAGAAGGAAATCTTTGAGCAGCCCACTGTGGTCGCACAGACTTTATCCTCCTACATCCGCCCGCTCGAACAGCAGGTGGCCTTGCCGCAGATGGATTTTGACCTGTCCACCATCAACCGCGTCACCATCGTCGCGTGCGGGACGAGCTTTTATGCCGGGATGGTCGCCAAATATTGGTTCGAGACGTTTGCGCGCGTTCCAGTGGATTTGGATTTCGCATCCGAGTTCCGCTACCGCGATCCGGTGCTGGAAAAAGGTGGGCTGTCCCTTTTCATTTCCCAATCCGGCGAAACCGCAGACACGCTTGCGGCGCTCCGCCATGCCAAGGCCGAGGGGCAGAAGATCGCGGTGGTCGTCAACGTCCCGACAAGTTCGATGGCGCGGGAGGCGGACCTTTTGCTCCCCACCCATGCAGGGCCTGAAATCGGCGTTGCTTCGACCAAGGCGTTTAGTTGCCAGCTCGCCGTCCTTGCCGCACTCGCCGCGCATCTGGCGGTGGTGAAGGGCAAGATGACGCGTGAACAGGAACGCGAAGTCGTCCTGCACCTGACCGAGGCTCCCGCAGCCATCAACGCCGCATTGGCGCATGACGAAGACATTGCCGCGATGGCGCACCTGATCGCTCCTGCCCGCGACGTGCTCTATCTAGGACGCGGGCCGGATTATCCGTTGGCGCTCGAAGGCGCGCTGAAACTTAAGGAAATTAGCTATATTCATGCCGAGGGCTATGCATCGGGCGAAATGAAGCACGGACCCATCGCCTTGATCGACGAAGCCGTGCCGGTGATCGTCCTCGCGCCCTCTGGCCCGTTGTTTGAAAAAACCGTCAGCAACATGCAGGAAGTCATGGCACGCGGCGGCAAGATCGTGCTGATTTCCGATGCCGAAGGGATTGCCGAGGCTGGCGAAGGCTGCATGGCGACGATTGAGATGCCCCACGTCCACCCGCTGATCGCGCCGCTGGTGTACGCGGTGCCGGTGCAGTTGCTCGCTTACCATGTGGCGTGCGCCAAAGGGACGGATGTGGACCAGCCGAGGAATTTAGCGAAGAGCGTGACGGTGGAGTGAATTCTTTGTTTGACGTTGCTGAGCATGATTGGTCATCGTTGTGGCGTTAGGTGACTTTCTCACTTTGCTGTTTACCATTCTGTTTTTCGGATGGCTTTTTGTTGCTGCTTTCAGACGCAAGCGCATGCGAGAAGGTCAAGTCGAGGATGGCCCAGCCGACGAGCCTTACAAAATCTACACCACCGAATTTGATAGCGAACTGGACGCCACCGATGTCTATAACCGTCTGTCATCACTCAGCCCAGACTCAGCAAAGGGCTACTTTCATCACTCGAAAGCTGAGTGGAACGCACAACTTGAACGTGCGCAAGGCATCTTTGATGAGATTGACTATCAACGGGTGTTTTCAACGCTAGAATTGCGAGCAACAGCTATACTTATTCTTGTCGATCAGTCTGGATCGATGAAGGGGGAACCGATGGCGTGGACGGCGGCTAGCCTCCGTCATCTGACGCGTGGTTTGTCTGCCGCTGGCGCAGCCGTGGAACTGGCAGGATTTACCACTGCGGGATGGCACGGTGGTTTTGCCCGGCAAAAGTGGATTGCAGACAAGCGCCCCAAAAGACCAGGCCGCCTATGTTCGCTTCTCCACATCCATTACAAGAAATTTGACGAAGGGGAATGGAGCGACGAGTCTTGGCGAGCAATGCTCAATCCAAACCTTCTGAGAGAAAATGTGGACGGCGAGTCAATCCTATGGGCCAAAGAAAAGCTGCGAAAGCGCCCCGAAGCAAAAAAGTTACTTGTTGTAATAAGCGACGGCGCGCCAGTTGATGATTCGACGATTAACGAGAACGGTCCATCATATATGTGGCGGCATTGGCAGAAGGTAGTAGCCGAAATCGAAGCTCAAAATGAAATGGAGATAGCTGCAATTGGTCTCGATTGGCGGGTTGACGATACATATTCTCAGTCAATTGTTGTGAAAGTTGGAGAGGATTTTCTAGAGGGAGCGGCGGCTTTGCTGGGCGGAAAAGCCTAAGCCTCTTTCCCCCGCATAAAATCCACATGGACCCCGTCATAGGGAAACACGACCCCGGCATGCGGCCCGCCGTCACTCCACTCGACAATCCCCGCATCGATCAGGGCGGGCACATCGCCGTGCACCGCCTTCACATCTCGCGCCTTCGCGGATCGACATGAAGTTTTGCCCGGCCACCCAATATCCAAGTTCGTTCATCTGAGGTTAAAGTAAATCCAACGATCTAAATTCTCAGTTCGTCGTATAAAATGGTCATAAATGCGGTGGAAACATATTGCCGCATCGACGAATGGTTACCATTAACAATTAACTTTTTTATTTTGTGAACATATCGTCCATCTAGGCATTGAAGACCATGAAGTTAGAGTCTTCGGTATGGATCAACTCCATTTCTTAAATCATTGTCTCTGCTAACTTATTGGTGCGGAGATTAGAGGAGAATAATATGTCACGTATGTTTAACGCCGCCAGTATCATCGCCATTTTAGCCGCTTCCCCAGCCATTGCCCAAGATGCCCCATCCGCCGCCGCTCCTGCCGGTCCGGCACAGACCGATCTCGCTGCCCCCGCACCGGCGGCCGATGCAGCCGTAGCGGAAGCTGCACCGGCAACGACGACTCCGGAACCGACTAAGGCCGAACAGGTTGCAGCCGTAGTGGATTCGGAATTCCCGGCTTATGATGGGGACAAGGACGGCAATCTGACCAAGGCTGAATTCAGCGCTTGGATGACCGCGCTGCGCGAAAAAACCGAGCCTGCCGCTGACAAAGCGAAAACCGCGAAATGGGTAAGCGATGCATTTGCTGCCGCGGACGCCGACAAAAGCAAGAAAGTCAGCAAGACGGAAATGAGCTCGTTCTTGATGGGCTAAAATTCAAAATCCAGAATTTCCAAAAGGGGCCGAGCTATGCTTCGGTCCCTTTTTTAAGAGCAGCGTTGCGGTGTAGTGAACAAACTCCCTCTCCCGCAAGGGGAGAGGGCAAAGAGAGGGGGCGGCTCGCGTCTGCGAGCCAAAAGGCGAATAGGCGTCACCCATCTCACCCTATCCCATCGCAGCATATCGTGTTAGCAATTCCAGATGAGCGCCGCCAAAATCATCCTCATCATCGTCTTTCTATTGCTGGGCTTTCATCTGCTCCTCTATGGCTATCTGAAACGCCGGATCGCTGCCGCCAAACGCAAAAAGGGCGTCGAAGCCTGACTGATAATGCGAACCCATGCACGACTTGATGCTGGGATAGGTTCTCCGCCAACAATCCGTCACCCCAGCGAAAGCTGGGGTCTAGGGCGGTCAAATGCTGCCGTTGGGTTAAATTGCCTGAGATGCCAGCTTCCGCTGGCATGACGATTGTTGGGCAGTCCTTGATTTGCCGGTTTTGGCCCATTATACGCAGGTTTCAAAACGGCGGTCCCTTGCGGGCCGCTTTATTGCTTTTGAAGGAGCATTCCGATGTCGATCACCCCGTTAATGCCTGTCTATCCCCGTTGCGGGTTTCGGCCGGTGCGAGGCGAGGGTGCTTGGCTGATTTCGGAAGATGGCAGCCGCGCGCTTGATTTTGCGGCGGGGATCGCCGTCAATCTGCTTGGCCACGGCCACCCGCATTTGACCAAGGCGATCCAGGATCAGGCGGCAACGCTGATACACGTATCGAACCTGTATGGCAGCCCGCAGGGAGAGGCCTTTGCCCAGCGGTTGGTCGACACCACTTTTGCCGACACCGTGTTCTTCACCAATTCGGGTGCCGAGGCGGTCGAATGCGCGATCAAGACTGCGCGCGCCTATCACCAGAGCCAAGGCAGCGAGCGGTTCGAGATCATTACGTTCAAAAATGCCTTTCACGGCCGGACGATGGCGACGATTTCCGCATCGAACCAGGAGAAGATGCACAAGGGTTTTGCACCGTTGCTGCCCGGTTTCAAATATGTCGACTTTGACGACCTGGAAGGCGCCAGGGCCGCGATCGGTCCGAACACCGCCGGTTTCATGGTAGAACCGATTCAGGGCGAAGGTGGCGTGCGTCCGGCGTCTGATGCATTTATGCAAGGGCTGCGCGCGCTGGCCGATGAGCATGACCTGATGCTGATCCTCGACGAAGTGCAATGCGGGGTGGCACGGACCGGCACACTCTACACCTATGAGCAATATGGCATAGAACCCGACATCATGGCTTCGGCCAAAGGAATCGGCGGCGGTTTTCCGATGGGCGCCTGCCTTGCAACCGAAAAGGCTGCGCGCGGAATGACGATCGGGACGCATGGTTCAACTTATGGCGGCAACCCGTTTGCAATGGCGGCGGGGCAAGCGGTTTGGGATGTCGTCGCCAATGACGAATTTCTGGCGCAGGTGCGTGTCACAGGTGACAAGCTACGTTCGGCGCTTGAGCAGTTTATTGGCAATTATCCCGAGCTGTTTACCGGTGTTCGCGGCAGGGGGCTGATGCTAGGCGTGATGATGACGCACGAGACGCGGGCGTTTGTGGCGCATCTGCGCGACAATCATGGGCTGCTGACCGTCGCGGCGGGTGACAACACCTTCCGCGTGATGCCGCCACTCAACATCGATGACAGCCATATCGCGACATTTATGGAAAAGCTGTCGGCGGGTGCGGCGAGTTATGCGGCGCCGGAAGCGGCATGACGCGGCATTTCCTGAACCTTGCCGATGCCGGCGGTGATGCAATCGCGGCAATGATTGCCGACGCCATTGATCGCAAAGCGGCACGCACCGGTTGGCCCAAAGGCAAAGCCGATGCCGACGCGCCGCTTGCGGGCCATACCCTCGGCATGATCTTCGAGAAAAATTCGACCCGAACGCGCACATCGTTTGAAATGGCGATGAAGCAATTGGGTGGCGACAGCATGTTCATGGCCGCCGGGCAAATGCAGCTGGGGCGCGGGGAGACAGTGGCCGATACAGCGCGCGTATTGTCGCGCTACGTTGATGCTATTGTGATCCGTACTGACGATCATACCAAGATCGAGGAGCTTGCACATTATGCGAGCGTTCCGGTCATAAATGGCCTTACCGACCTGTCGCATCCGTGCCAGATTGTTGCCGACCTGCTGACGATCATTGAACATGGCAAGCCGCTGCCGGGGTTGGAGGTCGCGTGGCTGGGCGATGGCAATAATGTGCTCAACTCGATTGTCGAAGCCGCCGGGTTGATGAAGTTCAATGTCCGGATTGCGGTGCCGCAGGGCTATGAATCGGATAGCAGCTTCATTGATGCAGCAAAGGCCGTGGGCGCCAGCATCACCTTGACCCGCGATGCTGCCGAAGCGGTGGCAGGCGCTGACATTGTTGTCACCGACACCTGGGTGTCGATGGGGCAGGAACATGCCCATAACAAGATTGCCGCGATGATGCCTTATCAGGTCAATGAGCGGTTGATGGCGGGTGCCAAAGCCGATGCCAAATTCCTACACTGCTTGCCTGCTCATCGGGGGGAAGAGGCGACAGACGCCGTACTCGATGGTGCACAATCGCTCATCTGGGACGAGGCGGAGAATCGGCTACACGCACAAAAGTCGATTTTATTGTGGTGCTTCGGGCTGCTGTAATGGCGGAGCAAAGCGAAACATTCTGCGATCAGCCCTTACGCTTTTCGATACCCGATCGCCATGCGCGCGGACGTTTGGTGCGGCTAGACGCGGTGCTCGGCGAGATATTGTCGGCGCATGCCTATCCGCCGCTGATCGAGAAGACGCTCGCTGAGGCGCTGCTGCTGACCGCACTGCTGGGCGCGTCGCTTAAGCAAGCCGATGGGCAACTCACCATGCAGGCGCAGACGGAAAAGGGCGCAATCCGGCTGTTGGCGTGCGATTACAAAGACGGGGCGCTACGCGGGTATGTTCAATTTGATGCCGCGACCGTAGCGGCGCTGCCGCCGGATTCGACCTTGTTCGGTTTGTTCGGCACAGGCTATCTGGCGATCACTTTTGACCGTGCCTCGCCGGTGGGTGAGGGTGGCGGTCGCTATCAAGGAATTGTTCCGCTGGAAGGCGCGTCGTTGTCCGAAGCGGCGGAGCATTATTTCGTCCAGTCCGAACAAATCCCGACAATGATTCGGGTTGCGGTAGACCATGTTGATGGTCGTTGCATCGCTGGCGGCTTGCTGGTCCAGCATTTGCCAGAAGGGGAGGAAGGCCGCGAACGGTTGCATGTCCGGCTCGATCATCCCGAGTGGGAACATGTGCTGGCATTGTCGAGCACCATAAGTACCGATGAACTGGCCGAGCCTACGCTGCCGCTGGAAGAAATCGTCTGGCGTTTGTTTCATGAAGAAACGGAAGTACTAGTGGAACGTAGCGATCCATTGACCAAAGGATGCCGGTGCGATGTTGGCCATATCCGCGACGTTATCGCCAAGTTTCCGGCCGGAGATCGCGCTGATATGGCTAACGAGGCAGGCGACATCGTGGTTGATTGCGAATTTTGCTCCCGCCGTTTTCCGGTTAGCCTGGCCAGCTTTAACAACTAAAAGGTTGCATATTAACCGATTTTATGCCATTCATCGTTCGCACAACACATTCTATCGTGCCTAATATGATGAATGCTGCTGTTAGGCAGCTAGAAACAAAAGGGTCGCTTCGCTGTAACTTACCCGGGTGACGGACCAGAGGCTTATGAAATTCCAATTCTCCCAACGAACCGTGGCAGGCCTGCTCGCGCTGTCTGCTGCCGGCGGCGCGGCGGCCTTTGCGCAGGGCGGTGACCTGTCATTGCTTGAATCTCTGGACCGCGGCTTGTGGCAACTACGTGCGGTAGGTGGCGGCGCTTCCGGTGCCGCGGTTGATAGACTGTGCGTGGGGGACCCGGCGCGGCTGACGCAAATCCAGCATGGCGACGCCCCATGCACGCGCTATGTTGTGCGTTCCACGCCGACGACCGTGACGGTTAGCTATAGCTGTAAAGGACAAGGTCAAGGTATGACCACGATCCGCAAGGAATCGGGCAAGCTGATTCATATTCAGTCGCAGGGTATCCGCAACAATTCGCCTTTCTCGTTCTCGGTGGAGGCCAGGCGCGCGGGCGCTTGTTAGAGTCGCATCTTACTTATGTTCGAAAAGCCCGTCTTGGCTTTAACAGGCTGCTGAAAAACTCGTGGCATTTTGATTATTGATGTGATTCACTTGCC
>JBDTUD010000020.1:0-51638 GCA_040007915.1 Sphingorhabdus sp.
GAAGGCGACGCGCGCTGGCAGCAGGTGCTGGACGGCGTGGCTTCGGTCGAGCGGCGTTTGGGACGCAAGCCCAAGCTGATGGTCGCCAAAATGGGCCAGGACGGACATGATCGTGGCGCCAATGTGATCGCGTCGGCATTTGGTGATATGGGATTTGATATTGTGTCGGGGCCATTGTTCCAGACGCCAGAAGAAACCGTGGTGCTGGCGCTGGAATCCAATGTCGATGTTGTCGGCGCGTCTTCGCTGGCGGCAGGGCACAAAACGCTGATCCCCGAACTCATCAAAGGCCTGCGCGATGCAGGGCGCAGCGACATCAAGGTGATCGCGGGCGGGGTCATCCCGCCGCAAGATTATGATTTCTTGCGTGACGCTGGGGTGCAGGGAATCTACGGGCCGGGTTCGAACGTCGTCGAATGCGCCGCCGACGTGCTGCGGTTGTTAGGTCACAATATGCCGCCGGTTGGGGAGTGATGGCGGCTTATAACAAACACCGTCACCCTGAACTTGTTTCAGGGTCTATCGCGCCTGGCAACCCTCCGGTTGAGGCGGGTAAATGGATGCTGAAACAAGTTCAGCATGACGACTACTTAGAGGGAGTGTTTAAGTGAACAAAGTTCGCACCGACTGGACCCGCGAAGAAATCGCCGCTTTGTTTGACCTGCCGTTCGACGAGCTGGTCTATCAGGCCGCGACCGTCCACCGCGCGCATCATGCGGCGGGACAGATTCAGCTTTGCACCTTGCTGTCGATCAAGACCGGCGGTTGCCCCGAGGATTGCGGTTATTGCAGCCAGTCAGTTAAGGCCGACAGCGGCGTCGAGGCGACCAAGTTGATGGACGTGCAAGCGGTGTTGCAAAAGGCCGCGCAAGCCGCCGACTCTGGCTCACGGCGGTTCTGCATGGGTGCGGCGTGGCGTAACCCCAAGAACCGCGACATGCCGGCAATCGTGCAGATTGTGCAGGGTGTGCGCGGCATGGGCATGGAAACCTGTATGACTTTGGGGATGCTTAGCCCCAAACAAGCGGATATGCTGGCCGAGGCGGGGCTCGATTATTACAACCACAATATCGACAGCAGCCCCGAATATTACGAAACCGCGATTTCCACGCGCAAAATGTCCGACCGGCTCGATACGCTGGCCGAGGTGCGCCGCGCGGGCATTAACGTATGCAGCGGGGGCATTGTTGGCATGGGCGAAACGCGCGCCGACCGGGTGGGCTTCATCCACACGCTGGCGACCTTGCCGGCCCACCCCGAAAGCGTGCCGGTCAACGCGCTGGTGCCGGTGAAGGGTACTGTGCTGGGCGACATGCTGGCCGATACGCCGCTGGCGAAGATCGACGACATCGAATTCGTCCGCACGATTGCCGTGGCGCGGATCACCATGCCGATGAGCATGGTTCGGCTGAGCGCGGGGCGCGAGAGCATGAGCGAAGCCACGCAAGCCCTGTGCTTCATGGCAGGCGCGAACAGCATCTTCACCGGCGACAAGCTGCTGACCGCCGCCAACGCAGGCGACGACAAGGACGCGGCGATGCTGGCGAAACTGGGGCTGGTGCCGATGGAGGCGGAGGAACCGCTCAGGGCGTGCAAGGCTTTGGAGGTTGCTGAGTGATCCGGCGGCGCAAATATACAGGCGATGATCGCCAATGGGAAAGGGGCAACGTAACAGACTCATCATTGGATGCCCAACAGCAAGCCATGTTGCTTTCAGTGATCGATACCGCTCACGATATAATTGAGGGAAAGCCGGAAATTGCGAAGTTCATTGAAGCCGCTCGACATGCCATGATTCATGGGCATTCCTCAGTTTGGCAAAATACGTCTAATTGGATCACAAAAATTGGACGCGTAGCGCCTGACGTAAAAGTAATTTGGAATGAGCTGGCAGCTCATTCGAACTGGCAGATTCGCTGGCGGGTAGCTTGCTGCCTCTATTCTTGGGGCATCGACGAGAATCAGTCGGATCAACTGTTCGCATATCTTCGTGACGACAAGAGTGAGAAGGTACGACACTATGCGATTGATAGATATGAATCGCGCCCAAATGAGGGGCGAGAAGTTGTCAAAATGTTTGATGCTAATGAATTTGACGACCGCGTTCGTCTTGGCGAGGTAACACTCTAATGTTCAAAAAAATCCTGATCGCTAATCGTGGCGAGATCGCCTGCCGCATCATAAAAACCGCACGCCGGATGGGTATCGCGACCGTTGCGGTCTATTCCGATGCCGATGCGCGCGCGCCGTTTGTTCAGATGGCCGACGAGGCCGTGCATATCGGGCCTTCGCCTGCTGCGCAGTCTTATTTGCTCGCCGACAAGATCATCGCCGCCTGCAAGCAAACCGGCGCGGAGGCGGTGCACCCGGGCTATGGCTTCCTTTCCGAACGCACCAGCTTTGCCGAGGCGCTGGCGGCGGAGGGCATCGCCTTTGTTGGGCCGCCGGTGGGGGCGATTGCTGCAATGGGGGACAAGATCGAGTCGAAGAAGCTTGCGATGAAGGCGGGGGTGAATGTTGTCCCCGGCTTTGTTGGCGAGATTGACGATACCGAACACGCGGTGCGGATTTCGGCGGAGATCGGCTATCCGGTGATGATGAAGGCCTCTGCCGGTGGCGGTGGCAAGGGGATGCGGCTTGCCTATAACGAGGCGGACGTGCGCGAAGGGTTCGAGGCGACCAAGCGCGAGGGCCTGAACAGCTTTGGCGATGACCGCGTGTTCATCGAAAAATTCATCCTCAACCCGCGCCATATCGAAATCCAGATATTGGGCGACCAGCACGGCAACATATTATATCTCAACGAACGCGAATGCTCGATCCAGCGCCGCCACCAGAAGGTGGTGGAAGAAGCGCCATCGCCGTTCGTCACGCCAAAGATGCGCAAGGCGATGGGCGAGCAATGCGTCGCTTTATCGCGTGCGGTGGGCTATTATTCGGCGGGCACGGTAGAGCTGATAGTCTCGGGCGCGGATCCGAGCGGTGAGAGCTTCTACTTCCTCGAAATGAACACGCGCCTGCAGGTTGAGCATCCGGTGACCGAATGCATCACCGGCGTCGATCTGGTCGAACAGATGATCCGCGTTGCCGCTGGCGAGAAGCTGGCGATGACCCAGGACGACATCAAAATCGACGGTTGGGCCATCGAAAACCGTGTTTATGCCGAAGACCCTTATCGCGGGTTTTTGCCGAGCACGGGCCGCCTGACCCGATACCGCCCGCCCATAACCCAAAATCCGTTCGCATCGAGCCCAGTCGAGATGCCCATCGGTGGTGCGCAACTTCACGGTGTCTCGACGATGCTCGACACGAACGGGATTGATGAGTTGGGTATCAGGGGCACTAACGGCGTCCGCATCGACGACGGCGTTGCCGAGGGCGGCGAAGTGTCGATGTTCTATGACCCGATGATCGCCAAGCTAATCACTTGGGGACCAACCCGCGATGAAGCCGCCGACAAACAAATCGCCGCACTCGACCGGTTCGAGATCGAAGGCCTTGGCCACAATATCGATTTCGTCAGCGCCATCATGCAACATCCACGTTTCCGTTCGGGCGAACTGACCACCGGCTTCATCGCCGAGGAATATCCCGACGGTTTCCACGGCGCGGCATCCACGCCCGAACTGGTTAAATCACTTGCCGCCATCGCCGGTTTCGTTGCCACCGCAGAAGCCGACCGCGCCCGGCAGGTTGACGGGCAACTGGGCGATACGCTGGCACCCCCAGCGGCTTGGCACGTAAAGATCGGCGACACCGTCCACAATATCGAACTCGCGGAAGATACGATCAGCGTTGACGGAGCAGCATTTGACCTGTCGATGGAATATACACCGGGCGACCGGTTGATCGAGGCGGAGATTGCAGCGCAAGCATTGCCGGTCAAAATCGCCAAAACGCGAGGCGGGCTCAAACTGACAACGCGCGGCGCAAGCCACCTCGTCCGCGTACTCCCTGCGCACGTCGCGCACCTAGCCGATCATATGATCGAAAAAGTACCGCCGGATATGTCGAAATATCTGGTCTGCCCAATGCCCGGCCTGCTGGTCGCGCTGCATGTCGGCGAAGGTGACAAGGTCGAGGCCGGTCAGCCGCTGGCGGTGGTCGAGGCGATGAAGATGGAAAACATCCTTCGTGCCGAGAAAACCGGCGTGGTGAAGAGCGTGAATGCCAAACAGGGCGAAAGCCTTGCGGTTGATGCGATTATTTTGGAAATGGAGCAGTAACCCTGCAACAAGCCGCTTGAACCCTGCGACATTGCATCTAAGACGAGATGCAAGAATTTTGGGGGAACAAAATGGCCAGCGCAGCGCATACCGAAATCGCACTTGATCCAAAACGCGACCGATTGGTGATTACCGCATCGTCGCTTGGCACGGTGTTCGAATGGTATGATTTCTTCGTCTACGGAACGCTCGCCGCGCTGATCGGTAAGCTGTTTTTTCCGGCGGCCAGCGAAACGGCGGGTTTTCTGTTGGCGCTTGCTACCTTTGGCGTCGGCTTTGGCGTGCGACCGATCGGCGCGCTGGTGTTCGGTATATTGGGCGACCGTCTGGGACGCAAATATACGTTTTTGGTCACGATCACCCTGATGGGGCTGGCGACTGCGGCAATCGGGTTCCTGCCCGCCTATGACAAGATCGGCGTCTGGGCACCGGTCATATTGGTCCTATTGCGCGCTTTGCAGGGGCTGGCGCTTGGCGGTGAATATGGCGGGGCGGCGATCTATGTTGCCGAACATGCACCCGCCAACCGGCGCGGTTATTATACCGGATTCATTCAAGGCAGCGTTGTCGGAGGCTTCATCCTCAGCCTGATAGTTGTCTTGGGCACCACCGCGATTATCGGCCAAGAGGCATGGGAATCATGGGGCTGGCGTGTGCCATTCCTGTTTTCCCTGGTGCTGCTCGCGGTGTCGTTATGGATCCGTCTGAAGCTGTCCGAAAGCCCGGTGTTTCAAGCGATGAAAGACGCCGGCGAGACCGCAAAAAATCCGCTTCGCGAAAGCTTTGACAGCTGGGCCAAAACCAAAAGGATATTGGCGGCGATGATCGGTATTGCTGCCGGTCTGACTGTCATTTGGTACACCGCACAGTTTCAGGCGATGTATTTCCTGCAAAACGCGTTGCGGATTGACGACACTACCGCACGCATTGTGGTCGGGGCCGGGGCAATGGCCAGCTTGTTCTGGTTTGTCTTTTTCGGTTGGTGGTCCGATAAAGTGGGCCGCAAAAAACCGATCATCATCGGCTATGTCGCGACGATATTGCTGATTTTTCCTTTGTTCCATATGATGGCGAACCTCGCCAATCCGGCATTGGTCGCAGCGATGGAAAAAAGCCCGGTCATCGTGACCGGTAGCAATTGTTCCTACAATCCCTTTGCACAAAAGGGGCAGGAAACGGCATGCGGCAAGGTGCTCGACATACTATCGAAAAAGGGCGTCGCTTATACCAAGGTCAATGGTCCGGCTGGGGTTGACCCAGTTGTGACCATTGGCGGAAAAAATGTTGATGCCATTTCACCAGATGCGCTTGAAGCAGGCCTGAAAGCCGCCGGATATAATTTGGAAAAGGTATCGCCACCGTTCGGTAAATTGCTGCTGCTGGTATTGTGTATTATCTGCATTGGTTGCCTGTCGGGGCTGACTTACGGCCCGGTTGCATCCTATCTGGTCGAACTGTTCCCGGCACGCGTCCGCTACACATCGATGTCGATACCTTATCATATTGGCACCGGCTATTTCGGCGGGTTTCTGCCTTTCATCAGCCAATATATCGTGGCCAAAACCGGCGATCCGTTTGCCGGTCTGTGGTATACGGTCGGCGTCGTGGCGGTGGCCTTGATTGTAACCCTGCTCTTTCTTCCCGAAACCTCGGGCAAAGAACTCGATTGAAACAGCCGGACTGTCCGTGAATGACGCCAGCCCGGCCCTTAAGCCTTCGTCTGGACGCGTCCGCGCTGGTTGATAACTGGCGCGCGCTTGCAAAACTGAGCGGTCGTGCAGCAACCGGTGCGGCGGTCAAAGCCGATGGTTACGGGCTGGGCGCGCGCGAAGTCGTTCGGCGGCTGGCCAATGCGGGCTGTCGGGATTTTTTTGTGGCGCATTGGGCGGAGGCTGCACAGCTGACGGACATTATTCCAGCAAGCCAGATTGCTGTATTAAACGGCATTACCGCTGAAGATATAGCGCAGGCGCGGCACATCGGAGCCGTGCCGGTGCTCAACACCCCGCGTCAGATTGCGGATTGGAAGGCATCGGGCGGTGGGCGTTGCCACGTCATGCTCGATAGTGGGATTAACCGGCTGGGCATGGGGCCGGAGCAAATTGATGCTTCGCTGTTTGAGGGTATGCAGATCGACATCCTGGCGTCGCATCTCGCATCGGCGGACGAGGATGTTCCGCAAAACGCACAACAGTTGGAACTGTTCCTGTCCATGGCCACAAATATCAAGGCATCGCGGCGTAGCCTGGCGAACAGCGCGGGTATCATGCTCGGCGCCAACTATCATTTTGACCTGACACGACCCGGCCTGTCGCTTTACGGCGGGATCGCCCGGCCAGAAATGGCCGACATTATCAAGCCGGTCGTACAAATTGAGGCAGTAGTGCTGCAAGTCAGGGAATTGGGGCAGGGCGCCTCCGTCGGTTACAATGCCACATATATTTGCCCCAAACCAATGCGGGTCGCAACGGTGGCGATTGGCTATGCCGATGGCTATTTACGCAGTTTTTCCGGCAAAGGCATGGCCGTTTTCGACGGCATTAAGATGCCTTTGATCGGGCGGGTTTCTATGGATTTGGTGACGGTGGATGTATCAGATGCGTCGGAGGTCCAGGAAGGTGCGCGGGTCGATATCAGCTACGATCTGGTTGAGGCCGCCGAACAATCCGGCCTGTCGCAATATGAGTTGCTCACGGGATTGAGTGATCGTTTCGAGCGTCACTGGTTCTAACCCACGATGATTTTTACCGATCTATCGCCAGAATCGAGAACCGAAGTTGCTGCAGCGCAGCTACTATGTTGCAGTGCATGATGTTCTGGTGCTATTCAGGTACATATCATCCTGAAAGGAAACCGGTTCATGGCGCGTGCGGCCAGCAAAAATGGTGACGGCCCGATCATCATCAAGAAATACGCCAATCGGCGGTTGTACAACACGCAGTCGTCCAAATATATTACGCTGGACTTTCTGGCGGATCTGACGCGCAAGGATGTTGATTTCCAGGTTGTCGATGCCAAAACCGATGAAGACATTACGCATAATATCCTGACCCAGATCATCATGGATGAGGAGTCGGGTGGTCACCACATGCTTCCGGTCGGCTTTCTACGCCAGCTGATTTCAATGTACGGTGACTCGATGCAATCGATGGTACCGCAATATCTGGAAAACTCGATGGATGCATTCCGCAAGAACCAGAAGCAGGTTCAGGAAGTGATTGAAAATGCCATCACATCGGGACCATTTGGGGGCATTGCGAAACAGAATATAGAGTTTGTACGGGCAGCTCGCGAGGCATTAATGCCAAATCTGAGTGCGTTAGCCGGCAAGAAATCTGCCCAGGACGATAAGGTGGACGAAAGCATGGAAGACCTGCAGGGGCAAATGGCCGAATTGCAGGCCAGAATCGATAAAATGACCAAAGACTGAGCCTGCAAACCAGACATTTAGTTTCAGATATTCCGGATATTCACTTGATTAAACATGCATTAAATGCCCGCCGTGCCAATGATTTTGCTGCCTGGTATCAGGAAGTTATTGCAGAGGCTGACCTTGCGGAGGAGTCAGGGGTGCGCGGCTGCATGGTCATCCGCCCCTGGGGATATGGCATTTGGGAACGTATCCAGAAGCTGATGGATGCCCAGATCAAGCTCGCGGGCGTTGAAAACTGCTATTTCCCGCTCTTTATACCGCTGTCATATTTTGAAAAAGAAGCCGATCATGTTGACGGTTTTGCCAAGGAAATGGCTGTGGTTACGCACCACCGGTTGGTACAGAAGGACGGGAAGCTGGTTCCCGATCCAGAAGCAAAACTGGAAGAGCCGCTGGTTGTTCGGCCCACATCGGAAACGGTGATCGGCGCTGCCATGAGCCGCTGGATCCAGTCGTGGCGCGATTTGCCGATGCTGACAAACCAATGGGCCAACGTCGTGCGATGGGAAATGCGCACCCGGATGTTTTTGCGGACAAGCGAATTTCTTTGGCAGGAAGGCCACACCGCCCACGCCGACAAGGCGGATGCGATGACCGAAACATTGCGCGCGCTGGAGATGTACCGCGCCTTCGCCGAAGGGCCGCTCGCTATGCCGGTGGTGGCGGGCGAGAAGCCGGAAAATGAGCGTTTTCCAGGAGCCGATGCCACTTATTCGATCGAAGCCATGATGCAGGATGGCAAAGCTTTACAGGCTGGCACTTCGCATTATCTGGGCACGACCTTCGCGGAGGCCGCAGGAATCCGTTATCAGGACAGGGATGGCGGCCATAGCCTGTGTCACACCACCAGTTGGGGCGTGTCGACGCGGCTGATTGGCGGCGTCATCATGACCCATGGCGACGATGACGGCCTGCGCTGTCCGCCACAGATTGCACCGCATCAGGTTGTGATCGTACCGATGTTGCGCGATAATGAAGAGGATGAAGCCATCCTTGATTATTGCAAGGCTCTAGCCGCTCAATTGCGAGGATTAAATGCGTTTGGCGAGCCGGTGCGGGTATTGCTCGACACCAAGGCGATCAAGGCGTCGAATAAGCGCTGGGCGTGGGTCAAAAAGGGCGCGCCAATCATACTCGAGGTAGGTCCGCGTGACGTCGCTGGCGGCAATGTCGCAATGCTGCGGCGAGACCGGCTTTACAAAGATGACGGCAAACTCAATTCCGCCTTCATTCCGCGCGCCGAATTTGTCGGGCAGGCGGTTGCATTGCTTGAAGAAATTCAGAGCGGCCTTTTTGATGAAGCCAAAGCTAGGCTCGACGATAATATTCGCCGGGATATCACTGATCTTAAATCCCATTTTAAGGGCGAAGATAAATTTGTCGGTTGGGTCGAAGTGCAATGGGCGAGGCCCACAGGCGAGGTGCTCGACAAGATTGTCGAACAGCTAAAGGCACTCAAAATTACCATGCGCAACGCGCCAATGGACGCGGCACCGGTTGATGGTGCGTGCTTCTTCACCGGCGAACCGGCGGTGGAACGGATATTGATAGGGCGGACTTATTAAATCGCTCAATATCTTGTTCGCGCGGAGACGCGGAGACGCGGAGGGTAAAACGACCAACGGTCATTTCGGAACTCGGCGATCAGCGACAAAGAAGGCGTTTTTTATTAGCTTCGCAAAAAGCTTCGCGTCTTCGCGTCTTCGCGCGAACAGATTGGATGTTGCCGAGCAATGATCAGGAAACATCACACGGGGCTGCCATCCCGCGAACAGATACTTGCGTTCATTCAGGAAAGTGATCAGCCCGCCGGAAAACGCGAGATTGCGCGTGAGTTCGGGTTGCGCGGCCACGAGAAGATTGCGCTGAAGGCGCTGCTCAAGGACATGACCGACGAGGGGGTGGTCGATATGGCTCCGGGCCGGGCGTTCCATAAGATGGGCGGGGTGCCAAAGGTGACGGTGCTCAAAATCATCGATATCGATGGAAATCAGCCGATAGCAGTGCCCGAGCGTTGGGAGGCCGAGGGTGTGCCTATGCCAAAAATCCGCGTCATCGAGAAGGGCAGGCGCGGGGCGCTGGGTATTGGTGACCGGATATTGGCGCGTACCGAAGAGCGTGGCTCTGGCTGGGTGGCGCATGTGGTGAAGAAACTGGCCAAGGCCAGCGAGCAGATATTGGGGGTGATCGAGGCTGGCGAAAATGGCCGGTTTTGGCTCAAATCGGTCGATAAAAAGGCGCGTTTCGACACGCAAATCAGCGAGATTGGCGATGCGCAGCCGGGCGATCTGGTGCTGGCAGAACTGACGGGTAATGCGGCACGCAAATCGGCCAAAGTGACGCAAGTGCTGGGCGACCCATTTGCACCCAAAAGCTTCAGCCTGATCGCGATTCACAAATATGGCATTCCGTTTGAAATGCCGGAAACGGCGGAGCGCGAGGCCGAACATGTCAGCAAACTGCCTGTTACCGCCGACCACCGCGAAGACCTGCGTCATCTACCGATCATTGCCATTGACCCCCGCGATGCCCGCGATTTCGACGACGCGATCTGGGCAACACCCGACGAAGCAACCGGCGGTTTCCAAGCCATCGTCGCGATTGCCGATGTCAGTTACTATGTCCGCCCGGGCAGCGCGCTCGACCATGAAGCGGCAAAGCGTGGCAATAGCGTCTATTTCCCCGATCTGGTCGTACCGATGCTCCCGCACGCGCTGTCGTCGGATAAGTGCTCGCTCAGGGCAGGGGAAGACCGCGCGGTCATCGCCTGTCACTTGAGCATCAGCAAGACGGGGCAGGTGACGTCATGGCGTTTTACCCGCGCAATCGCCCGGATTGCTGCGAATATTCCCTATCCCGATGCGCAAGCCGCGATGGACGGAACCATGGAAAACCCGCTGCTTGAAACCGCACTCAAGCCGCTTTGGGCGTGCTGGCGATTGTTGTCGAAGGCACGGGACAAGCGGGCACCGCTAGAGCTTAACCTGCCCGAACGGCGGATCACGCTGGATGATGCGGGCAGGGTAACCGGCGTTGCCGTGCGGGTGCAATTGGAAGCGCACCGCTTGATCGAGGATTTCATGATCGCGGCCAATGTCGCCGCGGCGAAGGCGCTGGAGGCGAAAAAATCGTCTCTGATCTACCGCGCGCACGAACCGCCAAGCCGCGAGAAACTAGTGGCGCTGAAGGATTATCTCTCGACCTTCGGGATCGAATTCGCGCTCGGGCAGGCGATCAAGCCGTCCACGTTCAATGCCATCCTTGCAAAAGTCATCGACGACGAAATTCGGCCGCAAATTATGGAAGCGGTACTGCGGAGCCAGACGCAGGCTTATTACAGCCCGCGCAATGTTGGCCATTTCGGGCTATCACTCGGCAGTTATGGACACTTCACGTCGCCAATCCGTCGCTATGCCGACCTGATTGTCCACCGTGCATTGGTCACCGCTTATGGGTTGGAAATGCCCGCTCCGAAGATGAAGGATGTCGAAGCGGTCACCGGTTTGACCGAAAAAGCGATCTTCAAACTGGAAGCGACGGCCGAAGCCATCAGCCGGACCGAGCGCCGCGCGATGGAGGCCGAACGCGAGACGGTTGATCGCTATGTCGCGGCTTATCTATCGGCGCAGATTGGCGAGGTAGTCGATGCAAGAATTACTGGCGTCCAGAATTTCGGTTTTTTCGCAACAGTTGAAGGTATTGGTGGAGATGGTTTGGTTCCGGTCTCAACCTTGGGGCACGACTATTTCCATTATGATGAGGCCAGCCAGGCGTTGATTGGCGAGAAAAGCCGGCAAGAATACCGCCCCGGTATGCGCCTGCAATTGCGGTTGGCGGAGGCGAATCCGGTGTCGGGCGCGTTGCGGTTCGAATTGCCGGAGGGCGGCAGTTCCTCTGCCTCTGAACGCAGAACGCACAAGGGGAAACCAGCAAAATTCAGCCCCGGCAAGCGCGGCAGGCCCTCGAACATCCGCCACCAGGGTAAGAAGCGCTAATTTTAAGGCTTTGTGCTCCTGCGAAGGCAGGAGTGCTGACGGCAACGGCAAAATTTACCGCGCAGAGCTCCTGCCTTCGTAGGAGAACGGCTAACTCAGCTCGTCGATCTGCTCGTCGGTGAGCGATCCCGGAATTACCATCACCGGGCAGCGCAGCGTTCCCGAATTTGTTCCGGTGAAATGGGCGACTAATGGTCCCGGCGCTCCCATGGCGGCGGCGCCCAACACCAAAGCGGCAATGTTTGGAAGCTCCTCCAGCATAGCCCGTACAACCTCGACTGCATCGCCGGGTTTGACGGTGATGGCGGGCCGTGTGCCCAGTTCATCGAAGATCGTGCCTGCAGCCGCCGTCACCAATTCCTCGGCGCGGACGCGTGCTTCTTCTTCCATTGTTGCCTGAACGCCGCCCCAGGCGACAAAATCAGCTTGCTCGACAAGTGCCAGTATATGCACGGCGCCGCCGGTTTTCGCCGCGCGGCGTGACGCGAAACGCAACGCAATTCGGGCTTCTTCGGTTTCGTCGATAACCACCAGATATGTACGCATGGCGATCCCCCGTGCTCGTCTCTGCCGGACGAGCTCATAATGTTTTTTATGGTCTGCGCGAAATCCCGGCCTTTAGCAACCATTAGCCGCTTGACGCTGCGGCACGCGAGGCTATTCGTTTCGACAACACGCGACCACAAAAGGCCATAGCATGTCTATCGAACTCAAAATGCCCGCCCTTTCGCCGACAATGGAGGAAGGGACACTCGCCAAATGGATGGTGAAGGTTGGTGATAGCGTGTCATCGGGCGATTTGCTGGCCGAGATCGAAACCGATAAAGCCACGATGGAGTTCGAAGCGATCGATGAGGGCGTCATCAAAGAGATTTTGGTTGCCGAAGGCACTGACGCGGTGAAGGTCGGCACCGTTATCGCTGTCATATCCGGTGAGGATGATGATGCAGCGCCTGCACCAAAGGCCGCAGCGCCAGCACCCAAAGCCGAGGCGCCCGCCGCACCGCCGCCGCCCACCGCCGCCGCACAACCCGCACCGGTTGCGATACCTGCCGCTGCACCGGCGCCGACATCTGGCGACCGGATCAAGGCCAGCCCGCTGGCGAAACGACTGGCCGACGAACGTGCCATCGATCTTGCTGGCGTTACCGGCACAGGTCCTAACGGGCGGATTGTGAAAGCAGATCTTGCCGGTGCCAAGGAAGGCACTGCGCCCGCAGCGGCCCCGGCTGCCACCGTCGCTGCATCTGCCTCGTCTGCGCCAAAGGCACCTGCGCCTGTTGCCAGCGATACCGACATACCGCACGAAGTGGTCAAATTGTCCGGCATGCGCAAAACCATCGCGCGCCGCCTGACCGAATCGAAGCAGCAAATACCGCATATCTATCTGACCGTGGATGTCCGCCTAGATGCGCTCTTGAAGCTGCGCGGCGAACTCAATGCCAGCCTTGAAAGCCGGGGCGTCAAATTGTCGGTTAATGACATGCTGATCAAGGCTTTGGCGCTGGCGCTCGTCCAGGTGCCGAAATGCAATGTGTCCTTCGCGGGCGATAATATGCTGCAATACGCCCGTGCCGACATCAGCGTCGCGGTGTCGGTACCCAGCGGGCTGATTACCCCGATTGTGAAGAGTGCGGACGGCAAATCGCTGTCTGCGATCTCGACCGAAATCGGCGAGCTGGCAGGACGGGCCAAAGAAGGCAAATTGCAACCGCACGAATATCAGGGCGGCACAGCCTCAATCTCCAACATGGGCATGATGGGCATCAAGCAATTCGAAGCCGTCATCAACCCACCACAGGGCATGATCCTAGCAATTGGGGCAGGTGAAAAGCGGCCTTATATCATCGACGACGCCCTCGCGATTGCCACGGTCATGTGCGCCACCGGCAGCTTCGACCACCGCGCCATCGACGGGGCGGATGGCGCGATGCTGATGAAGGTATTCAAGGAACTGGTGGAGAAGCCGCTGGGGCTGGTGGCTTGAGCCTGGCCCCCTCTCCAACTTCGCTTAGGCAACAAATTGCCAAGGCTTCGTATCCTCTCCCGCGAGGGGAGAGGAGTGCCTAGCCTCGACGTCAGGGCAAACCCCTCTCCCCTTGCGGGAGAGGGAGGGGCCCGCGCCGTAGGCGTGGGAGGGAGAGGGGGCGCGCACTTATCCGTGCCTTCCGACAAGGTTCAGTCCTAATGCACTCTGACGTCAGCACCCCCTCTCCAACGTCGCCTAAGCAACAAGTTGCTAAGGCTTTGGTATCCTCTCCCGCAGGGGGAGAGGAGTGACGGTGATGCGCATGGAATTGTTGCGACGAGCGAAATATATGCGCGCTAACCCGACTGACGCGGAGCGGCGGCTTTGGTCTATCCTGCGCAACAAGCGGTTGTCCGGATACAAATTCAAACGTCAGGTCATTCTCGACTGGTACATTGTCGATTTCGTGAATTTCGATCACCGGCTGATCATCGAGGCAGACGGTTCGCAACATGCGGACAACAAATATGACGAGCGGCGCGATGCCTATCTCAAAAATCAGGGTTTCACGGTCTTGAGTTTCTGGAATAGCGATGCCTTGAAAGAGAGCAATGCTGTCGCTGAAACTATCTGGAGTGCCTTGCAGTCGCCCCCTCTCCCTTCCGCCGCTTTGCGGCTCCCTCCCTCTCCCGCAAGGGGAGAGGGGTTTGATCTTGGAGTAAATTTGTGAGCAATTACGACCTCATCGTTCTCGGTTCCGGCCCCGGTGGCTATGTTGCTGCAATTCGCGCCGCGCAGCTTGGTCTAAAAACCGCGATTGTCGAGCGCGAAAATCTTGGGGGCATCTGCCTCAACTGGGGCTGTATTCCGACCAAGGCGTTGCTGCGCTCGGCGGAAATCTATCATTATATGCAGCATGCGGGCGATTACGGCCTGACTGCGACCAATATCAGCGCCGACATCGACGCGGTGGTGAAGCGTTCGCGCGGTGTGGCCAAGCAGCTTAATCAGGGCATCGGCCATCTGATGAAGAAGAACAAGATCACCGTCCATATGGGCGACGGCAAGCTGACTTCAGCTCCTAATGGGGGTTTGGGCAAAATGACGGTGACCAGCGACGGCAAGACCGAAGAACTAACTGCGAAGAACATCATCATCGCCACCGGTGCCCGCGCCCGCGATCTGCCTTTTGCCAAAGCCGACGGCAAGCGTATCTGGACCTATCGCCACGCGATGGTACCACCCGAAATGCCGACCAAGCTGCTGGTCATCGGATCGGGCGCAATCGGAATCGAATTTGCCAGTTTCTACAACGACATGGGCGCCAAGGTGACCGTCGTCGAAATGCTGGACCGGATCGTCCCCGTAGAGGATGCAGAGGTTTCGGCATTCCTTGAAAAAGCCCTGAAAAAACAAGGGATGGACATCCGAACTTCAGCCGGAATCCAGAAAATTACGAGCAGCGACAAGAATGTCGTGGCCGAAATCAAGGCCAAGGACGGCACGATCACAACCGAAGAGTTCAGTCATGTGATTGTGGCAGTCGGCATCGTACCCAATGTCGAAAATCTGGGGCTGGAAGATGTCGGGGTCGAGCCCGACAAGCGATTTCATATCAAAACCGACGAGATGTGCCGGACCAATATCCCGGGCATTTACGCCATCGGTGATGTGACTTCACCGCCGTGGCTCGCGCACAAGGCCAGCCATGAGGGCGTGATCGCCGCCGAAGTCATTGCGGGCAACCACCCGCACGCGATGGACCCGCTCAATATTCCCGGCTGCACCTATTGCCATCCGCAGGTTGCTTCTGTGGGCCTGACCGAAGCCAAGGCCAAGGAAGCGGGCTATGAAGTCAAGGTCGGCAATTTTCCTTTCATCGGCAATGGCAAGGCCATTGCGCTGGGCGAGGCGGAAGGTTTTATCAAAACCGTGTTCGACGCCAAAACCGGTGAGCTATTGGGCGCGCATATGGTGGGGGCAGAGGTCACCGAGCTAATCCAGGGCTATGCCGTTGGCAAGACGGCGGAACTGGTCGAGGCCGATTTCATGAACACCGTCTTCCCGCACCCGACACTGTCTGAAATGATGCATGAGAGCGTACTCTCGGCTTATGGGCGGGTGTTGCATATGTAATTGACCCATGGGGGTTTACGCTACACCCGCTGAATTCGCGTTCATTTTATAAAACAAGGTTCTGTAAGATTGAAAAAGTGCGGAGCGACATCCATTGCAGCCGACGGCGCTCCGCTGACTGCGTGCGCCAGACGGAGAGCGTCGATGCCGTTATAATGGGTGGCAGGTTAGTCGAATAAGTTACGCACATTCAGGCTTTGTCAATCGTCTGTGGTGCATTGATTGCGGTGCCCCAAATGTGATATTCTGATGGGGCATCGGTCTTAGAGACCGAATGGAGAGGTAGCTGGGGGTTACTGATATGTTTACTTTAGTCGTGGCAACCATGTTGAGCATGGCGGCAATGAAGGGCGATCCGCTCGACGATGCGCGCAAGGCGTTCAACAATTGCATGATCGAAATCCATAATACGGCGGTGAGCGAAAAGGTTTCGCCAAGCAATTTCGTCAAGACCACTGAAACCGCCTGCACGACGCAACGGACTGCTTATCATGGCATTTTGGTGAAGTCGGAGCGTTCGTACGGCTCGAACGCCCAGGACGCCGAGCAATATGCCAACGAAGAAGTGCAGGGGCTGATCGACAGCGTGGTTTCCGCTTTCAACGAAAACGTCGATAGCGGTGCACAGCTATCGCGCGAAAAATGATAGCTGGCGGATGATAAAGCGCTAGGTAACCGAGCCTAGCGCCAATCCGCCGAGTCCTGCTACGCCTAGCACGCGAAGGACGTTCCAGCGTAAGCGGAACAATAGCACCGCCGCCAATAAGGCGAGCAACGCGGCCTGCCAGTTGAAGCTGGACCATACTGGAATATAGAGGCGTAGAGGGCCAGCCCGGCTTTCTCCGACAGTTGCGAACAGCACGTGTAACGCAAACCAGGCGGAAAGATTGGCGATGACGCCGACGACCGCCGCCGTCAGCACCGACAGCCCGCCCTTCAACCATTTCGCATTTTCCAGTCGCTCGACCCAGGGGGCCAGCGCGAAAATCCAGAGGAAACACGGCGCAAAAGTGACCCAGGTGGTCAGCCCGGCACCAATGATACCCGCCACCAGCGGCGTAAACGGGTCCGGCGACCGAAACGCGGCCAGATAGCCCACAAACTGCGTGACCATGATCAGCGGCCCCGGCGTGGTCTCGGCAAGGCCCAGCCCATCGGCCATTTCGCCCGCCGACAACCAGCCAAAACCCTGGACCCCCTCCTGCGCCATATAAGCGAGCACCGCATAGGCGCCGCCAAAGGTCACAACCGCAAGCTGCGAGAAGAAACTGCCGATATCCCAAAGCACATGGTCCCGGCCCAGCGTCACGAGGACTGCCATCATCGGTGCCGCCCAAATCGCAGCCCAAACCAGCACCGTACGCAACGTTGCTCCCCACGGCTTTGGTCCGACAGGCGAAGCGGTATTGCCAATCTTCAGCGCCAACCATTCGGGGCGCTGCGACGCCACCAATATCCCGACCGCACCCGCGCCCAGAACAACCACGGGAAAAGGAAGATTGAAAAGAAAGAGCGCGAAAAAGGCGATGACGGCGACACCCTTTTTGAAAGGCGTATTCAGCGCCCGCCCGCCGATGCGGATCAGCGCTTGCACCACAATCGCGAGCACCGCCGCCTTGATACCGAGAAAGAGCGCGGCAAACCAATCCAGATTGGCGGCATAAGCATAGAGGATCGACAACGCCAAAATCACCAGCGCCCCGGGGACCACAAACAACAGGCCTGCGGCTAACCCACCCTTCACACCGTGCAAGCGCCACCCGATCCAGGTCGCCAGTTGCTGCGCCTCTGGGCCGGGCAAGAGATGGCAGAAATTGAGTGCGTGGAGATATTGCTCTTCATCCACCCATTGCCGTTCATCGACCAGTTCCCGGTGCATCAGTGCGATCTGTCCGGCGGGGCCGCCAAAACTGAGGAAACCGATACGGGCAAAAACACGAACCAGTTCGGCAAAATCAGGATGATGGGAATTAGGCGTCATCAAAAGCTCCAAGCCTCAAATATCCGTGAGAAACGGACAAAAAAGGCAACACTTGGGCGAGACGCCTGCCTGACCGGGAGGTTGCGTTGTCCCGATAGGCCCCGTTAGCGCGACGGGAACGAACCTAGCAACAAATATTTGATTTAGACCTGAATTCGATCAGATTCGCACGGCGATATGCCTAGGCCTCAAACTATCGCCTCCAAAAACCTTGTGCTCCTGCGCAGGCAGGAGCGCTGGAGATGCAGCGTAGGTCTTGCCTTTCAACGCTCCTGCCTGCGCAGGAGCACAACGGCTTTCTGGCTCCATAAACTTTTGTCCCAGGCATATCGCTGTGCGAATCTGATCGGTTTTGAGTCTAGGTCGTTACAAACTCATTTGTTGCAATATTTGGTCGATAGGGAAAAACGCGAAACACACGGAACTATCGGCGACGCCATAGGGCATGAACAAATCGTCGCCAACGCGGATAGCACCGCAGGTATAAACCACGTTCGGAACATAGCCTTCACGATCTTCGTCAGCCGCAGACAGAATCGGTACGGCAGTCCTGCCCAACACGATCGACGGATCGGCCTTGTCGAGGAGCATCGCCCCAATCGAATATTTACGCATCGCACCGACGCCGTGGGTCAGCACCAACCAGCCTTCGTCAAGCTCCAAAGGCGCGCCGCAGTTGCCGATCTGGATAAATTCCCACGGAAAACGGGGCTCTACCAGCAGTACCCCGTCATCCCAGTGATCCAGCTTGTTTGAACGCAGCAGGTACAGGTTCTTGCCATCTTGGCGCCCGATCATGCAATATTGACCATCAATTTTACGGGGAAAAAGCGCCATTCCTTTGTTGTACGCCGCCGCGCCACTAATGGGGATCAGATCAAATTCGTGGAAATCGGTGGTCCGCAGCAGTTCGGATGCGATCGAGCGTCCGCTATAGGCGGTGTAGGTACCGATCCATTCGTGCTTTCCGTTATCGTGTTCAAAGGCGACAAGCCGCAAATCTTCAAGCCCGTTGCGCTGCGCTTCGGTTACAGGAAATATCACTGTTCCTGAAATATTGCTTTCCCTGTGCCGGTATACCGATGTTGTTCCATTCTTCTTTTTTTCCTGGCTCAGCATGGCAGCAGTTGCGACTTCGGGTTCGGGCAGCAAGCTCAACTCCCGCTCGGCCGTCACGATCCCTTCGCGAAATGCGATGGTGGAAATATGGCCTTCGCCAACCGCGCGCAGCGACATCAATATGCGCACACTCCCTTCGCGCAGTCCCGACTGGTCGGGATGGCGCACAACGCTGGGGTTCATGAGCGCGGCGGCGGCAAAGCTGTATTCGTGGCAGAAATAGGCGCCGATCAGCCGCTTGGTCTCGCGCCGAAGCTTTTCGCCGTTTAACCCGAGCTTGGGTTGAATCTCAAGAAACCGCTGGTCAAAAACCTGCTCGATCTGCCAGTGGCGGTCGGCAAATTCGCCGAGGACCACGCTCAGTTCGGCACGGATCGTTCGGGGATCAAGCGCCACGATATCCCGCGCGAGCCGTTGCACCCGGTCCAGGTCGGAGCCGGACGCCTGCCATGCGAGGTGGAAGGGACGAACCACAACCCGGCTGGGATCGGCATGCAGCCGCAACTCGTGTTGTATCATTTCAGGCACTGGTCAAACCGTCACGCAGATATATCGTTGACAGCTTCGACATCACTTACCCTCAATTCGCTTTTTGTCGCTTTAGCCAATAATTGCCGGAAGCGATAGTCCGCCAAATGCAGCGCCAGAGTTGATTCAGCGCCTTCATTTTCGTTAACTCCGCGCGCGGTAATGCCGTCACGGCAGGTTCCGGTTTGCGAATCGGCAATGGAAATTCCGCGATTATTAGCTCCAAAGAACCATTGATAGGCTCGGTCGGCGTCCCGCAACCACTGCTGGTCGCCGGTCGCATCGAAAGCCGCGTCCGCCGCATCAATCGCTGCCCATGCTTCAACCGGTTGCTGATCGAAGGGAAGAGCATCAGCCAGCTCCCGTCCAAATGTTTCCGAACCGACCGGCCTGAACAGGCCATCCGATGTCGTTTGCTGTTTAGCGATCCATTCCAGTGTCTGGAGGGCGCAATCGGTTGCTTCGGTGTCTTTCAGGTATAACCCCGCCCGCAACAAAGCCTCCGGCAGGCGACAATTGTCATATGCCAGAACACTTTCGAACCACAACCAGTCCGACGTCTGTGCGACCGCCAGCCGCGCCTTCAAAACCGACACGGTATGTTGAACAACGTCGAGCGCGACCTGATGTCCCGGCGCAGTACTTAACACCCGCAGCGCACCCAACGTCGCAAAGGCCAGCGCACGGGGGCTGCCGAACGAAAGCGCGATATCAAGAGATTTATCGAACAATATCTGTGCCCACCCCCGAATAGCCAAGCTCCGCCCTTCGGCAACGGTTGATCCCAAAGCCCATAAGGTTCTGCCATTGCTATCTTCTGAACCTTCGGTTTCCAGCCAGTTTCTCGCAAAGCCCATGAAATTGCGAAACCGCCGACTGTCGGGATTCCAAGCGTGCTGAATAAATGCGGCGTAAATTGTCGCCAGTTTGTCCGCTTCATCCGCATGCTGTAATCCAACATAGTTCATCAACATCAGGGCACGGGCGTTATCGTCAATGCAATATCCGTGATTACGGTCGGGGACCGCGTAGCAGGAATGCTGCAGCATTCCTGTGTCGTCGCTTAACCGGGCAATCCCCTTGAAGGAAATTGGTGCGGGAGCACGATTGCGAAGTAACGGCGCGCGCGGCAGCGCCGGAGGCTTGACTGAATGGGCCACGGCCATCGTTTGAGTCGCATATTCGGGCCACAGCATGGAGCGACCGCAAGCATATGCCCGTTGTTGAAGCGCCAGCAATCGTGCAGGATCATTGAGTAGCGCATTAACGGCTCCGGCAATTGCCGCACTGTCATTGAATGGCACCAGCACTCCGTGATCGTCGGCTAGCAATTCGGTGGCATGGACATATGGCGTAGACACCACCGCCTTACCCAAGGCGACTGCATATGATAATGTGCCTGACGTCGCTTGTACGGCGCTCATATAAGGGGTTATGTAAATATCTGCCGCTTCAATCAAGTCCAACAGTTCACTGATTTCAAAAAATCTGTTGAACCACCGCACATTGTCGGCAACTCCCAATTCCTCAGCTTGTGCGATCAGCCCATCGCGATATTTTTCACCTTCGCGCGCTATTAGCGTAGGATGGGTTGCTCCAACGATACAATAAACCGTGTTCGGGTGAGCGGCAACGATTTCAGGCAGCGCCGCGATAGCTTTTTCAAGGCCTTTGCCGGCACCAATCAATCCGAATGTCATCAATACATGCTGACCTTCAAGGCCTAACCCGGATTTAAACATGGCACTGCGGCCAAAGGGTCGGTCCGGTACGCCGTGGGGAATAACCACTATCTGGTCATCTTCAGCCCGATAAACCCGGCGTAATACATCTCGACCAAAATCTGACATTGCTACCACTCGCGAGGCTCTGGCCAATATTTTGTCCATAACGGCGCGTTGCGCCGGTGTCGGATCTTCCAATATAGTATGAAGTGTTACCACCAGAGGCGCAGAAATTGTTTCAATTAGCGCCAATATATTGGCACCGGCTTCACCGCCGAACAATCCGAATTCATGTTGCAACCACACAAGGTCGGCACCGCTTTGCGCAATGTCGCGTGCCGCCAACAGATAACTTTCAGGATCATCCTGATCAATCACCGCCCGCACTTCCGATGAAACATCCCAGGCGCAGGATGACGAACGCATCGCATAGATGTCGACCACAGCCGTCGGAAAAGCCTTAACGACGGATTCCCGCACGTCGGATGTAAACGTCGCGATGCCACATCTTCTGGGGCTGAACCCTCCGATCATTGCGATCCGGGTCGACGCATGGGCGGGGAAATCGAGAATTTTGGTCATTGCCACTTGTGAGGCAGACGCGGCGGTTCTGGCTTTGCTGAAAATCTTACTGTCGCTACTGATCATAAGTGAGCCCTTTTTTTAAATGGCCCCTCCGCGATGTCTTCGCAGTTCCGATTCTACCGACGGATTTGGCGGACTTGCTTAACAAACCGCGTAAATCGTTGATTGTTCCACAGCACCCCGAGGCTGTGTTGACGTCTCTGCAGGGTAAATGCGGGACTTCGTCGTTATCCATGTACCAAATATTCCGCTTGTCGAACACAGGTAAAATATTTGGCGGGCGGGGTGTCCTCCTAGGCATTGGTCCCATTTAATCCTGCACTATCGTGATAACCGTAGCATATGGACGGGCCTACCACTCAGGCACTGTTAGCCGTCCGACAGTGTCCGATTGCTTGCCCATATGCGCCTGAAAATCATACATAGCTCGTAAAAAAGATGGCGACCCGTAAGGCCACCATTTCGCAGGTCGCATAATTTAATTGCGCCTACGCAGTGATTTCTCACAAGCCCTTTCGCTCTCCAAATCCCATCTTCGTATTGCCGCCTAATGCTGCAAAAAGTGAGCCCGGCCACCGTTTAGGGGCCGGGCTCACAGGAGCATTGAACGGTAAGGGATTGGTAACCGTCCAACGGGTCGCCGGCAAAAAACAGCAGTCGGACAGAAAAGTTCCGGAACAACAATTAATTATCTCGATGCCACCGCAGCGGCTAATTAGCAGTCGCTTGCCGGGGCGACTTATGGAGACGAATTGTGACGTGGCCTCTTCACGTATCGTGCCGTTTCCAAGCCAATTAATGACCGTGGGTGATCCATTTCAAGAGTCTGAGATCGGGTAGATCCTACAGAGTCCAGTGGCACGCTCCGGCACGGAACCATATTTGGTTCGGGATGGTATTTTATCGACGTACATCGATTGTGCGGAAAGGAGCGACCGGTGAGTATGTCATGAGCAAGATGGAGTTCGATCAGCATAACACCATAATGGACGCGGGTTTGCGCGGGGGATGTAGCAATTACGGCGGACCTTGGCGTACAAAGCAGCGAGAGCGCCAAAATCAGTGTTATGGGTATATCTCAGACCGGCTTCCGCATGGAATGTTTGATCTACATCCCCCCTGACCGGGTGCTATTTCTAACAATACCCGGCTTTGCCCAATTGGAATGCCGGATGGCATGGCAGTCGGAATGGATTTACGGCTGCGAATTTATATGTCCGTTACACATAGCAATCTACGAACATGTTGCAAAAACTCACCCGGTCCTAGCGCGATATCCCAATATTTAACCTGTCGATGCACTGCCTGCCAAATGAGTCGTTATCCTTTGCGGCACGGTGACCCTAGTTCGCCAAGAGTTCCGTTCGGGCGGATAACGTTGCGACAAGCCCCGGTGTCTGCCAGTCGTATTCAATTGAGCCGCCAAGTTCCGATTCAATGATTTGAACGATCATCCTGCTGCCGAAGCCGCGCAACTCCGGCGCGTCTGCGACTTGAGGACCACCAGTTTCAGCCCAAACCAATTCAAGTCTCTCGTCATGGACAACGCCCGATATGTCCAGCGAGCCAGCCTCGCTCGACAGCGCGCCGTGCTTGACCGAATTTGTCGCCAACTCGTGTATCACCATTGCCAACGCAGTAGCGCTTCGTTCGCCAACGCCCATCCGCGGGACCGCCACGCGAATGCGGCCGCTAAACGCTCCATCGTTATCATATGGTGCGAGGAGCACTGTGATCACGTCGCCAAGCAATGCCGCAGTTCCCTGGGTGCCGGGCAACGGCCTGACTAGATCGTGGGCTCTTCCCAGCGCCATCAGCCGCCTGGTCAAATCCGTTGTCATCCCCTCAATCGAATGGCTCGACCGGGAAGTGAGAGTCGTCAGGCTGCTCGCTATCGCCAGCAGGTTCTTGACCCGGTGACTCATTTCCCCGGCTAAAAGTTCGTTGCATTCTTCGGCCTGTTTGCGACCGGTCACGTCGAGGAATATCCCGAACATCACACGGTCGACAATGCCTACGTCAGCTCCCTGTCCGCGCGCGGAAATCCATCGAACCTGATCGCCCACGATAATCCTGAAGTCGATCTCGTATGGGCCGCAGACCGATCGCGTAGCAATGAAGGCTGCCCTGACCCGGTCGCGGTCCGCAGGATGAATGTGGGCGGAGAGCTGTTCAAACTCGATCCGTTCAGCCCGTGGAACGCCCCAAAGCTCGAAGCCCCTTGCGTCCATGCTGAAGCCGTTATCATCGACGTTCCAAGACCACAAAGCAATGCCCGCGGCTTCGATCGCCAAACAAAGGTGCTGTGCACTCCAAATACTCGGGGAGCTTTCAAAGTCCGACATAGGGCTCCTTCATCCGCGCTACTTCGGAATAGTTAGGCCACTTGAAATGGGGAGCGTCAAGGGGCGCGTTCGCAAATGACTGGAACTCCATTCTATTGGCGGGCTGCTAACCGCTTCGCATAGAACACCGGGAAGCGGCCGGCCCTTGAGCATCCTCGATGAAGTGGGGTAGAGCGGGCTTGGCGCAAACGCCATATGGTCGACGTCGCCGTCGAAGGACTGGTTCATTCCGAACACGAGCTTAGCCATGCCTACTCCTTTCCCCACGCGGCGCGCGCGCGATTCTGATTGCGCTATGAAATCGGTTGTAAGCCAGCTCGACTGATTCGACCAAATCTGTTGCTAAGTGGCGTTCAGCTGCGGCGTTTGAATGAGAGGCACCCACGGCGGGCCGGCGATGTGGCGGACAGGGTGGGATTCGAACCCACGGTAAGCTTCCACCTACGACGGTTTTCAAGACCGTTGCCTTAAACCACTCGGCCACCTGTCCGCACGAAAGCGCGCCCTATCCTGTGTGCCTTCTGATTTCAAGGCCTTCGCGCACCCAGGTTGTAAAGTAAGTGCGATGGATGGTGGTGGGAGCAGGACCAAGCGGGATTCCTTTGCGAATCGTGATATGGCACTATGCTGGTCATTCAGAATTCGGGGGTGCATCGATGACAAAGCGTAATAATTGGTTTTCTGCAATTTTCTGTGCAGCCGCCTCGCTTTTGACGCAAGCAAGCGATGCGCAGGTTGCGCCCAATGCTGCGCCGCCCCCCAATCCGCAAATCGTTGAAAACGGCTTCCGTCAATATCTGGCTCAAGTGCGGCAGCGGGCGGTGCAAGCAGGGGTGTCTGAAACGACGCTCGACCGTGTGCTGCCATCGCTAATGTACAACGAAAAAGTCGTCAGACTTGATCGCGCGCAACCCGAAGGACCCACAGACGCGCCAATCCCGATGTTTGCGCCCTATAAAGCGAAGCATGTCGATACCGCGCGGATTATGCGGGGCCGAGGCAAATATTCCGAGTTGCGTCCGCTTCTTGCGCGGATTGAGGCGGAGACCGGTGTTCCGGAAGAGATGATGATTGCGATCTACGGTCACGAAACCAATTACGGAACGGTAACCGGCAATTACAACGCGCCGGAAGCGCTGGCATCACTGGCTTATGAAGGCCGCCGACGGGCGTTGTTTGAAGCCGAATTGATTGCGGTTTTAAAAATGATCGACCGCGGGGTCCCCCAATATGCCATCACCGGCAGTTGGGCAGGGGCATTGGGCAAGCCCCAATTTCTGCCTTCGGTATATCTCAAACTCGCCCGCGATGGCGACGGGGATGGCTATGCCGACATCTGGCGGAGCGAAGTCGATGCCATGACCTCGATTGCCAATTATTTCGTCAGCGCTGGCTGGCGCCGTGGTGAAGAATGGGGTTTTGCGGTTAATGTTCCAGCGACGGTAAGCAGGGAGGCGCTAAAGTCGCGCGCCGTTGCACCCCGCTGCCCACGTGTGTTCGCGCGGCACAGCCAATGGAAGACCATTGCCGAGTGGCGGCAACTGGGCATTGCGCCACAGCGCGGCTATTGGCCAAAAGACAATATGATGGTGACGCTAGTCGAACCGGATGGCCCGGGCAACACCGCCTATTTACTTGGCGGCAATTACCGTGTGATACTCGACTATAATTGTTCGAATTTTTATGCGCTTTCAGTGGGGTTATTGGCCGATGCGGTACGCAGTTAAGCAAGGATTGGCAGCAGCATCGCTATTGCTGCTTGGATCGTGCGGCAGCACTGACGGAGTGAACGATAAGCGCGGATTCGAGACCGCATCTACCACGCCGGTGGTAACTTCACAAAATGGCGTCAGCGATTTTCCGGTCAAATTGGGTGCGCCCTTTACAGTTGGTAACACCACCTACACCCCCGCAGATATCGCCAACTATGACGAGGTTGGCTATGCCAGTTATTACGGCGCAGAACTGGTCGGCCGGCCGACCGCCAATGGCGAGAGCTTCATAGCAACGACAATTAGTGCGGCACACAAGACGCTGCCAATGCCAAGCTATGTCGAGGTGACCGCGTTGGATACTGGACGTACAATATTGATCCGCATCAATGATCGCGGGCCGTTTGCCAACGACCGGTTGATCGACCTCTCGGAAGGTGCCGCGCGGCAGCTGGGCATCACCGGGCAAGGCGTCGCTGGCGTGCGCGTCCGTAAGGTCAATCCGCCCGAGCAGGAACGCGCGGTTCTTCGCGAAGGGATGCTCGCCGCGGACCGGACTGAAACGCCCGAATCACTGCTGCGGGTATTGCGTGATAAGCTGGCAAAACTGCCCAAACCTTCGGGCACAGTAAGCACCGCCGCTCTTGGGCAGGCCAAGGTAAGTCCATCGCCCACATCGACCAGTGATGGCCGTTTCATCCGCGAAGATAGCGGCACGCAAGTTCGCACGACGACGCCCACCAGGCCTTCCCCGCCAGCAGCTGCGGGCGAATATGTTGTTCAGATTGCGGCATTCTCCTCCCGCGCGCGCGCCGACCAACTTGCCCATAAATTAGGGGCATCAGTCGCCACCAGCGCCGACGGCAAGCTGTTCCGCGTCCGTTATGGCCCATATGCGACCGAGGCAGAAGGCGAGCGCGGTTTGGCGAGTGCGAAGCAAAAAGGCTATCCTAAAGCCAGACTCTACCGCGATTAGCATATTGGGCTGGCGAAGCGGCGCCTTGCCCGCTTATGAAAGCGGAATGCGTATCATCACGGCTTTTTTTGCTAGCGGATCACTATTAATTGCCCCGAATGCTGTCGCGCGCACGGATTATGAGAGTGCCGCGCGAATTGCCTATATGGTGGATATGACGTCGGATACTGTGTTGTTTGACAAGAATTCACGCCGCAAAATTCCGCCAGCGTCGATGGCCAAGATGATGACGACCTATGTGGCGTTCGAACTGATCGCCGAAGGCAAGTTGAGCCCAGCGCAGAAATTCAAGGTTCGCCCGGAAACCTGGAAAGCATGGAATAATATCGGTTCGACCATGTTCCTGAAACCAGGTGAGGAGGTGCGCGTTGCCGATCTCCTGCACGGCGTGGTTACATTGTCGGGCAATGATGCGGCTATCGTTCTTGCCGAAGGAATTGCGGGTGACGAAGAGGCTTTTGTCGCGCAAATGAATGCTGCCGCTAAAGGGCTGGGCATGAAAGACAGCCATTTCGGTACCGCCACAGGCTGGTCCGATAATGGGCGCACCGTCACTACCGCCCGCGATCTCGCGCTGCTCGGTATGCGAACGATCCGTGATTTTCCGGCGCTGTACCGCCAATATTATGGGCACCCCAAATTTCGCTGGAACAATATAACCCAACCCAACCGTAACCCGATTTTGGGCAAGATTGCCGGGGCAGACGGGGTTAAAACGGGCCACACAAATGAAGCCGGATTTTGCTTCACTGGAACTGCTGAACAAAATGGCCGCCGGGTAATGATGGTAGTTGCCGGGCATGCCAGCACGGATGAACGCTCGGCGGAATCGGTGCGGTTCATGCAATGGGGTTTTGACGCGTGGCAAGCGCGCGCGCTGTTTAAGGCCGGCAAGGTCGTCACTTATGTTCCGGTACAACTGGGTACAAAGAGCCGCATCGCGGTTTTAGCGCCTCGCAACCTTGCACTGGTCTTGCCAGCAGTGGACGCACCGCGTTACAAGCTGTCGGTGCGCTATCATGGCCCGATCAAAGCGCCGTTCAAAAAAGGAGACGAAGTGGCGCAACTGGTGGCGAAATTTAGCGACGGGACGCAGCAGATCATGCCGCTCATTGCCGCGCAGTCGGTCGCCGGAGCTGGCTTTTTTGGCCGGGCGTGGAATGGTCTCAAATCACTGGTGGATGCATGACCCGCGGGCGGTTTCTATCGATCGAAGGCGGCGAGGGCGTTGGGAAATCAACGCAGATTGTTGCGTTGGCAGATGCCATCCACAAGGCAGGACATGACGTCGTCCTCACTCGCGAACCCGGCGGCACCCCGGGGGGAGAGGCGATACGGCAATTGTTGCTCGGCGGCAGCGACGAACGCTGGTTCCCGCGTGCCGAAGCTTTGCTATTTGCCGCTGCAAGAAGCGACCATGTCGAACGGTTGATCCGGCCAGCCATCGACAGCGGAAAATGGGTGATATCCGACCGCTTCCTTGACAGCAGCCGCGCTTATCAGGGCGGTGGATCAGGGCTGTCAGACAGCGATATATTGGCGCTCCATCATATTGGGAGCAATGGACTGTTACCCGACCGGACTTTGGTGTTACGGCTTGACCCTCAACAGGCGGCGCGGCGGGCGGATATCCGCGATGACAACCGCCCAGACCGGATAGGTCGCCGTGATACCGGTTTCCACGCCGACGTCCATGTCGCATTTTTCAGCTATGCCGAACGTGATCCAGCACGGGTACGGCTGATTGACGCAGCAGGGGAGCCTGCTGACGTCACCCAAAGGCTGATTGCCGAGATTGCCGACCTGATGGACCCGACATGACCATTTTTTACGGCCATGATGCCGCGTGGCAGCAATTTTCTTCCGCCCTTGCGGGTAACAAGCTGCATCATGGCTGGATTTTGGCTGGCCCGCGCGGGGTAGGCAAGGCGGGATTTGCCTTGCGCGCTGCTGCTGCTCTGGTTGATCCGGCAGGCCGTTATGCGAGCATGATCGCGCGTGGGTCACATCCGGATATATTGATGATCAAACGCCTGGCAAAAGAAGCGCCTAAAGAGGATGAGGCGCCGGATGCCGATGCCGAGTTAAAGCGTAGCATCAGTATCGACCAGATTCGTGCCCTGCAGGCATCGCTTACCACACGGCCGGGGCTGGCCGATAAACGCGCTGTCATCATCGACGCGGCAGACGATCTCGAACGTAATGGTGCAAACGCGCTATTGAAATCTTTGGAAGAGCCGCCTGTCGGCACCTATTTCTTGCTGGTCAGCCATGCCAGCGACCGCTTGCTTCCCACCATCCGCTCACGCTGTCAAATTCTGAGATTCGAACCGCTCAGCGATATGGATATGGCCGCCGCATTGCGCGAATCGGCACCCGATGCGGGCGCTGCTGATATCGCTGATTTGGTCCGCGCCGGTAATGGTGCTCCGGGCCAAGCTCTTGATTTTCTTGGACTTGATTTAGGTACGCTGGAAGACGCCATGACGTCAATTATCAAAACCGGTGATGCAACCAACGAATTGCGCAGCGGTTTGGCTGATCAGCTGGCCTTAAAGGCCGCGCAGGCGCGTTATGAGGCCTTTCTACGCCGGGCGCCGGCGTTAATTGCCGATACAGCGCGCCAGATGGATGCGGCGGCGTTGTTACCTGCAACCGAGGCGTGGCAAGCCGCGAGTGCGTTGGCGTCACGCGCTGTTGCGCTCAGCCTGGATAAACAGAGCGTCGTTTTCCAAATGGGGAGCTTGCTGGCATCGCTGCAACCGCATAAGCAGGCGGCGCGCCAACGCTGATCCAAGAGTTTTTAATGTCTGAACCCTTCTATATTACCACCGCAATCGCTTACCCGAACGGCAAGCCACATATCGGCCACGCCTATGAAGCGATAGCAACCGACGCAATTGCGCGGTTTCAGCGGCTGATGGGCCGCGATGTCTGTTTTTTAACCGGCACCGACGAGCATGGCCTGAAAATGGACCAGACCGCACGCGCAGCGGGCAAGGCAACAATTGATCTTGCTGATGAAATGTCAGCTTATTTCAAACAAATGTGTGTTGAACTTAATATTTCAGTCGATCATTTTTGCCGCACTACGTCGGAGCATCATCACAAAGCCAGTCAGGCCATGTGGAAGCGATTGGAAGCGAATGGCGATCTCTATCTCGACCGCTATGAAGGCTGGTATTCGGTCCGCGACGAAGCGTTTTATGACGAAAGCGAACTGACCGACGGGGAAGGGGGAACAAAACTCTCTCCGCAAGGCACTCCGGTGGAATGGACCACTGAAGAAACCTGGTTTTTCCGGCTATCCAAATATGAAAAGCAGCTGCTTGAACTCTATGAAAAGCAGCCGGATTTTATCCGTCCCGAGAGCCGCCGCAACGAAACCATCCGGTTTGTCGAGGGCCGTCTGCGCGATTTATCCGTATCGCGCACCAGCTTTGACTGGGGCGTAAAAGTTCCGGGCAGCGAAGACCATGTGATGTATGTCTGGCTCGATGCGCTCACCACCTATATTTCAGGCATCGGCTTTCCCGACGATACCGAAGAATGGCGCAAATACTGGCCTGCCAATGTACACATTATCGGCAAGGACATTGTCCGGTTTCATACGGTGTACTGGCCAGCCTTCTTGATGTCTGCAGGCCTCCCATTGCCCAAACAGATATTTGGCCATGGTTTTCTGCTCTCGCGCGGCGAAAAAATGTCGAAGTCATTGGGCAATGTTGTCGATCCAATGCAACTCGCCAGTACCTTCGGCGTGGATGCCTTGCGCTATTTCCTAATGCGCGAAGTAAGCTTTGGACAAGATGGCAGTTATAGTGCGGAAGCCATTGTAACCCGGGTGAATGCCGAGCTAGCGAACAGTTTCGGCAATCTGGCGCAGCGCACACTTTCTTTCATCGCCAAGAACCTTGAAGGCGCGATGCCAACCGCTGGTCGTTCAGATCCTGCCGATGAGGCGCTGTTGGCTCTGGTGCAGGACGCCTGCGCCAACGATGTTCCACGCGAATTCGCCGATTTTTCCTTCTCACAAGGGCTGGATAGCTGGATGCGCGGGGTTTACGCATGTAACCAGTATATCGACGCGCAGGCACCCTGGGCGCTGCGCAAGACTGACCCGGAGCGGATGTTGGCAGTGCTTGAAACCTTGTTGCGGGCGATCCGCTCCCTGGCGATTGCCGTGCAACCCGTGATCCCAACGGCCGCAAATGTGATGCTTGACCAATTGGGGATATCGCCCAATGATCGCGATTATGTCGCGCTTGGCGATGACAGCTATTATGCGATGCTGGTTGCCGACGGTTTCAAAATCGCGCCTCCGACCCCCCTATTTCCGCGGTTGGAAATGCCAGTGGAGGAGGAGGCAACCGTTTGATGCTCGTCGATTCCCATTGTCATCTCAACTACAAAGGTCTTGTCGAGCAGCAAGCCGATGTCCTTGCCCGCGCCCGTTCGGGCGGAGTATCGGCCATGCTCAATATCTCGACCCGCGAAAACGAATGGGACGAGGTCATCGGCCTTGCCGAACAGGAAAGTGACGTTTGGGCGTCGGTTGGGATCCATCCGCATGAGGCAGACAGCCACACCGGTGTCGACGCGGCCAAGCTGATCGAACGCGCCCAAAACCCGCGGGTTATCGGCATCGGCGAGTCGGGCCTCGATTATTATTACGACCATAGCGATCGTGCGCAGCAACGCGCGTCATTCCGCGAACATATTCAGGCGGCCCGCGAAGCGGGGTTACCGGTGATCGTACACACCCGCGACGCCGAAGATGACACATTTGAGATATTGTCGGAAGAAATGGCTGCGGGCGCATATAGCGGTGTCATTCATTGCTTCACCGCCAGCGCCGATTTTGCGCGAAAGGCGCTTGATCTCGGATTCTATATCTCGCTGTCAGGCATCGTGACCTTCAAAAACGCTAAAGACCTGCAGGATGTCGCCAAATGGCTGCCTGCTGATCGGATATTGGTCGAAACCGACGCGCCATTCCTCGCTCCGGTGCCGCATCGCGGCAAGACCGGTGAGCCCGGTTTCGTAGTCGATACCGCGCGGTTCGTCGCTAATTTGCGTGGCGAAGGGGAAGACACCCTCTCCGCCCAAACCACCGCCAATTTCTACCGGCTGTTCTCGAAAGCTGTCCAGTGAACATGGAAGACGGCCCATCACTGATCTGGGGCATCGTCATGCTGATGCTGTTGATCAGTTCGCTGGCGGCGCGGCGTTTGGCCGGTGGACAAATGGCGAAAATGGCACTGGCATGGATCGCAATTTTTGCCGCTTTATTTGTAATTTTCAGCTTCCGCTTTGAGTTTCTGTCCATCTGGGAACGCGTCAAGGCGGATTTCAACGGTACGTCCGCGCAATCGGTGGTGGGCGAGACGGTCGAGGTCAAGCGGCAGGACGATGGCCATTACTGGGTTCAGGTTCAGATTAATGGAAAAGCCACGCAATTCATGATCGACACCGGTGCGACAACGACTGCAGTCAATTCCGAAACCGCTCAACAGACCGGCATAATAGTGGATCGCTCGGGCTTTCCGGTCATTATCAGCACCGCCAACGGCAAGATAACAGCGCAACGTGGTACGGCGCAATCATTGCAGCTCGGACCTCTTAAACTGGCGGACCACCATGTCGTTGTATCTGGTAGTTTTGGTGAAACCAATGTGTTGGGAATGAACTTTCTCGATAGCCTGAAGAGCTGGAAGGTAGAAAACAACGTCATGACGCTGCAACCATGATCGAAGGTGCGCGAACTGCTGTGGGAGGGGTTAGATCCGCATCATCTCAAATATTATTTAACATAATATATATTATCGGACTTAAATATTCTTATGCCGGATAGCTTCCATGACATCCGCCCTCTTGCCGAAATCATGGGGAAGCTGCGCAATCCTGATGGTGGTTGCCCGTGGGACGTCGAGCAAAATTTTACCACGATAGCGCCTTACACGATCGAGGAAGCCTATGAGGTGGCCGACGCAATCGAACGCAACGACATGCCTGCGCTCAAGGACGAGCTTGGCGATCTATTGCTCCAGGTGGTGTTTCACAGCCAGATGGCCGCCGAGCAAGAAGCATTTACGCTAAGCGACGTCATCACCGGCATCTGCGACAAAATGGTTCGCAGACATCCGCATGTCTTTGGCGATGCCATAGCACACCATTCTGATGCTGTGGTGACCAGTTGGGAAACAATCAAGGCTGAAGAACGCAGCGGCCATGCAGATGATAGCGCGCTTGCCGGGGTTGCTTTGGCGCTACCAGCATTGCTTCGCGCGCAAAAAATTCAGAAGCGCGCTGCCCGGACCGGTTTTGATTGGCCCGATATAGAAGGCGCCAAAGCCAAGATATTTGAAGAAATCGAAGAAGTTGAAGCTGCGACCTCAGCCGAAGAACGAACTGAAGAAATGGGCGACCTGCTCTTTGCGGTGGTCAATATGTGCCGGTTTCTTGGTGTCGATGCCGAAATGGCACTAAAATCAGGAACGGCTAAATTTGAACGTCGTTTCAGGCATATGGAAGAGGCGGCGGGCGATGAATTTGCCGACCTCACGCTCGATGAAAAAGAAGATCTTTGGCAGAAAGCAAAGGCCAGAGAAAAATCTTGATGGGCATCCCTTATGTCAACTTAGGGTTGCTGGGAACTGCTTTTCAAACTGCCCCCAAAGCTGGCGGCTCAGTGAGGCCTCGAGAAGAAGATAACCGCCCTCCTCCCGCCGGTTGCTAACCTTCCCACGCTCATGCAGCCAGGCCAGCGCTGCGCCGTTGTCGGTGCTCAACCGGAGCGCTCGGGTTTCATTTCCGGCGACAATCAGCTCCGATAGCATACGCCGGAACGCATCTATTCCCTCGCCCGTTTCTGCGGACAAAAGGAGCAAATTTTTGCCGCGCGATGCCAGATTGGAAAGTTCGACGCGCCGGTCATCGGACAACAAATCGGCCTTGTTCCAAAGCTCGATCATCGCAGGTGCATCCTCTGCCTCTGGTTGGTCGCCAATACCAAGATCTCGCAGTATGGAGAGCACATCATCGCGCTGCGCATCACTTTCGGAGTGTGCAATATCGCGGACATGGACGATGATGTCGGCTGAAATAACTTCTTCCAGCGTCGCCCGAAACGCCGCCACCAGCTGCGTTGGCAAATCGGAAACGAAACCCACGGTGTCTGACAAGATCGCTTTTTCAACACCCGGCAAAGATATCTGCCGCATCGTCGGGTCGAGCGTTGCAAACAGCATATCTTCGGCCAAGACGGTTGCCTGTGTGAGCCGATTAAACAACGTTGATTTACCCGCGTTGGTATAGCCAACCAAAGCAATCACCGGCCAAGGCGCGCGTTTTCGGCGGGCGCGGTGGAGTGACCGGGTGCGTTTAACTTCCTCCAGTTCGCGCCGCAGCCGCGCCATCCGGTCACGTATCATCCGCCTGTCGGCCTCGATCTGGGTTTCGCCAGGGCCACCGAGAAAACCAAAGCCACCCCGTTGCCGTTCCAGATGGGTCCAACTCCGCACCAGCCTGCCCGCCTGATAATCCAGATGCGCTAGTTCGACCTGCAACCGCCCTTCGGCCGTCGCTGCGCGCTCGCCAAAAATTTCCAGAATCAAGCCGGTGCGATCGATGGTCTTCAGGCCGGTTTTGTCTTCCAGATTGCGCTGCTGGATGGCGGTCAGGGCGCTGTCCACGATGAGCAAATCAATCTCGAGATCACGGCCGATTTCGGCGATCTCGTCGACCTGCCCTCCCCCCAGCAATGTGACGGCGCGCGGGCTTCGGACCCGGTAATATTTGGTGCGGACGACATTCAGGCCAATGGCCAGCGCCAACCCCTTGGCTTCCTCCAGCCGCGCGTCGGGTCCAACCGAACTGCGCCCGGGAAGCTCGGGGTAAACGATCAGTGTTCGCGCGCCGCGCGCAAATTCGTCGGCGTCGCTGCGGTCAAATACGCTCAAACATCCGCCTCATCGACGCCCTGGTTATATTCGGCGAGGTTCACTGGATGCGCGGGCTGGACGGTTGACACCGCATGCTTGTAGACTAGCTGGGTTGTGCCATCGCGTTCGAGCAACAACGAAAACAAGTCATAAGCTGCAATCGCACCCTGCAACATCACACCGTTCACAAGGAAAGTCGTCACCGATTCGCGTTTGTCGCACATCGCGTGCAAGAAAACGTCCTGCAACATCCCTGCTCTGTGGGAGCTTTTTGCCATCATTTCTTCGAATAACGCCCTGTCAGGCGACGTGGAAGGCATGATTGTCGAGATCGAATGTTTATAGACCAGTTGGGACATGCCGTCACGGCGCAGCAGCACCGAGAAATTGTCGAACCAAGTAACAACCCCCTGTAACTTAACGCCTTTTACCAGAAACATGGTGACGGGAGTTTTAGCTTTTCGGAGGGAGTTCAGAAAGAGATCTTGAAGACCGTTATTTTTTTCAGTCATTTTTATTATCCGTTTATCATTATGTTTTTGCCAAACGTCGGGAGAACGCGACCGCAAAATCGCCGACAATAACGTTTGGTGTTCGATATTTACATCAATGACAATCGTTTCGCAATTGCGAGATTTGCAAGAACTTACTCGTCTCCATCATCCGTATCGAAACCGGATTTACGCACCGAAATCCCCAGCAGTTTCAGTTTCCGGTGCAGTGCCGACCTTTCCATACCAACAAAGGTCGCTGTTTTGGAAATATTGCCCGAAAACCGTTTGATCTGAACGCGCAAATATTCGCGTTCGAACGCTTCGCGCGCTTCCCGCAAAGGTGCCCCCATCAAAGAGGTCACATTATGCTCTGACCCTTCATAATCGTTGATGATTTCCGAAGGCAACATGTCAGCCTCGATCGTGTGGATACGATTGGATGGTGCCAATATGATCGTTCGTTCGATAATGTTACGCAACTGCCGGACGTTACCCGGCCATTCGCAAGCCTGCAGCGCCGCCATCGCATCGTCGGAAATATAGGGAGGCGGAACGCGGTGTTCGGCGGCGAAACGGGCGGCATAATGGTTCGCCAGGTCGGGTATGTCTTCCCGCCGCCCGGTAAGTGAAGGAATTTCGACGGGTACTACATTCAGGCGATAAAACAGGTCTTCGCGGAATCGCCCGGCGGCAATCTCGTCGGATAGATCGCGCGCGGTAGCCGAAACGAAACGAACATCTACGCGGATTTGGCGATCACCGCCGACTCGAACAAAGCTCTGGTCGGTCAGCACCCGCAATATCTTGCCCTGAGTCGTCCACGGCATGTCGGCAACTTCATCGAGAAACAACGTGCCGCCATGCGCGCGCTCCAGCATTCCTGCTTGCACCAACTGCCCGTCCTGCTCGATACCAAACAGCTCTTCATCAAAGCGCTCTGGTGAAAGCCGGGCAGCGCTCACCGAGATAAACGGCGAATCTGACCGCGGGCTCCAACTGTGTAGTAGTCGGGCCGCAACCTCCTTGCCGACTCCCGCCGATCCCGTAATTAACATCCGGCTGCCCGTGCCCGCTACTTTTTTGAGCGTTGCGCGGACATTGTTGATGGCCACCGACGATCCCGTCAGCTCCTCTGAGTGACCGACCATTGCGCGCAACGAGGCATTTTCTACGCGAAGCCGCTGCGTCTCAGTCGCTTTGGAAACGAGATGGAGCAGCTTCTCCGCTTCAAACGGCTTTTCGATAAAATCAACCGCGCCTTGGGCAATTGCGGCGACGGCGGTGTCAATATTGCCATGGCCCGAAAACACGATCACCGGGATATTGCGATCTTTCGCCTTGATCGCTTTCAACAACTCAAGCCCGTCCATCGAAGAACCGCGAAGCCACACGTCGAGCAAAATCAATGAGGGCAACCGCTCGTCTAGCGCAGCCAATGCCTCATCCGAAGTTGCGGCGGTACGCGTCCCATAGCCGTCGTCATCGAGCACGCCCGAAACCAGATCCCGAATGTCCTGCTCATCATCGACAATCAATATGTCCAATGCCATGGTTCAGCTTTGATCCTCTGTTCTTGGGGGTGGTGACAGGACAACTAGCGCGCCGACTTTTGCGGCGACGATGTCCGGCGAAAATGTTAACATTACCACCGCACCGCCGCCCTCGGCATCATCAAAGGTGATCTCGGCGAAATGCTCCTCGACGATCTTTTTGACTATAGCGAGGCCTAGTCCGGAACCAGTGCTTCGCATCGTGACATAAGGCTCGACGATACGGGCACGATCGGCCGGAAGTCCCATGCCATTGTCGCGGAAATGAACGCGGATCGTTTCTCCGTCGATGATCATTTTTACATCGATTTCGCCTGCTACATCGGTTGTCTTTTTTCGCTCCTCAATCGATTCGACCGCGTTCTTCAGAATGTTGGTAAACGCCTGCCCCAACTGCCGCCGGTCGCAGATCAGATTGGGAGCATCGCCGACATGGTCAAAATTGAATTTGATATCGGTATGCGCCACCTCGAACAAGAACACCGCGTGCCCCACAATGTCGGTCAAGCTTTCGGAACGGAATACAGGTTTCGGCATCCGGGCGAAGGACGAAAATTCATCGACAATGTTGCGCAGATCACCAACCTGCCGGACTATAGTACTGGTAAGCTGCTCGAAAACCGGGGCGCCATCCGCTATCTGCTTGCCGAACCGCCGCTGCAAACGCTCGGCCGCCAACTGGATCGGCGTGAGCGGATTTTTGATTTCATGCGCGATCCGCCTCGCCACGTCTGACCAAGCGGCCCGGCGCTGGTCTGCCAGTTGCTGGCTGATATCTTCAAAGGTCACAACATTACCGCTTTCACGCTTGGATACCTTGACTGCGACCGTCAAAGGCTCCGGCCCACCGCCTAGTTGCACGACCCCACGTTGTTGTTCATTTGCGAGTTCTGCAAGTGTCGGCGCCACTGCGTCGAATGCGCGTCCGACAATTGTTTGACCGTCACCGGCCAGCAGCTTTTCCGCGGTCGAATTGGCCAGCTGGATTACGCCCTTGCCGTCAACGCTGATCACGCCAGCCGATACTGATTCCAGCACCGCTTCGATAAACGCCCGCCTGTCATCCAGTTGCCGGTTGGTGGTGAGCAATGTACTGGTCTGGTTTTCAAGCCGTTCGGTCATGCGGTTGAACGATTGTGACAGGAACCCGACCTCGTCCGACCGGTACATATCCTCCGCCACACGTGCCGACAAATCACCTTCGGCGATCCTTTGCGCCGCCTGGACAAGACTGTTTATCGGCTGCACCAAACGGTCGGCCACGCGGAGCGCGATCCATAATGTAATGCTGATGATGAGCAACGAGACAACGTATAATGCGGCATTGAACTGCAACTGCAAATTACGTGACCGGGCAACCATATTTTCATAGTCCCGCAGCACCGATTCCGCTTTTGCGCCCAACCGGTATGACGGGACAGTAACTGCCCGATTGGTATACAGATAACTATCTCCATCGCTAAACAGGGCGGTCACAGCCTCGATTTTGTCGGGCTGCACCGACAGCACAATGCCTTCACCTTCTTTCAGGCGAGCAAGGGCATCTTTTTTTATCCAATCCCCTTTTCGTCCTTCGTCAGGTGTTACCACCGCGACGGTCCGTTGTACGCCATCCGCACCAACAGACACGATAGCCGACTCGCTTAATTTTCGGCGAAGTACCTGATCAACATATGCATTTAGAAAGTCTGGATCGTCGGGCTTGGTCTGGTTTAGAAAATACCGAAAATCGGACGCCATCTGCAGAGTTTCACCCTCCACGTCCTTCAGCTTTTCATCATAATAGCCCTTAGCCAACTCTCCCGCATTTTCGAGCATTCCGCGCGCCGAATTCGAGAACCAGAATTGAACGCCGCTTTGAAACAACAACGACGCAAAGATCACCAAGAGCAGGGTTGGCACGGCGGTGATGGTGGAAAAAATCGCAACAAGGCGGACATGCAACAATTGTTCACTGCCAATATTGCCATCTTCTGCATGCTTCAGTGCAACTCTGCGACCGAACAGTACGAGTAAAAAAGTAGCGGGCAGTAAATTCGCAACCAGAATCGTTGCCGCAGCGGCCGGCGCTAATGGTTCCGACTTTGGTCCCTGATCCGTAAGAATAAGCGCGGTGATAATCGCGACAACAATCAGCATTATCGCGCTGCTGATCTCCAGAAATTTGATGGACTGGCTGTTTCCAAGAGCATGCGCAAAGGATGACAACAGGCGCCGCAACCAAAAATTGGTCCGTCTTTCGCTGTCCATTCCCATTGTTGCCATTAAGCCACTATCGCAGGCTGGTCGTTACCTGAAAAGCACAAATTTGTGGCGCAATAATCACATCATCGGAGATAATATTCGTTTCACCCTGTCCCTACCGGCCCAATCCCGTATTCCGTGAGCTTTTTGCGCAACGTGTTGCGGTTGATACCGAGCAGAGAAGCTGCCTTCAACTGATTGCCCTTGGCCTGTCGCATCACATGTTGCAGCAACGGGATTTCAAATTCTGCCAATGCGCGTGGGTAAAGCTTTTCGCGCGAGGTGCCGCGCATCCGGTGATTGCGTAGAAACTGGGTAACCGCGGCTTCAAAGCTTGCGCCTTGCACTGGCACCTCTACGTCTGTTGCTGGTTCGACATATTGAGCTACCGTTGCTTCGGTTATGATATCCTCACGGCAAACCAGCGCGAGCCGGTAGATCAAATTCTTGAGTTCGCGGATGTTTCCGCGCCAAGGCATGGTCGTGAGCAGCCCAACCGCCGCATCATCGATCTGGCGCAACGGCAAGCCCTCTTTTGCTGCCAACGTCAGGAAATGCTGTGCGAGCAACCCGATATCTTCAGTCCGGTCGCGAAGCGGCGGCATGTTGATTGGTACCACATTGAGTCGATAGAACAGATCTTCGCGGAATTTGCCTTTGGCAATCAGATCTTCAAGGTTCTGGTTGGTAGCGGCTAAAATACGCACATCGAGGCGGATGCTCGCTTTCCCGCCAATCCGGCTAATCACGCCGCTTTGCAGCGCACGCAGCAACCGGGTTTGCGCATGCGTGGGCATATCGCCGATTTCGTCAAGAAACAGCGTGCCGCCCTGCGCCTGTTCAAACCGTCCGATTGATTGTCCGACTGCCCCGGTAAACGATCCCTTCTCATGGCCGAACAATTCGGCTTCGATAAGCTCGGCCGGAATTGCGGCCATATTGACCGCTACAAATGGACCGGTTTTCCGGTGACCAAGGCTGTGGATGGCTTCGGCGACCAGTTCCTTGCCTGTGCCGGATTCGCCTGAAATCAATACAGAAAGGTCGTTGCGCAACAGTCTTGCGACCATGCGGTAAACGTCCTGCATCGCCGTGCTGCGACCGATCATCGGCAAATTGGCCTCGGCCAAACTATCGCCAACGGTTGCGGGAGTAGACCGGCGCCGGTCGATGCCCTGCTTCACGGCAAGCACCAAGTCATTTAAATCAAACGGTTTTGGAAAATATTCGAACGCTTCGATTTCGCTAGCGCGCACGGCCGTTTCAAGCGTGTTCTGCGCTGACATAATGATAACCGGCATATCAGGCGCGGTTGTCATCGCCTCTTTTAGCGTTGCCATGCCGTCGCTGTCTTTCAACATTACGTCGGTCAACATTAAATCGAAAGTGCCGTTGGCAAGCGCCGAATCCCGGGCGCTAACGGTATCGCAAATTTGTGTATCAATATTCTCGGCAGCGAGTGCAGCGCAAACCACGACGCCAATGCTGTTGTCATCTTCGACAATTAAGACTTTGGGATTGCTCACGCGTGGCTCCCCTTCCCTGCAACCGGCAGGAACAAGCGAAACTGTGTCAGGCCTTTTGCCTCGTCACGTTCAAAAACAATGCGACTGTTCATTTGCGACACCAGTTTGCGAACAATTGCCAATCCAAGCCCTTGCCCGTCGCGTTTCGTCGTTACAAACGGAGAAAAAAGTTCCTCCTCGATATGCGCAGGTACGCCTGGACCGTTGTCCGAGATTGCAATTTCAACGGGCAGCTTAAGCGAGCGCCGGTCCATATCGGCTTCGCGTAACGCACCGCTCATGACAAAACGCGTCGAAATACCAATGACTCCGTCCAACCGACCGTCGAGTGCATCTATGGCATTTTGCATCAGATTGATGAGTATCTGCACCATGCCATCGGCGTCGATCATCACATCCGGTAATGATGGATCATAATTAATCGATATTTCGGGCATCGCGCGATTGGCCGCGCGGATCGAACGGATCGCGCGCTCAATCAGCAAATGGACATTGGCCGGGGCCAATTCCGTCGGTTCCGAACGCCCCAGTTTCTGCATTTGGTCAAGCAGACGGGCGATGCGATCAACTTCGTTGACTATAAGCTCGGTCAGCGCCCGCCCGTTATCGTCGACCCGCCGCGCGAGCAATTGCGCGGCACCCTTGATACCGGCCAAAGGATTTTTGATCTCATGCCCCAATATTGCAGGTGCACCCATGGCTTGTTGCTGACCGTTGTCCTTCTGCTCGCTGATATGTTCACGGCCACCATGACGGGGCGACAGAAATAGCAAGCGCCATTCAGGATCGGATGGCAATATAGAGATATTGATATCGACTGTGATCGCACCGCGCGCTGTCACCAATTCCATATCCTGCGCAGAGATATCATTTTCGCGGGTGGTCAGCGCGGCGTTCATCCGGTCGCTGGAAAAGGTCAGCAAACCGGCGACGTCGGTCCCCTCCAACTTGCGCCGGCTACGGCCAAAAAAAGCCTCGCTCGCGTCGTTGGCGAAGGCGATGATATTGTCAGGCCCGATCAGCAACACCGGCACCGGAATACTTGCCAGCAACTGGTCGCTATCCGGGCGCTGCAACAGAGCGCTCACGCTGCCGCCCGCTCCATTTGCGGTTGGTAGAAGCGTTCCAGTTCGTCGAGAACGACCGCCGGATCGTCAATCCGGTTCACATGATTGCGAAACTCGGCGGAACCGGTGAGACCTTTGGTATACCACCCGATATGTTTGCGGGCGACATTGACTCCGACTTCAGGGCCGTAAAGGTCAAGCATCGCGCGATAATGCTCGACAATCAGGTGATATTGGGCATCGAGCGACGGATCAGCTATATTATTGCCAGTGCCGAACCAGTGCATCATCTGGCCGAGCAGCCAGGGTTTGCCATAGGCACCGCGTCCAACCATCACGCCATCGGCACCGCTTTGTTCAAGCGCGGTAACCGCGTCTTCGATTGTGCAGATGTCGCCATTGACGATAACCGGGATAGACACCGCATCTTTCACGCGGCGCACAAACGCCCAATCGGCTGAACCTTTGTACATTTGGTTGCGTGTGCGACCGTGCACCGTGATCAATTTTGCACCCAAATCCTCGGCAATATGGGCGAGTTCGGGAGCATTGAGGCTGGAATGATCCCAACCCATCCGCATCTTGACGGTGACGGGCACGGAAACGGCATTCACAGTTGATTGGATCAAGCTGGCAGCCAGTGGCAGATCGCGCATCAGTGCCGAACCGGCGTCACCGTTCACTACCTTTTTGACCGGGCAGCCCATATTGATATCGATGATCGCGGCGCCACGCTCTTCGTTGAGCTTTGCCGCCTCACCCATTTCATAAGGAGCGCAACCGGCAAGCTGCATCGACACTGGTTCCTCGATCGTGTCCCACGCGCATTTCTGCAGCGACTGCCGTGTTTCGCGGATCATCGCTTGGCTCGCGATCATTTCGGTCACATTCAACCCCGAGCCGAACCGCCGCACGATTTTGCGGAACGGCATATCGGTAACGCCGGTCATCGGTGCTAAAATCACCGGGCAAGCGATTTCAATCGGACCAATCTGGATGGGTTTAAGCTGCATTTTTCGAATTGCCTAAAATTTAGGCAGGCCGTTACTCCGTTTCGGCTTGGCGGGCAAGTCCGCTGTGGCTAAGGCGGCGCAATGAGCGACATCCCCCGGACCGTTGCATTGATTGTTGCCGCCGGCGCTGGGAGCCGCGCGGGTGGCGATGTGCCAAAGCAATATCGCGCCGTTCGTGGGCAACCTATGTTGAGGCATAGCTATGCCGCGCTATCGGCGCATTCAAACGTTTCCGCAGTCTATGTCGCTATTGGTGAGGGTCAGGATATGCTGGCACGGGAAAGCCTAGCAGGCTTGCCTGCCCCACATCTCGTTACCGGCGGCAATACGCGGCGGGAAAGCGTTCGCAGCGGACTGGCCTCGATCGCCTTAGACGGCGGTGCCGATCGCGTGCTAATCCATGATGCCGCCCGGCCCTTCCTGCCGGAATCGGTTATCGAGGCCCTGTTATCAGCCTTGCACGAAGCACCGGGTGCCGTGCCTGCCCTGCCCGTCGTCGACAGTCTCGCACGCGGGGATGGAGCATTGTCGAGCACGGTTGTGCGAGAGGGGCTGTGGCGAATTCAAACCCCGCAGGCGTTCCATTTTGACGCTATTCATGCAGCGCATCAAAACTGGACTGGGGAGGAGCCTAGCGATGATGCCCGGATGATTATGGCGAACGGCCAAGAGGTGCGCATTGTCCCGGGCGATGAACGGCTCGCCAAATTCACCTTTGCCAGCGATTTCGCTAGGAATGACGATATGCCAAATATGCGTAACGGGTCGGGATTCGACGTCCACCGCCTGGTCGAAGGTAAGGAGCTATGGCTCTGCGGCATCCAAATTCCCCATGATAAAGGCCTGTCGGGCCACAGCGACGCCGATGTTGCCATCCACGCGCTGACCGACGCCATCTTAGGGGCGCTGGCACTGGGCGATATCGGCGATCACTTCCCGCCGTCCGATCCGCAATATCGCGGTGCTTCGTCGGATCGATTTCTGGCCCATGCAATGACCCTCGCCCGCGAACAGGGTTACGCCCTTGCCAATGCAGACGTAACCATCATTTGCGAAGCACCCAAAATCGGGCAGCATAAGGCGGCGATGCGTGCAAGGCTGGCAGAAATCATGGCCATTGACGTCGATCGCATATCGGTAAAAGCCACCACCACCGAAATGCTTGGCTTTACCGGTCGGGGTGAGGGTATAGCGGCACAGGCAATGGCTACATTTGAAAAGTCTCTCCTATGAAATCCATACTCCCAAGCACAATTACCGCGCTGGCGCAGCGAGTTGTCACCGAAAACCTTGCCGCCGGGCGCACCATTGCGCTTGCCGAAAGCTGCACCGGTGGGTTGGTGAGCGCGGCGTTGACCGAAATACCGGGCAGCAGCGCGGTGCTGGGTAGCGGCTTTATTACCTATTCCAATGAGTCCAAGATCAAGATGCTAGGTGTCAACGAGGATATACTCGAGACTTTTGGTGCCGTTTCTGTAGCGGTTGCATGGGCAATGGCGCAGGGTGCGCTCAAAAAAAGCGGAGCTGATATTGCCGTTGCAATCAGTGGCGTCGCCGGCCCCGATGGGGGTACCGAGAAAAAGCCGATTGGCACGGTTGTCTTTGCGGTGGCCGAAAAGGATAAAGACCCTGAAGATATGATTGCTGACCGCAAGGATTTTGGCTCCGACAAGAGCCGCGCGGAAATTCGCACCATCGCGGTGCTTTATGCGTTGGAATTATTGCTGCCGTAAAGATCGTTTGCACGTTCGACGAATGCGTCTGTCATTTTTCGCAGCGCAGTGTCGAAAAACTGACCAGCCAATGCCTCAAACACACGGTTGCGGAACGAGAAATCGACGGTAAAATCAACGACAGAACCGCCACCAGCGGCATCCTCGAACAGCCACTGATTGTGCAGATGTTTCATCGGGCCGTCGAGATAATCGACAATGATCGACGATTTAGGCACCTTCATGACCCGCGACGAAAATGTTTCACGCAATGCTTTGAAGCCGACGACCATATCGGCCAGCATTTCGGTCTCGCTATCCTGGCGAACACGGATGGCACTGATCCAGGGCAGAAATGCCGGGTAACTTTTAACATCGGCTACAAGATCGTACATCTGCGCCGCGCTATGCGGCAACAACCGGCGCTCATGATGATGAGGCATTAGCCAGCCTTGGCAAGCTGCGCCGCGCGGGCATCGCGCATTTTGGCAAAATCGTCCCCGGCATGATAGCTTGAGCGCGTGAGCGGGCTGGATGCAACGAGCAGAAAGCCCTTGGCCCGCGCAATCGCGGCATAAGCGTCGAAAGCCTGCGGTGTAACGAAGTCCATCACCTTGGTGTGCTTCGGTGTCGGTTGCAAATATTGGCCCATCGTCAGAAAGTCGATATTGGCGCTGCGCATGTCGTCCATCACCTGATGCACTTCCATCCGCTCTTCGCCGAGACCGAGCATCACTCCCGATTTGGTGAAGATAGACGGGTCATGCCGCTTCACCGTTTCGAGCAAACGCAGCGACGCATAATAACGCGCGCCCGGGCGGATGGTCGGATAAAGCCTGGGCACCGTTTCCAGATTGTGGTTGTACACATCAGGCCGCGCAGTGACGATCGCCTCAACTGCAGCGTCAGCCTTGTTGCGGAAATCGGGGGTCAGAATTTCAATCGTCGTATTCGGCGTATTTCGCCGCAGTGCTTCGATCACCTTCACAAACTGGCTCGCCCCACCGTCGGGTAAGTCGTCGCGGTCCACCGAGGTGATGACGATATGTTCAAGACCCATTTTGGCCGCGGCTATGGCCACATGCTCCGGTTCAAGCGGATCGACGGCTTTGGGCATCCCCGTCTTTACATTGCAGAAAGCGCAGGCCCTTGTGCAAACGTCGCCCAGTATCATCACCGTGGCGTGCTTCTTGGTCCAACATTCGCCGATGTTGGGACAAGCCGCCTCTTCGCATACCGTGTTGAGGTTCAGGTCGCGCATCAACCGGCGGGTCTCGTTAAAACCGGCGCCGCCCGGCGCTTTTACGCGAATCCAGTCGGGTTTGCGTTCGCGGGGCGGACGGTCGAGCGGGATGATCGGTGCATTCATGCCGCCCAATTAGGCGAATCGCAGCAATCTTGCCACCCTGAATTTCGCTGTTAGAAGCGCGGCCATGACATTGTTTTCAGATATGCTCGATGGCTATGCCCGTTTCCGCGCCAATGAATGGACGGACGAGCGGGAACGCTGGGAAAAGCTGGGCGAAGGCCAAAGCCCTAGGGTAATGGTCATCGCCTGTTCCGACAGCCGTGTTGACCCGACTCAGATATTCGACACCCGACCGGGCGAGATTTTTGTCGTGCGCAACGTCGCGGCGCTGGTCCCGCCATTCGAGACAACGCCTGGTTTGCACGGCGTATCCGCTGCTCTGGAATTTGCCGTGCAGTTCCTCAAGGTAGAGGAAATAGTCGTCGTAGGCCACGGCCTGTGCGGTGGCTGTAATGCTGCATTATCCAAAGCCATGGTCGGTATGGAACCCGGTGAAGGCGGCTTTGTCGCCAACTGGATCAGCTTGCTCGACGATGCGCAGGTCAAGGTCGCCGCTGAACACGGCACGCACGGCGAAGCAGCAGAACGCGCGATGGAGCTAGAGGCGGTGAAGGTAAGCCTCGCCAATTTGCGGACGTTCCCTTGCATCAGGCAGAAAGAAGAATCTGGTGAACTCGCTCTACATGGCGCGTTTTTTGCTATCTCTGATGGCTTGCTGCATGTGCTGGACGAAAGTTCGGGTAACTTTGTACCGACGATTTAGTTTTTCGGTTTCCGGCAAGCCGTCAAATACGCATCTATCATGATTTTATGACGGGCTGCTGCTGTCTGGAGCTCGGTTTCGCTGCGGCTTTCAGCATTGAAATAGGCAATGTCGGGACGGTTTAGCGCCAGATAGTTCGACATTGAGCCATCGCTGTTCCCCACACGCTCATGCCAGAAATGGACGCCTGCTTGATTTAATGCACTGCGGCAGGCCATTGCAGCGGCGTCAGGTTTTGCATTTCGGGCCAGATAAGCAGTGAGGCCGAGCGTATCGTAATTTGCCATCTCGGGTTTTGGGTTGACCGCCAGATGCCCGTCCACACGCGGCTTGGTGATTCCCCGCCCAAACGCCTTTATGTCCAATATCGTAATCTCCCCGCGACCTCCCTTCCCGTCGCCAGAAAATCCCGGAGCATTGGTATGAAGAGCAATGACGGGCTGGCCAGAGCGATGCTGGTCGAGAAAAGCAGCGGTGAACAATGGCGTGGTCGCGGCAAAGTTGCGATTTGGATCGCATGTGAGGACGACCCTCTTCTTGACGCCGCAGGTCCCGTTACCAGCCTGCTCGCGCGAGCTTCCCCAACCGGAATTGACTGCCACTCCAATGCCGCCATGTTTCATTATTGCCGTGATCATCGCATCAAACGCCGCATTCTCGTCATCATGCGGCACCATCCATAATGGACCATCTGGCCATAATGGACCATCTGGCTTGGCCGTGTTGGCAAAGCGGATGAGATGCCAGTTGAAACCGTTTTCGGAAAAGCGGTGTTCCTGTATTATTATGCCTTCAAAATAGCTTGGGTCGCCGCGATGACGAGCGATATCGTCATCAGCAATGCTGGTGAGATCGACGGTGGTCCAGACCGCCGGCCGGTGTGCTGCAACCGACGACGACAGGCTCCACGTGACGAGCGCCATCAAAAGCCATTTCCATATAGCCATTAGACCACCATCTTCAAAAAGCGCACCGATGACATGCCAGCGGCGCAAGTGAGTGGCAACGGGCCTTCGTCCACTTCGCCGTCGATCAACATGCCAGTTTCTCGTCCGTCGCCCGATATTGTTACATTGCGCATCATGCCCAAATCATCGCGAGGACCTTCACGGAAATCCCTGCGAAGCCAAGCAATACCGTGACCAACCATATCGCCCAGATTGTTGGCGCGAAATGCAGTCACAGACAAAGTTTCGCCATCTACCGGTTCGACAAAAATGCCAGCATAAGCCTCTTCTGGGCCGCAGTCGATCCAGACGCCGCTTTGCGCCAGGGTTTCGGACCAAGCCACCGGGACGGTTTCAGCCAGTTCTGCAACATCGCCTTGCCGGATACCTTCACGTACCTCGCCCCAACGGGCGGAGGGACCGACGGTCAAGCCGGTGAATACTTCGCGCTTGCCCAGGCAAACCACCGGCACCGGGTTTGCATTCCAGCTTGCCCGCTGAAGTTCTTCCAAAAGTTCGGGAAGCGTTTTTTCGCCATGAAGGCTGCGCGAAAGCAGATTCATCGTGCCACCGGGAAGGACAAGAATTGCTCCATCCCAACCCGCCAGTTGCTGGCAAAGGCTACTAATCGTGCCGTCGCCAGACAAAATAGCGACGACTTCAATTTTCGCGCTTTCAACCGAGGATCGGTCAGGTAAGTCCTCGTCCGGAAAGCGCACATGTTTGACGATGTCGAGCCCGGCAAGCCGCAACGACCGTCGCAATTCCCTATCACCAACCGCTTGGGCGCTTCCGCTTTTGGAGTTGACGATGAGGAGTGTTGGTTTCACGACACGGTATTAACGCGTCATCTTCTTATAAGTTGCACGGTGGGGACGAGTGGCTTCGTCACCCAAACGCCGAATCTTGTCTTCTTCGTAGGATTCAAAGTTGCCTTCAAACCATTCAACATGGCTATCGCCCTCGAATGCCAGAATATGCGTCGCCAACCGGTCAAGGAAGAAGCGATCATGGCTGATGACCACTGCGCAACCGGCGAAGCTTTCGAGCGCTTCTTCGAGAGCAGACAAGGTTTCAACGTCAAGGTCGTTGGTCGGTTCGTCGAGCAGGAGCACGTTGCCGCCCTCTTTCAGCATTTTAGCCATATGCACGCGGTTCCGCTCACCACCTGACAGCTGACCCACCTTTTTCTGCTGGTCGACACCCTTGAAGTTGAATGCGCCGACATAAGCGCGGGTCGGGGTTTCGTGCTTGCCCAGCTTCATGAAATCCGCGCCACCGGAAATTTCTTCCCAAACATTCTTGTTCGGATCAAGATCATCGCGGCTTTGGTCGACAAAGCCCAATTTGACGGTGTCACCGATATCGACTTCACCCGTGTCCGCTGTTTCCTGACCGGTAATCAGCTTGAATAACGTCGATTTACCAGCGCCGTTGGGACCAATAACACCCACTATTCCGCCCGGCGGAATCGAGAAGGACAGGTTTTCAAACAGCAATTTATCGCCATAAGCCTTTGACACATTCTTGACTTCGATAACCTTGGTACCCAGGCGTTCGGGGGTCTGGATGACGATTTGGGCTTTGCCGGGAGTGCGATTTTCCTGCGCCTCAACCAATTGGTCGAAGGACTTGATACGAGCCTTGGATTTGGTTTGCCGCGCCTTGGGGCTTTGACGGATCCATTCCAGTTCGTCCTTGATTGCTTTCTGGCGACCTGAATCTTCGCGCGCCTCTTGCTCCAGCCGCTTTCCCTTCTTTTCCAGATAGGTCGAATAATTGCCTTCATAGACAAAATAGCGGCCACGATCGAGTTCAAGGATCCAACTCACAACATTGTCGAGGAAGTAACGATCATGGGTCACAAGGATCACATTGCCCTTGTAATCCACAAGATGCTTTTCCAGCCACGCAACGCTTTCGGCGTCCAAATGGTTGGTCGGTTCGTCGAGCAGCAATATATCGGGCTTTTCAAGCAACAACCGTGTCAATGCGATCCGGCGTTTCTCACCACCCGAGAGATTTACCACGCTGGCATCGGCAGGCGGGCAACGCAGTGCATCCATCGCCAGTTCAAGCTGGTTATCCAGCGACCACCCGTCAACCGCGTCGATCTTTTCCTGCAACGTGCCCATTTCTTCCATGAGCGCGTCGAAATCGGCATCCTCGGGCGGATCGCCCATGATCATTGATATTTCATTGAACCGGTCAACCAGATCGGCGACCGGCCGTACCCCATCCATCACATTCTCGCGTACAGTTTTGGTCGGGTCCAGCTCAGGTTCCTGCGCCAGATAGCCCACGGTAATCCCGTCGCCCGGCCACGCTTCGCCGGTGAACTCGGTATCCATCCCGGCCATAATCTTCATCAACGTCGATTTACCCGTACCGTTAGGGCCTACAATGCCGATTTTGGCGTCCGGATAGAATTGCAGATTGATGTTGCTCAACACCGGTTTGTTGGCACCGGGGAAGGTCTTGGTCATCCCCTTCATAACGTAGCTATATTGCGCGGCCATGGAAAAACTCTCTTATCTATAATGTCGATGAATTGGCGCTTCCCTAGCCATCTCCCCCCCTTGTCGCAAGGCGGGATTGCAAATCTGAAGCGGGACATTAAGCCTGCAGGCCATGAAAAATCTTATCTATAGTCTCACAGCAACCGCAGCGTTGTTTTCTTCAGCCGAAATTGCAATTGCGACACCGCCATCGGAGATGATCGACGCGTCGATGAAAGACGATGTGGCGTGGGACATCGTCGAAGGCCTGACCACCGAGATCGGCCCGCGTCAGGCAGGAACCGAGGCCGAGGCACGGGCGCGCGTTTGGGCGGTGGCAAAGCTAAAGTCGCTGGGACTGAGCAATGCACGCATCGAAGAATATCGGATGCCCACATGGGTCCGTGGTGAGGAAACCGCTTATGTTACCGCACCATTCCCCCAGAAACTGCATGTCACAGCCTTGGGAAATAGCGGCAGCACGGGTGCTTCAGGGCTTGAGGCGGAGGTTATGTATTTTCCGACGCTCGAAGCTCTGCACGCCGTTCCGGACAATAGCCTCAAAGGCAAAATTGCCTTTGTCAGCCATGCCATGAAGGCGACGCAGGACGGATCGAGCTACAGCGCTTTCGGCCCTGCCCGTTTCGTTGGCCCCGATATCGCGGCGAGAAAGGGTGCAGCGGCCATTATCATCCGGTCGGCCGGGACCGATTATCACCGCAATCCACACACCGGAAACACCAACTTTGAAGAGGGAATAAAGCCCATTCCCGCAGGTGCGCTATCTATCCCCGACGCCGAAAATCTGGAACGGATGTTCAAGCGCGCAAAACCGGTGAAGATGAAGCTGATTTTGACACCGAAGAATATCGGGATGCAGACATCGGGCAATGTTATTGCCGATATCAAGGGCAGCAATCCCAAGCTCGGGATGATCATCATCGCCTGCCATCTGGATAGCTGGGATTTGGGCACCGGTGCGATTGACGATGGTGCAGGTTGTGCGATCATAACTGCGGCAGCGCTCAAACTTACCCAAGGCGACGCTCAGCCGAAACGCACTGTCCGGTTGCTTTGGGCTGGGGCCGAAGAAGTCGGCGTCTGGGGCGGCAAAGATTATGGCGAAAAGCACGCCGGTGAAAACCATGCGCTGGCGATGGAATCGGATTTTGGAGCAGGCCGTATTTGGGCGGTTGATTTAAACCTTCCCGAAAGTGCCAAGCCACTGAAAGATCGTATAACAAGCGCACTTTCGCCGTTAGGCGTTGTACCTCGACCGCAGGTAGCAAGCGGCGGGGCCGATGTCGGGGCGATTATCGCCGCACAAAAACTGGGAGTCATCGACCTGCAGCAGGATGGCACCAAATATTTTGATCTGCACCACACGCCCGACGACACGCTCGACAAAATAGACAGAACGGAGCTGCTACAAAATGTCGCGGCGTGGGAGGCAACCTTGGCTTTTCTGGCCAATTACGAAGGCGAGCTGAAACCGGAGATCAAGCCATGAGAACCTTGATCACCGCTTTGGTGTTCCTGACGCTGACGGCATGCTCCGAAACGCATGATACGGCGTCTGAGGAAGTTGAGGCCGACATTACCCCGCAAAAACAGCTTGAAGCCGACGCCAAGACCATCGAGCAAGCTGCCGATGAAGCGGTGAAGCTGATTGAGGCCGATGCGAAGGCAGAGATTGACCAAGATGTTGCTGAGGCCAAGTAGCTGAGCCGCTACCTCGGCCGCAACTTTTCCGCTGCACTGTCCGCGGGATCGCCATTTGATCCGAAGAAATGGTCGGGGTGACAAGATTCCAGCAAATAGCTGGAATCACTTAAGAAAATAA
>JBDTUD010000021.1:0-50990 GCA_040007915.1 Sphingorhabdus sp.
TGCTTCGGTCAGGATCGAGATGACTTCGGCATCGCTGGTCTGAGTGAAGTCGCGATAGAACGCGCCGACAGCACCAAATGGTTCATATGTTTCGAGACAAATGACCTCGTCGCATTCGGAAACGAGATCTGCGACCACCGAGGGCGGTGCAACCGGAACGGCGAGCACCAGGCAGGCCGGATCATTCTTGTTGGCTCCGCGCAAAGCGGCCTTCATTGTGCCACCGGTAGCGATGCCATCATCGACAACAATCACCGTGCGTCCCTTGATCGACACTGGAGGGCGATCACCGCAATAGGTCATTCGCCGCCGCTCAATCTCGTCTAGCTGGCGGCGCATTTCCTTGCGGATATATTCAGGGCTTGGGCCCAGTTGCTGGACGATATCTTCGTTCAGCACCAGTTGCGGACTGGCCCCATCGACGACTGCGCCGATGCTCAGTTCCTCGCATCCCGGCGCACCGATTTTGCGCACGAACAGCAGGTCGAGCACGGCATCAAGCGCTTTCGCCACTTCGAACGCCACCGGCACCCCGCCGCGCGGCAAGGCAAGTATCACTGGATGTTCGGTCGCAAATCGGGCGAGTGGCTTTGCCAGTTGTTGCCCGGCATCGCGCCGGTCTTCAAACGGATAGCTTCTGTCAACCATCGTCATCTCTCCTTTTTTGCATGCTGCGCGAAGTGCACCGCGAACCAGTTACTCGCATGGGCGATCACCTGATCGAGAGTTCCAGGTTCCTCGAACAAATGACCGGCACCCGGCACAATCAGTATTTTCTTTGGGCAAGTGAGCGCCATGAACGCCTGTTGATTGAGCGTGATCACCGGACCATCCAGGCTGCCAACCAATAGCAAGGTTGGCGCACGGACCTGCGGGAGCGCTTCTCTCGCAAGATCAGGCCTACCGCCCCGCGAGACGATTGCGGCGATCTGCGTGCCGTCTGCGGCAGCGACCAGCGCCGCTGCGGCACCGGTGCTCGCCCCAAAATAGCCGAGGGGCAAGTGGCTTAGCTCGGGCTGTTGCCGTGCCCATATCGCGGCCGATTTCAATCGGTTCGCGAGCAAACCGATTTCGAAGACATTTCGGCGGTCCTGCTCCTCGTTTTGGGTCAGCAGGTCTAGAAGCAAGGTCGCCTGCTTATGAGCCCTCAGCGCGCTCGCCACATGGTTGTTGCGCGGACTCAAGCGCCCGCTGCCGCTGCCATGCGCGAAGATGACGAGCCCGGTCGCATCGCGCGGCACCCCCAGTAGCGCGCGCAACTGGTGTGGCCCGACCTCAACCTCTTTAGGCGCAATGTCGATCTGCGACGCCATCGCGCTATAGCCCGAATGGATAGGTTTCGGGCGCACCATGCGGCTTTTCATGGCCAAGCGGCGTCACCGCCTTCGTCCGCTCAAACCAGACATAGGCATCGAACTGGTCGGCCAATACAGCCTCGAAATAATGGCTGAGCAGCTCGGTCTCGGGGCGATAGACGACGCCGATCGCCCGTTCGAGCAGTGGCTCGCGCAGGATATTCGCCAGCGGTTGCCGTGCGCGCCCGCGCCAGTCGGTCAACGTGCGGGCAAAGCCGGTTTGGCGGAAGGCGTGTTCGTAGCTGTCCGGGCGCGCCGGGCGGACGGTCTTCACCTGCATGTCCGCACCCCAGTCGCTGGCGGCTGCAACGGTGCCGGTGCCAGTACCAAAGCCAATCAGCACGGCATCGTCGCCATAGGCGACACGGCAGAGCTGACCGATGTTGAATTCGCCATTCCAGCCCATCGCGGTCGCCGACGCGTCGCCGATATGCGAATTATGCGCCCACACCACCGCCTTGGTGCCGACCCCGCGATGCGCGATTACCGCCTGCAATGTGCTGAACATATGCCGGTCGCGCAGGTTCCACGATGTTGCCCCGCCCTGATAGATGGCGCGGTAGTAGCGTTCGGCCTCGCGCACGATCCGAGCATTTTGTGCCGCGTCGAACCAAGCCTCGCCATCGTTAGCCAGATAGCAAAGTCGCTTGTCGAGTAAGGTGTGAAGCTGTTCGACGGCTTTCTGTTCGCAGCCCGGTCGTTCGCCGCTCACCACGGCGCGGCCATATTTTGCGGGTTCATCCTGCCACGGTGTCAGGCAACCATAGCGCCACCGCGCCATTGCGGCCTCGTCCGGGTCGACCGTATCGAGATAGGTCAGCACCGAATGAATTGACTCGCTGAGGCTATAGACGTCGAGCCCGTGGAAAGACGCCTTGGCCCGGTTGGGCTGCTTTTCATTGTAGCGCCGCATCCAGTCGGCAAACGCCAGTAGCTCGGCATTGCGCCACATCCATGTCGGGAAACGGACGAAACCTGCGCCCTGGCGAGGCCGTTTTTCATGGTGGCGGACATAGCCATCAATCCGCGCCGCATCGGGCCAGTCGGCCTCAACCGCGACCACCGTGAAACCATGATGCTCGATCAGCCGCCGGGTGATCGCCGCGCGCGCAGTGTAGAATTCGGACGTGCCATGCGTTGCCTCGCCCAAAAGGACGATCTGCGCAGCGGCAAAACGGTCGAAAAACTGGCCAAAGGCCTCATGCTGCTCAGGTGGCGGCAATGGCTCGGCATATTGGCGCAACGCCGCAATAAGCTGGTCAGAGGCCGTTCGTTTTGGTCTTTCCTGCAACAAAATCTTGTCCATGACTTGCTCCTGGCCATATCGGCGACTCTCATTGATACTGCTTTCGATTGGGTCGCGGCATCCGGTTGTTTGCGTATCGGGCGGCGATACGTAGGCTTACTGAGTTACGCATTTGCCGCGCTGCACTACATCAATGGCAAAGTCGCTTTTCGCTCCGTCAGCAGGAGATTGCATATTGAAACCGCAGCAGCATTATGTCCGCTTCGTCCGTTGGCTTGACGAGATAGGCCTTGATGACCTTGAACTGGTCGGTGGCAAAAATGCGTCACTGGGCGAACTGGTTGAAGCTTTGGGCGATACCATTAAAGTGCCGGAAGGCTTTGCGATCACCGCCGATGCCTATCGGCGATTGGTCGATGCTGGCGGCCTTTGGCAGCGGATGATGTTGATCCTCGACCAGACCAACTGGAAAGACCCGAAGGCCACCGGACCGGCTTCGGCCAAACTGCGCAAACTGATCTTGGATGCGCCGTTGCCCGATGGTCTCGCCACCGATATCCAGATTGCCTATCGCCGCCTTGAACGCAAGTTCGGGCGCGGGGTCGCAGTGGCGGTGCGCAGTAGTGCAACAGCGGAGGACTCACCTTCCGCATCCTTCGCTGGGGTGCATGAAAGCTACCTCAATGTACGCAGTGCCAAGGCTTTGGTTAGCGCGGTGCGCGATTGCTTCGCCTCCTTGTTTAGCGAACGCGCAATCTCCTACCGGATCGACAAGGGCTTTGCCCATCACAGTGTGGCGCTGTCGGTTGGAGTGCAGCGGATGATCCGCGCGGATCGTGCGTCGTCCGGCGTGATCTTCACACTCGACACTGAAAGCGGCAGTCGCGATGTGGTGCTGGTCAGCGGCGTTTGGGGGCTGGGCGAGTCTATCGTGCAGGGCATTGCCGATCCCGACGAGTTTCTGGTGCATAAACCGACGCTGGGGCTTGGACGAAATTATGTGCTGCGGCGGCGGATTGGCGCGAAGGCCGTGAAGCTGGTCTATGCAAAGCGCAGCGATTCCGGACGCACAAAATGGCAGCCAGTGCCACGAAAAATGAAGGAAACGGCCTGCATATCAGACCCTGAAATTCTCGATCTGGCGCGTCAAGCGGTGTTGATCGAGGAGCATTACACCAAACATTACGGCGTCCCGACCCCGATGGATGTCGAATGGGCCAAGGATGGACCCGATGGTGAATTGTACATCATCCAGGCTCGGCCCGAGACTGTACACGCCTCAACCGGAGAGGCGGCGTTGAAGCTCTACCGGCTGACCGGCAATGCGCCGGTCTTATTGTCAGGCCAAGCCGTGGGGCAGGGGATCGCCACCGGTGTCGTTCGCTTCGTAAAAAACAAGGAGGACTTGGCTGAGCTGAACGAAGGTGATGTGCTGGTTGCCGAAACGACAGCACCCGACTGGGAATCGGCAATGAAGCGCGCTGTGGCCATTGTGACCGAACATGGCGGGCGAACCTGCCACGCGGCAATCGTCGCGCGCGAGCTTGGCATTCCGGCGATTGTTGGCGCAACCGGCGCACGGACATTGTTGAAGGCCGGTCAAGAGATTACGATATCCTGCGCCGAGGGCGAACGCGGCAAGGTGCGCGGCGGCCATGTGCCATTCGCCATTGATACTGTAGATGTCGGAAATATGCAGCCCGTCGACGTCGAAATCATGGTCAACATCGGCAATCCCGACATCGCATTCCGAACAGCAGTGCTTCCGGTCGCAGGCGTCGGTTTGGCGCGGATCGAGTTCATTATCGCCGATGCGATCAGCGCGCATCCGATGGCGTTGCTCTTCCCGGAGCGAGTCAAAACACAGAAAACACGGCGCGAGCTGGCTGCCTTGACTAAATGCTACCCCGACGGCGCAGATTATTACACGTCCCGGCTTGCCGAAGGGGTAGGCGTGATCACGGCGGCATTTTATCCACGCCCCGTCATCGTGCGCACATCGGACTTCAAATCGAACGAATATGCCTCACTTTTGGGCGGCGCGGATTTCGAGATGGCGGAAAATAATCCGATGCTCGGCTTTCGAGGCGCGTCGCGTTACGTGCATCCGTCCTTCCGGCCTGCGTTTGAGTTGGAATGTGCCGCGATCAAGCGCGTTCGCGATGATATGGGGCTGACCAACCTGATCGCCATGATCCCCTTTTGTCGCAGCCTGAAAGAGGCCAATGAGGTGCTTGACATCATGGCGCGATGCGGGCTGAACCGCGGCGAAAACGGGCTGCAAGTCTATGTTATGTGCGAAATCCCCAGCAACGTCATTCTGGTTGATGAATTTGCCAAATTGTTCGACGGTTTTTCAATAGGGTCGAACGATCTCACTCAATTGACATTGGGCATAGACCGCGATGCCGACATATTGGCCGATAGTTTTGACGAGGAGGACCCGGCGGTGCTGGAGCTGATAGGGCAAGCTATTGCCGGTGCGCACAGGGCCGGGCGGCATTGCGGCATTTGCGGGCAAGCACCGTCAGACCGTCCAGGCTTTGCGCAATGGCTGATAGAGCGGCACATCGATAGCATCAGTCTCAATCCAGACAGCGTATTGGGCGTTTTGCAGCGGCTGTCGAAGGCTTGAATGCCCTACGCAACATTGCGTATCCCGCTGGCATGAATTGATCGCCAAAATGCTGCAATGACCTGGAAAACCATTCGCCTCGAACTCGCCCGCACACCCGAATTTCCGGAAGGGTCGGCTGCGCACGCCTATGTCTTGCGACTACCGATCGACGACAACGGCTTTATCGAACGATCGACGATGAATCATCCGGTCGAAAGCCCGGTGGTCCACCGCCTCTGGCCAGATGAACACGACCGTGTCGGCGTGGTAATCAGCCAGCGCGCAGGCTGGGCCTTTTCTTACGACGACGGCGATGCCGATGATGAGGGGATTTTCCACCTCGAACATCATCCCATCAAGCTTGGCGAATATCTCACAATCACCGAGGCGGACGGCGAGCGTCTGCCGTTCAAGGTCGTCAGCTGCCACGAGTAGCGTTGGGAGACACGGAATGACACGTCTAAAGGCCCCGTTCCTCTATTTCTTTCTGGTCTATCTGGGCGGTTTCGTGCTCGGCATTGTGCGTGAATTTCTGGTCACACCCGTCATGGGCCTGACCAATGCACTGCTGATCGAAATGCCGATCATAGCAGTGGTCTCGTATTTCGCCGCGCGCCTTGTGCTGGACCGTACGCCTGAAGCCAAGACGCCGGGTGACCGATTGTTCATCGGCTGCACCGCTTTCATCCTGTTGCTGATTGCGGAGGAGGCTATGGCTCACATCCTGCGCGGCATTTCCATTTTCACGCTGTGGGCGGACTTTGAGCTGCTCGCCGCCATCGCCAATATCGTCGGGCTTACCCTGTTCATGCTGATGCCCTTGTTCGTCGGGCGCAAGCAGATGCATGGGAAGTTCGGCTGATGCTGCTCGCTGTCATCCAGTTGGGCGTGCCTGTGCTGCTAGGCGCTTGGCTGTGGCTCTGGCCAAGCGGCAATGGTTTCGTGCTGACGCTGCAGTTCGCCGCCATTGTCGCGGTGATGATCGCGCTATGGATGGCTGGCATATGGACATTGGTCCCGCGATGGAGCCTAGCGGTGATTGCGCTTTTCGCGCTGATCGCTGCGGTCAGAGGCGCGCGACGCCGGGCGTCCGCGCTTAGTGGATGGGCGTTGGCTCAAGCTTTTGTCAGCATTGCCTTGTTGATGGTGGGAGGTCTCGCGATCAGCGAAGCATGGCGTGCCCATCAACCGCCTCCCATTGTTTCCATCCGGCTCGCTTTGCCGCTTGATGGCGACGATGTGGTCGTTGCCAACGGCGGTTCGAAATTGCTGCTCAACGCTCATCAGGATACGCTTGACCTGTCGGTTCCGCGCCACCGGCTTTGGTTTGGGCAAAGCTATGGAGTCGATCTGGTGGTGCTTCGACCAAACGGTATCACGTCAAACGGGTTTAGGCCCTCTGACCCCAAACGCTATGCCATTTTCGGACGGGCGGTTCACGCGCCTTGCGCGGGGCAGGTTGTCACCATCAGCAACGGGCGACCCGATCATGCTGTACCTAGCGTCGATGCGAAAGTCATGGAAGGCAATCACATCAGAATTCGTTGCGGTGACGTCGAAATCGTGTTGGCTCACCTCAAGCGCGGCAGCCTGAAGGTGCGTGAAGGGGCGCAAGTAACGACTGGGCAAATCATCGCCGCCGTCGGTAATTCAGGGATGAGTGACCAGCCTCACCTCCATATTCACGCGCAAATGCCGGGCACCGCCGACGTACCATTTTCGGGGCAGCCGGTAGCCATGCTCCTCAATGGCCGCTTTCTCGCCCGCAACGATAGGATATAATGCCATGGCAAAATCTACCCACAAAATCGCTATAATCGACGCCCATCCCGACCCCGACCCCGCGCGCTATATTCATGCTCTTGCCGACGCCTATTGTGCAGGTGCGCGTAATGCGGGGCATGAGGTCAGTCACATCATGCTAGGCGACATCAACATGCCGATCCTTCACAGCCGCGACGACTGGATGCACAACGACGCGCCCGAGGATGTGAAGCCTGGTCAAGAGGCGATGTTATGGGCGGACCAGATCGTTTTCCTATACCCGTTGTGGCTCGGCGATATGCCGGCGCTACTGAAGGCTTTTCTGGAACAAGCGCTTCGTCCCGGCGTCGCGTTTCAATATGGCGAAGGCTCGACGCCGAAGGCGATGATGAAAGGGAAGTCGGCAAGGTTGGTGGTGACAATGGGGATGCCCGCCTTGTTCTACCGCGCTTATTATGGCGCGCACAGCGTCCGCAGTTTCAAACGCAACATCATGGGCCTGATCGGCGTCGATCCGGTTGCCACTTCGCTGATCGGCAATGTTGAAGGCAGCGCCAAGCACCGGGAGCGCTGGCTCGCACGCATGAAAGAATATGGTGCGGCGGGCGATTGACGATCAGATCACGAAAAATCCGATTGCCACCACTCCCATCACAATTGTAGCGATCCAGCCGCCGATGGCCAGACGGCCGGAAACCGCCAGCCTGCCCATGACCTTGCTGTTGGTTGATATCAGCATCATCACGACCATCAAGGGTGCAGCCAATATGCCGTTGACCACAGCGGCCCAATACAGCGCTTTGATCGGGTCGATGCCGATATAATTGAGCGTCAGTCCCGCAATTGTTGCTACTGTGATGGTCGCATAAAAGGCCTTTGCTTCGCGCGGTTTGCGGTCAAGCCCTTCGACCCAACCAAAACTTTCACTAACCGCATATGCTGCCGATCCAGCCAAAATTGGAACGGCCAGCATTCCCGTGCCAATGATCCCGAGCGAAAACAGAGCAAATGCAAAATCGCCTGCAATCGGGCGTAACGCTTCGGCGGCTTGTGCGGACGATTCGACGTTAGTAATGCCGTGCGCGTTGAGTGTCGCAGCTGTCGCAATAACGATGAAAAGCGCGGTCAGATGCGAGAATCCCATCCCCAACAGCGTATCCATCCGGATACGCTTCAGTTCCGCCCCGGCGCGGCGTGGCGCAACACAGAGGGGTTTGACATGGCGGCGATGTTGTTCCTCAACCTCCTGACCTGCTAGCCAGAAAAACAGATAGGGGCTGATGGTTGTGCCCAATATTGCCACCAATGCCATCGCGTGTGCGCTGTCGAATGTGAAATTAGGCACGAAGGTGCCGTAAGCTGCCTTGCTCCAATCGACGCTGGCGACGAACACGAGGGCAACATAAGATAACAGCGCGAGTGTGCTCCATTTGAGGATATGGGAATAGTGCGCGTAGCTCATGAATATTTCCAGAAGCACACAGATGATCGCAAACACACCGGCATAGATTATAACCGGGCCGCCAATCAGCAGGCCGAGCGCCGCGCCCAGCGCTCACGCCATGTGTCAATTAGCTCGGTGCGGTTCCAGTCACGAACTTTTGAGCCAAAGCCGTCCTCGTTCACCTCGCGCATGGTGAGCATGACATCCTGCCGCCGCCGATCGGCTGATTGCGCAAAGTGGGTACCTCCAAAAACCTCTCGTATTTGAGCGAGTGATCTGATTCAGTGTTTCCATCAGGAGGCGGTGATGAAGCAGGCAGGATTGTTCGGATTGCATCGCCGCCGTCTATTCGAGGTCGAGATGTTGTCCAGTCGCATGGAGCCGAAGGCGTGCACTGCACAATCACCGATCCAAACAAAAGGGAATCCCAAAAATTAACAATCTACCAAAGTAGTGTTAAAACATGCCGTTGTCGTTCATTGCCGTTGCCGGAACCGGCTGAATCACATCCCAATGCTCTACAACCTTACAGTCTTCGATCCTGACAATATCAACGATAGCCATGCCACGGTCCTCTGGCGATAACTTGCCGTGGGAGTGAACGACCGCCAGGTGTCCCTCAACGATGACGCGCTTTATCGAATAGGACATAGTCGGGTTGTTTGTGAAGAAAGGCTCAAGAAAGGCAATTGCCGCATCGCGACCGGTTGCGGCGGAGGAATTGTGCTGAATATAGTTCGGGACGACCCACGTCTCAAAGGCACTGCGTACCTGTTTCTTGATGTAGAAAGTGTCAAAGAACTGGGTGGCGACTTCTTGAACGCTCAACTTGCAAGATTGCTCGTTCGTTGGCGCAGAATTAGCGGCCACCGACGAACACAAGGCTGCGACGGCGACAAGAGCGGCATACTTCTTCATGTAAATCTTCCTCTTCGGTTATCTTGAATATCGCACGTGCTGCTTGCGGCCTAATTGATTGGCGTAATCCACTGATCTACCAATTCGGACAGCGATAGCGGTGCTCGTCCGATCAGTCGCTCAAGCGCTCGGCTCTCGTCGCTGTGCGCACCTTGCTCTGCCATCACCTCTGATTGAGCAAGGATGTCTGCAAAGCCTGCCGGTACGCCGACATTCTTCAGCATGGCGGCATAGTCGCCTTCAGCCATGTTCACGCAATCGACTTTGCGGCCTGATCGAAGCGAGAGGGTTGCAGCGAGTTCAGGCATCGAGAAGCTGGCACTACCGGCAAGCTCGTAAATGGTTTCCGGCTGTGTTGCGGCCGCTGTCAGCGCGGCAACCGCGCCTTCGGCCAATTCCTGCCTGGTAGCGGGTGAAAATCGGCCATCCCCCGCCGCTGTGTAGACCGCTCCATGCTCGAGTGCCGTTGGCACGCCCATCTGGAAATTTTCGCTGTACCAGGCATTACGCAGCAGCACATGCGACATTCCTGCCTCCGCCAGAATTTCTTCCGTTGCCTTGTGCTCACTCGCGAGAAGCAGAGGCGAGGTCGCAGCTTGCAGGATACTGGTATACACCACGAGGCTGATTTCCCGGGCGTGAGCAGCATGGATTACGGTGCGATGCTGGGCGACGCGCTTGCCAACCTCGCTGCTCGAAACCAGCAGCAGGCGGTCCACGCCCTCAAGCGCCTGAAAGACGGTGTCCGGCTTGTCATAGTCGCAAAGACGCACCTCCACACCAAGAGCGGCCAGATCCTCCAATTTCTGCGGATTACGCGCGCCAGCAACGACACGCAGCTTGCGCGAAGCCAGCAACGACACGGCAATTCGCCCCAGCTGACCACTGGCACCCGTCACAAAATAGGTAAGTTCATTCAATGTAGTTCTCACATTTCATATATAAATATATCAACACCACCAGCGGTGGCATGATAATCTTTAATATTTATATAGAATAAAAATTCAATATGTATTTTGATAATAGAACATTTAATAAGGTTACATAGATGTAACCTTATAGTGATTTGCCATTATTTATTCAAAGTATATCGGGTTACATGAATGTAACTAGTTGACGGGCGTATTTTTTATCCCGACTAGTGCTCGGCAATGACGACCCGTCAACCGATGATTGCTTTCGACGCGTTGCGAGACGGCTGAAAGCATCGTCCGGCAAGGGCGCGACAAAAAATACCAAGCTAAAGAAATCCAGGGGGAGGATTGAAGTGACTAAAGCTGCTTATAGAGTTCGCAATTGCACATTTGGCGCCATTACGGCCTACGCTATCGCACTGTCGATGCCCGCGTTGGCGCAGGACGCGCAAGCGGATCAAGGCGCATCCGCAAATTCCGAAATCGTCGTCACGGCGCAGTTTCGAGGACAAAAGCTTCAGGACACGCCGATCGCAATTACCGCGATTACCGCCAGTCAGATGGAAGCGCGCGGGCAAACCAGCGTGGTCCAGCTTGCGGAGCAAGCACCCAATGTCACGCTTAAGCCTGCGGGGGCGGCGGGCGGGCCATCGTTGATTGGTTTTATTCGCGGTATTGGCCAGGGTGACGCCAGCCCGGCGCTTGAGCCTGGGGTTGGTCTCTATGTCGATGATGTCTATTACTCGACGCTAACCGGCTCGACGCTGGACCTCGTAGATCTGGAGCGGGTTGAAATCCTGCGTGGTCCCCAGGGCACGATTGCCGGCAAGAATTCGATCGGCGGCGCAATCCGCCTGATCTCCAAGAAGCCTGGAACCGAGCAGGGTGGCTATGTTGAAGCCAGCGTAGGATCGTATAATGAACTGCGGATGCGCGGCGCGGCTGATTTTGCCCTTGTTCCGGACCAACTGTTCGCTCGTGTTTCCGTCATTGCGCGCAAGCAAGACGGCTATGTTGATCGCCTTGACTATGCGTGTACGCACCCCGGGTCTGGCCTGCCCCAGATTACTAGTGGGACGGATTGCAAACTTGGCACCGAAGGTGGGACGCGCTCGATTGGTGGCCGTCTCGCCCTGCGCTGGCAGCCTTCCTCCACGTTCGAGGCGAACTTTTCAGCGGATGTAACCGATGAAGATTCCGAACCGCCAGCCAATGTGCTGCTGGCAGTTGCGCCGAGTGCACTGTCGGTTGGGATCGATACGGATAACAATATCCTGACAGGCGAAGTCGGCTCATTCTTTGGGTTTTTCCCATATCTGAGCGGTTACGACGTTTCGTGGAACGCACCTGGGGCAGCGGGCGCGTGTCGCTACATCGCCTATGGCTCGGGAAGCTGCGACCCGAGCAGCCCGAACAATCCCTACGTCAATTATGCTACCTATCAGGACCCACGCGCAGCTGGCACGGGCGGACTGGGTGCAAGCGGCTATACCCCGCTGACGGCAAAGCCGGAGCAGACGTTGCGTTCATTCGGCTTATCCGCGCAATTGGAATGGAAGATGTCTGACGACTTGGCGATAAAGTCGATCTCGGCCTATCGTCATTATTCGTCGGGCTTCTCGGATGATGCCGATGGCACTCCATTGCCGGGCGACTTGCTGGTGCAGCATCACTCGCACCGGCAATTCAGTCAGGAACTACGCCTGACGGGCAGGGCAGGTTCCTTGCTGGATTACACACTGGGCGGGTTTTACTTCGATCAGAAGACGGTGACGACAGCGCGTGTCGATCTGCCTGCGGCGGGACTTGATTTCATCAGTGGTCCCGATCAGGTGCCAGCGCGGACATGGGCGTTGTTTGCGCATGGTGAAGTGCATCTCACCAGTCAGCTCGATCTGACGGTGGGGCTGCGCTACACCGATGACAAGAAAATGTATATTTTCGGACGGACTAATCCTGACGGATCCCCGATCTGCACCAATGGCTACAATTGCGCGCTGCTGGGCCTTGATGGCGAGCGGCACACTTATAACAACAGCCACGTCGATTATCGCGCGGCGCTCAGCTATCGCTGGACCGACACCTTCATGACCTATGCGCAGGTTTCGACCGGGATCAAGGGGGGTGGCGTCAATCCGCAGCCTTACTATCCGCAGCAAATCCTGAGCTTTGGGCCGGAAAAGCTGACCGCTTACGAGGTCGGCTTCAAATCTCAATTTCTGGACCGCGCGATCCGGCTTAACGGCTCGGCATTCTACAATCGCTATAACAACATCCAGCTCAACCTGCTTGAATGCAGCGCCTACGCCGGCGCAGGATTCGGTTTCCCCTGCCTGCTGCGGGCCAATGCCGGCAATGCCAACATCAAGGGCTTCGAGCTTGAGACGTATTTGCAGCCAACGGACCGTCTGACCCTGGATGGTTCGCTGAGTTATCTCGATTTCAAATATCGCGATACCAATCCGCTTTCAGGCATTCCCCTTACTGCAGTGACGCCATTCACCTCTAAATGGAAGGTCAGTGCCGGGATCCAGTACAAGTTCCAGCTTGGTGGCGTAGGCTCACTGACGCCGCGTATCGACTACAGCTACCAGTCGAGCGTTTTCACCAACTCAGCCAACACGCCGCTCTCGCGGATAGCTGGCTATGGATTGCTAAATGGCAACCTCACTTTTGCTTCGGAAGGCAATTGGCAGGTTGCGGTCGAGGTAAGGAATATAACCAACAAGTTGTACTATTTGACCATTTCTGATTTTTCAACCATCGGCAATGGATATGCATCGGGCCAACCAGCGCAGCCCCGCACATTCCGCATCAATTTCCGAAAGAATTTCTAAAGTACGCGTTTGCGGATAACTTATCGCTAAAAGCTTGGATGGTTCGAACATGGTTAGATTTACTGCGTTGAAGCTATTTTCTATATTTTCTTCATTAATGCTGACGACGTCCGCACTTGGTGCGCCCCTCCCAACGGGCTCATGGCTGGCCAGTTGGGGGGCTGCCCCCCAACCGCCAGTTGGTGCAATGGGGCCCATACCGGCAACCCCATCGCTACATGACCAGACTGTTGTCCAGGTCATGCGGCTCAGCGTCGGGGGAGATCGTCTTCGAGTTCGCTTTACAAATGCGTTTGGCACGGCACCTTTGAAGATCGGTAAGGCGCGGATCGGGTTAGCCGGACCCGATGGTGCGTTCCTGCCAGGTACTGATCAGGCTGTCCTGTTCAATGGGCAAGGCTCAGCCAGTATCGCGCCGGGTGCGCCGATGCTTAGTGATCCAGTCGACTTTCCGGTCCGCGCGCTCGCTAAGGTGGTAATCAGGATTTATCTGCCGCAGGATACCGGGCCGTGCACCTGCCATCCACTGTCACTGAATGAAGGCTGGGTCACTGACGGCGACCAGGCCGCAACAATGGGTGCACCGTCCGGCGCGCCATTCGCAAGCCGTGCCTTTGTTTCCGGCATCGACGTCGCTACGAGAAAGCAGAATCGGTCGATGCCAGCCAGATCCGTAATCGTGCTTGGCGATTCGTTGAGCGATGGATACGGTGCGACGGTCGGCAGCGACAGCAGCTGGCCCGACCGGCTTGCTGAAAGATTGAACCCCAGGGCCAACGGCAAGTTCGGGGTGGTCAACATGGGAATCTCGGGCAACCGTCTGCTCAGCTTCGGGGCTGGCGAAAGTGCTTTGGCCCGTTTCGACCGGGATGTTCTTGCGCAGCCGGGTGCGCGCTATCTCATTGTCTTTATAGGCATAAATGATATTGGCGTGGGTCAGTTGTCCCATGTCTCAGGGCCCTTCGCCGATATCATGCGATCGCTCTTTCCTAAGAGCGGCGATCTGGACGCGGCGGCCATGCTGGATGGGTATCGGCAAATCATCGAACGCGCTCACGATCACGGCTTGAAGGTCTACGGTGCGACAATCACCCCGTTCGGGGCGGCTCCCCTGTTCAACGCAGCGGGTGAGTCCCAGCGTCAGGCGATCAACAAATGGATCAGGACCAGTGCGCCCTTCGATGCCGTGCTGGATTTCGATGCCGTCTGGCGCGATCCAGCCAAGCCCGACCAGATTAGGCACGAGTTCAGTTCACCCGATCTGTTGCACGGCAGTGACGCAGGTTACAGAGCGTTAGCGGAATCGGTCGATCTCTCGCTATTCGACTGATTAGCCGGCCGACCATTCAGGCATAGGTTTCGGCCGTCTCATCGAACTTACGGCGAGCGATGCGAATATCGTCATGGCTTTCCTGCGCCCAGTCAATAAGCTTCCAGATCAGCGGAAGCACCGAATGCCCGAGCTCGGACAGCGCATATTGGACTGCGACGGGTGTGGTTGGAAGCACGGTGCGCACGACAATGCCGTCACGCTCGAGTTCGCGCAGTGTGCGGGTCAGCATCCGCTTCGAGACATCGGGAATCATTCGCCCCAGCTCATTAAAACGCTTGGGGCTTTGTTCGAGCATACAAATGATTAGCGACGCCCATTTACTGCCGATCCGGTCCAGAACATCCCGGATCGGGCAATTGCAGGGATTGTCAAAATTCTGTTCCATTTTTCGCGATCCTTCCAATGGGTTCTACGCTTTTTCACAGGTATAGCGTGGCCTGATCTCAATTCAACACCTAGGCACGAAGCAGCACCCAAGGATATGGTAATTGCCGGATATTGTGTATCGGCACGAAAGAACTGCGTTTTATGCCCAGTTCGGCAATCACGAAGTGGGGTCACCTGCGGTCAATTTGGTCGACCAACACCTGCATCATCGACGCATACCAAATTGGCCAAACAACACAAAAGCCGAACCACGCTAAATCTCATCTAACGACATGGATTTTAATTTCTTCGATGCGTATTGCCATTGCCCCACGTTTGAATTGATTGAGCGATGCTGACTGACGCGCGGGGCGGCTGGGTCGATGAACCGCATACCGCAAAACGCTATCAGTCAGACTTCGATCTATTGATTATCGTCAACCGGCAGGATGCTGCTGACCGCGTTAAATATTGGGCGAATGCTGAAGACCGGCTCAACCAAGAGCTTGGCATTACCAAAGCGCTCAGAATGCCGGTTAACTTCATTGTCCACACGCTGCAAGAGGTGAACGATGGCCTTGCGCATGGCCGCTACTTCTTCATGGACGTCGCCAACGACGGCATCGCGCTCTATCAGGCCGACGATACCGAGTTGCACAAGCCCAAGCCGAAGACGCCGCAGGCTGCCCTCATAATGGCAAAAGAGTACTTCGAAGAGTGGTTTCCAGCAGGTGCTGGGATGCTTGAAACGGCAAAGTTTAGCAAAGAGCAAGGCCGATTGAAGGATGCTGCATTCCTGACCCACCAGGCCGCCGAACGTCTCTATCACTGCGTGCTGCTAGTTTGCACCTTCTACACGCCTCACGTTCACAACCTCGCGTTTCTTCGTACGCAAGCCGAGCGCATAGATCTCCGTCTTGTTTATGCTTGGCCGCGCGAAAACCACAAGCAACGTGCGATGTTCGAAAAGCTGGGCACCTCCATTAACCGTTCTGATTTTATGTGCTTTCGGCTCGGATTGGTGCAGCCGTGTGATGGGCGTGCCTGATCGGCGGATATTTGCCCATTTTCTGTTGTTTTTATTCCCGATCTCTTGGTTCCAGGCGCACTTATCCCGTTGCTGCCCGTCGTTCGTGGAAGATCAGGCGCTGCATATTGTAGGCGAGGTTGACAAGTATGATCTTGGCCTCGGCCCGCTTGATACCGATGGTACGGATGGACAGCGCCATGTGTGCCTTCTGCTGCGCAAAGACATGCTCGACCCGTGCGCGTATTCTGGACTTGGTCCGGTTGGCAGCGCGCAGTGGAGTCCCACTATGTCACGACGCAAAGAGCCTGCGATCCCGGCCAGCGTGACCGATACCGCCTCCCAGACCCCGGCCTCGCTCCAACGCCGAAACCGTCGATAGATCGTGTTCCAGTTGCCATATTTGGGTGGGACATCGCGCCATGGCGTCCCACAACGAAGCCGCCAGAGGATCCCGTTGATGATCGAACGATTCTTTTCGGGACGACGACCGCGCCCTCGGTTCGCGGCATCAATCGGCAGAAAATCCCTCAAAATCCGCCATTCAGCTCCACTCAGAGCGCCCCTGCTCAAACCTGCCTCCAAAAGGAAGCCTTGAATCAACCAAGCGGATGCGCGTCAACCAATTTGTCCACGCCGCCTAATCAGGCAGGAAAAGTTTCGCTTCAATTATGGTGGAAAATGGCATTTGGGTCGAATGAATGAGTCTATCATCCGGTTGCCGGTGCTTACAGACGGGCAACCGGATTGGGAATTTATGGAAAGCTATGTTAAGGCGTTGCCATATAGCGTCAGTTTGTAAGGCAAGAGTATGACCGATAAACCAGCAACTTAAAAGGGTCGTCCTGTCACAAACAACGTGGATCAAATCCCAGCTTCACCAGAGGACATTGCAAAGGCAATTTTCCGGTCTGCGGATAAGAAATTCAAAAAGCCGAAACCGAAGCCAAATTAACTGGCTTGTCTAGTTTCGTATATAATTCCCCTAACAATGTCCAAAATGCCTTGGACTGGTTTTGATTCAATATCTTTGCGTTCAGATGCCTTCGTCGGGAAGCGGTGGTTAGCGGTGATGTGAAGATTGTGACTGCAGATCACAATTTTGCGGTCTATAAAACAACGGAGAAGCGAATAATCAGGAGATGATTTCCACCCATGGCTGAGCGGAAGCGCCTGCTAGCCCGATATCTTGGGCTTCTCGTATTCGGCATCGCAATCATCGTCTTTGCCGGAGCATGCGTATGGAGCCAGAGCGGGCATGGCGCACGCGACGAAGTACGCAATTTCATACGACCGCCGGAGGCGTCCGATGAAGAAGCCCGCGCAGTGTTTCGCAGGGGACGCGAACTCTTCGCCAAGCGCTGGACCGCAGAGGAGGGACTGGGCCCGCTTTTTGACGGTCAAAGCTGCCTCATATGTCATCCGCGCGGCGGTGGTGGGCGCCCAGTCCTCGCCGGGCGCTCGTCCGCAGAGAATGCCTCAATGGTCGTGCGCTTACAGGCAACGGCAAGCGCCTATGGACGCCAGCTACAGCGCCGCGCCGGCGGTGACGTAATGGGCGAAGGCGAGGTCGCCATCTCATATGTTGAAACGGACTTCATTTTCCCCGACGGCGAGGTGGTACGCATGCGTACGCCGCGCTACACCTTTGCAGAACTTGCACACGACACCTTCCCCGAGGCCTTCTCCGTCGTGATCGCGCCAAAGGTGGCGGGCGTTGGCTTACTTGAAGCTGTACCTGAAGCGAACATCCGCAAAGGCGCAGATCCCGACGACCACAACAGCGACGGGATCTCGGGCCGAATCGCACTCACCGATGACGGGCGGGTTGGCCGATTTGGCTGGAGGGCCGAATCCGCCACGGTCGCGGAACAGGTTGCGCGCGCGTTCGCCTTGGATATGGGTCTGTCAACGCCCCTCTCTCCCGACCCCAACGCTGACTGTACGGCTGCAGCCTGCCGCCAAGTGTTCGGCGCAAAAGCCGCGCCGCACGTCGAAGTGGGCGCGCGCCAGTTCGCCGACCTCGTTGCGTTCGCGCGCATGATGAAACCGCCGCCGCAAGGCTCGCATAATTCCGCGACGAGACGGGGCGAGGCGCTCTTTTCAACTATGGGCTGCGCAAGCTGCCACCACCCTTCCTTTGACACCGAAGCAACTACGGAACCTTATCTCTCACGTCGCAGAATATGGCCGTACACGGACCTCCTACTGCATGACATGGGTGAGGGGTTGGCAGACCGAGTTTCCGGGGAGTGGCGCACAGCACCGCTCTGGGGCGTGGCCCTGCGTCGGCAGGTACAACGCGAGGAATTCTATCTGCATGATGGGCGTGCCCGCAGTCTCGTCGAAGCCATTCTCTGGCACGGTGGCGAAGCAAACCGCGCCAGGGATAATTTTTCGAAACTTTCGCGCGAGGAGCGATCGGCTCTGCTTGCATTCCTAGAAACACTGTGAATTTTACAGATCGCGCGCGATGCGGAAACCGTCATAATTGCTACGGAAGTTCGTACGGTTCCAGTATCGGTTGGCGGAACGAACGGATTTTGCATAGCCGTCCCAAGAGCCGCCGCGCCGCATGCGGTTCTGACAGGCACCGTCACCGTCAGCAAGCCAGGGAGACCCATCCGTGGGGGCGCCGTTGTAGCCGATGTGGCGGCAGTCGAGCGTCCATTCCCATACGTTACCAGCCATATCATAGAGGCCAAATGCATTAGCCTTGAATGCGCCGACGGGTAGGCTCGCCATGCGGCGTAAGCCTACCGCACCGCCGTCATACATATACTGACCATCATAATTGGCGTGGCCCGTCGTTACCTGTGAGCCCCAGGGAAACGGCGATTTGGAGTTAGCCCTCGCTGCGTATTCCCACTCCGCCTCGCTCAGCAGTCGGTACCGTCTGCCTGTACGCGCGGAGAGCCATTGGGTATAAGCCGTCGCATCATTCCAGGAAATGCAGACTACAGGATGACGGTCTGTCTGCTTGTAGCCAGGATTCAGATAGTCGCGCTTGGCTCGGAACTCTGTCACGTCCGCTTCATTGGTCAAGCAACCAGGCGTTGAGGCATATCGGGAAGCCCGCATGAATGCCTTATATTCGCCCAGCGTAACCTCATAGCGTCCCACCGCGAATGGCATCGCGATCGTCACGTCGTGGACCGGACTTTCGTTAGCCTCATGTTCCGGTTCGCTATCCGGCGAACCCATCTGGAAACGTCCCGATGGTACGACGATCATCGAAGGGCACTCGGCGCAATCCTCGAAGATCGCGCCAGCTGCAAACGCAGCCCCATGCCACCCATTGGAAGCAATGGAGCCGTCCGCTGCCAGCACCACCGCCAGCACCATATACTGCCCGTTCACTGCAGTAGTCGCTGATACGCCGCTTCGAAGTTTGTGCCATCAAGCGTAAGGGTCTTCGCACTGCCTGAGCTATCTGAAAGGGTAATCACGACGTTTCGCTTTTTCCGGAGCGCCGCGAATACCTGGCCCGCGGAGGGGGCCGAGAACTGGAAACCGCCCGATTTAGTAGCTGTGCCGACCGACTTCCTGCCGATCTTGATCCCCACGCTCGTTGCGCTGGACGCTCCTGAAATCCGAAGCAAGCTCGGCCCTTGGGAGGGCTGATCAAACATAAGACTCACGCTGATGGACTCCAGACGGCGGTGTATAGCCCTTTCACACAACCGATCATATGCGACCTCCCATGGTCCGATCATCGTGTACATACATTCGTCGTCGCCGGCGCGCACAGGCACGCTTAAGGTCCCAATTGCGCTCGCCAACACTGCAAGGCTCAAGGCCCGCCATCGCCCTTTGAATATTCGCATGGCTCCCCCCAACCGTTGATTCCTAATTGTTGCTTATGAAACATAATATAGGAATGGACAGAGTACAATCGTCGATAAAGCACCCAGCTGCTGTGCCAAGCCGTCCCCGGCAACACGCATGATACGCGCATTTTGTCGATGACAGATGATGGAGCAATGCGGATAAGATGGGTTGTCGGGTTCTGGTAAGGCGTATCGGGACCGGGCGGTCCCGTCACTGGTCGGGCGCGCAATCTGCTTGTCCAAGACGACGTTTTCTCGAAGACGACGTTACAGCCAAGACCTGAACCAGAGTCAGCCGTAAAGATCGCCGCGGCCTATCCGATGGTGGCAACCATTTCCAGAATGGGCCCGTCCGCCGACGGCGGAATGGAGGAAGCACCCTGTTCCGCAGCGCGCCGCCGAAATTCCGCAGCCATGGCCTGATGCATTGTACGCGCCGGGCCATCTTCGGTTGCCGAGGCGAGGCGATCGTGCATCCTTGCCCTTTCCAGGCAGTCTGCCGGGCTATCAGCATTTGTCATGGACCAAACTCCTAATTGGTCGTTGCCAGCCCCCGCCTAATCCAGCCCGCTTTTGCCAACGCGCATGAGCCGTCGATCCCACCAGCTCCCACTGACAGGTCAATTCCGGACTATTACACCTGATTTGACTCGAAAGAAACCGTAAATCGAGGTCTGGCGATCCTACCCAACGGATCAGTCTTGACGCACGGTCTGCGGTTGAAAACGGTGCTGTTTGAGCTGGCTCCCGGTTTCGCTGTCCAGCTCTTCCAGGCAAACCCCGTAGCCCCAGAGATCGGCTAGGCTCTGCAGCACCTGCGTTGCATCTTCCTCATCGAGCAGGATGCCGTTGGCGACCCGGTGTTCGAGCATTAGCGTGCGGTCGCCGGCAAGATCGACATCGACGATCTGGATGTCCGGCTCCTGACGGCCGATGTCGAACTCGCGCGCCAGCGCCTGGCGGATACGGCGATAGCCGCGCTCGTTATGGATGGCATCAACGCCCACTTCCGGCTGGCCGGCCCGGTCTTCGAGCTTGAACAGCCGCCAGTGGCGAATGAGGTGTGGACTGAGGAATTGCGTCAGAAAGCTCTCGTCGCGGTAATTCGCCCAGATGTCCTTGAGCACGTCCATCGCCTGACCGCGTCCGGCAATGTCGCCAAACCACTGTCGGTCTTCCTCGGTCGGCGTGTCGCAGATGCGGGCGATGTCCTGCATGATGCCAAATCCCAGCGCATAGGGATTGAAGCCGCCATAATGCCCTGAATCGAAGGTTGGCTGGTTAAGGACGTTGGTGTGGGACTGGAGGAATTCCAGAAAGGAGCCCTCGGTGATCAACCCGCGCTCATGCAGCGCCGTCATGATCCGGTAGTGGACATAGCAGGCGGCGCCTTCGTTCATCACCTTGGTTTGGCGCTGGGGATAAAAATATTGCGCGATCAGCCGGACGATGCGCAAGATCTCGCGCTGCCAGGGTTCCAGACGCGGGGCCGATTTCTCGAGGAAATAGAGAATGTTCTCCTGCGGCAGATGGAGCGCCTGGCGGCGCGCATCGGCTTGGGCAGGGGCGGCCTTGGTCGCTGTCGGGAGTGTCCGCCAGAGATCATCGTAGATCGAATCGCGATAGGCTTGGCGTTCCGCCTCGCGCGCCGCTTCCGCCTTGAGGTCGCGCGCCCTGATGCGGGGATGGCGGTGCACACCCTGGTGCATCAGCGCATGCGCTGCATCGAGCAGGCTTTCGACCGCCAGTTGGCCATAACGCTCCTCGCAATTTGCGATGTAGCGTTTGGCAAAATCCATATAATCGAGAATGCCCTCGGCATCGGTCCATTGGCGAAAGACATAATTGTTCTTGAAGAAATGGTTATGCCCGAAGGCGGCATGGGCGATGACCAGCGTCTGCATCGTCGCGCTGTTTTCCTGCATGATGTAGTTGATGCAGGGATCGGAATTGATCACCAGCTCATAGGCCAGCCCACGTAGTCCCTTGCGGTATAGCAGCTCGTTGGAAACGAACTGCTTGCCGAAGGACCAATGCTTGTAAAACAGCGGCATGCCGGTGGACGAATAGGCATCAAGCATCTGTTCGCTGCTGATGACCTCAATCTGGTTAGGATAGATGTTGAGCCCCATCTCGCCAACCGCGATCGTCTCGATCGTGTCGTAGATCCGCTGGATGAGATCAAAATCCCAGTCGCTACCCTCGTACAGAGGCATGGAGACATAGTCCGTCATGGGTTGTCGGCCTTCTTCGCTGCTCCGCCACGTTGGAAGAGTTCGCGAAACACAGGGTATATCTCGCGGCGGTGGTGGACGTTGCGCATGACGAAGTGGCGATGCCCGTGCTCTACCGACTCGTAAGCGGACCACAGGTCGCTTTCGCCCTGCATCGCGATGCCGGGAGAGGGAGCATCCTCGCGTCCGACCTCGAGATAGGCGACATATTGTGCGATCGGCAATATGGCGTCCCGCATCAGGGCGACAGTTTTTGGATTGTCGTTCGACATGTTGTCACCGTCGGAAGCCTGGGCGACATAGATGTTCCAATCATCGACCCGATAGCGAGCTGCCACTACCTCCAGCAGCTTGTCGAGCGCACTCGACACCAGCGTGCCTCCCGAAACCGTGCTGTAGAAGAAAGTCTCCTCATCGACCTCGGCGGCGCGGTCAGTGTGGTGGATGAAAACCACCTCGACATAACGGTAGCTCCGCGTCAGGAACAGATGGAGCAGAGCGAAGAAGCGCTTCGCCAGATCCTTCATATGCTCACTCATCGAACCCGATACATCCATCAGGCAGAACATCACCGCCTGCGCTATCGGTTTGGGCACCGGCTCGAACCGGCGAAACTGCATATCGACCGGGTCGATGTAGGAAATCAGCGCCCGGCGGCGGCGCAGCCGCGCGAGCTCTTCGTGCAGCTGTTCGAGTAAAGCCGCATCTTCGGAGCCCTGCGGCTGACGCGCCTCGATTTCCGCGATTTCTGTTTCCAGCCGTTCCAGCTCGGTCCGGCTCGGACGGCGTAAAGCAAGTCGCCGAGACATCGCTTTCTGCATAGTTCGCGGCACCGACAGGTTCGATGGCGAACCGAGTGTCGTATAGCCGGCGCGCCGAATCCCTTCAGTATGGGCTCCGGTCAGTTTGCGTTTGGCGAGATCGGGTAGTTCGAGATCATCGAGAAATAGATCGAGGAATTCCTCGCGCGACAGCACGAACCGGAAGTCGTCTTCGCCATCGCCCGTACCGGCTTGCGAGCCGCTACCCGAGCCGCCCTTGGGGCGTTTGATCCGGTCGCCTTCGAGATAATCCTTGTTGCCGGGTAATACATGCTCGCGGTTGCCCCCGCTATGCGAGCGGTGCAGTGTCGGCTCGCTGATGCCGCCGCGCGCAATGGTGATTTCGCCTTCGCGGTCGAGTTCCTTGATTGAGCGATCCTTCAGGCTTTCGCGGACCGCCTGCTGTACCGCCGCCTTGGCCTTGCGCAAGAAGCGCTGGCGATTGACCAGGCTCTTACCTCCCGGGTTCAGGCGTCGGTCGATGATATGCATCTCTGTTCCGCCACCGCGCCTCCGTCAGCCTGCCTGTTTGACCCGGATGTACCATTCGACCAACCGGCGGACCTGGCGCTCGGTGTAGCCACGCGATGTCATCCGTTCGACAAATTCGCCGTGCTTGCGCGCGCTCTCGCCATCTTTTTGTGAGCCGAAACCGATCACCGGCAGTAGATCTTCGACTTGGCTGAACATGCGCTTTTCGATAACTTCGCGGATCTTCTCATAGGACGTCCAAGACGGGTTGCGGCCTTCGTTGCCCGCCCGTGTCCGCAAAGCAAATTTGACCACCTCGTTGCGGAAATCCTTGGGGTTGGATATCCCCGCCGGTTTTTCGGTCTTCGACAGCTCCTGATCGATGATATCGCGGTCGAGCAGCTGCCCGGTGTCAGGGTCCTTGAAATCGAGGTCCTCGATCCAGGCGTCGGCATAAGCGACATAGCGGTCGAACAGATTCTGGCCGTAGTCGTTATAGCTTTCGAGATATGCCTTCTGGATTTCGTTGCCGATAAATTCGGCATAACGCTGCGCCAGATCACCTTTGACGAATTCGAGATATTTCGCTTCGGTTTCGCCGGGGAACTGTTCCTGGCGGACCATCCGCTCCAGCACATACATCAGATGCACGGGATCGGCAGCGATCTCGATGGTATCGTGGTTGAAGGTTGCCGACAGCGCCTTGAAGGCGAAGCGCGTTGAAATGCCACCCATGCCCTCGTCGACCCCCGCAGCATCGCGGTATTCCTGCATGCTTTTGGCGCGGGGATCGATTTCGCGCAGCATTTCGCCGTCATAGACGCGCATCTTTGAATAGAGGTTCGAATTCTCGTGCTCACGCAGCCGGGTCAGCACCGAGAAGCGCGCCAGCATGTCGAGAGTGCCCGGCGCACAGTTCGCCGATGCCAGATCGGATTCGCGTAGCAGCTTCTCATAGACCTGACGCTCTTCGGTGGCGCGCAGGCAATAGGGGACCTTGATCACGTAGATGCGGTCGATAAAGGCTTCGTTGTTCTTGTTGTTCTTGAAATTCTGCCATTCGGACTCGTTCGAGTGGGCCATGATGATCCCCGCGAACGGGATCACGCCGATGTTTTCCGTGCCTATATAATTGCCCTCCTGCGTCGCCGTGAGCAGCGGGTGGAGCATCTTTATCGGTGCCTTGAACATCTCGACGAATTCCAGAATGCCCTGGTTTGCGCGGTTCAGCCCGCCCGAATAGCTATAGGCATCAGGATCGTTCTGCGAGAGCATCTCCAGCTTGCGGATATCGACCTTGCCGACCAGCGATGAGATGTCCTGATTGTTCTCGTCGCCTGGTTCGGTCTTTGAAACGGCGATCTGGCGTACCCGCGAGGGCATCAGCTTCACGACTTTGAACTTCGAGATATCGCCGCCGAATTCATCGAGCCGCTTGCGGCACCAGGGGCTTACCAGCCCGGTCAGACGGCGACGGGGGATAGCGTAATTGTCCTCGATCATCGCGCCATGGGTTTCGGCGTCGAACAGCGCCAGCGGGCTTTCGAAGATCGGGCTGATGTCCTCGCCGGCCTTGAGCACATAGATCGGATGCTGCTCCATCAGCGCTTTCAGCCGCTCTGCCAGCGACGACTTGCCGCCGCCCACCGGGCCGAGCAGATAGAGGACCTGCTTACGCTCTTCCAGCCCCTGCGAGGCATGGCGCAGGAAGCTGACGATCTGTTCGATTGTCTGCTCCAGCCCGTAGAAATTGGCAAAGCTGGGATAGATGCGGATGGTACGATTCATGAAAATCCGCCCGAGCCGCTGGTCTTGCGCGGTATCGACGAGCTTCGCCTCACCGATCGCCGCGAGCAATCGTTCGGGCGCAGAAGCAAACATCATCGGGTCGCTGCGGCAACCGCGAAGATAGTCTTCCAGCGACATCTCGGCCTCGCGGTGATCTTCATACCGCCGCATAAAACCGGAGAACAGATCGTTTTCTGCCATTGGTAGACTCCTTTACAAGCGGTGCCCTCGTTTTAGATATAAGCTTTTAAGTCAGCGGAAACTAGTGCCATGTTGTCAATTGTTTGGCCTAACGGACTATTTCTCACCAATTGTGTTTTGAGTAAGGCCGACCAGGTTCAACGGGGCAAAAAACAGGGAGCCGGTGCCAATACAACCTGTATGCCTTAAGATGTTGACCTTCATCGGATCCGTTGGGCCCTCCCGCGCCAATGGCTAAGCGGGTTTGGTTGATTGCGTCCAATATGCCACGAGGGTTGACGGGCTGGTTCACCGCTTTCCTCCCATTCAATTTTGCTTTATAATCCATTGCATTGGTTGTTTCCCGTGCGGCGAGTCGTTTGAGGCCGGAGTAGATGGCTGGAGTCCCCGCACATTGAAGGGGAGAGTCTATGCGCGTAGCAATGGTCATCGCCGCGCTGGTGTTGGGTTCGATTGCCTTTCACCTGTTCAGCCCATGGTGGCAGACGCCCATCGCCTCCAACTGGGGCTCGATCGATTCTGCTCTCGACATCACTTTGTGGATTTGCGCGATCGCCTTTGTGACGCTCAATCTTTTCATGGCCTATGCGCTGATGCGTTTTCATCACAAGCCCGGCAATCGCGCGCATTATGAGCCGGAAAATGCCTTGCTGGAAAAGCGGCTGACCTTCTGGACGGCAATCGGGATCGCCGGGATGCTGGCCCCGGGCCTCGCCGCTTGGAGCAAATATGTAACGGTGCCCGAGGATGCCGCCATTGTCGAGGCCGTGGGCCAGCAATGGCAATGGTCTTTCCGTTTTCCCGGGGCCGACGGTGTTCTGGGGACAGTCGCCGTCAAACATATGACGCCCGACAATCCCTTCGGTCTCGATCTTCGTGATCCGTTCGGGCGCGACGACATATTGGTCGAAACGAATGAACTGCACCTGCCGGTGGGAAAGCCGGTGAAGATGGTGCTGCGGTCGAAGGACGTCCTGCATGACTTTTACGTGCCGGAGTTCCGGGCGAAGATGGATCTCGTGCCCGGCATCGTCACCTATTTCTGGATGACGCCGACCAGGACGGGAAAATACGATATCCTGTGCGCCGAACTGTGCGGCGTGGGTCATCACGAAATGCGCGGTACGGTGATCGTCGAACGGCGTAAGCAGTTTGACGCTTGGCTGGCCCAGCAAACCTCCTTTGGACAGATGGTCCCGCAGGCGAGCCCGGCCAAAGTCTCCGCTCCACCCCCCAACGCCCATACCAATGCCGAGATGACGCCAGCAAATGAGGGGATACGCTGATGGCCACGACGATTGCTGACGACCTAAAACCGCTGCATCATCCCAAGACATGGATCGGCAAATATGTCTGGAGCCAGGATCACAAGGTTATTGCCATCCAGTATAGCCTAACCGCTATCGGCATCGGCCTGGTAGCGCTGGTGCTCTCCGTTCTGATGCGTTTGCAGCTCGGTTTTCCCGGTGCATTTCCGGCAATTCAGCCCGAAAATTACCTGCAATTTGTCTCGATGCACGGGATGATCATGGTGGTCTACCTGCTGACCGCGCTGCTGCTCGGCGGGTTCGGTAATTACCTCATTCCCCTGATGGTGGGGGCACGGGACATGGTGTTTCCCTTCGTCAATATGCTGAGCTACTGGGTCTACCTGTTGTCCGTTCTGGTGCTGGTGTCAGGCTTTTTTGTGCCCGGCGGGCCGACGGGCGCGGGCTGGACGCTCTATCCGCCTCAGGCGATCAGTGAAGGGACGCCGGGCCATCAATGGGGCATCGTCACCATGCTGATCAGCCTCGCCATATTCATCATCGCCTTCACCATGGGCGGCCTCAATTATGTGACGACAGTCTTGCAGGCGCGCACCCGGGGTATGACGCTGATGCGCATGCCGCTTTCGGTCTGGGGTATTTTTATTGCCTCGATCATGGGTCTGCTGGCTTTTCCGGCCCTGTTCGTGGCGGCAGTCATGATGCTGCTCGATCATCTGGCGGGTACCAGCTTCTTCATGCCAGCCATGCAATCCATGGGGCAGACGACCGGCACTGTCGGCGGCAGCCCGATATTGTTCCAGCACCTCTTCTGGTTCTTCGGCCATCCCGAGGTCTATATTGTTGCGCTGCCTGCTTTTGGCATCGTCTCCGATCTCATAAGCGTCCATGCGCGCAAGAATATCTTCGGCTACCGGATGATGGTCTGGGCCATTGTCATCATCGGCGCCTTGAGCTTCTTGGTCTGGGCGCATCACATGTATGTCAGCGGCATGAACCCCTATTTCGGGTTCTTCTTCGCGACCTCGACACTGGTCATCGCCATACCGACCGCGATCAAGGTGTATAACTGGCTGCTGACCTTATGGCGCGGAGACATACACCTGCGGGTGCCGATGCTGTTCGCCATCGCGTTCATCTTCACTTTCATCCATGGCGGGCTTACCGGGTTGTTCCTTGGCAATGTCAGCGTCGATGTGCCGCTGTCCGACACTTTCTTCGTGGTCGGTCATTTTCATATGGTGATGGGCGTCTCGCCGATCCTGGTAATTTTCGGCGGAATATATCACTGGTATCCCAAGATAACCGGACGAATGTGGAATGAGACCTTGGGCAAGCTCCACTTCTGGATCACCTTCCTCGGCGTCTACGCCATATACCTGCCGATGCATTATCTAGGCATTCTGGGTGTCCCACGCCGTTATTATGCGCTGGGCGAAACCTCTTTCATCCCGGATTCCGCGCACCTGGCGAACCAGGGGATCACGGTTGCGGCGCTGCTGGTGTTTGTTGCCCAGGGCCTGTTTTTCTACAATATGATCTGGAGCCTGTTCTGCGGACCCAAGGCCGATCCCAACCCTTGGGGCGCTGCGAGCCTGGAATGGCAGACGCCCGAGACGCCGCCAAGCCACGGCAATTGGGGGCCGAAGCTGCCGACTGTCTATCGCTGGGCTTATGACTATAGCGTGCCGGGCCACGCGCGTGACTTTATCCCGCAGAATGAGCCGCCGTCATGAGCCTGTTCAGCCGCCTCGCCGAGAAAAGCTGGCAGACGCCGGGAAGCGAGCGTTTTTCCGACCCGGTTGAATATCGGCCAGCTGCATCCACCGTGGGTGTCTATGCTTATTTCGGCGTCGCCACCGTCATTTTTACCCTGATCGCAGCGGCTTATCTTGTGCGCATGGGAATGCAGCACGGGATGGGGCATGGCGGCGGGGGCGACTGGCAGCCCATGCCCGAACCGCCGCTGCTCTGGATCAACACCGGCGTGCTGGTGGCGAGCAGCCTGGCGTGGGAGTCGGCCAGGCGTTCGGCCCGTCGCGGCGCTCGGGAACCCATGCGGCTGATGACCTTGGCGGGTGGTGTGCTTGGCCTGGCGTTCCTCGTGGGCCAGCTCCTCCTCTGGCGGCAGTATCAGGCGGGTGGCTATTTTCTCGCGGCCAACCCCGCCAACGCCTTTTTCTATTTGCTGACAGCCATCCATGGGCTGCACTTGGCCGGCGGCATTTTCGCCTGCGTCCGCAATATTGGCCAGATCAGCGGACAGACGGATAGCGCGCGGGTTTCCCGCAATGTCAGGCTCTGCGCGATCTACTGGCATTTCCTGCTGCTGGTTTGGCTTTTGCTAGTAGTACTGCTAATATCGACGTGAAAAAAGGCGGGGTGACATGTCATGTCGCAAGTGATGATGGAGAAGGAGGTCCATAGCCAAGCCGCGCAGAGCCTGCGCGACATCGCGGCTGACTGGTCGGCTGATCAGGAGGTTTTTCGCCATACCCATTGGGGCAAGGCGATGATGTGGATATTCCTGTTAAGCGACACCTTCATCTTTTCCTGCTTCCTCACCTCGTACATGACGATGCGTGCCTCGGCGACGCTGCCCTGGCCCAACGCGGCGGAGGTGTTCGCGCTCACCATCGGCGGCCAGTCGATCCCCCTCATCCTGATCGCGATCATGACCTTCGTGCTTATCAGCTCCAGCGGCACCATGGCGATGGCGGTCAATTTCGGTTACCGCCGCGACCGCAGGAAAACGGCTGCATTGATGGTCGCGACCGCCCTGTTCGGCGCAATGTTCGTCGGCATGCAGGCCTTCGAATGGACCAAGCTCATCGTCGAGGAAGGTGTGCGCCCCTGGAGCAATCCCATGGGGGCGCCGCAATTCGGTGCCAGCTTCTTCATGATCACCGGCTTTCACGGCCTGCACGTCTCCATCGGCGTCATCATGCTGCTGATCGTCGCATCGAAAGTGCTGCGCGGCCATTATGACAGGTCGGGCGACTATTCGGCGGTCGAGATCGCCGGACTCTACTGGCATTTTGTCGACCTTGTCTGGGTCTTCATTTTTGCCTTTTTCTATCTCTGGTGAAGGGAGAACGAGGGACATGAACCACGACACGTCCACCGCGCGCCAGGAGGTTCCGGTCTCTGCCAGCGGGCAACAGCATCCCATCGGCCTCTATCTCAAGGTCTGGGGCTATCTCTTCGTACTCAGCGCCATGTCCTACATGGTCGATTATTTCCATTGTCAGGGCATCGTCCGGTGGACGCTGATCGTCACCTTCATGCTGCTGAAGGCGGGGCTTATCGTGTCGATCTTCATGCATATGGCTTGGGAGCGGCTATCGCTGATGTACGCCATATTGGTGCCGCCGCTCGTGCTGCTCGTGCTTGTCCGCATCATGATCGTCGAATCCGATTATGTCTACTGGACCCGGGCGATCTTCCTAGGCGGAGGAGGCTGATCATGGAGCGGTCGCGTTGGCTGATGGTCGGCATATCCGTGACGGCAGCCGTGGCCTCCATCTTGTGTCTGAATTGGTTCGTTGGACAGCTTTACCCTGACCGCTACCCTGGTGAGCTAGCCTATAAGCCGGTGGAAAACATGCCCCCGCGGGTCGACCTCGCATCGATCCAGAGGGGCTGGCCTGACAGCTTGGACGAGCCCGGAGAACGTAACAGGCTGACGGCTTACCGTCATGATTTCGAACGGCAGGCACCAGCTCCGGCTGCCCTTCCAAGTGCCGTACCGGCAACAGTGTTGCCGCTTGATCTCGACGCCCTGCTCGCCAGTGCCGACGCGAACACTGGCAAGAGCAAGGCCCGGGTCTGTGCGTCTTGCCATGATTTCGCGCCGGGCGGCCCCGACCGCGTCGGCCCCAATCTCTGGGGTGTGATCGGTCGGGATATCGCGGCGCGGGCGGGTTTTTCCTATTCACCGGCCATGGCGGCACAGCCGGGCGCCTGGACCTACGACCGGCTGTTTGCTTATCTGGAGTCCCCATCCCGTGCCATCCCGGGCAACAAAATGAGTTTTGCCGGGTTGCGCCATCCGGCAGATCGCGCCGCCGTAATCAAATATCTCAATAGTCTCGATAACAACCCCCGTGCGATGACCCAACCGCGGGCAACGGGCAGCGGCACACCACCCGCACGGTGAGCCTGCGCCTCGGGTGCCGCATCTGCGTCAGTGGATCAGAAAGGCGACACCGCGCGCGTGTAGAGATGCCATGTGGCATAGCCGAGCACAGGCAGCACAACCGCCAGGCCGACCAGTGCCGGAAGCGAACCGATTACCAGCAATCCGACCACGATCAGTCCCCAGACCGCCACAGTGACGGGATTCTTCCAGGCCACTCGCACCGAAGTATGCATGGCAACCCACCATCCCACCCGTCGGTCGACCAGCATTGGAAAAGAAACTACCGAAATTGCGAGCGTTATGATCGCGAAGCCCAATCCGATGAGATTGCCCGCGATGAACATTGTCGCCCCTTGCGAAGACGTGAAGACGGTTTGCAGCAATGCTTCCACCGAAACCGGGACCCCGGGTCCCAGCGTCGCGGCATAGAGCAACTGCGCGGCACCGATCCACAACGCGAATAGGATGGCAACTACCGCTGTCAGGGCCATCAACGAAGGCGCTGCCGGGCCGTGCAGAACGTCGAGAAAATGCCGCCATCTCACATCCAGACCCAGTTCGCGCCGCCGCGCCAACTCGTAATAGCCGCTAGCGACCGCAGGACCGAACAGGATTGATCCAGCCGCTAGAGGGAAAATCAGCGGTAACACGGATGACTGCATCGCAAGCAATGCTGCGGACAGAGCGACCACCGGGTAGGCGAACCCGATGAAGACCAGATCTCCCCGCAGGATCATGAAGTCCTTCCAGCCTTGGGCAAGCGCCCACCACAGATCATGCAGTTCGATTTTGCGTATGGGGATCTCTGTTCTGGCCGGATTCATACCGACCGGGTGGGTAATGGCCATTGTCCACTCTCCTATGTCGAGCAGCCATGACGGTGTCCCGGCACGAGGATCGCCCCATGGCCTGAGAACAATATACTCCTTCGCTGCGGTCCACGCAAGCGGACTGGTCCTTCAGACGGCACCCGGCGTCAATATATGCCGGAGGCCCGGACGAGGAGTGCCCATTCTTCCCGCTAACCGGGGCATTGACCGAACTTCCGGACGAGAGCCCGCGCCGCGTGGCTCACCTGGCACCAGGCTTCCGCAAAGCCCTCGGCTTCGCCGAAATAAGGATCCGCCACGGGCTCTCCAGCGAGTCCCTCGACATGGTCGAGCAGGAGCGATAGCACCGCCGTGGCGTCAGGCGGTGCCATGTCCCGCAGATGCGCGAGATTGCTGTGGTCCAGTGCAAGGATGTGGGTGAAACGGTAGAAGTCCGCTTCGTCAACCTGCCGCGCCCGGTAAGTGGAAATGTCAATGCCATGGCGCATCGCCTCGGCACACGCGCGATGGTCTGGTGGTTGACCGACATGCCAATCGCCAGTGCCAGCGGAATCGGCCCTGACAGTCAGCCCCGCCTGATGGACGGCGTCGCGGAGGGCGGCTTCGGCAAGGGGCGAACGGCAAATGTTACCTAGGCAGACGAACAGGGGAGCAAACTCGCACATGCGCTTACCGATATACAGGCTTGTCGCCAAATCCAACCAGATCACATCTCCAATTGACTGAACCGAACGGGGATAACCTCGCGTGTTCTGACCTCGCCGCCGGCAGCCTTGTCGATCACGGTGAGCTGCTGCACGTCTGTCGGACCAATCGGCGCGACCATCCGCCCTCCGGCTTTGAGTTGATTGAGCAAGGCTTCGGGCGGTTGCCTTGCGGCTGCCGAGACCACGATCTTGTCGAACGGCGCATGCTCGATCCACCCGCGCGATCCGTCGCCGATACGGACTGTGACATTGTCATAGCCGCATGCTGACAGGCGCTGGAGCGCTTCTTCGGCAAATTCCTCCACGATTTCAACGCTCCAAACCTGTGCGCCGAGTTCCGCCATGATAGCAGAAAGATAGCCAAGCCCTGTCCCCACCTCAAGGACGCTCTCCCCCTCCTCGATGGCAAGCAGATCAAGCATCAGCGCGCAGATGAAGGGCTGGGAGATGGTCTTGTCGAAGCCGATCGGCAGCGGGGTGTCATGGTATGCAAGGGCTGCAAGCTCGGCAGGGACAAAGCGATGTCGCGGGACTCGCAGCATAGCCTCCAGAACGCGAGCGTCGAGCTGCCCCCTGCCGAGTTCCTCGGTCATGAGATCAGCCTGGATCCCGACGACATCGACCATATGTCGGCGCAGAATCGCCAGGTGCTGCTCGGTCATCGGTTTCATGTTGCTTACTCCGTGATGGCCCTGTCCCTGTCCATTCCCTGGCAACTCGCATGATAGATCGTAGCGGCAGTTTCGTCGAGCATTGCGGGAGCGACGCGGCGCAGCTCGGCCATGCGCGCACCGTTGCCCATATCGCACACAAGGTCCAGCCCGTGCCGTCAGAATCGAAAAAATAAATCGCTTTGACAATGCCGCGATGGACGGGGCACCGGACGGCCCATATGGGCAATTCGGGCCAAGCTTCTCGGGCAGTTATGCTATTGGATGCAGAGATTATGGCCGTTCGAAATCGATCATGGCCTTGGTATCATAATAATATGGCTGGATTCTAACAACCTTGCCATCCTCGATCTGGAACACTTCGGTCAGCGGCATGGACAGACGTTTGCCCGAGCGGCGCGATGTCATGTGGAAGGTGACCATGCTGACGACATGATCGTCACCTGCGGTCATCGCATGAAACTCCAGTTCGGGTTCCGCCCAATATGCCATCACGATGCCGTAGAGTTCCCGCAACGCGCCGCGGCCGGTATAGGTCCCCGCATAAGGAAGGTTGTCCGCTTCGACGATCACAAGCTCGTCGCTCAGATAGCGTTCTGCGGTTTCCCAATCGCCCGAGCCTGCTGCGGCATAGACGGCATAAGCAACAGCCCTGAGTTCGGCTTCGGTCATCTGGTCAGGCATCAGTCAATCTCCAGTAGCTGTTTGCCGCGATTGGCACCGGAAAACAGGCGCTGCAGCGTCGCGGGCGCATTTTCAAAACCGTGCTGCATGTCTTCACGGAAGGTGAGGCGGCCTTCGTTGATAAGCGTTGTCATGCGCTGGCGGATGGCGGGAAACTCGCTTGCCCAATCGAGCACGATGAAACCGGTCATGCTGGCTCGTCGGAAAACCAGGTTGAAATAATTCTCCGGACCAAGTGGAAGATTGCCCGTTTCATGCCGACTGATCCCGCCGCAGATGACAACCCGTGCACCCGTGGCGATCTGGCCAAGCATGTCATTGAGTATCCGCCCGCCGACATTGTCGTAGATAATGTTGACTCCGTCAGGTGCCAGAGCCTTGATCTGTTCGGTAATCGGACCGGCCTTGTAGTCAATCGCGGCATCGAATCCCGCTTCATCGACCAGCCAGCGGCATTTTTCCGTTCCCCCGGCGATGCCAATGGTCCGGCATCCGGCGATTTTCGCTAGTTGACCAACAATCGAACCCGTTGCGCCTGCGGCACCCGACACCAGTACCACGTCGCCTGGTAAAGGCTTACCGATCTTGAACAATCCGCACCACGCCGTCATGCCGGTTGTACCAAGCACTGAGAGTACAGCAGTAGGGGGCAATCCCGGGGCAATCAGCTCCAGTCCTGTACCGTCCGATACCAGATGTTCACACCAGCCGGTTGTTCCCGCCAGCAATGTCCCGACCGGATAGGGGCCGTCCTGGCTTTCGATGACCTCAGTGACCGCTGATCCGCGCATGACATCCCCGATGTTAAGGGGAGCGACATAGTCGGCGATGTTTTCCATCCAGCCTTTCTGGGCCGGATCAAACCCGAGAAACCGGGTCTTTAGCAACATCTGGCCTGACCGCAGGCTTGGAACATCGGTTGTGACCAATTCAAAGTCGCTGTCGGCGATAGGGCGGCCGCGCGGGTGGCCCGCCAGCCGCCACTGGCGTGTCGACAAAGGCCGGAGATGGCTGGTTTGCGTCGTCATGGAAAATTCTCTCCTATCCTGATCCGCATTCCAACGCCCTTGCACAGCTTGCAACCGTCTAAACTGACAGGTTGCCTGTCTGACAACGACGTGCGAGGTTCCGCATATGTGATGTCTGGCTAGGTCACGCCCGGCGACTCGGCATTGGCAGCTAAAAGAGCCAAAAATTGGCAAAATTTGGGAGACGGGTGATGGTAGCGTTGGCTGCAAAAGAAACTCCAGACGTCGGTTTTGGCCTGCTCGAAAGCGTAACTATTCGAACGCTGGAGGATATCCGCGCCGCCGCGATTGCCTTGCATGATGCGGCACTGGCACGCGGGCTCCGCGTTGCCGCGACGGCCGATATCGCGTCCAAAGGGCATATTGTTGATATTGACGGTGAGATTATCAACGGTGAGATTTTTGGCTGGGTGGCGGATGGCGAACGCTGGTGGGAGAATACCCGGCTCGCCTTTACTTCGCCGCTGCCCAGAGCCTGCCGTTACGAAAGCGAGCCGATGTGGTGCAACTCCGATGGCTTTCATGTCGACTGGAACAATCCGTATCTCGACGAGCTCGATCTCAGCAATTTCCACGGGCGGACAAATTGCCATGCGGCCATATTGGTTCCAGTTCACTTGCCTTTTGGCCAGATTGGCGCGCTGAGTTTCACTTCCACCGATATTGATAGGCGCGATTTGTCCGAAGAGTTTGCAGCCCATGTGTCGGTGCTGGCTCCAGCTTCTAGGCGTTTTATAGCGGGCTATGTCGGCGTGACCCGTACCCAGCGCTGGATGCCGTCCAATTGCCGGTTGTCAAAGCGCGAGGCCGAATGCCTCCGCTGGGCAGCTGTTGGAAAGACCGACAAGGAGATCGGCCTGATCCTGACGCTGAGCCATGCGACGGTACGATTCCATATCCAGCGCGCCGGTGAAAAGCTGAATGCGGTCAAGCGCAGCCAGACAATCTTCAAGGCAGGGCAATTGGGATATTTGGGGGCGGCGTTTTAGGTTCTCACCCTGAGGCTTAGCCCTTAGAGTATCCGTGATGGTCAAGCCCTAGATTCCATCCATAGCCGGTCTGCTTTGAGAAGGGTGCTTCTCGGCGGGCTGCTGCGCGTCGTTTTGGTGTAAGTGCGAGCACTGGGGTTCGCTTGGCGCAGCGGATGGCAGCGACGGGATCGCTTGCCCCGTCGCGTCAGGGGCGACCGGCAGGCAGCGGCAAACTCGCGACCTATCGGGATATCGTGATCGGCTGGGTCGAGGCGCAGGGTGACATAACGCTTGCGGAGTTGGCGGAGCGCCTGCTGTGTGAGCACAAGGTGAAAGCGCATCCAGTTGGCCCCTACACTCAAACGGGGTGATATGGTCATCCTCGATAACCTCTCCAGCCACAAGAGCGAGAAGGCCAAGGCGATCCTCAAAGCGCGCGGCGCATGCTTCCTCTTCCTTCCGCCCTACAGCCCGGACTTGAACCCGATCGAGATGGCGTTCGCCGAGCTCAAGGCGCATCTCAGAAAAGCCGGTACACGCACAATCGATGCACTATGGAAAGCCGTCGGATCAATCTGCGATCTCTACACTGGCGAAGAATGCTGGAATTATCTCAAAGAAGCAGGATATGTCGCAGATTAAACGCAAAATGCTCTAGGCGGTCGGACCTTTGACCCAACCGACCTCTGCCGCGTCCATATCCACCGCCTCGCCCAGTTCATAGACATTGCGATAGCCATAGCCGTAAAGGTTGATGAAGGTTTGAATGTTGAGAGCCAGTTCGACCTTTTTGGTTACCACCGGGCGGCGGTTATTGGTGAAGTTGTTGTTGCAATAGATCAGGATTTCTCGGGACTGGTTGGCACCGATCACTTCGGCCAAAGCCTCCGCGGTAAAGTCCGGCAGCGGCAGATTGACCGCGCCTTTGATATGGCCCTCGGCAAAAGCCTGTGCTGACCGTGCATCAAGCACCAAAACGTCGGGCCGGGCAGCACGGGCGCGGAAATCGGCCAAGGTAATCATGCGATCGCGGCGGTGAGGTGCGACTTCAGAGGTGAGTTCGGTATAACCGTCATAATTGATCAACGGGCTGCCGGGGGGCTTTTGCGCCGTCGCAGGGATAGCGATGGCCAGAAAACAAATAGCAATCATGATGCGCATGTTCATTCTCCCTCAAGAAAAAGGAGAATGAACACACCGAATTGAATGGCCCGTGAATGCCCCCGGTCGCCTATTTTGATGCTGCAATCCAATCGTCAATTTTCTTTTCGAGAACTGCCAGCGGCAATGCGCCGGTGTTGAGGATCTGGTTGTGGAATTCGCGCACATCGAATTTCTTGCCCAGTGACGTCTTGGCCTTGTCCTTCAACCGCAATATGGTCAGCGCGCCAATTTTGTAGGCGAGGGCCTGCGACGGAATGGCGATATAGCGTTCGACTTCGGCAGTGGCATCTGTTTTGCCCATGTCGCTGTTGGCGAGCATATAGGCAATCGCCTGATCGCGGGTCCAGCCCTTGCTGTGCAGCCCGGTATCGACGACCAGCCGCATCGCGCGCAGCATTTCGTCGGACAACGTGCCGAAGCGTTGATATGGGTCTTTGAACAGGCCCATATCGTAACCCAGAGTTTCGGCATAAAGTCCCCAGCCTTCGACATAAGCGGTGTTCCCGCCGAAGCGCATGAACGCGGGCAGAGCCTCATTTTCCTGCGCGATGCTGATCTGGAAATGGTGGCCCGGCGCGCCCTCGTGCAGATAGAGCGTGGTCATGCCGGGCGTGGTCCGGCTGGGCAGGTCATAGGCGTTGAAATAGAATGTGCCCGGGCGTGAGCCATCTGGGGTGCCGTTCTGGTAAGAACCACCAGCTTCATATTTCTCGCGAAATTCTTCATAGGGTTTGATTTCGAGCGGAGCCTTGGGAAGATATTTGAACTGGCTCGAAATCTTTGTATCGACGGTTTTGCCGATATCGTAATAGCCTTGGGTCAACGCCTCGCGGCTGACTGGCTTGAATTTAGCATCGGTGCGCAGATATTCGAAGAACTCGGGCAACGTGCCTTTGAAGCCGACTTCCTTTTTGACTGCTTCCATACCCTTTTTGATCCGGTCGACCTCGGACAGGCCCAGATTGTGGATTTCGTCGGCCTTGAGCGGTAATGTTGTCGTCTGCTCGATCAAAAATTGGTAGAGCGTTTCACCACCCTTCATATAGGAAAGCCCGACGCCTTCGCGTGCCAGCGGCAAATAGCTGTCGCGCAGGAAATCACGCAGCCGCGTGTTGGCGGGGTATAAACCCTTTTCGACGACATCACGATATTCGGTGGTTAGCCGCGCCTTGTCGGCGTCGGAAAAACCGTCGGGAAATTTTGTGACCGGTCCGTAATAAGGCGATTCCTCGGTTTTCTGCGCAAGCTGCGTATTGAGCTGGTCGATGACGTTTGTGATCGTCAATTTGGTCTCGAACACGCCCGATGCCATGCCCTGCCGGAAGCGGTCGATGGAACGATCCATAAGGACGATGAACTCTTTATGGCGTTTCAGGTTGCTTTCATAATCGGCCACCGTCTTGAACGGCGCTGCACCCTCACCGCTGGCAAAGGTCGGGTAGAATGTGTGGAAGCCAGAGAAATGGTTGACCGGACGAACCACCGTCAGGTCCATAATTTCTTTCGACAGGCCTTTCAGCGCATCAATCTGGTTCTGCTTGAATACGTCATAGGCGATTTTGTCGGTGGAGTTGAGCTTTGCGCGGTCGATGGATTTGAGATTTTCAAGATTGGCCTCTGCCGCTTTGCGCTCGCCGTCGAAATAGGCGTCGCTGATATAATCGCCCAACTGGTCCGCGTAACGCATGTCGCCGCGGAACAGGGCGCTGATCGGATTGCGCTTCAGGTTAGCTTCGTCGTCTTCGGCAAACAAAGTGGCAAGGCGTTTGCCTTCGGTCACCGTCGCGTCGGCGGCGGTGGCCTGCGCATAGGCAGGTGCAGACAAGAGGGCGAGATGGGGGACGAGCAGGGCGGCTGTAGCAAGAGCCAGGATTTTGGGGGATTTCATGGGGCTATTCTCCAAATAACGAAAACGCCACCGCAGCAGCGCAACATGTTACCCGTCTCATATGGCATAGGGCAAGACGCAATAAAATTTCGACAGACGGCAACATTTAGGGCGCAGACGTCGTGGAGGCGGATTTTTCTATAGAGGTAAGCCTCGCAAACCCGCCGAAATCTCGGCAAGTTCACAGTCAAATCGGCCTTTTTGATCCAACAGGATTTTGACTGCGAGTTACGCGGCCAAGTTGACATGGGTTACACAAGTGACGCCTATTTGATGGTGAACCAGAGGTTAAGTGTACAAATTATACCCATGTGCGGCGATTTTTGTTCACTTTGAAAATCCAAGCACCGCATAGCAGACGCTGGTTGATTGGCAGGCCCGCTACAGCTATCGGGCGGTCGATGATGTTAGCTGTTTTGGCTGACAGGCCAAATCCTACATTGCAAGCCTTTTAGCATGTACAACTTGCGGGTAATCATCGGGCGTAAATCACACGTTCGGCGTATTGATTTCCAGCCAGTTATTCTGCCGGTACCATTTGGTAATGATATGCTTGACCCCCGCTATGACCGGCGTGCCGGTGTGCAGCGTTTTGTAGTTCAGCGTGCCGTCGGGTTTTACGTTGTTCCAGATCAGCATCATCCCCGTTTGCGGCCTGACCCCTATCCCCAGATGCGGGAATTCGGTGGCGCCGCCTTCTTCTGGTTCGTTGAGGAAGATCATCGCGGTCCAGCTGCGCTGGCCGCCTGAAGGTCCTTCATGGTCCCAATACCCCTGGCTCGGATGGAAGAAATCATGGTGCGATTTGAATTCCTGACCGATCTGGTAACGCTGACCCTGCATTGTTTCGGCATGGCCATTGTCGATCCCCAGGACATCGCTCATCCGCGCCTCGACCCGCGACACAAAGGGGTCCCAGCGGTTCAGGTGGCAGCTGTAACTGGTGCGGAAACCTTCCTGCTCGGTGCCTTTGTAGAGCGTCGAGGGTACTGCTTCGGCATCGATCTTGGCGATCAACCCCTTGCAATCGCCAAGGCTTAAAAAACCCTGATAAACATAAAGCTGGATATCGGCGTGCTCGACCTGCTGCACCAGCGGATTGGCGTTCAGCCGCTTCGTCACATGCGCACCGATCTTTGCCAGCCTTGCCGGGTCATTATTGGGATCAAATCTGGTGATGGGCGGATCAGCCAGCATGTTTTACTTCATTTCGAATCATTATCATGCTGCGGCTTATCATAAACAGCACCGGAAATTCGAGAGATGGAAGCAGAAAAAAGCCGGACCACTTTCGCGGTCCGGCTCCCCCGACTTCTGGTAGGTCGCTTTACCAGAAGAAATCGTGAATCACGTCGACGACGTAACCGTTGCGGATATCGACGAGCAGTACGTCGTCGTAATAACGCACCCAACGGTAGGGGCCATAAGCGGGCGGTAGGTGATAATAGCCCGGGTTACCGATCCAGTAACTAGACCCGTAGAAGCCCGATCCAATCGATAAGCCGATGCTTATCCCGCTGTAGCGATGGTTACGATATGGCGCGTAATAGCGCCCGATACGGTAATTATTGCCGTAACGCTGACGGTGGCCACGCCAGTTATACTGGCTGTTATTGCGCCAGCCAGTGTTCCAGCGGCTTCCCTGGCTGTTGTGATTCTGGGCCTGGCGACCGTTGTTGTTCCGGTTCCAGCTTCCGTCATTATCATTGCGTCGCGAATAACCGCTGTCGCGGCTTTCTCCGCGGCGCTCGGTCCGGACGACGACCGGATTCTGGCGTTCGCCACGGTCGACTACGCGGGCCGATTGCCGACCACGCTGTTCGCCGCCACGGCGGCTTTCGCGGGGACCCTCGTTTCGGACTTCGCCCCGGTATACTACGCCAGCCGATTGCCGACTATGCTGCACACGCTGTTCGCCGTCACGGCGATCTTCGCCGCGACTCTCGTTTCGGCCTTCACCCCGGCCGCCGCGACGTCCTTCTTCCCGGGCATCACCGCGCTGGAAGTCTGCCGCTGCCCCGACCTGTGCGGAAACCCGCGCTGATCGCGGCACATTGTCGGCTGCTGAAATTGCAACAGGTGAAAGCGCCGTTGCTGCAACCAAAGTCATCAAGATAAATTTTTTCATGGCACATCCCCATGGCAGGGGCACCATGCCTCTGCATTACGGATGTTATGGACGAGTCGTTCTGAAGCGACGCTGAACTGCTCATACATGTTAAGGAAAGGTTAGGTTTTGATGAACGGCTGCCTTAATCGAGGTTTCCAAATGGAACATCCATCACCGGATAATCCTGCCATCCTGTGAAATCGAAATGCCACCATTCGTTGGAAAGCCCGACGAAACCTTCCGCCTCAAGATAGCGTTGCAACCTTGCACGGTTGGCTATGGCGACGGCGCTCGCTCCCATATAGTCGCGGTGGGCTTTTTCCGAAAAGTCGTCGAACTCCGTGGGCATTTCAACCAACGCGCCCGTTCGCAAATCGTGCAAGGTCAAATCGACCGCGCAGCCACGGTTATGTTTGGAGCCGCGTTTCGGGTTGGCTACATAATTCTTTTTCGGGCCGCGGGGCGTGGCGTCCCACAATTGCTTGGTCACCCGCCACGGGCGGTAGGCATCAAAAATGGTAAGGCCGTACCCTTCGGCTTGCGCGGCTTTGCTGGCCCGGACGACAGCTTGTGCGGCGGCTACGGTAAGGAACGCACGAGCCTCGGAATATAAGATGCGACCGGTAAAATTATTGGCCGTCGCATAACGGATGTCGATTTTGATCGTCGGATCGAGCTTGACCAGTTCGACCAGCCGGTGTGGTTCGCCGGGTGTTGCCGCCTTTTTAGCGGGGATGAACGGCACATCCTTGTCGGGCCGCATCGGCTTGCAGCTGGCCAGCGGGACAATCGCCAGCCCCAAAACCACCTGGCGGCGGCTAAATCCTACGGGTTTTCGCGCGCCAGCCATTCTTCGAGCCATTTTATGGTGTAATCGCCATTCTGGAAATCGGGGTCTTCGAGCAGCTTCTGGTGCAGCGGAATGGTCGTTTTCATCCCTTCAATGACAAATTCGCCCAGCGCCCGCCGCAGCCGCATCAGGCAGCCTTCGCGGGTTTGGCCATAAACGATCAGCTTGGCGATCATGCTGTCATAATAGGGCGGCACCTTATAGCCGTGATACAGCCCGCTATCGACGCGGACGTAAAGCCCGCCCGGCGGGTGATACCAGCTGACGGTGCCGGGGGACGGCATGAAGGTTACCGGGTCCTCGGCATTGATCCGGCATTCGACCGCATGGCCGGTGAAGGTCACTTCGTCCTGGGTAAAGGAAAGCGGCTTGCCCTCCGCCACGCGAATCTGTTCGCGGACGAGGTCAAGGCCGGTGATCATTTCAGTGACCGGATGCTCCACCTGCAAACGCGTGTTCATTTCGATGAAATAGAATTCGCCATTTTCCCACAGGAACTCGATAGTGCCCGCGCCGCGATAGCCCATGTCGGCCATTGCGTTCGCGCAGATCATGCCCATCCGGTCACGCTCTGCGGTAGAAAGGACAGGCGAGGGGGCTTCTTCCAACACCTTCTGGTGGCGGCGTTGCAGCGAACAATCGCGTTCGCCCAGATGAACGGCGTTGCCATTGCCATCACCGAAAATCTGGAATTCGATATGGCGCGGGTTGCCGAGATATTTTTCGAGATAGACCGTGGCGTCGCCAAACGCCGCCTTTGCCTCGGAGCCCGCCTGCTGCATCTGGGTCTCAAGCTCTTCCTCGCTATTGACCACTTTCATGCCGCGTCCGCCGCCGCCCGATGCGGCTTTGATGATCACCGGATAACCGATGTCGCGGGCGATGGCCTTGGCTTCGTTCACATCCTCAATTGCGCCCTCGCTGCCGGGCACCAGCGGCAGGCCAAGCTTGCCAGCCGAGCGCTTGGCTTCCACCTTGTCACCCATCGTGCGGATATGTTCGGGCTTCGGCCCGATCCACGCGATGTCATGGCTTTCAACGATTTCTGCAAACTGCGCGTTTTCGGACAGGAAGCCGTAGCCGGGGTGGATCGCATCGGCATGGCTGATTTCCGCCGCCGATATGATCGCTGGAATGTTGAGGTAGCTGTCGGCGGCCGATGGCGGACCGATGCAAATCGCTTCGTCTGCCAGCCGTACATGCATCGCCTCGGCATCGGCGGTGGAGTGAACCGCAACGGTTTTGATCCCCATCTCATGCGCCGCGCGGTGTACGCGGAGAGCAATCTCACCGCGATTGGCGATCAGGATTTTCTCAATTCCCATGGTTATTCGATCACCATCAGCGGCTGATCAAATTCGACAGGCTGGCCGCTCTCGACGTAGATCGCGGTCACCGTTCCCGCATTGGCAGCGATAATCGGGTTCATCACTTTCATGGCTTCGATGATCAGAACCGTCTCCCCGGCCTTGACGGTCTGGCCAACGGCGACAAAAGGCGCTGCCTCCGGATCAGGCGTCAGATAAGCGGTGCCCACCATCGGCGATTTCAGGGCGTTGGCCGCAACAGAAGGTTTCGCGGTTTCGGCAACAGATGCAGCGCCCGGTGTGGGACCCGCGACTGGGGCTGCAGCATATGGCGTCGCAACCGCCGTCATCGTCCGCGAAACGCGTATCTTGCGCTCGCCATCGGCAACTTCGATTTCGCTGAGGCCGGTATCATTGAGCAGGGCCGCCAGTTCGCGCACCAAGCTGGTATCGACCTCAATTCCCCCATTGCTGTCAGATTTTACCGCCATGTTTTACTCCTTGCGCGCCCCGATCTAACGGTCCTGTTTAACAGTATTGCGGCGCCTAATGTCAAAGTTGCAGCGCCGCGTCCAGCGCCAGTTCATATGATTTCGCGCCGTGTCCGGCAAAACAGGCGGCGGCTGCCATGCCAACATAGCTCAAATGCCGAAATTCTTCGCGTTTGTGCGGATCGGACAGATGGACCTCTATGACCGGCACTTTGATAGATTTTATCGCGTCATGTATGGCAATCGACGTGTGCGTAAAACCGCCGGCATTGAGCAGCACCGCTTTGGCCCCCGATGCCTGCGCCTCGTGCAACCAGTCGATCAAATGGCCTTCATGGTTCGATTGGCGAAAGTCTATTTCCGCGCCCGCCACCCGTGCCTGATCGTCCAGCCGTCCGGCGATATCGTCGAGTGTGTCGGTGCCGTAAATCTCCGGCTCGCGGGTACCGAGCAGGTTGAGATTGGGGCCGTTCAGAACAAAAATGACGGGCTTGTCAGGCAACAAACTTCCCCTGATATTTGGTGATAGTAGCGGTTGCACACCGCCGTTATCGGCCACTATATGGCCGCCAAGTAAAAAAGCGAGATGAAATGACCCTTTCTGCCATGGCCGACAGCATATCCCTGACCCTCAACGGCGAACAGCGGCACTTTGCTGCAGGCGGCAGCGTTGCCGATCTGGTGCGCGATATTGGGCTTGATCCGGCGAAGGTTGCGGTGGAGCGCAACCGTGAGATCGTGCCGCGTTCGACGTTGACGGATGTCGTGCTGGCGGATGGCGATGTGCTCGAGATTGTACATTTTGTCGGCGGCGGGCAAGACGGTCAAAAGGGGGGGGATAGCTGGATCGTGGCGGGCCGGACCTTCAACTCGCGCCTGATTGTCGGCACCGGCAAATATAAGGATTTCGAACAAAATGCGGCCGCGCTGGTAGCATCGGGGGCAGAGATCATCACCGTGGCAGTGCGCCGGGTGAATGTATCGGACCCCAAGGCACCGATGCTGACCGACTATATCGACCCGAAAAAATATACCTTTCTGCCGAACACCGCCGGGTGCTTTACCGCCGACGATGCCATCCGCACGCTCCGGCTGGCGCGAGAGGCGGGCGGATGGGATCTGGTAAAGCTGGAGGTTTTGGGCGAGGCGAAGACGCTCTATCCAGATATGCGCGAGACGTTGAAAGCAACCGAAGTGCTAGCCAACGAAGGCTTCCTGCCGATGGTCTATTGCGTCGACGATCCGATCGCCGCGAAGCAGTTGGAGGATGCGGGCGCGGTTGCGGTTATGCCGCTGGGCGCGCCGATTGGTTCGGGGCTCGGTATCCAGAACAGGGTCACGATTCGGCTGATCGTCGAAGGCGCTAAGGTGCCCGTGTTGGTCGATGCGGGAGTCGGCACCGCGTCGGATGCGGCGGTGGCCATGGAACTGGGTTGCGACGGCGTGCTGATGAATACTGCGATTGCCGAAGCCAAAGACCCGGTGGCGATGGCGCGCGCCATGAAATTGGCAGTGGAAGCCGGAAGAACGGCCTATAATGCCGGACGGATGGGACGGCGCATGTACGCTGATCCGTCGTCGCCGCTCGCGGGACTTATCTAAAGCGTTTTAAGTCTCGTGATTCTCGTAATAAAATTATAATATTCGCCATTCGTCAGATACAATCGCGCGTTCGTCGATGCGTTTGTCGAACGGTCGACTGTCTTCGTTGTCTATCGAAACTGTCATGCACGGGCAACACGGTCAGGCTAATAGCTGACTCGCAGACGGGTCCACCACAATGCTCCCCAGCTATAGATGTTGGCTCGTCTGCAACCCTCTCCCACTCGCTGGTGCGTGAATAGCCCCAGCCACAAATGAAAAACAAAGGATGTTCAAAATGGCGACCCTGACAAAAATAGCATTAAGCTGTGCTGCGGCAACGGCAGCATTTATGGCAGTTTCAACTCCTGTGTTGGCGGGTGAAAAAACTCGGCCCGTTTATTACAACGATCTGGATCTGGCGTCGGCCCAAGGTCAACAAAAGCTTCAGGTCCGCATCAAAAGTGCGATTAATCGAGTATGTGCAAGCCCTCGTGGCTTCACCCTTGCCGAAAAAGCAGATTTTGACCGGTGCAAGACTGAAGCTATGGCGAAGGCCATGCCGAATGCCGAGCGGGTGATCGCTCAATATCAGGAAACGAAAAGCATGGCTGCCGGTAACAAAACGGCGGTTGTGGGCAACTAACGGCAATCATTTCTGCGAAGATAGCCCCGGCATTTCGATGCCGGGGCATCTATTTGCCGGCCAGTTTTTTCACATCGGCCAGATATTTGCGCCCAATCCGCATCGACAGATCTTCCCCCAAAAGCGCGTGCCATACACCGCCGCCTTCGTGGCGCAGGCCGGTTATAAGGTCACGGCGGACGATATGGCTGCGGTGGATGCGCTGAAATTGTTCGGGGTTAAGCCGCTGTTCCAACGTCGAGATTGTCTGGTGCAGCAAGTAACTACGTTGTCCGGTATGTAGCCGCATATAGTCCCGCTCGGCTTCGACCCGCTCGATATCGACTGCGGCCACGCGAATAAGTTCGGCGCGGTGCGAAACCCAGAACTCGCTGGCATAATTGCCGACGTTTTGGGGATCACGTATGACGGGTGGCGTTTCCACACCCGCCTGTACGCGTGCAATCGCACGTCCCAGTCGTTCGCTCGAAACTGGCTTTAGAACATAATCGACAATATCAAGATCGAACGCCTCCACCGCAAAATTGTCATAGGCTGTCACCAATATGATCGCTGGCTTACGCTCCATCAACCCGAGCGCCCGGGCCGCATTGATCCCGTCCATTTTGGGCATTCCGATGTCGAGGAACATCAGATCGGGTGTCAGTTGCTGGGCGATCCGGAGTGCGGCCACACCGTCGCTGGCGGTCCCCACAATTTCGATTGCAGGTTGTTCATTACACAATATTTCCAGCCGCTCGACGGCAAGGGGTTCGTCGTCGACAATGATTGTCCGCAACCGTGTCATATTTCCCTCCGGTGGCTCAGTGGCAGCGTCAGGGTTGCGATAAATCCGCCTGACGGCGCGGCATGGGTTTGTAGGGTAGCGGCACTGCGATAGCGCGCCTCCAGCCGGTCGCGAACATTGGCAAGGCCAATGCCATTGCCTTTATCATATTCCGTCCCCATCGCTTCTCCGTCGTCGGTGACGCTGATCACCATCATGTCGTCAAGGTTCGTTGCCTTGATCTCGATGGTCACCGGCTTTCCGGATCGGGACACGCCGTATTTGATCGCGTTTTCAACGAGCGGTTGCAGGATGAGCGCTGGCACATGCTGGTTCGCCAGTTCGGGCGATATGTCGATGACCGTGCGCAGTCGTTCCGGATAGCGGACTTTTTCAATTTCCAGATACAGCCGCTGCAGGTCGACCTCTTCCTCCAGCGTCACATCCTCCAGCGGATCGCTGGACAGACTGTTGCGGTAAAAGTTCGACAGATTCTGGATCATCGCTTCCGCCTCTTTCGATTGGCCTTTGATGACAAGGCTGGAGAGCGAGTTCAAGGTGTTGAACAGGAAATGCGGATTGACCTGATAACGCAGCGACCGCAGCTCTGAATCCTGTGCGGCTTGTGCATAACGCGACGCCTTGCGCTCCGCCTCGCGCACTTCGCGGGCATAGCCCAGCGCCAAAAACAACGAAGCCCAGGCGATGATGAAGAAATAACGGGTGACAGCAATTTCGGCGACCTCCTGCCAAGCCGATAAACCGAGCAGTGCCTCCACTTCCTCAACCCGGCGTCCAACGTCAGGATCCTCGAACAGGCTGATCGGATCATAGACGTTAAAAATGACGTAATTGGCCCAAGCAATGGCAATGGCGCAGGGTATGGCTCCCAAAAACGCAGCGGTCACGCGCTGACCGAGCGGCCTGCGATCAAACAGCCGCAAGAACAGATAGAGCAGCCATGTCAGGATGATGCCGATGACAGTGACGACCATCCGCCGGTTGATCATTTCCCCCTGTGCCGGAAAGTCCAGCACCGCGGCGCGCAGCGAGGTAATGATGGCATGAAACAGCCAAAAGCCGACGATGGTCAGAAACGCGATCTGATGACCGACCAGTGCTTTTCTGGGAGGGCTAAGTTTCATTATGTGTACATAGACTTTTTTTGCGCAGATGCACTGCTTTGCGCCGCGTTTGAGCGTCCCTTGTCGAAGCCGCACAAGATTTTGTCGAAACTCTGGGCCAGGAGTGCAACGAGGGATTGCGCTGGATTATGTTTAGATCTCGCCATTTCAACGCCTCTGTGATGATGCACCAAAAGAATGGCCAAGCCGTTAACGCTTTGCTAACCACATTTCTGCAACACTACAGCTCTGTGGTAACGGGGGATTGTCACCATGACAAAGAGCAATAATGACGGGCCGGGTCTTATGACACTGGCGGAAATTAAAGAATTTGCGGGCTTTAGCGCCGGAACACAGCGTTATGTCCGCAGGTCACTGGATGTTGCCTTTGACCGCAAAGATGCCATCGCGCTCTGGTCGCGTGATGCTGTCGAAGCGGCGAGCATCAAGGCGCAGCATATCTTTTACGACAAGCTGCCTGAAATCCGGGCGCTTATCCCTGACTCCGCCTCGATCGAAGATGCCGAATCTTTTTTGGCTCCGTTGATCACGGTCTCGGCCTTTGATCTTGGGCAGGGACGGCTTGACGGTTTTGCCGCTTACCGGTTTCTGTATGAGCGACTGATTGCGGCCGATGCCCGGCCATGGCTGCCAGCAGCTTTTTGTGCCGCTGCCTCTATGCCGCATCTGCAGCCAGACCGGCGCAAGGCGTTGCTACAGTCGATCAGCGAAGCCGCTGCAACAGCACCCGGCTGGTCAAAACGCGCACCGAGCTTTTACCCTGAATGGGTTGAAAAGGTCGAAATGGGCACCACGACGCGCTGAAACCCCAGGAAATCTGCGCAAGTTCGCACCAAAACGCCCTAACCCCTCGTGTTCCTGCGCAAGCAGGAGCGGCGGCAGCCTCAGCGCCGAACTTTCAGCACTCCTGCCTTCGCAGGAGCACAATGCCTTTTTTTGGTTCGCAATATTCTAGCTTAAACCCCCGGAAATCTGCGCAAGTTGATAGTGGTTTGCAAATTTCGGAAAGGGGGTATGCTATAGCAAGGCCCTTGCGGGCAATGCAAGGACTCGCTCGCGTTTGAAGGCCGATAAGTGGTCAAAGTGGACACTCTACAAAAAAAAAGAAAACGCGGTTTCGGACGCGCGGCCAAAGCTTGTTCCCAGCCCCGATGAGGCATCGGCAATGCGCGGATTATTCAAAATGTCAAAGAACCCAGACAGGCTCTCAAATCAAATCCAACATTGCAAGTCAAGCCTCGCTGCCCGTTAACCCGGTGGAAATCCTGCGACGGTAGCACAAGCTAAGTGTCAGGGAGCAAAGAGTAACATGCAAACAACAGGCGAACAGTTTTCCTCTGATCGGGTGGATGAAGAGGATATCCGGCTTACCACAGGCTTTGCCGACGTCTTCACCGCGATTTTGCTGGTCGTCGGGTTTATTGCGCTCAATGCGTTGGCGGGTGTTTTTGGCTGCGTTATCATGGTCTTGGCGTGCTTTGCGCTTGGTCGGTCATTTATCCGCGACCGCCAGTTTGCCACCACCGGCATTGTGCTTGCTATCGGTGTGGCGGTAGGTGCGGCTGTGCCGCTTTCCGGATTAATCGGTGTCGGTGGCCTGCTCCTCTCTGCAGGCGCTTCATTGCTCTATTGGCGCACGTTCAAGGTGCCGATTTCCCTCGCGTTTGCATGGGTTGCGGCGATTGCATTTCCGTTTGCTTTGCTCGGCATGACGTTCTCAGTGGAGCAAGCGAGCGGTTTGGCGCTTGTGGCAGGTATACTGACCTTTGCCGTGGCGATGTATTATGATGCCGGTGATCGCGTCCGGCAGACCCGGCGATCCGATGTCGCCTTTTGGCTGCACTTTTCTGCGGCACCGATATTGGTGCACGGTCTGTTTTCGGTCATGGGAGTCAACCCTTGGGCGGGTACGCCGGTGGACGCGTGGATCGTGCTGGCGGTCTTTCTCGCGCTTACCATAATAGCGTTGGTCATTGACCGTAGGCCGATCTTGGTTTCGTCCTTTGTCTATGTGTTAGCAGCCACGGGGTCATTGCTGTCGAGCCTTTATGATGCGGGCAACATCGATTCGAGAATCCAGGGCGTCATGCTGGCACCGGGTATTATCGGTCTGCTGATGTTATTGCTCGCTGCCGCGTGGACGCCGATCCGGCGCGGGCTGTTATGGGTGTTGCCGGAAGTCATCATCCGTTATGTCCCCGCAGCGGGGAGCATCTGTGGCCCGCGCGAGGACCGGGCCGATTTGCCCACAGAAGAGAAAGAGCCGCTCCGTCTCGTGCTTGGGTTCAACGACATCTTCGTTGCGATGGGGGCAAAGGCGCTGTTTATCGGTAGCATATTCGTCGGCTGGCGCATCGGGTTTGCCGGTTTGGATTTTGCCAGCATAACATCGTCTCGCGATCTTTTCATGACCTGGCGTGTTTGGACTCCGGTCCTGTTGCCTGCGGCATCGCTCTGGTTAGTCGCAGAATATTTTGTCCGGCACAGGCGTATGGCCTGGCCTGCGATTTCTATAGCTATGGTGTTCTCGTGGACATCACTGGCAGCCGGTCTGCTGTTGGCGTTTATCCGCGCGTCTTCTATCATTTATCCGGCCTCGCTTTCGATCAGAGAAGAGGCGCTGCCGCCCGGGCTGGTATTCCAATGTGTACTGATCGTGTGTCTGGTGGGTCTTGCAGCCAACCTTCTGTTCTGGTGGCGGCACCGTGTGCCGCTCAGCTTTGCGCTGGCTGTCGGGTCATTGCTGCCGCTGCTGTTTGTGGATGTAATCGGTGACAGGATTCTGGAGGGTAACGGTCTGGCCGGTGATACGAACTGGCAAGTCCGTATGCTCGTTGGTGGTCTCATGATTTTTGCTGCGGCCATGGCGTGGGATCGAGCCGATCCGGCGCGGCAAAGCCAGCGATCCGACACTGCTTTCTGGCTGCATCTGCTGTCCAGTTTCATCGTGATACCGGTCGTCGCTTCGCTGGCGATGGGGATGCCGGGTGGTGCATTTATCGTCATGCTTGTCTTTGCCGGCCTGGTGGTTCTCGCGCTCGTTATTGATCGTCGCGCGCCGTTGGTGGTCGCCTTGCCGTTTGTTGTAGGTGCCGTCGGCCCGTTATTGGGCGGGCTTGGCAGCTCCATTGTCGGGCTGGCGTTGTCGACCGCGCTACTCGCGCTGGTGCTGCGCTGGGACGTTGTGCGAAATTATCTGATGGCGCTTATGCCGGGACCATCGCAACAGCCTAGCTGATAGCTAACTGCGCCGATAACGAAAATACCAGACTTCATGGCCGATCCGCCGCGCCTTTGCTTCATAGCGCGTTTCCGGCCAGCCGCCGGGGCGTTTTTGAAAATCTGCCGCCTTTTCAGCCAGCCATTTGAACTGCCCGCGATGTCGCTGCATCACCATTAACGCGTGGCGCAAATAGACCGGGTGGTCGGTACCAAAACGGAATTCGCCGCCGGGTTTCAGCTTCGCCGCGATCAAATCTAATGGCCCGTCGTTCATCATCCGCCGCTTGATGTGGCGCATCTTGGGCCAGGGATCGGGGTGCAGCAGATAGACAAAGCTCAGCGATCCGTCGGGCA